>MKGP02000066.1 GCA_001913845.2 Limnothrix sp. CACIAM 69d | reverse complement strand
CTATCAGCAATCCCTGGAAATCACTGAGCAAACTCGGCAATGCCCAGGGCAAAGCCGCACCCTGCACTGCCTGGGCATCCTCTACGCCAACCGGGGCGAGATCGAGCAGGCGATCGCCCTCTATCAGCAATCCCTGGAAACCTGGGAGCAAATCGGCAATATCCGGGGCCAAGCCATGACGCTGCAATGGCTGGGTTGGCTCAAGGCCACCAAGCTCGGGCAAATTGAAGCCGGTTTGGTCGATCTATCAATCTCCCTCGAAATCCTAGAACGCATCGGTTCACCATCAGCCGAAACCACGCGCTGGGCAATCAACCAAATTCAAACCCAACAAACAAACGGGTAGGGGCGTACCGCTGTACGCCCTCCGCCAGGATTGATCGAAACGAATTGGCCCTCGGAGATCTCGCGTACCGGAGGGCGCATCGCCATGCGCCCCTATGGGATTTGGGGGGCAATGGGCCGATCGATTCATGGGCCACGGCTCGATCGACCATCCCGGATTCGCGACCATTCCCGATCGGTTGGGCCGCGCTCCATTCTCGGTGCATGGGAGCATCCATCAATCCTTTCGTGACTCTCTTTTGCGACTCCCTTTCATAACTCCATGGCCTTGCTCCCTAGGGTTGATTGGCGGGGCGATCGGGCTGGGTGAGCGTGCTGGGAACCGCCACAGGAACAGGCGTGAGCGAGTCCAGCAAAATTTGGCGAGAGTCGGCCGTGAGGTGGCGGACGGTGGCGGAATCCAGATAGCCCCAAGCGTATTGATCGCCCAAAATTCGTCGTTGATATTCGGAAATGGCTTCAATCCATTGAATTTGCAGCACCGTTTGGGTGGCCTCCCCGTCCGGAGGTAAGGAGCCGGAAATGGTTCCATTGCCATAAAACAGGCCCGGCTTGCCCAAGGCAGCGGCGATCGCCCGTTGGGATCGCTCCGTGAGGGCCGATCGGGAAAGCCGCACGAGGGGCCGATCGGGATCCTGCATCAGGGTCACCATTTCTTGAGTGAGCTGATTGGTGAGGCCTTCGATTTGGCTGCGGGTGCTGTCAAATTGGATCAGGGCCAGGCGCTGCTGTTCTGGGCTAAGGACAGGGGGGCGAGCCGTCAGGACACGGGGGATCAGGGCGGGGACTCCGGGGGTGGAAAAGTCGAGGGCTTCTCGGCTGGCAATGATGGCGGCGGAGACCAAAAAACAGCAACCCAATCCAATGGCGGAGACCCAAGCGCTCGATCGGGAATAGCCGGGAGCCAGCCAATAGTTGCGGGCGGTGACGGTGGGCGGCAGGGGGCGCAGGGGAATCGTTTGGATGCTGGCGGCGATGGGCGGCGGGGTCACGACCCGGGGAGCCTTGCGGTGTGTTTTGGCCAGTTGGATATGCTCGCCGCGCCGGATGGCGGCCGGAGAGGGAAAGGGATCGCGCCCTCGAAACTGTCGCGCCCGATCGCACCAGGGACAGGAACCCTGATGGCCAAAGTAGACATGCTGGGGATTGGTGCTACAGGTCACGAGGTGGTTTTCAGCGCTGTCCAAAACGGCGGCCCACTGACGGGCGCTGGGCCGATCGGCCGGGTGGCGGGTTTCAAAGGCCTGGCGAAAGAGATTTTGCAATTGCGGATCGAGGCCCGCGAAGGGCGGCGCGATCGGCTTGGGTTTCCAACGGGGCGATCGAGCACTGTAGGGAAATTCCCCGGCCGCAATCCGTTGGTCAATCAGGGGCGGATCGCCAGATCCCAAAAAAGCGCCGTCAAAGGGGTGGGTTCCCTCCATCAACAACTGAAAGAGCAACACCGCCAACCCAAAACAGTCTTGGGCCGCCGTGCGATCGACCTCTCGAAAGTTGCGCCCTTGCAGTTCCGGGGGCGTATATTCCGGCTTGCCTACGGGACAACGGAAAGTGCGCCGCTGTTGACGATCAACCACCTGAAACGAATCCGTATCCACCAGGGTCACCAGGGCGGTGGGGGCGGCCAGCACGTTGGACTCGTTCACATCCCCGATCGTGTAGCCCCGTTCATGGAGCACATCGACAGCGGCAGCCAGATTGCGAGCCATCCGCACCAGGTAGCGATAGGTGAGGCCCGGCAGCTCGCGCCGTCGCATCTTGGGCGTGTAAACCTCGTGCAGGGGGCGGGTTTCGGGTGCTTTGGGCATCAAAAACCCAATAATCGCCCCATCCACCACCACCGCATCCACTGGCCAGGCGATCGTAATCGGTGGTTCCAACGGATCCAGCGGCGGATCGTTCAACATGGCAGCCAGTTTGGCCACTCGATCGGGCGATCGTTGGTCGGGGTGATAAATCTTGGCCAGCAGGCTAGATTCTTCCGCAACTTGATAAATTTCCCCTTCGCCGCCCGCTTTCCCCGTGGTGCGCAGCGTGATCCGCTCGCCCGTCATGGCGCGTTGGGCCAGAAGGGGTCGGCTCCGTTTGCTTAGGTTCGATCGCTGCATGATCTGGGTTTTGCGCCGCCACCCTAAACATACTGAATTTCAGGGGCCAATTGCGGGAGCACCGTTCGAGCCGATTTTTGGGGCCAGCTCAGGCAAAAGGAACCAGGCAGCAGGGCGATCGGGCCGCTCAAACGATTCCGCACCAGCCTTAGGGGGTGTCGTCATCTTTCGAGGTGATGCTGAAGCGGTTGATCTTCCGTGCCCTAATCGTCGTAACACGTACCCTAATCGTCGTAACACCTACCCTAATCGTCGTAACAAGGGGCTTAAGCCCCTTGTCCCCCATGATTCGCTGACGGCAGATCTAGGGTTTCGTGCTCGCTCTTGCCAACCGGTTGTGGCCGTTGACCACGTAGACCCATGATTCGCTGACGGCAGATCTAGGGTTTCGTGCTCAACGACGACAGGCATTAGTAGTCTTCGTATTCCGGTTCCCGTTGCCGCACCTTCTCGGGAATCTCTAGCTTGGGTGCGCGGTAGCCCGGTTCCTCATCGGTCCAAGCATCGGAATCTACGTTGTCATCGTAGCGATCGTAGACTTCCTCATAGTCATACTCATCTTCCCGCACATACTCGCGATCTCGTTCGCGGCGCGGGGGCTGATCGCTCCAGTTGTCGTCCTCGTCGTAATCTTGGCGGCGTTGTTGGCCATAGCGCGGGGCCGGCTCTTCCCAGGTTTCCTCTTCCCAAGCTTCCTCTTCGTAGCGGCGCTCAGCCCGGGTTTCGGTGCGAATTTCTGGACGGGCTTCGGTGCGCAACCCGGAGGCCAGTTGGTTGCCGGGGGCAGCGGTGGGGGTAAAGTACAGATCCTCTTCATCCCGTTCCCAGGGAGGGCTGCTGAGGCCCAAACGCTCCAGAACACCAACACTGAGTTGAATCAGGCGGGCTTCGGCCCCTTCAAACACAATCAGCCGATCGGGGCCCGTGCTGACCACTTCTTCGATCGGGAGTTCATAGGTGCTGATCACCTGTTCGGGCACTTGGGGCAGGCCGATCGAGGCAATGACGATCGAAACCAGCTTGCCATCTTCCACATCAAACTTGAACCCGCGCACCTTCCCCAGCAGTTCGCCGGTTTCGGTGATCACCTCACAACCAATCAAGGTGTTGTAGGCATCCGCTTCAATGTAATCCTCGATCGCCCGATCGTCCTCCACCAGGATCACATCACCAATTTGACTGATGCTATCCAGATTCATGAAGCGCGGCATGGCCGAAACGGCGAGGATATTGTCCTTTACGCCAAAGCCAATAATCTCCTGGCGATCAATATCGACCCAAACCTGGCTGATGATGCCCAGGCGCTTGCCGGTGTTTCGGGTAATGATTTGCGTTCCAAGCAGGTCAGAGCGCTGGCGAATCGATTCAGAGGTCATTGACTGCAAAGGGGGATGGATTGCAATAGATCCGAAGTCGGGATGCTTGTCGATAGTAAAGCATAGGTTGACGGATTGAGGGCGGGCGGCTGGTGGTGTCGATTGCCGAACGCGGTTGATTTAGACCTACTGGCACGGCAAGCTGATTTTCATCAAAAACTCCTGGGTCTGAAACCCCGTCCTTTGAGAGGATGTCTGAAAAGCCAAAATTGCTACTCTGTTCGCTTCAGTGATCGACGTAGACAAGGGGCTTAAGCCCCTTGCCCCCACAACTACTGGTGCTTGGCACGGGCCGAAAGATAGTTTCCAAACATCCTCTCAGAGCGCTTAGAGCAGCGCCCGGCCCCCGGGCTGGGCGAGGAATCAAGAACCCCGCCGCAAGCGGACGGGGTATGGAATTGGATCTGCTCCCAAACCTAAAGATTTGGATTGCAGGCTTTTTGTTTTCGCCGCAGAGCGGCGGGGAATCTGACCCATACTCGATTGAAACCACAAGGGGGTGTAGGAAAACACCTTTGTGGTAACGGTTTGGCTGACTTGGCTCCCACGCACCGTCGATCGCTCCTCGAGATCACGAGTCGGTTTGGCCGCATCGATGGTGGCGGTGCGTAGGGTACAAAACCCATCTCGGGAATCTGCGCACCGTTGCCCTACGCACCTTACGGGGTTTTGGGTGGGGTGGTGAGTTGTTTCAGAATGGCTTGGGTGAGGGGGTGGTCGGAGAGTTCGGCGGCGCGACCTTGCTGAAGGGCAGCTTGCACCAGACTATATAAACTTCGGAGGCTGCAACCCTGCACCCACTCCCACAACACCGGAGCCGGCCCAAAGCAACCCAACAACACCGCCAGCCGTTGTACTTCCTGGCTCAGGGCTTGCCAGCTTAACTCAAAGGCAACCCGCTCGACTGGATCGTTAAACATCACGCCAGTCTTTTGCTGATCGATTTTGCTGTTGATCGCCGGTAAGCTAGCCGCCACCTCGCTCACTGTGGCCGCCGTTGCCGGATCGGCCGCCTCTGCCAGCACGATCGCCTCCAACAGCGTCCAATCGTCGAACGGATTTTTCAGATTAGCCGCCGGGAGCCGCGCCGCCACCCGATCGCCCAGGGCCGCCACCCGATCGCGCATCGGAGCCGCCAAAGCACCCACCGCTGTTCGGATTTGGGGCAAGATCGGCTCCAGCACTTCCTGGGTTAACCGTTCGCTGGTGGTTTCCGCCGACTTTTTCAGCAGCAACACCCCGATCGCCGTTGCGCCCATTGCCAGCGGTTCCATCACTTAGCCTCCCGTGGGGTTTGTCTAATCTGTCTCTGTTTTACAACTCGATCGAAAACATCGATCAGAATTAGCGGCAGGCGATCGCGGGGCTGTTGGGGTGCTTGGGTGGGGCGATCGCATAAAATCACCGATCGCTCGGTAAAGTCAACCGATTGCTAAACATTTGCTCCCAGCATTTGCAATCGATAAAGACTGGCATACAGGCCATCTAAATCCATCAATTGATCGTGGGTTCCAGACTCCGCCAAACGCCCCCGCTTGAGAGCAAAGATACGATCAACATTGCGAATGGTGGACAGTCGGTGCGCAATAATAATCGCTGTGCGATCGCGCATCATCCGATCAACCGCTGCTTGAATAACCGCTTCCGTGGCCACATCCAAACTGGACGTAGCTTCATCCAAAATCAGCACTTTGGGTTCTCGAATGGCCACCCGTGCAAAGGCCAAAAGCTGCTTTTGACCGCCCGATAAATTGGTGCCGCGCTCACGCAACTCCGAATCATAGCCTTGGGGTAATTGCCGGATAAATTCATCAATGCTGACTCGTTCGGCGGCGGCTTGCACCTCGGTCAGCCCATAATTTTCCCCGAGGGTAATGTTGCTTTTTACGTCGCCGGAAAAGAGAAATCCATCTTGCAAAATAATCCCTAATTCTCGGCGCAAATCGGCCTGGGCCATGTCGCGAATGTCCACGCCATCGAGCAGAATTCGCCCTTCAGTGACTTCGTATAAACGGCTGAGTAGCCGGATGATTGAAGATTTGCCCGCGCCCGTGGGCCCCACGAAGGCCACTTTTTCGCCGGGATGGATGGTGAAGTCTAGGTCGTGGAGCACAATTTCATCGGCTTTGTAGCCAAAGGAAACATGCTCAAAGCGAATTTCACCACGGGTTTTCAGGCTGGCAAATTGGGTGCGATCGACCTTGGGCGGGTCTTGGATTTCGATCGGCTCCGAGAAGATCCCGTTAATTCGTTCAATGGCGGTGAATCCCGCTTGAATGGCGGTGAATTTTTCGGCAAATTCTCGCAAGGGATCAAACATCCGCTGGGCAAAGAGAATGAAAGCCGCCAAGGTTCCAAACTCGATCGTTTTGCCCGCCACCAATGCGCCGCCATACCAAAGCACACCGGCGATCGCAACGAGGGAAATCCATTCCAAGGTGGCTGAAACAGCCGAGTCGAAAAAGATGGTGCGATCGACTTCGTGAATATAGTCTTGATTGGTCTTCCGAAACTGTTTAGCGTTGTAGCGTTCTCGACGGAACAACTGCACCACATTCACACCCACCAGATTTTCTTGCAGCATCGAATTCAAATCCGATAACCGCTCTCGGGCCCGATAGTTGGCTTTCCGAAATTCCCCTTGGAAATAAACAATCGCCCCCGCGATCGGGATCAACATCAGCAACAGCAATAACGCCAATTGCCATTGCAAAGTCAGCATTGTGGCCACCAACACCACGATCGATAATAGGTCGCTCACAATCCCGATCGCGCCCGTGGAAAAAACTTCACCTAACGCATCCACATCACTGGTTAGGCGGGTGATCAACCGACCCACGGGCGTGCGATCGAAAAAGCGCATGGCCAGCGCGGTCACATGATCGAATAAATCATTACGAATATCCGCCGTAATCCGTTGGCCCACTTCCTGCACCAGGTAGCCCTGAAGCCCCTGGAGCGCCAACCGCACCGCCACCGTCACCAACACCAACAGCCCCACCGTGTTCAGACCCGATCGCAGGGGCATCGCTTCCAGAAAATCCCAGGCGCTGGCCTCGCCTCGAATCAGCGAGATGGCTTGACCCACCAAAATTGGTTGCAATGCATTGCCCAAGGACAAGGGCAGCAACAAAATCAGCGACACAATCAGCAGCTTGCCGCTGCGACGGGCGTAGGGCACCAGTCGCAAAAAAAGCCGCCAGTCAGTTTCAGAGCGGCGATCGGACGGGGTTTGCGCAGCAGCAAGATTCACAGTCATAGCCAACCGGTAGAGACACAAATCAAGCCGCCCTGACGGATTGGCGGCCGGGCCTGTTTGCAAAGGCGGGCAGACAATCGATCGGGGTGGCTTGACGGCAATTTCAGTACAGAGTCCCCTCCATTATCGCCTATGAATTCGCCCGCATGGCTCGATCGACCGGTGGCAGCTCAGCGGCTCCAATCGCTCAGCGGATCTCTGTATCGCCCTGTCTTGATTGATACGCGATCGGGATCTGCAATCAATCACGATCAACCATGGCTAGATATCTGCCAAGGATGCGCAAACAGCAAGCAAAGTGAAATTTGACGAAGGAAAAAATCAGAAATGATCAGAAAAATTGACAGATCTGAAGTTAGAACGCGAATCAAGAACTAAGGAGTTTGAGGGTAGAAATCAGCAAAATTTGGGATGACATCTGAATTCACCATGGGTTATGAATCTGAAGATTTCTGTTTTGGGTGCTCGTGCGTTGACTGCGAATTCTACCTGCCAGCTAGCCCCACAGAATAGCTACCCGCTAGCTCCCCAGGAAACGCCTAGGAATTTCTGATGATCCATCCCTTTGCTCCACGACTCGTTCATTATTCACTGCTGCCTTTTCTTGCCCTGATTTTGGGAATACCCACGGGGGCGATCGCTTCGGAAATTCCTGTGCTGACCTTGGCCGATCGCCCGGCGGTGGCCACCGCAGCCGACATGTTGGGAACCGATCATTTCAGCACGGATGACCTGGCTCAAGTCACCGCCGTTTCACAGCTCTCGGATGTGCAACCCACCGATTGGGCGTTTCAGGCGCTGCAATCCTTGGTGGAGCGCTATGGCTGCATTGCCGGTTATCCCGATGGCACGTTCAAGGGCAACCGGCCCCTCAGTCGCTATGAATTTGTGGCCGGGTTGAATGCCTGTCTCGATCGGATCAATGAGCTAATCAAGTCCGCCACGGATCCACTCGCGACCAAGGAAGACCTGCGGAAATTGCAAAAACTGCAAGAGGAATTCGCAGCGGAGCTGGCCGGCCTCCGGGGGCGAGTGGATGCCCTGGAAGCCCGCACGTCCGAGCTGGAAGCCAACCAGTTTTCGACCACCACCAAACTGAAAGGCGAAGTGATTTTTGCCTTAGATGATGTGTTTGGTAATGGGCGGGCCGGCGGCGGTGACTTGGATTACAACACCGCGTTTTCCTACCGAGCGCGGCTGAACTTCAACACTAGCTTTACGGGCAAGGATGAGCTGCGGGTGCGGCTGCAAAGCAACAACATCATCCCGATCGATGGGGCTGTGACGGGAACCAGCATGACCCGCCTGGCTTTCGATGGCAACAGCAACAATCAGTTCCGATTGGACGATCTGCACTATCGTTTCCCGATCGGGCAGAAAACCCACCTGTGGCTGATTGCCAGCGGTCAAGGAACTGACGGCATTGCCGATCCGTTGAATTCGTTTCTGCGCAGTGACAGTTCCGGTTCCCTGTCCCGGTTTGGTCGCTTTAGTTCGATCTACCGCAGTGTTCGGGGCCCCGGGATCGCGATCGAGCATGACTTTAGCGATCGGTGGTCTGTGGATCTGACCTACCGTGCGCCCCAGGGCAGCAACCCGGCTGATGAGGCGGGCCTGTTCAACGGCAGCTACGGCATTTTGGGCCAAATCCTATATCAGCCCAGCAAAAACGCTGGCATTGGCTTCACCTTCGCCCACACCTACTTTGACGAAGCCGACGTGAACATCACAGATGGCGTGGGCAGTG
Source organism: Limnothrix sp. CACIAM 69d (assembly GCA_001913845.2). Classification (GTDB taxonomy): domain Bacteria; phylum Cyanobacteriota; class Cyanobacteriia; order CACIAM-69d; family CACIAM-69d; genus CACIAM-69d. Next base: position 101,650 of record MKGP02000066.1, on the reverse strand, counting down.
CCTTTGCCCAACAGCCCTTCAGTCGGGTTGATACGTTGGCCAACTCCTATGGGTTGATCGGTTCGGTGCAGTTTAGTCCTCGTTTCAATCTGTCCGGTTGGGTGGGCTACACCGACGCAACAGCCAAGTCCGGCAACGATCGGGGAGCCAATGCCGACATTTGGAATTGGGCCGTCACGATGGCCTTTCCGGATCTATTCAAGGAAGGCAACTTGGGCGGGATTATTTTCGGGATGCCGCCCAAGGCTACCCAAAACGATGTGGACAGCCGCGAAGATCGCGATACCTCGTTCCACCTGGAGGCGCTCTACTACCACCAGCTCACGGACAACATTGCCATTACGCCCGGTGTGATTGCGATTTTCAACCCGGAGCATAACAACGATAACGAGACCCAAGTGGTGGGTGTGGTGCGCACCGTGTTCTCTTTCTAAATCCGGTGCGACCATTCAGCGTAAATACCTGATCCGGCTTTTTGGAAGTAGCAGAGGTGAATCATTGGCGGGGAGCCAGCTTTTTCTGGGCAACAATTCACTGAGCCGCCGTGAATCTCCCCTCAATCGCTTGGCAATTTATTGAGGACTAACCCATGACCCATCGCTTTCTGCCACTACTCTCTAGCTCCGCTCTTTTGCCCCTTTTGACCCTGATTTTAGGAATACCCACGGGGGCGATCGCCTCGGAAATTCCTGTGCTGACCTTGGCCGATCGCCCCACGGTGGCCACCGAAGCCGACCTGCTGGGCACTGATCCCTTAGGCACGGATGACCTGGCCCAGGTCACCGCCGTTTCACAGCTCTCGGATGTGCAACCCACCGATTGGGCGTTTCAGGCGCTGCAATCCTTGGTGGAGCGCTATGGCTGCATTGCTGGCTATCCCGATGGCACGTTCAAGGGCAACCGGCCCCTCAGTCGCTATGAATTTGCGGCCGGGTTGAATGCCTGTCTCGATCGGATCAATGAGCTAATCAAATCCGCCACGGATCCACTCGCGACCAAGGAAGACCTGCGGAAATTGCAAAAACTGCAAGAGGAATTTGCCGCAGAGTTGGCCGGCCTGCGGGGGCGAGTGGATGCCCTGGAAGCCCGCGCGGCAGAGTTGGAGGCTAATCGCTTTGCGCCGGCCACCAAGCTCCAGTCCGAAGCCATGTTTGCCCTGGCCGATGTGTGGGGCGACGAAAAAGCGGGCGGCGGCGATTTGGACTACAACACCACCTTTGCCTATTGGGTGCGGCTGAATTTCAACACCAGCTTTACCGGTAAAGACGAGTTGCGGGTGCGGCTGCAAAGCAACAACATCATCCCGATCGATGGGGATTTGACGGGAACCAGCATGACCCGCTTGGGGTTTGATGGCAACAGCGGCGGCCAGCTCCGGTTGGGGGATTTGTACTACCGCTTTCCCCTGGGCGATCGCACCCGAGCTTGGTTAATTGCCAATGGCCACGGCACCGATGGGATCACGGATCCCCTGAACGTATATCTACGCAGTGACAGTTCCGGGGCCCTGTCACGATTTGGGCGCTATAGCTCAATCTATCGCGGGTTGCGCGGCCCCGGCGTGGGAATTCAGCATCGTTTTAATCAACATTGGTCGGCCGATGTGGCCTACCGTGCGCCTCGGGCCAGCAGCCCGGATGATGAGGCGGGGCTGTTCAATGGCAGCTACGGCATTTTGGGGCAATTGCTCTATCAACCCACCCCCAGCACCAGTATTGGTTTCACCTTCACCCACACCTACTTCGATGAAGCGGATGTGAACATTACGGACAACATCGGCAGCGCCTTTGCCCAGCGGCCGTTCGATCGGGTGGATACTGCCGCCAATTCCTATGGGCTAATTGGGGCAGTGCAATTCAGTCCACGTTTCAACCTGTCCGGTTGGGTGGCCTATACGGATGCCGAGGCCAAATCGGGGGGCGATCGGGGGGCAAATGCGGATATCTGGACTTGGGCCGTGACGATGGCTTTCCCGGACTTATTCAAGGAGGGCAATGTGGGCGGCCTGGTGGTGGGGATGCCGCCGAAAACCACCCAAAACGACTTGACCAGCCGTGAGGATCGGGACACGTCGTTGCATGTGGAAGCCCTCTACCGCCACCGGCTGACGGATAACATCGCCATCACGCCGGGGGTGATCGTGATTGTGAACCCGGAACATGATGAGGATAACGGCACGCAGGTGGTGGGAGTGGTGCGCACCACCTTTGCGTTCTAAGTTCTGCGTTCTAAGTTCTGCGTCCTAAGTCCTGCGTTCTGAGGTTTTTTCTAAGGGTTTTGCCGGTTTTGGGAGGCCGATCGCCTGGTTCAGTTTTGGGCCGAGGCGATCGGTCATTTGGCGCTGGCGATCGGGGCGATCGGAACGGAATCTAGCAGTTGACAGGTGCTTAAATGCAGAAGTTGCATGAGATTCATGCTTAAAAAGGATTCTGTAAAGTTTTTTGTAACTTGGATTACAAAAGCCCTGGGGCGCGATCGCTAGCATTTGCCCATTCTCAGCTCTAGCAACTACAACTTCTGACCGAATACTCCCTGGCTCCGGCCAGCGGTCAGAAGTTTTTACCCACCGGCATTGACCCCCTCGCTGGTAACTATGGCTCAAGCGATCGCCCCGGCAAGTTCCAAACTCACCAAGTTTGAGAAATTCAAAGCCGAAAAAGACGGACTGCAAGTTAAACACGAACTCGCCACCTTTGCCCGCTTGGGTTGGGAAAACCTCCCCGAAGACGACTTGAATCACCGTCTGAAGTGGCTAGGGGTGTTCTTTCGCCCGGTCACTCCCGGAAAGTTCATGTTGCGGATGCGGTTGCCCCACGGCATTTGCACCAGCGGCCAACTGCGCGTCCTCGCTAGCATCGTTGAGCGCTACGGCGACGATGGCAGCGCCGACATTACCACCCGCCAAAACCTGCAATTACGCGGGATTCGGCTGGATGACATTCCTGAAATTTTCCAACAGCTCGATCGCGCCGGCCTCACCAGCATCCAATCAGGCATGGACAACGTGCGCAACATCACCGGTTCCCCCGTGGCCGGCATTGATGCCGACGAGTTGATCGACACCCGGGGGCTGGTGCGCAAAGTGCAGGACATGATCACCAACAACGGTGATGGCAACCCCAGCTTCAGCAACCTGCCCCGCAAATTCAACATCGCGATCGACGGCAGCCGCGACAACTCGGTTCACGCCGAAATTAACGACATCGCCTTCATCCCCGCCTACAAAGACGACAAACTCGGGTTCAACGTCGTGGTGGGCGGGTTCTTTTCCGCCAGCCGCGTGGCCCCCGCCATTCCCCTCAATGCCTGGGTGGATCCGCGTGATGTGGTTTCCCTTTGCGAAGCAATCTTGGTGGTTTATCGGGATCATGGCCCCCGCGCCAACCGCCAAAAGTCTCGGTTGATGTGGCTGATTGATGAGTGGGGAATTGAAAAATTCCGGGCTGCCGTGGAAAAGCAACTGGGATTTCCCCTGCTCACCGCCGCTGAGCAGGACGAATATTGCTGGGACAAACGCGACCACATCGGCATCCACGCCCAAAAGCAAGTGGGCCTCAACTATGCCGGGTTACACATTCCCGTGGGTCGGCTGAATGCGCGCCAAATGTTTGATCTGGCGCGGCTGGCGGATATCTACGGCAGCGGTGAACTGCGCTTCACCGTTGAGCAAAACGTGATCATCACCAACATTCCCGATTCCCGGTTAGCGGTCTTTACCCAAGAGCCGCTTTTGAAAACCTTCTCGATCGCCCCGGCCCCCCTCGTGCGGGAACTGGTCTCCTGCACGGGGTCGCAGTTTTGCAACTTTGCGCTGATTGAAACCAAACAGCGTGCCCTGGCCGTGGCCCAAGCCGTCACCGATCGGGTCAAGCTTCCCCAGCCGGTGCGGATTCACTGGACCGGCTGCCCCAACTCCTGCGGCCAACCTCAAGTGGCCGACATCGGCTTGATGGGCAGCAAGGCCCGCAAGGACGGCAAAACCGTCGAGGCCGTGGATATTTTCCTTGGCGGCAAGGTGGGCAAGGAGGCCCACTTGGGCGATCGGGTCATGAAAGGCGTTCCCTGCGAAGACCTGAATGATGTGCTGGTGGACTTGCTGGTGGAGCATTTCCAAGCCGAGCGCAAAACGCCCGCCCTGGCCGAGGCGTAACCCAACCCGGCCTTAGCTCCCAACACCCAACAGACCACGCGATCCTCCCCGATCGTTTACTCCCCCTCTTTACCTTCAAACTCAGCAACCATGAGCAGCTTTTCCCGCCGCAAATTCCTGTTCACCGCCGCCACCGCTGCCGGAGCCACCGTCGCGATTCATGGTTGTGCTGCTGGAGGTGGCAACCAAGCCGCCAGCAGCCCGGCCGGTGGCGACTCCGCCGGGGGCAGCCCTTCGCCGGCCGCCTCGATCGCCCCGCCGGAAGTGACCAAAGCCAAGCTCGGCTTCATCGCCCTCACCGACGCAGCCCCTCTGATCATCGCCAAGGAAAAGGGCCTCTTCGCCAAATACGGAATGCCCGATGTGGAAGTGGTCAAGCAAGCCTCCTGGGCCGCCACTCGCGACAACCTGGAACTGGGATCGGCCGGCAACGGCATTGATGGATCCCACATTTTGTCCCCCATTCCTTACCTGATGACCACCGGCAAGGTCACCAAAAAGCCGTTGCCGATGAACATCCTGGCCCGCCTCAACACCAATGGCCAGGCAATCTCAGTGAGCAAAGACTACTTAGGGAAAAAGATCGCCCTCGATCCCAAGCCCTTTGTGGAAGCCCTGGCCAAAACCAAGGCCGGCGGCAAAGACGTGAAAGTGGCCGTGACCTTCCCCGGTGGCAACCACGACCTCTGGATGCGGTACTGGTTGGCATCGGCCGGCGCAGACCCCAACAAGGATGTGTCGGTGATTGTGGTTCCGCCGCCGCAAATGGTGGCCAACCTGAAGACCGGAACCATGGAAGCCTTCTGCGTGGGTGAACCCTGGAATGCGCAGTTGGTATCCCAAAAGCTGGGTTTCTCGGCCTTGGTGACCGGTGAGCTGTGGAAAGATCACCCGGAAAAGGCCTTTGCGATGCGTGCCGATTGGGTGGAAAAGAACCCGAACGCCGCCAAAGCCCTGACCATGGCAGTGCTGGAAGCACAAATGTGGTGCGACAAGCCCGAAAATATTGCAGAAATGTGCGACATCATCAGCAAGCGCGAGTGGCTGAAGATCAAGGCGGAAGATATTTTGGGTCGCTCCCAAGGCACGATCGACTTTGGCGATGGGCGCAAGGAAGAGAAATTCCCGCTGGCCATGAAGTTCTGGTCGGATTTCGCCTCCTATCCCTTCAAGAGCCATGACCTGTGGTTTGTTACGGAAGACATTCGCTGGGGTTACTTGCCGGAAAACACCGATACGAAAGCCTTGGTGGATCAGGTCAATCGCGAAGATATTTGGCGCGAAGCAGCTAAGGCGCTGGGTGTGCCCGAGGCGGAAATTCCTAAGACCACCTCGCGCGGGGTGGAAACCTTCTTTGATGGGGTGAAGTTTGACCCAGAAAATCCCAAGGCCTATCTCGATGGTCTGAAGATCAAGGCCCTGAAAGCCTAGAGTCTGTTGTCATTTCCCGGAATCCAGTGAGGATGGTTGATCTGCCATACCCAAATGATCGCAACAAGGGGCTTAAGCCCCTTGTCCCCACGATCCGCTCACGCTGGAATCAGGATTTTAGACAATTTGACGACAGGCCCTAGGTCTGGGTTCTGCATCGAATGTTGTCAGGTAATCAAAACCCTTCATTCAGGAATGATTGCCATATTGAAGGAGGGCTGAAGCCACCATCAACGGGTTTCCCCGATCGAGATTGCTCGACCAGATTGCTCGATCAAAATCGCCAGCTTGCAGTTACCGAGTCCAGCGATTGAAGGAAACGATTGTTTGAGGATTTCAGCCCTCTGCTGACAAGCACAACGATCGACTCACACTGGCAACTTGAATGCCCATCGAATGCCCATCGAATGCTCAACGATCGATTGAGGATTTAATCACACTCAGGTTTGACCACCATGGCTGCAAGTAGTTCTAGTTCGCTCGTTGATTCGATTATTCGTTTTGTGCCGTTGTCTAAGAAAAATGCCCGCAAAGTGATTGCGGCCATTGTAGGAACGCTCATTTGCTTAGTGGCTTGGCAGGCGATTTGCTCAATTCCCGGAGCACCCCTGCCGGGGCCATTGGAGGTGTTTAGCGACACGCAGGAATTGATTGTGGGTGCGTTCGATCGAACAGATCCCAACAGCACCGACGTGGGCATTTTTTGGCATTTAATGGCCAGCTTGCAGCGGGTGGCGATCGGCTTTTCAGCGGCGGCAATTATTGGAGTTTTAGTGGGGATTGTGATCGGCAGCAACCCGCTAATCAATGACGCGCTGGATCCAGTTTTCCAACTATTACGAACCATCCCGCCATTGGCTTGGCTGCCCATTTCCTTGGAAGCCTTGAAAAACAACCAATCAGCGGCATTGTTTGTAATTTTCATTACGGCAGTTTGGCCCGTTTTGCTGAACACAGTAACCGGTGTGCAGCAAGTTCCCCAAGACTACAAAAACGTGGCTCGGGTGCTGCGGTTGGGTCGGGTGGAATATTTCCTGAACGTGCTGTTTCCGGCCACGGTTCCCTATGTGTTCACGGGTCTGCGGATTGGCGTTGGGCTGTCCTGGTTGGCCATTGTGGCGGCGGAAATGCTGGTGGGCGGTGTTGGCATTGGGTTCTTTATTTGGGATGCCTATAACAGCTCGCTGACCAGTGAAATTATCCTGGCGTTGATTTTTGTGGGTTTGGTGGGGCTGTTGCTCGATCGATGCGTGGCCTTTTTGGGCAGCATTGCCGTGCCGCCGGAACGCCGCTAACGGGCGAAGTTTGGGCATAGCTTGATCACTCACTCCTCGATCGCACAACACCATGACTCCTTTTCTGGAAATCGATCACGTTGACAAAATCTTTCCGCTGCCGGGGGGCGATCGCTACATCGCGCTTCAAAACATCAACGTTGAGATCAAGCAAGGGGAATTTATTTCCCTGATTGGTCACTCCGGCTGCGGCAAGTCCACCCTGCTAAACATCATTGCGGGCCTCGATCGCCCTACCAGTGGCGGGGCCATTTTGAACGGTCGCCAAATCGAAGCCCCCGGGCCCGATCGAATGGTGGTGTTCCAAAACTATTCCCTGCTGCCCTGGAAAACCGTCCGCGACAACATCGCCCTGGCCGTGAACACGGTGCTCAAGAACCTGCCCAAGGAGGAGCGGCGGGCGATCGTGGAAGAAAATATTCAGCTCGTTGGGTTGGCCCACGCGGCCGATAAGCTTCCCGGCGAACTGTCCGGCGGCATGAAACAGCGGGTGGCGATCGCCCGGGCCCTGGCCACGCGGCCCCAGGTGTTGTTGCTTGATGAACCCTTCGGGGCCTTGGATGCCCTGACCCGGGGCGGCCTGCAAGAGCAACTGATGCGCATTTGCGAAGAGAGCCATGTCACCTGCGTGATGGTGACCCACGATGTGGACGAGGCCTTGCTCCTGAGCGATCGAGTGGTGATGCTCACCACCGGCCCCGCCGCCCATGTGGGGCAAATTCTGGAGATGGACATTCCCCGTCCCCGCAGCCGCATGGACGTGGTGAACCATCCCAGCTACTACAGCCTGCGCAACGAAATCGTTTACTTCCTCAATCAACAAAAACGCTCCAAGAAACGGAAAGTGGCGGCCCCTGTGGTGGCGGCCGGCAATGGCTTGGAAAAGGTCAACTTGGAGCTGGGTTTCATTCCCCTCACCGACTGTGCGCCGCTGGCGATCGCGCGGGAAAAAGGCTTCTTTGCCAAGCACGGCCTAGAGCAGGTGACCCTTCAGCGCAAACCCAACTGGAAATCGATCGCCCATGGGGTCGCCAGCGGCCAGCTCGACGCGGCCCAAATGGTGACCGGAATGCCCTTGGCCATGACCCTGGGCAGCAGCGAAAGCGAACCCGTGCCGATCCAAGCCTCCATGGTGCTGTCCCGCAACGGCAACGCCATCACCTGGGGCAAACGCCTGATTGAACAGGGCGTAAACGATTTGGCCACCTTCAAGAACCTGATTAAGCGGGATCCGGACAAGGTACATACCTTCGCCATGGTGCATCCGGCTTCCATGCACAACCTGTTGTTGCGGCATTGGTTCGCCTCCGGAGGCATTGACCCCGATTGGGATATCAGTTTGGCCACCGTACCGCCGCCACAGATGGTCTCGAACCTGAAGGCGGGCAACATTGACGGCTATTGCGTGGGAGAGCCTTGGAACTCCCGAGCTGTGCAAGAGGGCATTGGTCAAATCATCGCCACCGATCTCGACCTGTTCCCGGGCCATGTGGAAAAGGTACTGGGGGTGCGGGAAGATTGGGCCCAGGCCTATCCCAATACCCATGCGGCCCTGCTGACGGCCCTGCTGGAGGCCTGTGAATATTGCGATGACCATCGCAACCGGGCTGAGGTGTTGGAAATTTTGGCCCGCCCTGACTATGTGGGGCTGCCGGCGGAGATGATTGCGCCTGGGTTCCTGTCGCCGCTCGATCGGGGGGATGGTTCCGAGGCCCAAGCGCTCTACACCTTCCATCAGTTCTTTGTGAGCCGATCGGCCTGTCCCGACGCGGTACAGTCCCTCTGGACCTTGGCCCAGATGGCCCGCTGGGAAATTACCCCCTTCCCCCGCAACTGGGTGGAGGTGATGGAACGGGTGAACCCGACGGCCACCTATCTGACTGCGGCTCGCAATTTGGGACTGCCGGAGGTGGAATTAGACCGCAAGCCGATCGTCCTGTTTGATGGCCAGACCTTTGACCCCGATCGCCCGATCGACTACCTCGACAACCTGGCGATTAAGCGCAATATCCGTGTGGCCGAAATTCGGGTCGATGAAATCTTTAGTTGCTCCGTTTCCCCTAGTTAAGGGGCCCGCCTGTGGCCCGATGCCGATCGCCCCAACTCTTCATCCTCTGACTCGATCGACCCCTTCTTCAGCCCTGGCAATCCTATGCAAACCCTTTCTTCTCAAACCGTCCCGCCCATGGTTGTCGCAGCGGAACCCGATTTTTTGGTGATTGACCAGGTTTCCAAGGTCTATCAAACGCCCAAGGGGCCCTATCCCGTGCTGGATGGGGTCAATTTGCGGGTGGCCGAAGGTGAATTTGTTTCGGTGATTGGTCACTCGGGTTGCGGCAAGTCCACCCTGTTGAACATGGTTTCGGGCTTTGCGGAACCGACGGCGGGTGAAGTGCGCCTGGAACAGCAACGAATCACCCGGCCCGGCCCCGATCGGATGGTGGTGTTCCAAAACTATGCCCTGCTGCCCTGGAAAACCGTTTTGGAAAATGTGTTGTTGGCGGTGAAAGCCGTTTACACCACCCAGCCCAAGGAAGCACAGCGGCAACTGGCCCTGAAGTATTTGGAAATGGTGGGGCTGAGCGAGGCGATTCACAAACGGCCGGCGGAAATTTCCGGGGGGATGAAACAGCGGGTGTCGATCGCCCGGGCCCTGGCCATTTGCCCCAAGGTGTTGATTTTGGATGAACCCTTTGGGGCGTTGGATCCCATCACCCGCGAAGAATTGCAAGACGAGTTGCTGCAAATCTGGCGGGAAAACCAGGTCACGGTGTTGATGATCACCCACGACATCGATGAGGCGCTCTACCTGTCCGATCGGTTGGTGATGATGACCAACGGCCCCGCCGCCAAGATTGGGGAGGTGATGGATATTCCGTTCCCCCGACCGCGCGATCGGGCCCGACTTTTGGAAGATCCCAAATATTACGAACTGCGCAACTACGCGCTCGACTTCCTCTATAACCGCTATGCCCACGATGACGCGGCGGAATAGGCCCTAGGGTCGGCCCCCGATCAGCTCTGGGCTTTGCTTTTTTCTCAGTTCAACATTCAGTTCAACGCCCCGCCAGGGGCATTTTTTTGACTCATGGCCCGCTGGGATCGTTGCCTAGCTGCGGCTGGACTTATTTTCACAACGTAAACGTATTCGCAACTTAGAGGTTGTTTTAATTAATCCATGGAATCTGTCAGAACCGTTTGTCCCTACTGCGGTGTGGGGTGTGGTTTGGAAGTGGTGCAAGGGCCAGCGGGGCCGAAGGTGCGGGGCGATCGGGCCCATCCTTCCAGCCAAGGCATGGTTTGCGTAAAAGGGGCAACGATTTTGGAGTCGATCGACCGAGATCGGCTGCTATACCCCCTGTGGCGATCCGCTTTGGATCAGGACTTTCAGCGGATTAGTTGGGACGAGGCCTTTGAGGCGATCGTGGATCGCATCCAAACTGTTTTGGCCAACCAAGGGCCCGATGGCCTTTGTATGTATGGCTCCGGGCAGTTTGTCACGGAGGATTACTACACGGCCCAAAAGCTGATCAAGGGTTGCCTGGGAACCAACAATTTTGATGCCAATTCGCGGCTTTGTATGTCTTCGGCCGTCTCGGGCTACTTACGCAGCTTTGGGGCCGATGGGCCCCCCTGTAGCTATGACGATTTGGAGCTGGCGGATTGCCTGTTCGCGATCGGGACGAATACGGCCGAGTGTCACCCGATCGTCTTTAACCGGTTCCGCAAACACCACAAGGCCAACCCCGATCGGGTGCGATTGGTGGTGGTGGATCCCCGCTGCACCGAAACGGGTCAGGTGGCCGATCTCCATTTGCCCATTCGCCCCGGCACGGACATCGACTTACTGAACGGCATGGCCCACCTGTTGCTGAAGTGGGATCAGATCGATCGCGCCTATATCGAAGCTCACACGGGCGGCTTCGCAGCCTACGAAGATCTGCTGCAACATTACCAGCCCGATCGCGTGGCCGAGCAATGCGGCATTTCGGTGGAGTCGATCGAGGCGGCGGCCCGAATTTGGGCCCAGAGCGATCGGGTCTTGTCCCTTTGGTCCATGGGCATTAACCAATCCTCCGAAGGCACAGCCAAAGTGCGCAGCATCATTAACCTGCATCTGCTCACAGGGCAAATGGGCAAACCGGGCGCGGGGCCCTTTTCCCTCACCGGCCAGCCCAACGCCATGGGCGGCCGCGAGGCCGGCGGCTTGTCGCGGTTGCTGCCGGGCTATCGCTCCGTGACCAATCCCCAGCACCGGGCCGAAGTGGAGGCCTTTTGGAACCTGCCCCCGGGCCGCATTTCCCCCACACCGGGCCGGGCCGCCTGGGAAATTGTGGAAGGGCTGGAGGCGGGAGCGGTGGGCCTGTTGTGGATTGCGGCCACCAATCCCGCCGTGAGTTTTCCCGACCTGAACCGCACCAAAGCCGCCCTGAGCCGATCGCCCTTCACGATCTATCAAGAAGCCTATTACCCCACGGAAACCAGCGCCTTTGCCCATTTGCTGTTGCCTGCCACCCAATGGAGCGAAAAAACCGGCACGATGACCAATTCCGAGCGGATGGTGACCCTTTCCCAGGCGTTTCAGCCCCCTCCGGGAGAGGCCAAGGAAGATTGGGCCATCTTTGCGGAGGTGGGCCGACGGCTCGGCTTCCAAGAACAGTTTTGGTTCCAATCCTCGGCGGAGGTCTACGGCGAATTTGTGCAACTGACCCAAGGCCGTCCCTGCGACATGACCGGTTTGAGCCACGATCGGCTCAGAACCGCCGGCCCTCAACAATGGCCGTTCCCGGCGGACGGGGCGATCGACCCTCCACAGCCAGCCCCCACCAAACGGTTGTATACCGATGGGCAATTCCACACCCCCGATCGGCGGGCCCAATTTCTGGCGGTTCACTCGCGCGGGCTGGCGGAACCACCCGATGCGGCCTATCCCTTCGTGTTGACCGTGGGCCGGCTCTATGGCCATTGGCACACCCAAACCCGCACCGGTCGAATTGAAAAAATCAAAAAGCTGCACCCAAATCCCTTCATCGAAATTCATCCCAAGGATGCGGAACCCTTGGGCATCCGGGAGGGCGATTGGGTGGCGGTGAAGTCACGCCGAGGCGATGGGCGGTTTCCGGCCAAGGTGACCCGGGCGATCGCGCCGGGAACCGTGTTTGTGCCCATGCATTGGGGATCCCTGTGGGGTGACGGGGCCGAAGCCAATGCCCTCACCCATCCGGAAGCTTGTCCCGACTCCTTTGAACCGGAACTGAAGGCCTGTGCGGTTCAGTTGCAAAAGCTGGCCTCACCGCCCAGTAATCCGGATAATTGAGTCTGCAAGTTATCCAAATCAACCGCAGGTGCTGAAATGTCGAAATCTGTCAGTAATGAAGCGATCGAAACCCTGGCCGCAGAGATGGGCGATGTGGCCTATCTGGACATTGCCAAATGGCATCTCGATTTGGCCCATGCCCATTTGCACAGTGCCCTCGCTGAAAAAATCTATCCTCTCTTGCTCGATCGCACCTTCAGCCGTGCCAAACTGACCGCTTTGTTAGGGGAAATGGCGATCGAAATTGGGGCCGGCAAGCGATCGATTCCCCTGCTGGATTTCATTCCCGATCGGGAGGTAGAACGGCTTTATCAGGCGATCGATGACTACCAAGCCAAGCTTTAGGAAGGCGAATCAGAGTGCTAATTGGGGGGCTAATTAAAAGACTCATGAGCCATTTTCGGTTGCGGCCCCATTGCTCAACCATCGATGCCAACCATGCAAAATCATTCCCAAGTCACTCCAAAGTCAAGAAGTCCTCAAAGTTGGTACGCTAACTGACCGTTGCGATCGCCCGGGCCGTGCCTACAATATGGGGTTGTTTTCTCGCAGCTTGAGCAAAATACATGGGTCGCGCCAAGAAAGTTGTCCTCGCCTACTCCGGCGGTGTGGATACCTCCGTTTGCATTCCCTACCTGATGCAGGAATGGGGCGTTGAAGAAGTCATTACCCTGGCCGCCGACTTGGGGCAAGGCGACGAACTGGGCCCCATCAAGCAAAAAGCCCTCGACTCCGGAGCCAGTACTTCGTTGGTGGCGGATCTGCGGGCCGAGTTTGTGCAGGATTATGCGTTCCCGGCCCTGCGGGCCAATGCCCTTTACGAAAACCGCTATCCCCTGTCAACGGCCCTGGCGCGTCCGCTGATTGCCAAGGCGCTCGTGGAGGCGGCGGCGGAATATGGCGCAGACGCGGTAGCCCACGGCTGCACGGGCAAAGGCAACGACCAAGTGCGGTTTGATGTGGCGATCGCGGCCCTCGATCCCACCATCAAGGTGTTGGCTCCGGCTCGCGAGTGGGGCTTCAGCCGCGAAGAAACGATCGCCTACGGGGAAAAGTTCGGGATTCCCGCGCCCGTCAAGAAAAAGTCGCCCTTCAGCATCGATCGCAACCTGCTGGGCCGCAGCATTGAAGCGGGCCCCCTCGAGGATCCCTGGACGGAGCCGCCGGAAGAAATTTACCTGATGACCAAGGCGATCGCCGACACACCGGATGAGCCGGACTACGTGGAAATCGGCTTTGAAACGGGCACGCCGGTCACCCTGGACGGCCGCACCTTGGACTCGATCGCCCTGATTGAGGAACTCAACACCCGCGTCGGCAACCATGGCATCGGCCGAATCGACATGGTGGAAAACCGCCTGGTGGGGATTAAGTCCCGCGAAATCTATGAAGTGCCGGCCCTGTCGGTGCTGATCGCCGCCCACCGGGATCTGGAAAGCCTGACCCTGACCGCCGATGTGAGCCACTACAAGCGCGGCATCGAAGAAACCTACAGCCAATTGATCTACAACGGTCTCTGGTACAGCCCCTTGAAGGCGGCTCTGGACGGATTCATTAACGAAACCCAAAAGCGGGTCACCGGCACGGTGCGGATCAAATTGTTCAAGGGCAATGCGGCGATCGTCGGTCGCAAGTCCGAACAGAGTCTTTACACGCCGGAACTGGCCACCTACGGGTCTGATGATGAGTTTGACCACAAGGCCGCCGAGGGCTTCATCTATGTTTGGGGTCTGCCGACGCGGGTTTGGTCAGAAAAACTGCGCCAAGGCTAGGGCTTGTCGGCAAATTGTCCGAGATCCTCTTGCCTGAAACCCTGATTCCACCGAGAAGATCGTAGGGAGCAAGGGGCTTGATGGCCTGTCGTCATTTCCATCGCCGTAGGGGTTGGGTCTCCCAACCCTAACCCGAGTGATCGCCACAACCCCGCCCAGCCCTGGAACCGGGATCGCAGGGGCTGGGCGTGGAGACCCCCTACGATTAAACCCATGACAGGCCCTAACCCGTTTCAGCCAGTCTCGATCGGCTGGTTGGAACGGGTTTAAACTGGGAAAGCGACCCTGAGGCAAAGGTTCCCATGCTGTTCACTCAAGTGCTTCGGGGACGAATAACGAATTGGTGGCCTAAGCCCTCCCAGCGATCGCCCCAAATCGCAACCCCAAGTCTGCCCAAGACGGGGACTGACTCGATCACCCCGCAACCCGCCACAGGCGATCGATCGGGGCCATTGGGCCGATCGGGCTGGCGGTGGTCATCGTTGCAGGGGCGACTCACCCTTGAGTTAGGGGCGATCGCGGTCTTGAGCCTGAGCACAGCGGCCCTTTGGTCTACCTGGCAAATGGAACAGACCCTCGCCACCGCCCACAAGCAAACCCTCAGTTATATTTCCCAGCGTTTTCCCGAGGAGTTGGCCCTCTACGATCAGCACGAGGGATTAGCCAGCGGATTAACCACCACCATTGACAAGGTGGCCATGGCGGGGCTGTTGGCTTGGGTCACCGATGATCAAGGGCGCTTGCTGGCTCAACCCAAAGATGATCAGAACTATCAGATCGTCCGTAATTTGGTGCAGTCTTTACCGGCCGCGGCCCAACGGTTGACCATTGTTCACCGCGATGGCCGAGTTTGGGTTTTATGCGAGCAGCCCTTGACGGTACGGGGCCGGGCGATCGGGCGGGTCTACTTTGCCCAAGACGTGAGCCATGATTGGCACAAGCTCCATGGCAGTTTGCGGCTGCTGTGGTTGGTGAACGGTTTAGCCATGGTGGTTGCACTGGGGGCGATCGGGCGGCGAATTCGCTTAGCCCTCATGCCCTTGGCCACCATGAGCCAAGTGGCCAGCGCCGTTTCTGCCGATGACTTGGCCGGGGCCCGCCTGGAGTTGCAAGGGGCCCCCGATGAAGTGCGGGGCTTAGCCCAAGCCTTCAATGAGATGTTGGCGCGGCTGTCGCGGTCTTGGGAACAGCAGCGGCAGTTTGTGGGCAATGTTTCCCATGAATTGCGCACCCCGCTCACGGTGGTGTTGGGTTATTTGCAAAGCCTCCTGCGGCGCAGCACCAACCTGAATGACTATCAGTTGCAAGCCTTGACCACGGCGGAAGCGGAGGCCGATCGCACCGTGCGCATGTTGCAGGACTTGTTAGATCTGGCCCGCATTGACAATCGGCAACTACACTTGCGGCAAGCGCCGATCGTCCTGAATACCCTGCTGTCAGAGGTGACGGACTGGCAACGGCTGGCCTGCGATCGGCCCATCCATTTGCATCTGGTGGCGGAGGATGTGGTGGTGTTGGCTGACCGCGATCGCTTGACCCGCGCCATTCGGAATTTGCTCGATAATGCCGTGAAATATTCCGCCCCCGAACAGCCCGTGACCCTGCAACTGAGTGATCAGGCGGACTGGGCCACCATTGAAGTGCGCGATCGCGGCATGGGCATTCCTCCGGATCAACAAGCCCGGGTCTTTGAGCGCTTCTATCGGGGCGAAGATGAAATGACCCGATCGCGCGATGGCACGGGCTTGGGCCTGGCGATCGCCAAGGGAGCCGTGGAAGGGATGGGCGGCCGCATCGATCTGCAATCGCAACCGGGCCTGGGCAGCACCTTCACGATCAGACTTCCTCGCTGGCCCATGTCCTCTGCATCCGATCCATCCGTTGATCAATTGATCAATCCGTGATTGATGGCCATTATGGTTTCACCCTTGAAGCTCAATCCCCCCACAGCCCGAATTCTGGTGGTGGAAGATGATGCCAATTTGGCGCAATTTGTGGCGGGAGAATTGGAACTGGAGGGCTACGGGGTAACCGTGGCAACCACAGGACTGGAGGGGCTGAACGCTGCTCGATCGCACCCGTCGCCGGATCTGCTGATTTTGGATTGGATGTTGCCGGGGCTGTCGGGTTTGGATCTTTGTCTGCGGTTGCGAGAAACGGGATTGCAGGCCCCCATTATTCTGTTGACGGCCCGGGATGAAATTCTCGATCGGGTCACGGGTTTGAATGCGGGCGCGGATGATTATGTGGTGAAACCCTTCAGCATCGCGGAGCTGTTGGCGCGGGTGCGGGCCCATTTGCGGCGAGTTTCGCCCCACGAACCCGATCAAATCACCCTGGCAGATTTGACCCTGAATCCGCTGACCAGGGAGGTGCAACGCGGGGGCGATCGGGTGGACTTAACGGCCAAGGAGTTTGATTTGCTGGAGTTTTTGTTGCGCCATCCCCGTCAGGTCATTTCGCGCGATCGACTGTTGGAATCCGTTTGGGGCAATCACTTTGGCGGCGAATCTAACATTGTGGAAGTCTACATCCGAGCCTTGCGGATCAAATTAGAAATGGCCCAGCGCCCTCGCCTGATCCACACTTTGCGGGGGGTTGGTTATGTTTTGCGCGAGTCGCCCTGATTGAGCAATTTCTTGATCTAGCGATCGGGAGCGGAGCCTGTCCAGGTTTGATCGCCAACGATCACGCGGAGGGTGCCCCCTTCCCAATCTTGGGTGATCAATGGTCGATCGGGGCGGGCTGGGTTGCGCGATCGATAGGCCGCAAACTGGCCCCAATCGAGCGTTTCCCCGTTG
Organism: Limnothrix sp. CACIAM 69d; assembly: GCA_001913845.2. Lineage (GTDB taxonomy): Bacteria > Cyanobacteriota > Cyanobacteriia > CACIAM-69d > CACIAM-69d > CACIAM-69d. The sequence continues at coordinate 84,884 of MKGP02000066.1, read as the reverse complement.
CGTTTCACAACCGGGCGATCGGCCCCCCGTTGGGTCACGGCCAGTTGATCGCCCTGGGAACCGGTGAAAGTGACTGTATTTTGGTTCACAACCCAGCGCGATCGCCCCAACACCGCCGCCCGAAACGCAGCGAAATTGCGATCGGCTCCCGGTTCTCCAACCTCCATGGCCCAGCCCGTGAGGGTTCCAGCAGGGCGATCGGGGCGGGCCACCCACAGTTGATCCGTGGGATAGCGCTTTTGCAGTTGGGTGATTTCGCTGTTGTTTACCTGGGGCAGCGTCAGCCCGATCGGGTAAATGGCAATCCAAGTTTCGGCCAACTGCCAAAACAAAACCGGCTGACCGGCGGCGGTTTGGGCCGTTTCGCTGGCGGCCGCTTGGGGCAAACTCCACTGAAACGGGGCCCGCCCGTCATTCAGCCACACCAACAGGGGCCCAAACTGCCCGATCGCGTCGTGGGTGTCCGGTTGGTGGTGGGTAGAAATTTTCTCGGGATTCACCCCGGAACCGGCCAGCAGGTAATCCACGCCCCGGCTGGGATTCGTGGCTAGCAGTTTAAAACCGTTCACATCATCGATCGACCCTTGGGCCAGGCTGCCCAATTGAAAGGTGCGGCCAAAGTAGAGCGTTTCGTAATACAACGGGCGATCGCGCGCCCCCGGTTTCCAATGTTCATAGGTGGGTTTGCCCGCAAACACTTCTTGGGGGCGATCGAACCGTTTGCGCGCCAGGGCCACCGCCACGGCCGGCGGTCGGTAACCACTGGTGAGGGCATGAACACCATCGGGGTCGGGATCCGGATCCGGGGCGATCGCCTCCCCAAAATATAAATTCAGCAGTTTGCTCGCCAAAGCCGTCAAGGGCGCATTTCCCTTGCTAGCGTCACGCTTGCTGGGGCCCCCAAAGCCACCGCGCCAATATTTCAGCGCTCCGGTGATGCTTAACCAATCCAGGGCGGCCTTGGCGGTGGCCCGCATTTCCGGTTCCGGTGCAAAGTCGTAGAGATTCAGCCAGGCGGTGAATGTGTGGCCCCAGTAGGTTTCCGAGTCCCACTCTCCCTGGCCAATTTTGTAAAGATTGCGGGCGAAACTTTGCAGGCGATCGCGGTAAATGGCGGCGGTTTCTCGGTTGCCAGCTTCCATAGCAAACAGATAAACGGCCGTTTCTCGCATCGATCGCAAATTATCAGTGTTGCGGCAATCCACCCAGGTGATGCAGTTATCGCGCGATCGATTCCAAAAGGGCTGCGGGGTGCTGAAAAACTGCTTTAGGGGATCCAACTTTGTCCAGAGGGCGGCTCCCTGCTTCATCCGATCGCGATAGGCCGGATCGAGAAATTGCCCAAAATAGAAATATTTGCGCACCTGCCCTTTCAGGGTAAAGGCGGGATAGAAATCAATGCCAAGGGTATGCTCAGTGCTGCTGGGGATCGGGTCGGTTTTTTGCAGGAAGGCGATCGCCCGATCGCGGTTGCCCGCCAAAAAGTCCAGCATGGCCTTGGGATAGGACTTTTTTTCGTTTTCAAAATAGCCATTGCCATAGGTTTTGGGGTTGGCGAATTGGGCAATTAGGGCCCGTCCTCGGGCTTGGTAGGCCGCTTCCCACTCGGCGGGCCAAGGGTTGGCTCCGTCGGGCGGAACGATCGGGATATTGGCGGCGATCGGGCTGGGGTTGGGCGATTGCTGTTCGGGTGAAGATTGGGGCGATCGCTCCATGGGTGAGGATTGGGGCGATCGGGGGGCTTCCGCCTGAACCGCACAACCCGCCACCATCACCCAGCCGATCGTGGCCACCCATCCGTAGGCGCTAGTTTTTTTACTCACTGTTGATTAACCCTCGCCCCTCAGTCGGTAAGCTGAAAAGTCCTGTCTCTTCCTGGCACCCAACCCATGAGCGATCGCCCTTCCGTTGCCATCCTAGCGCCCACGCCTCGTGGTCTGCGGTTGGCCCAACAAATCCAAGCGGGACTGCCTGGCTCCGTGATTTGGACGAAGGATTCGGCCCTGGGCCGTGCGGCGGCGGGTTCCCGGGATGCCCTTCGCACCTATGAAGACTTTCGGGCCCTGGTGGCCGATCGCTGGGCGGTGGGGCAACCGCTGATTTTTGTGTTGGCGGTGGGGGCCACGGTGCGGGCGATCGCCCCCCATTTACAAGACAAACGCACCGATCCGGCCGTGGTGGCCGTTGATGAAACGGGGCAGCATGTGATCAGCCTTTGCGGCGGGCATTTGGGCGGGGCTGATGCCTTGACCCGACAGGTGGCGGGACTGTTGGCGGTGGAGCCGGTGATCACCAGTGCCGCCGAAGGGCAGCAGCTCCCGGCGATCGATCTGTTGGGCGATCGCTACGGTTGGCGACGGGGCCAAGGGGATTGGCTGGGGGTGGCCAGCGCGATCGCTCGGTTCGAGACCGTGGGTGTGGTGCAAACTTGCGGTTGGAATCTGTGGATTGAGGAGTTGCCGGAGTTTCACCCCTTTGTGCTTCTGTCGGAAGCGGACTTGGCAGAGGTGGACGAGTTGCCCCCCAATCTGCGGGCGATCGTTTGGATTAGCGATCGCCCCTTGCCGCCCTTGCCCTTGCCCGCCGTGGCCTGGCATCCGCGCACCCTTTGGGTTGGCATTGGTTGCGAGCGCCACACCCCCGAAGGTCAGATGGCAGCGGCCTTGGCCCAAGTGTTAGAGCAAGCGGATCTGGCTCCGGAGGCGATCGCTGGGATTGGTTCGATCGACCTAAAACGGGATGAAGTGGGTTTGTTGGCCCTGGTCGATCGGCTCGATCTGGCCGCCCGTTGGTTCACCGCCACCGCCCTGGCCCCGATCGCCGTGCCCAACCCTTCGGAAGTGGTGCGCTCAGAAGTAGGCACGCCCTCGGTAGCGGAAGCCGCGGCCCGGCTGGCGGCCGACGGAGCCGAACTAATCCGGGAAAAACAGGTGTTTCGGGCCCCCAACGGTGGTTCCGGCGCTTGCACGATCGCCCTGGCCCGGGCCGATCGGGAATATACCCCCCACCTGGGCAAGTTGTGGCTGATTGGTACGGGCCCCGGTTCCTTGGATCAGCTCACCCCCGCCGCCCGCGCCGCCCTCAGCCAGTGCGACGTAATCATTGGCTATCAACTCTATCTAGACCTGCTGCGGCCCCTGTTGCATCCGGGGCAAATCATTGAAGGCAGCCCCATCACCCGCGAAAAGCAGCGTGCGGAACGGGCGATCGACCTGGCGGAGCGGGGGTTAAGGGTGGCTGTGGTTTCCTCCGGTGACTGTGGAATTTATGCCATGGCCGGGTTGGTGCTGGAATGTTTGGCGGCCCGCCATTGGGACGGCCAGACCCCACCGGTGGAAGTGCTGCCCGGAATCACGGCCCTGCAAGCGGCCGCCGCCCGCGTGGGTGCGCCCCTGATGCATGATTTTTGCGCCATTTCCCTGTCGGATTTGCTCACGCCCTGGCCTGTCATTGTGCAGCGGTTGCAGGCGGCGGCGGCCGGAGACTTTGTGGTGGCGTTATATAACCCCCGATCGCAAACGCGCCAAACCCAAATTGAAACGGCCTTCGAGATTTTGCGGGCCCAGCGATCGCCCGAAACCCCCGTGATTCTGGCTCGATCGCTCCATCGTCCCGATGAACAGATCACCATTGCCACCTTGGCCACGGTCGATTTACAGGCGATCGATATGCTCACCGTCGTTTTAATTGGCAACGCCAGCACCTTCACCCACAGCGGCAAGGTGATCACCCCCCGAGGCTATGCCGTGGCCAATGCTTCCCCTGCCGCCACAGCCCCCGGCACCGATTGATTAGGAGATGGATTGGGAGTTCATTCAAAACGCCCTCAATGACCCAAAATTAGCGATCCCCTTCATCATTGCTCCACAATTCCTTCGGTTTTCGATCAATCCTTGAAGGTTAGATAAAGCGGCAGGATGCAGCGGAAAACCGGGGAATGATCGAAAAATGGCAATTGGCTCATTTCGGTGGAATTTTGAGCATATCGACCGCATTTTGCTTGTCAATCTGCCCCAGTCGCGACCAGAGTGTCAAAATTGATGCTTGGGCAGCTTTCTGAAAAACACTTTTCGTCATTGTTTTAGACTTTGGCAGCATTGGTGAAAATTTAAACTAACAAGAGTTGCGATCGCATGGAATAAAGTTTCATTCATAATTTGCTAATTAGGCACAGCAAGTTATGTAGTGATTTGACTTGTTGGTGGGTTTAAATGCGCGAAAATTTACAGAATCAATATTTCTTGAGAATTTTTTCTAAATCATTCAACTGCCTTTGGGCAATTAACTTCTTGAGAATTATTTCCTGATTTGATCAAACGATCGCTTGATCATGAGTGATTTTTGTAAATATGAAAAAAATCTAAAGCCTCTTAAAAACAGACCTGGTGAACATCCAAGCAACCAGTGGATTAAAATTGCTACTCATTCATATGTTAGCCTTCAAGGTCTAAACTGCTCTGAGAAGCGGTTTTAGTCTGTGAAAGACATGGAAGAACAGATCTGAAGTCAATCCAATTATCAAGAAAAGTTAATAGCTGTTTCAAATCAATTAAATTATTATTTAATTATTGAATATGTCCTAATGATCTCTGGGTTAACTCTCGCCATTTCTTCAGTAAATTTCCCGATTGCTACTAGGCGACTGTTTGTAGACCACGACAACGCTTGAGCCTGCTCAACCTGTTCTCAAATCAGTTCAGTAGGAGGTGAACTTGGAGTATCAATTAACACATAACATTCGCGTCGGCTTTGGGTTCATCGCCATTTATTAGCAAAATCAGGCAGTCCGGCGAGCAAAGTTGACTATCACTCAGGGATCTATCGCCCAGACGGAATCGGTTTTGCAGCGGCAGAAATTCCCTGAGAATTGATCGACGTAGACAAGGGGCTTAAGTCCCTTGTCCCCACAGCTATTGGTGTTTAGCACGGGCCAAAAGATACTTTTCAAACATCCTCTAAGGTTTGCCAGGGAGCATCAAGGACGATCGGGTTGGAATTGGGGGTGTGAGTCCAGGGCCAAGGAATTGGTCAGCGATCGATGAATGGGATCAATGAATGGTTTGAGGAATCGGTGATTAGTGAATGATTCTCGAGTGATCATTTGGGGACGACGGGAGCGTCGTGATCAATTAGCCATGGGTCAAATTGGGTCAATGGGTTTTGGGTCAATGGGTTGGATTGGGAGTGTCCATCGATGACTGAAGCAGCAACGGGATGGACAAAGGTGTCGCGGACGCTGGCCACGGTGGTGCAGCGACGGGCTTCGGGCGTGTTGGTTCTGGAGCGGGGGCCGAGTCGCTGGCGCTTGATTTTTTTGCAGGGTCGCTTGCTGTGGGCGATCGATGAGCAGTTTCGGATTCGGCGTTGGCAGCGGGCCCTGAAGCGATCGGGGGTGAATTTGCAGCCGGTTGCGCTGACGGAAGCGGCAAGGCCCCTATGGGAGGTGTGGTGGTTGGCAACGGCGCTGTTGGCGGGTCAAGTTACCCCAGCGCAGTTGCGATCGATGCTGGAGTCGGTGGCTCAGGAGGTGCTGTTTGCGGCGGCGAGTGATCCCACGGTGGGATCTCACTGGGATAAATATGTGCCTGCTTTGCCGGACACAAGGGCGGTGGCACAACAGTTGCTCGGCAGTGAGGCCCTGTTGGCGGTGATGCAGTCGGTGGTGAAGTTGCTGCAACGGTGGGAGTCGGTGGGGTTGTCGCCGGAGCAGGCCGATCGCGCGCCGCAGTTGGCCCAGTTGGATTGGTCTCCGTCAGCAACAACTCAAAATGACCGATCGACGTTTTTAACGTTGGCTCCGTTGCTGAATGGTCAACGATCGACCTGGGATGTCTCGCTGGTGATGAAACAGCCCATGTCGATCGTCGTGCATCTGCTGCATCACTTGGTGGAGCGTGGGGGCTTAGATTTTCTGCCCTTGGACGATCGCCCGGCGGACACGGTGCTGAATTTGCTCTTTACGCCGCAAGCAGCACCAGTTCAGCCCCCACAGTCCGCAGCGCCCCAGGACAGAGCCGCCACCGCTCCAGGGCGATCGAGCGGGCCGGCGGCGAACCAGACCCCAGCACCCCGGCCCGCTCCAGCAACCCAAGCCCCCAATTCTGAGCAACCCTTGGTGATGTTGATTGATGATGATCCGATGGTGGGCAAGCTGCTGCGCCCCGTGGTGCATCGTTTGGGTTGTCGGTTTGTGCATATCACGGAGGCGACAAGGGCCTTGGCGGCGGCGATCGAGCAGCGACCAGATATGGTGTTGCTGGATTTGGTGATGCCGATCGTGAATGGCTATGAGCTTTGTACCCAGTTACGACGGGTGAACCTGTTGGCCAATGTGCCGATCGCGATTGTCACCAGCAATCGCGGGGCGATCGACCGGGTGCGGGCCAAGCTGGTTGGGGCTTCGGTGTTTGTGCCCAAGCCTCTGCGCCTGGAAAAGGTGGCCGCGCTGCTTCAGCAATATTTGCCCGATCGATTGCAGCCGCCACCCCAGGACAATCCCCAACGACCACAACCCTCACCAACAACCGCAGCCACCCTCCCCACGCCGCCGCGCAATGGTGGTGGCTGGCATCCGGCCCCCGCCGCTGGCATTCAACCCAACAACGCCGGCCCCCTGAATCGGTATCTAATCGGTGAAGAAATGCTCAACAATCGCTATGAATTCGGAGTTTTAGCGAAACAATAGAGGAAGGATTGTATGGGGTTGCCACCTACGCCCGATCGGGATGTGGAAATTGGATGTGGGGACTGTGTGGTGCTTGGGGTTTAAGTTCATCCGTTGAAACAGACGAATGAAACAGATGGATCAGTAAGCCATGAGAAATCAAGCCGATTGAGTCTCGTTTGCACTGAATTGGGATTGAGGTTCATCTTGAGGTTCATCAACAAAAAACCACAATTCTTGCAGGAAATTGACAATTTGCAAGCTGCGAGATCGATATCAAACAGGGGCGATCGGGGCAAGTTGAAACTACTGATCAAACCGATATGTCCTAACCAATGACCCAAGCGATGATCAAGCCAATCCCAGCTACCAATCCTAGCTAATTGAATTGATCAACCAGTGATTAGGCATCAGTCCGGCAATGATCAGGGTGTGCTATTGGGGTTGCCATTGGGCCCGTGAGGTCTGGAATTGAGAGAAATATCGGGTTCGGGACACTGAACCATTGACTGTCCATGGGCCCGGCCGGGGCCTGCACCATGGCCAGGTTTCGGCTGAAGCGTCAGCCGAGGCGGGCCAGGACGGCCAATTAAAAATTGGGTTTTTGGATGTGGGAGAACGTGGGCGATGGACGCACAGTTGCAAACCGCATTGATTCAGCAGGCTTTGGATGCCAACCCCCAGGCGATCGCCCTGCTCATTCGCGATCGACTGGAACCGACGATTACCGTGAAGGCGGCCTTGAAGGAGGGATGTTTATATCTGCTGCTAGCCGGTGAGCAAGCTCCTTCGGCCCGCTTGGCCTTGGAAACCGTTGAACCGGCGATCGAGGATTTGGCCGTGGCCGGGTTGAATCGGGCCGTGATCCAGTCGGTGAAGGTGGGTGGCCAAGCGCTGGATGAGCGATCGCCCAAATGGTGCTATCACATCGACTTGCCGCCCTTGCCCTATGGCCAAAGTGGCGATCAGGAAACAGACCCGATCGTTAACTTCTTGGAGTCCCAGGTGCAGAGCATGGCCAATGGCGTGGCAGCCTTGATCAGCGATCCGCCCTTGGCTGTCCTGTCGGACGTTGCTGGGCCGGAGTCCCAGAATGGCCATGGGGTTGCGGTGGCTTCACCTGAACCCGCGATCGATCCTGAACCCGCGATCGCGGTGGGAGAGGATTTGGACTTGGTGACTGATTCTGATGCAGCGTTGTCTGATTCAGCGCTGTCTGATTCAGGGGCAGCAGTGGCGGTTGATGCGATCGAACTTCCGATCGAAATTCCAACCGATCTTTTAGCCGAAGATGCAACCAGCCGTTCAACTGAAGAGGCAACTGAGGATTTCCCCGAAGACGCAACCAGCAGCTTAACCGAAGACACAACCGGAGACGTGGTCGAGGACGGCAATCAGTCAGCGGCTACGGATCTTGACCGACCGGATTTAGACCTGATCGCCCCAGAGTCGATCGCCCCGGAAGTCATCACGCCGCAAGAAGCGCCAACGCCAACGCTAACGCTGCCCATTCCCACTGAAGCAGCCCAACTGCAAGCCACCCTGGCCGCCCTGACAGGTTTGGCCAGCACCCTGGAAAAAGCCGCCGCCTCTTTGGTCACGGCTGTGGGGTCGATCGCTCCATCGCCGTTGGCGGCTCCCGAGTTGAGTGCTGCGGAGTTAAGTGCTGCGGAGTTGAGTGCTGCGGAGTCGATCGCGCCGGCCGTTGAACCGGTGGAAATCATCGAATCACCACCTGAGCCAGAACCCATAGCAGAACCGGCCCTGGCGATCGTTGAGTCACCGCCAGAGCCAGCACCAGAACTCGCACCAGAAACCGAGGAACCCGATTTCGCGGTGGATGGGCAGGACTTAGGGGCGATCGAGGCCCTGGATTCGTTGCCCTCAGAGGAACCCAGTGAACTAGAGCCAGATGCGCTCAACTTGGATCCGGATGCCTTAGCCCTCACCGAAGCAGAGTTAGCCGACTGGGCCGCGATCGAAGAAGAAGGGATGGCGGAACCCAGCTCCGAGGCTGTGGCTCCGGAATCGAAACCGGCGATCGACTCCTTACCCGAGCTGGAAACCTTGGTGGAACCAGCGATCGACTCAGCAACCCTGATTGATGAGTTAGCCAGCGATGCCGCGATTGATGAAATGATCGATGAAACGATCGATCAAGTCATTGATGAAGCGGCAGAACTGGTGGCCGAGTTGGCGGCTGATTCCGAGCTGCTGGATCCCTTGGCAGATGCGGCACAAGAAACGGCAGATTTGCTGGAATCCCCTGACGCATTGGGGGATGACGGGGTGAGCCTGGACTCCGATCGAGAAGCAGCGATCGACCCGATCGACCTCGCAGAGCCGGCCACGGAGCCAACGGAAATTTCCCCAACGCCAGAGTCGGAGCCAGAATCAGAGCTGATCGGGACAGTTTTGGCCGCGATCGCCCCAGACAGCGGCAAAACCATCGCTGAAAAAGTGACCGACGCAATCAGCAGTCTGGTGCAGTTGGTGGAACATCATCCCAACGCGGACGTGAACACGGCGTTGGCGGCGATCGCCCGGCTGAGTGCCTTGGCCAGTCCGCCCCCGGTGGCAGCGCCGGAGCCACCCCCCTTAGACCGATCGCCCGAACCCTCCTCGGAACCCTCCTTGGAACCCTTAGATCAAGGAGAGCAAGCCGCGATCGATTCAGCGAATCTGGAATTACCCAATTCAGAATTACTGGATTCGGCACTCGTTGATCCAGAAACTCAGGAACCACCTGATCCAGAACCGATCGATCAAGACCTCAGTGATCTGCAATTGGACTTGACTGAATCGGATGAATTGAATGATTCAACTGATTTAACTGATGCGCAGGATTCTGATCAGTTGATCGCTCTAGACCAGCTACCGGAACTACCAGAAATTGCAGAACTCGCTCAGGAAGAAACTGACCCGATCGGGGAACTGGATGATGAATTAACCAGTGATGAACTTGGCGATGAATTCGATGAATCCAGTGATCAGTTGGCTAGTGAACTAAATGTTGAATTGGCAGATGATGCGCTCAGTGATGAATTTGATGATGAGCTGGATGATGAATTAACGGTTGATGAATTTGGTGATGAGCTGGATGATGAATTAACGAGTGATGAATTAACGGTTGATGAATTTGGTGATGAGCTGAATGATGAATTAACGAGTGATGAATTAACGGTTGATGAATTTGGTGGCGAACTGGATGATGAATTAACGGTTGGTGAATTGAGCCTGCTTGACGAAGATCTAGCGGGTGAAGATCTAACCCAACCACCAGCCAGTTCAGACCCAGAAATTGCACAACCTGGCACAGCCGAAACGGAATTGGTTGCAGAACCCACAACCATCAGCCCTCGGGAAGCCCTCAGCACCATTGCGCAACTGACCCAACTGGCAGAACATCGCAGCGATTTGGATCTGAACGCCGCGATCGCCACGATCGCCCGTTTGGCTGGCTTTGCTCCCGAGCCGATCGCCCCGCCGCCAGAACCACCTCCCGCAACGGCGGTCCCCACTGAAGCGACAGACTCAGAATCGGCAGTCGTTTCCGAATCGGCCGCAATTGTTGACGAATTGGAAGAGAGTGCTGAATTAGTTGAATTAGAAGATGCTGAATCCGAATCGCTGGATTGGGTGGAACCCGAAGGGGCGATCGATTCCTCAGATCTCTCGGATCGCTCCGATGACTTATCCGATTTGTCAGACCTGGCTGATCTATCGAATTTGGCCGATTTAGATTCAACAACCGTTGAGGTAACTGACCCGATCGAGCCAGCTCCTCCCGAGGTGATGGCCGATGATTTAGCTGAAGATGATCTAGCTGAATTAGCAGATTTGGCTGAAGAAGTTGAGCCAGATGATTTATCAGACTTGACTGATTTATCAGACCCGATCGAGCCAAACAATGTTGATGAAAACGTTGATGAAAACGTTGGTGAATTAGCTGACTTGGCTGAAGGAGTTGAGTCAGGTGATCTAGATGATCTAACAGATGATCTAGCCAATTTCACCGAATCCCCGGAGCCGGTGAATTCAGAGCCGATCGAACCGTTACCCGACCCGATCGAACCGGTGCAATCCTCTGAATCTTCCGTTGTCCCGGATGAACGCAGCGGTTTGGTCAATTTGGTGGCGCAGTTATTAGCCGAATCCAGCGATCCCCGATCGGCGCTGTTGGCCCTGGCGGAATCCTTGGGCGATGGCGCGTCGGCTGCCCCTCGCGAGCCGGAGCCTGTCCCGATCGTCCCTGCGGAACCTGCTGAATTAGCCCAAGCGGCCGAGTTAGCGGCATCCACCGAGCCGATCGCGGCGGCTGCAATCACCGAATCAGTTGAGGCCAACGAATCACCTGAATTCACGGAATCTACTGAAGCGGCTGACACTGAAGCGGCTGACTTAGAAGCATTACCGGAATTGGTCGATTTTCTGGATTTATCTGAGGAACCGGAACCCAATCCCGCAGCCAGCACCGAGCCGTTGCCGGAATTGCCGGAATTGGTGGAGTCTCTGCCGGAAGCCCCTGCTGCAATCTCCTTCGATTCGGAACCAGATCTGGGGCCAGATTCGGGGCAAGACGATGAACCCTTAAGCTTTTTCGGGGACGACGACGATGAGCCGTCCGGTTTCTTTGGGGATGAAGGATTTGCGGCCCTGGTGGACATTGCCAACCAAGCTCTAGCCGCCGAAACCGCTGATGCAGCCGCCGCTCCGGCGGCGGTGGTGGATCCGGAGCCTGCGCCGGTTCGGGAGCCGGAACCGCCCTTGCCGGTGGTGGAGGCGGCCGAGCCGACCCCGATCGCCCCGCCGGAGCCGGAACCCAGCGCCCCGCCAGCGCCTATGGATCCGCTCACCCAATGGCTGCAACAGGGCGACGGATCCGCCATTTTGAACCTGCCCACCAGGTCGGCCGGCAGCGCCCTCAGCACCGATGGCCAGCGTTTCCTGCGTTTTCACCTGGGCTTTGAGGATACGGCCCTGCTCCCGATCGATGAGGTGCGGGAAGTGCTGCGAATTGCGGCCACGGACATTTTGCCCGTGCCACATATGCCAGAATCGGTCTTAGGGGTGTACAACTGGCGCGGTGAAATCATTTGGACGATCGACCTTAACCAGTTGGTGGGCTTCCCGGCCATTGCACCGGATTTGACAGCCACCTCCTCCGCCATTGCCATTGTGCTGGAGTGTGATGGCCAGAATCTGGGGCTGGTCGTGCCCCAAATTGAAGATATTGAGTGGCACGATTCTCCAAATGTTCAGCCGCCCAGCGCGGGTTTGTTCCCCGATCGGCTCTTGCCCTTTGTTCAGGGCTACCTCAGCGAGGCCAGCAGTATGGTGTTGAACCCCAGCGCGATCGCCCGGGCCAGCGCCCAACAGGCCGGCTAGGACGCTTGGCCATCGGGATCGGGATTGGCCCTCGGGGCGATCGCGCCAATCCTGCCCCGCCATTGCTGGGAAATTTCCCAGTCCTGAGCCTGTTTTCCCAACTCACTTTTGCTCAAATCTGCTTCTGACCCTTTGTAACTTTGTTTGATGTTGCTGCATGTTTTTGGACATGGCTTGACGTTTCCTTGCTTGACGTTGCTTGGCTCCCCTTGCCCCGAGGGCCCCAGTGTGGCCGTAATTTCCACCGTGATGGGGAACTGCTGAATGGTTGCTGGTCTTCTGGCTGGCGACCTGGTGGGCCCACTGGTAACGGCTCTATGACTCTCCGTTCTTCCGATTGCTCTCTGGCCTAAATTCCTATGACTGCTTACTTTGATGCTTCGCGCACGGTTCGTGACGATCGCCCGGCCCGCAACGGCACTCCCCCCGTTGAACATAGCCCTGCTCCTGATTTGCGCCGTTTCCAAGATGCAGTCGATGCCCTGAAGGCGGAGTTGGAACGATCGGGCCGGCCCGATCGATTCGTGATGGAAAAGATGGAGCAAATTGAGCAGTTTGCGGAGTCGATCGGCACAACTCTGGTGACCACCGAGGGGGAAGCGGCCAGCGGGAACCGCCTACCGGTGGATGGGATCGATCGCACCATCGAAGACAGCCAAAGCTTGGATGAACTGTTGCGGCGGCTTTGCCAAGAATTGCGGTTGCAACTGTCGGCCGATCGGGTGGCCATTTACCGGTTCAATTTCGACTGGACGGGGGAATTCATCACCGAATCCATGGCTCCCGGTTGGATGGCCCTGGTGGGGAACACCTTCCGTGACACCTACTTTGAAAGCACCCAAGGCAACCGCTACAACACCAAGGATGTTTACCAATGCGAGGACATCTATCGCGGTGGCCTCAGCGCTTGCCATGTGCAGCTCATTGAACGGTTCCAGGGACGAGCCTACATGATTGCGCCGGTTTTCCAGGGCGATCGACTGTGGGGGTTGCTGGCCATTTATCAAAACAGCGGCCCGCGCCCCTGGAGTCCCCTGGAAGCGGAACTGGTGAAATATGCCAGCGATCAGGTGAGCCGCAGCATTGCCCAGCTCAGCGCGATCGAGAAACTGCAAAAACAAGTGGGCCGCCAACGGGCGATCGCCACGATCGTGGACAAGATTCACCAATTCCTGGATCTGGCCACGATCATGCAAACCACCACCGATGAACTGCGGATTTTGTTGGAGTGCGATCGCGCCGCCGTCTATCGATTCAGCGACGACTGGAGCGGCGATTTCGTCTCAGAATCCGTGGGCCGGGGCTGGAAATCGTTGTTGGGCAAAACCTTCCGCGACAGCTACTTTGAGCGCACCAAAGGCGGCCGCTACATCAACGGCGAAACCCTGACCGTGGCAGACATCCAAACCCAAGACTATGACCCCTGCCACCTGAAATTGCTGGAACAGTTCCAATGCCGGGCTTACATCATTGCCCCCGTGATTGCCAGCGATAAGCTGTGGGGGCTGTTGGCGGTCTATCAAAACGATCGGGTGCGCAGTTGGGAACCGGAAGAAACCGACCTGGTGACCCAAATGGGCCAGCAAATGGGTGTGGCGGTGCAACAGGCGGAATATCTGAAGCAGCTTCAGGATCAAAAACTGCAGCTTGAGCGCAATGTGCAACAAGACCGCGCTCTGCTGACGGTGATGAACAAAATCCGTGAATCCTTGGATATTGACAGCCTTTTTGCCACCACCACCCAGGAAATTCGCCAAATTTTCCAGGCCGATCGCGCCTGCATCTTCCGGTTCGATCCGGACTGGAGCGGTGAGTTTGTGGCCGAAGCGGTCACCCCCGGTTGGCAACGACTGCTCGATCGCGATGGGGCCGGCCTGCGGGATGGCAACAACCGACGGGGCGGGCGCTCCCTGGCCCGCGTCGAAGACAGCTATTTGCAAGACAACCAGGGCGGTCGCTATCGCCAGGGCGAAACCCTGCTGGTGAACGATATTTACCAAGCCAACTTCAGCCGCTGCTATCTGGACTTGCTGGAACAGTTCCAAGCCAAGGCCTACGCGATCGCCCCGATTTTCAAGGGCAATGACCTTTGGGGCCTGTTGGCGGTTTACCAAAACAGCAACTCCCGCCAGTGGGAAGAACTGGAAGGGCAAATTCTGTCTCGGTTGGGAACCCAACTGGGCTTGGCCCTGCAACAGGCGGAGTATGTGGAACAGCTCAAAACCCAAGCGGCCCAGCTCCAAAAATCCGCCGAACGGAATAAGGCCATTTCCGCGACGATCGACAAAATCCGTGCTTCCCTGGACATCCGCACCATCTTCCGCACCACCACCACGGAATTGCGCCAAATTCTGGAGGTCGATCGGGTCGGGATCTATCAATTCCAGCCGGACTGGAGCGGGCAATTTATGGCAGAGTCCGTGGGCCCCGGTTGGTTGCGGCTATTGGACTCCCCCGAGAGTGACGGGAGTGTCCAAACGGACATGAGCGATTGCGAAGCCATCAACGGCCTGACCCAAGCGCGCCCCACCAATGCCGGCCGGGTACGGGATACCTACCTCCAGGAAAACGAAGGAGGCCGCTATGCCCGAGGTGAAAGCTTTGTGGTGCCTGATATCTACAAAGCCGGGTTCACCCCCTGCTATCTGAGTGTGCTGGAACGGTTCCAGGCCCGCGCCTATGCGATCACCCCGATCTTTCAGGGCGATCAGTTGTGGGGTCTGCTGGCGGTTTACCAAAACAGCGGCCCCCGTCAGTGGGAAACCTCCGAAGTGGAATTTGTGGCCCAGGTGGGAGCGCAGTTGGGCATCGCCCTGAAGCAGGCGGAAACCCTAGCGGAATTGCAGCGGAAATCGGCCCAGGTGGAAGAGGCCGCCCAACGGGACAAGGCCGCCCGCGAAGCCCTGCAACAGAAGGCCCTGAACCTGCTGATGGCGGTGCGGCCAGCCCTGGAAGGGGATCTCACCGTGCGCGCGCCGATTACCGAAGACGAAGTGGGCACGATCGCCGATGCCTACAACAACACCCTGCAAAGCCTGCGGCAGATTGTGGTGAAGCTGCAAGAAACGGCAGCTAAGGTATCCAATACCTCCACCACCAGTTCCAGCGCCATTGGTGAGCTGTCTAACCAAGCCCAGCAGCAATATCGGGCCCTGCTGGAGGCGGTGCAGCGGGTGCAAACCATGGCGGAAGTCAGCACGGATGTGACCCAAAATGCCCAGCAGGTGACCCAAGCGGTGCAGCGGGCCACCAACACGATTCAGGAAGGCGACGCGGCCATGAACCGGACGGTGGATGCCATTCTGTCGATTCGGGACACGGTGGCGGAAACGGGACGCAAGATTCGGGCCCTGAGTGAATCGTCCCAAAAGATCTCGAAGATCGTGAGCCTGATTGGCAACTTCACCACCCAAACCCAACTGTTGGCGCTGAATGCTGCCATTGAGGCAACGCGGGCCGGGGAATATGGTCGCGGCTTCACGGTGGTTGCCGATGAGGTGCGATCGCTCGCCCGACAGTCGGCCGATGCCACCACGGAAATTGCGGCCCTGGTGGAAGAGATTCAGGCGGAAACCCAGGCGGTGGCCCAGGCCATGGAAGCGGGGATTCAGCAGGTGGTGGCGGGGACGAATCTGGTGAGCGATACCCGATCGAACCTGAGCGAAATTGTGGATGTGACGGCCCAAATTGGTCAGTTGGTGGAGGGCATTAACCAAGCCGCCGCCAGCCAAACCCAACAGGCCCAAGCGGTGGCCCACACGATGACGGAGGTGGCAACGATCGCCGATCGCACCTCTTCCAGTTCCGTGGCCCTGACCGCTTCCTTTGAGGATCTGTTGGCCATGTCCCAAGAGCTGCAAGCCAGTGTGGGCCGGTTCAAGGTCAACTAACGGCCGAGTGCCTTAGCCCCGATCGCCAGGGGGCGATCGCGCCGCTCCTGAGTTGCGCCTTGGTTGCCCCCGATGCCCCCTGTTGCTGCTTTGCTTAACCCCCGTTCGTTTTTCCAACAGACCAAAACCAGGTCGTTTCCGGTAGCCCCCTATGCTCGATCCCGCCATCCACGAGGAAGCCTACGGATACTTCCTCAGTGAGTCCCAAGACCTGCTGCGATCGATCGAGACGGATTTGTTGCAACTGCGCGACGATCCCTCGAAACAGCGGATCCATGCCCTGATGCGTGCCACCCATACCCTGAAGGGGGCTTCCGCCAATGTGGGGCTGGAAACCATCTCCACGATCGCCCACCACATGGAGGATGTGTTTCGGGCCCTGTTTGACCCGGAAGCTGAAGTGGAGGTGGAGCTGGAGGGGCTGTTGTTTCAGCTCTATGAATGTTTGCGCTTGGCCCTGACCACCCAATGGGAACAGGGACGGGAGGCCGATCAAGAGGTGCTGGATCAGGCGATCGATGCCTTTGCCCAGATCCAAACCCTGTTGGGAGACTGCTTTGAGCGCGAACAAAAGTTGCCCACCTCCGCTGAACTGGGGTTTGACCTGGTGCAGTCGATTTTTGAAACGGGGGTGAAGGAACGGATTGATCAGTTGGCGGCCCTGGTGGCGGCGGGGGATGGGCCGGCGGCCTTGGAAACGGTGGCCACCCAATCGGAGGTGTTTACGGGGTTAGGGGAATCCTTGGGGCTGTCGGGGTTCCAGGCGATCGCGGAGGCGGCGCTCCAGGCCGTGGCTCACCAGGGCGATCGGCCCTTGGTGGTGGCCCAGGCGGTGTTAAGCAATTGGCAAGCGGCCCAAGAGGCGGTTTTGGCGGGCGATCGCACCCAAGGCGGCGAGGTTTCGGCGGAGTTGGCGGCCCTGGCGGGTCAGGGGCCTGGAGATCCGGGTGATTTAACCGATGACACGCTGGATCTCAGTATGGATCTCAGTGATGAAATGCCGGCCGGGTGGTTGGATTTGACCGATGGCACCTTGGATCTGACCACGGATCCCCCGCCTGCCCCCACACCTGCCCCCCCGATCGCGGGTGGATCGCCTGCGATTGCCGCACCCACTCCAGCGGCCGTTGCTGCACCGGTTCCGACCCCGCCCAATCCCCCGCCGGTTCCTTTGGTGACGGCGGAAACGGCCCCCCGTGGAACTCCGGAGCCGGCCCGATCGGCTGAACCGCAACGGGTGGACAGCAAACCCCTAACCCCGACTCCCCTGATTCGGGTAGAAATCGATCGGCTGCAATCCTTGCAACACCTGGTGGGGGAGCTGTTGATTAATGAAAATCGTCAAAGCTTGCAGGATGAACAGTTGCGATCGGCCCTGGAACGATTTCGCCAAGGCCTGCGCCAACATCGTCGTTTGCTGGCGGAAGCACGCGATCGACTGGAAAAGCGTCCCACCGATCGCCGATCGCTCAATGGTTCTCCCGCGGCCACCAGCGCCAACGACCTGATTTTGCAACAGTCGATCGATGCGGCCCTCGACAGTGCCGAGCGGCTAGATTCCACGGCGGAAGTGGTGGAACGCTACGCCCAACAAACGGCCACCACCCTCGACAAACAGCGCCGACTGTTGGGGCAGGTGCGCGACAGTTTGATGGATACCCGAATGCAACCGGCGGCGGCCGTGTTCGATCGCTTTGGGCCCCTGGTGCGGCAACTGTGCGCCCGCTATGGCAAAACGGTGCATCTGCGAGTGGTGGGGGAACGGGTTGCCATTGACAAGGTGGCGATCGAGCAGCTTTACGATCCCCTGCTGCACCTGGTGCGTAACGCCTTTGACCATGGCATTGAAGCGGTGGAAGAACGGCGCGATCGGGGCAAACCCGCCGAAGGGACGATCGAGCTGCGGGCCCAACAACAGGGCAACCATGTGTTGATTTGGGTGGCCGACGATGGCAAAGGCATCGACCCCCAACGGCTGCGACAGAAGGCGATCGAACGCGGTTGGCTCACGCCCGATCGGGCCCAAACCACCTCAGACCAAGCCCTCTTAGACTTGTTATTTGAGCCGGGCTTTTCCACCGCCGATAAAG
This sequence comes from Limnothrix sp. CACIAM 69d, assembly GCA_001913845.2. Taxonomy (GTDB): domain Bacteria; phylum Cyanobacteriota; class Cyanobacteriia; order CACIAM-69d; family CACIAM-69d; genus CACIAM-69d. Next base: position 66,852 of record MKGP02000066.1, on the reverse strand, counting down.
TCACCGATTTGTCTGGGCGCGGCGTGGGCTTGGACGTGGTGCGATCGCAAATGCGATCCCTCAAAGGCTCCGTCACCATTCAATCGAGTCCCGGGCGGGGCACGGCCTTCATTCTGCGGGTGCCCCTGAGTTTGATGACCGCTCGCCTGTTGGTTTGCCAGGCCGATCGCGCCGCCTATGCCCTGCCTTCAGAAAGCGTCCGCCAAATTCTGATTCCTCAACCGGAGCAAACCCAAATGCTCGGGGGACAGCGGATTTTGCGGTGGCGAGCCAGCAGCGAAGATCCGGAAATCACCATTCCCATTCGCAAATTGGCGGAACTGATGCGCTACAGCTCCTTGGCTCCGGGCCTGTTGCGATCGGACATGGGCGCAATCACGCCATTTTTGAGCAATCGCCTCGCGCCCCTGCTGTTGATGGATGCCGGTGACACCCCCGTGGCGATCGAAGTGGATGGGGTTGTGGGTGAACAGGAACTGGTGTTGCGGCAACTGTCGGAAGCCCTGCCCGCCCCACGCTATATCTATGGCTGTACCATTTTGGGCGATGGGCGAATGGTTTTGGCGATCGACGGTAATGAGCTGCTGGCTCAAGTCGAGGCCGTGCCGATCGCCGCTGCCGCGCCTCTGGAGTTGCCCCAGCCCGTTGCGCCCGCTGCGATCGCCCCGGAATTGCCCGCTGAGTTGCCCAATGCTCCGATCGCGCCCCCCAGTCCCACCACCGCCCAAGGCAGCAAAACCCTGCTGGTGGTGGAAGATTCCGACACCGAGCGCCGCCTTTTGACCCTGACCCTGGAGCGTCAGGGCTATCGTGTGGTGCAAGCGGCCGACGGGTTGGAAGCCTTGACCCAGCTTCGGCAGCGCTCCGATATTGATCTCGTCATTTCCGATATTGAAATGCCGCGCATGACGGGCTTGGAGTTCTTGAACGCCCGCCGCCAGCATCCCAACGCCGCCCAAGTGCCCGTGATTTTGCTGACTTCCTGTAGCGGCACGCAATACAAACAGGTGGCCCTGAGTTTGGGAGCCGCGGACTATATGCTGAAGCCCCACGTTACCCCGGAGCTGGTGGCCAGCATTGAACGGCTAACGGGCGATCGGGCGGCGGCAGTGGTTTAGGTTTGGGGGTGACCTGAATCGCCCATGGAGCGATCGGGCAAAAACCAGCCAGTTCCTAGCTCCGGCTGCTCTTGTTGGTGGCCAGCTTCAAGAAACTCTGGTAAGTGGTGGCGATCGCCTGGACGCGACGGGCCTGATCCGCATAGACACATTCCCACTGCGTGACGGCGCGCCCTTCCCGGGAGCAAATGCCCAACAGGCCCGAAGCCCGGTTCGTGCCGTTGCGAATATCCAGCCGATCGTTGCTGTCTAAATAAAAGGAAGCCGTTCGGGCCCAGGCATAGGCCTCCAGCCCCGAGAGGCCCCCCCGCCGAGCGATCGCCAAGGCCTGGGGAAACCAGCGGGAGTGAACCGGGCTGGCTTGGTTGTATAGGTCGATCGCGTTGACCAAGGCTTGCAAATCTTCGTAGGGATCAATGCCAGCGGCATACAGATCCGTGAGGGCCGTGGGCAACCGCCCGGACAACCGCTCCACACAGGCTCGATCGGCCACGGCCAAGTTACCGCCACTGCGGCCCTGGTCACTGCAAGCCCCGTAGTTGGTGACCCGCTGCCCCCAAGACAAATTGCCCGGATCCGTGTGGCCGTAATAGTTCGGGGTGGGCTGCACAAACAAACTACCGTTTTGCACCATCAACCGATAGTTTCCTTCCGCCACCCCCACGGCCACCACCCCCATGGAGGTGGGGCTTTGGAAAATTTGGGCATAAACCGGCAAATCTTTCTGCAAATTAAAAGACCGCTGGGGAGCCTGTTCCATCCAAAACATTGTTTGGCCGTTGGGAGCCGGCCGGGTGGGCGGCGCGGTGGGCGGCTTGGCGGTGCTGGATTTCAGTGGGGCGGCCGGTGTGGGGCGGGCGGTGGTTGGGGCCGCCGCTGGGGCCGACTGGGTTGGGTTGGGTTGGCTACCGTTAGCAGTGCCCCCGGCGATCGCTGCACCGTTGTTGGGGGAAGAGCTGGTTTGGCCGGGCGCTGCGCCGCTGGTGGTGGGAACCGTGGCCATGGATTCCAGGTTGGCGGCAAAGGGATCCGAAATGGGCACATCTCCGTTGCTGCCCCCGGTTGGCTGACTCGCGATCGAGCCGGAACCCGATCGGGACGCATCATCACCGGGTAAATCAAAACTGAGGGGCGACACCGGCAAGGGTGTGCTGGCCTCCGTTTTGGGCTGGGCTTGCTTGCCGGCCGTGAGTGGCAGGGCAATTAACACGATTGCCGTGCCCGCAACACCAAGGGCGATCGACCGTCCCCACAGGATACGCCCAGGGGAAGCTGGACTAGACACCAGGGAGTTTGCAACAGATTTCACGATCACAGGTTGCCAACCCAACGTTGACAAGAAAATAGAACAACCTACCGAGTGTCTACTTTAGCTTACGGTTTCAAATTGCACAGAATTATTTCGGGATCGTTGTCTTATAGGCGCGAATCGCCGCTTGTGTGCCTTGCTGTGCGCCTTGGCCGTCGTCAAGGGCGCTAACCCGCTGAAAGATCTGATTGGCCAGTTCCGTCACCGGTAAAGCACAGTGGCCGGCGGCTTCCGCCACCAGACGCAAATCCTTTTGCATATGGGCGATCGCAAAGCCCGGGGCCAAATCCTCCGCCAAAATTTTCGGCCCCAAATTGGCCAAGGCCCAAGACCCGGCCGCTCCGGTGCTGCAAACCTCAATTACCAACTGCGGATCCAAATTCTGGGCAGTGGCCAATTGCAGGGCCTCGCACAGGGCCAGCATGTGACCGGCGGCCAACACCTGGTTGCAGAGCTTCACCGCCTGGCCACTGCCGATCGGGCCACAGTGGCGAATGGTTTGGCCCATGAATCCCAACCAAGGGTGCGATCGCTCAAAATCCGCCAGTTCACCCCCCACCATGATCGTCAAGGTTCCCCGCTGGGCCCCCACGTCTCCCCCGGAAACCGGCGCATCCAAAAACCCAAACCCCAGCGATCGCAGGGCTGTTCCCAGCTCGATCGCCGCCACACTCCCGATCGTGGTGAAATCCACAAACAGCGCCCCGGCCCGCGCCGCCGTCGCCGCACCGCCCGCTCCCAACAACACCTGCCGCACATCGGGCACATCGCCCAAACAGGAAAAAATCAAATCCGCCTCGGCCACCACTGCGGCCAAGTCGGGAGCGATCGTCACGCCCGCCGCCGCCGCTTGGGCCACCGTCGGGCGATCGGGCGTGCGATTCCAGCCCCGCACCGTTGCGCCACTCCGGGCCAAGTTGGCAGCCATGGCGCTGCCCATCACGCCCAATCCCAAAAATGCAATTTCGGTCATGCTGTCCACTTCTTGAGTCTGTAAGAATTCTTGGCTCGTCAGGAGATTGATGCAAGAAGCCGATGGGTTGGTTCCGCCAACAGGATCCCGATCGCAATCCCGATCGCACCCAAAACAATTGCTAATCAGGGTTCGATCGGGGAGGGGTACGGGATAGGCGATAATTGCCCTGGCGCTTGGGTTGCGCCGTTCCCGTTGTCTCCGTTGCGCACCATGTCCTACTTCGTTTCGCCCCGCTTCACCGAAAAAGTCGCCGTCCACGTGGTCAAGAACTTCTTGAACTTGCCGCGCGTGCCCGTGCCGCTGATTTTGGGCATTCACGGCAAAAAAGGCGAGGGCAAAACGTTTCAGTGCAACCTTGTGTTCGAGCAAATGGGCATCGACGCGGTGCATATTTCCGGCGGTGAACTGGAAAGCCCCGACGCGGGCGACCCGGCCCGACTGCTGCGGTTGCGCTACCGGGAAGCCTCGGACATGGTGAAGGTGCGCGGGCGGATGTGCGTGCTGCTGATTAACGATATTGATGCGGGGGCGGGCCGGTTCGATCGCCTGACCCAATACACGGTGAACACCCAATTGGTGAACGCCACCCTAATGAACATCGCGGACAACCCGACCAACGTGCAGCTTCCCGGCAGCTATGACAGCGAGCCGGTGCGCCGAATTCCGATCATCGTCACGGGTAACGACTTTGGCACGCTCTATGCACCGCTGATCCGCGATGGGCGGATGGACAAGTTCTATTGGGAACCGACAGCGGCGGAACGGCTGGAAGTGGTGCGCGGCATGTTTGAGGGGCTGGGTTTGGCCGATCGCGCCGTGGCCGAGTTGGTTGAAACCTTCCCGAACCAGTCCGTGGACTTCTTTGGGGCGATGAAATCGCGGGTTTATGACGACTTGGTGCGGCAATTTATCCAAGACACGGGTTTGGCTCAGGTGTCGAATCGGTTGCTGAAATCCAAGGAAGCGCTGCCCCAGTTTGCGGAGCCGCAACCGACTCTGGAGCAACTGAAGACGATCGGGGCGGCTTTGGTGAAGGAGCAAGATCGGATTCGGGAGTTGCACTTGGTGGCGGCCTACAATCCCCACGGCAAAGCGGCCCCCAGCCCAGCGAGCCAAAACGGTCAGGGCGAAACCAACGGGCTACAGGGTCGATCGCGCCCCTACAGTGCCGAGCCGCAATCCGCGCCGATCGCCTCCGAACCGGCCGTGGCGACCCACACCCAAACCCAGCCGATCGCCACAGAATCGCAATCCGGCGGCGTGCCCCGGCCAAAGCTGGAGCTGGAGTTGCCGCCCCTGAGTGGGAATCCGGATTTGGAAGCGAAGTTGGAATATCGCAGCGGTCAGCGACCGAAGTTGGTGCAGCCCCTGGGCCCGACGATTCGATCGCAGCTCGTGCCGATCGTGAACAACGGCTATCGGCTAGGGATCGAGGTGGCCGACAAGCGCCACTACAACGCCAATTCCTGGCAATGCTACGGGACGGCGGAACCACACCAGGAAACGGAGGCGATCGGGAAGTTGGAAACCTGCCTGGCGGAAAACCTGGATTGTTATGTACGGTTGGTGGCGATCGACCCCGATCGTAAGCAACGCATCCGCGAGGTGATCGTCCAGCGCCCGCAATAGCTCAAACCCCAAAATTTTGTAGGGGCGCAATGGTTTGCGCCCGCCCCGATTTCCCCGGCGCATAATCACGCTGGTTGCAGAGTCGCGCCCAAGCTGCGCAGGATTTGCAGCACGTCGTAGAGTTCGTTGCCGGGATTCAGCAAGGAAAACAGGCGAGAGTTGGCGTAGCGCTTGGATATCCCGTCGGTTTTCAAAAACAGAAATTCGTTGCCGGTGGTAATTAGGCCATAGCTGGGGCGATCGCCCTGGGGATTGGCTAACAAGTAGGCGAGGGCTTGGGGGATGGCTCGCAGGGCGGAAAAGTCGCTGCGTTTGGATTCGATCGCCAGTACCCAGAGGCGATCGTGCAACACCAATACGTCAATGCGGCCACGGACGATCGCGCCTTGATCTTCGGCGGTGATTTCGATGCGGCTTTCGGTTTGAATTCGGAAGGGTTTTTGATAGAAACCGGCGAGGTCGAGCAGGGGGGCAAGCACGACCATTTTTACGCCGTCTTCGAGGAGGGGCGGGTCTTCGAGCAAGGTTTGAAAGTTTTGTTTGACGCGATCGAGCAGTTGTTGCTCAAGGGGGCTGAGGCTGGCTTGGGGCGATCGCCACTCGGGAAAAAAATCGGCATCTTCCACGGGATTAAACGGGTGGATAGGGTTTGCCTTTGGCGGCGTAGTAGGCCTCAATTTGGGCGATCGGGCGCAGCATTGTGGCTTCGATGTCTTGCCGCACTTCTCGGGACAAATAACAATCGGTATTCAAGCATTCTGCCAACCGCAAATTGGCAGCATGATATTTCTGTAAAAGTTCCTTTTGCTGATCAAAAAATTGCCAATCGTGGCCAATATTTCGATGCTTAACCATCGCATCTCGTAAAGATCTGATCCATTCTTGTCCTTCATTTCTCCACCATTCTATTTTCTGCTCCTGGAATAAGTTTTTGATGGGTTTCAATTGGCGTTGTAGATTAGCTAGTTGATCTACCAAGTCTTGTTTTTTTAGCTGGCGAGCGCGACCGAGAGTGCGAGCGCGATCGAGAGCGCGACCGAGAGTGCGATCGAGAGCGAGAGCGCGATCGAGAGCGAGAGTGTGATCGAGAGCGAAAGCGCGAGCGAGAGCGAGAGCGCGAGCGAGAGCGCGATCGAGATCGAGAGCGCGATCGAGATCGAGATCGAGAGCGAGATCGAGAGCGAGAGCGCGATCGAGAGCGAGAGCGAGAGCGAGAGCGCGAGCGCGATCGAGAGCGAGAGCGAAGTAGAAGGCAATTACTGCGTGCAGTTTGTAGGACATTTGCACTGATTTTGCTTTTTCAGTTGCCCAGACTAAAACAGCCTGCAATTGTGGATCATCAGCTAATAGATAGTCAGTTTCCTGCTTCAAAGTCAGCAGCAATTCATCGCCCTGTCGAACACTATTGGCCGCTAGCAAGGTGACTTCGCGCCAAGATTTGTCGGGTAAGTGTTGAGCTAAGATTTGCCAATTTTGACCAGCGGCAATTTCCCGTGCTGCAAAGTATTCATGAAAGGTCAAATGTGAAAAGGAATAGACTCCGCGTGCTCGTTCCGTGAGTAAGCCATGTTGAGCCACAATCGAGCGCAAAATTGCTTCGCTATCTAACCGCAAAGCTTCAGGATCGTCCTTGACATCCGGCAAATTATGGATATAAGCCGTGATTTGATCTTCAGCCACTCGCCGATCAAAGAAATAGTCTCCCTCTTGAAAAGTTGCCAGCGCCAATTGTGAGAGCAAATCTTCTTTGCGGTTAACTGACAGATTCTTATAGATTTGATCGCGCTGAATATTGCGCTTACCATCCCACTTTTTCAGCAACAGATCTACGCCCTCTTCATAGAGCTTGGCGCGATTCGTCGGAAAATCACCACTTTCGCCAAACACCAAGCAAAGTAAGGTCAGCAACAGCGGATTGCTAGCTAGCTCTAAAATTGGCTTCTCCTTTTTCAGGCGATTGAGAAATCGTTCAATTTTGGGTAGGTCTTGGTGATGGGTAAACCAATTGGTGATAAATTCTCGAATCTGTTCTTTTGAAAAATCTGCTACTTCTACTTCGGTAAAGCGCTCAAAGGTATATTCCTTAGCAGCAATCCGGCAAGTAGCGAGAATGTGATTTTTGGGGAAACGATCGCCCCAATCCCGAATTTCTCGGATTGTCCTATCCGTGTGAGCTGCCAACACCTCATCCAGCCCATCCAACAAGACCAACGCCTGACCATTTTTCAGATATTGATTCAGAACCAACTCAGCATCCGCAATCCCACAATCTGACCACTGCCGCGATACAAAGCTCAGTAAGCTTGGCTCACCCGGAAATTCTGTCCATTCCTTGAGCGTCACAAAAATGGGGACAAGATCGCCAAGAAATTCTCCATCTAAACAAGCAATAGTCAAATACTTCAAAAATGTAGTTTTGCCCGCACCCGGCCGCCCCAAAACCATCAGTGCTTTATGCCGAGTAACAGCTTCTAATCCTGAGATTTTCCCTTGGCGAACTTTGCCTAAGCAAAGCCGATCAAAGTCCTTGATTCCATCCAAATTCCCCAATAGTTCCGATGAGCTGAGGCGCTGATTGGCCGTCAGCTTTTCTAGTACATTTACTTGGGTGTAAATCGTACCAATGGCGATCGGCTGCTCCATGTCCAGCACCCGCATCGTGCCGCACCGCCGCCGCAAATCTGCCTCCACCTGTGATCGCACCCACACCACATCGATTGCATCCGATGCCACGTTCGGAGCAGGCGGCTCGCTAGTTTCTAACTCAGCAGCATCCTGCCAATTCAGCCCCAGCAGATCGCACAAACCAATAAAAATTCCCCGATCGACCGGTTCGCCCTTAAAAGCCTTGGCGATCGTCGCTCGCGATACGCCTTGGTCTTCTTTGTCATCCCGCTTGCGGTACTGAACAAAATCCCCGATCGAGCTTTTGTTGTAGCGACTCTGTTTCAGGGCTTCAGCCAGCTTTTCGCAACCGGCTACCGTAGCTTTCAGCGATCGTTCGTAGAGGGCCATGGGGCGATCGAGTGGAGAACCGCCTCTATTTTGCGAGAAAACCCACGCGATCGGCTATTGGACAACCGCTACAGCCCACCCGCCGACAACAGATCGCGCAAATCATCCTGCAAACTCAGCCGCTCTGCCCAAGTCGCCAAATAGGCGAGATCGAGGCGATCGCCCTGAATTTTGACAATCCCCAAACAATCCCGCCACTGCTTTTCCGATCGGGAACCGCGCCGCCACAACAACTTCGCCAACACCACATCCTCAGCCGTCGCAATGTAGTGAACCGGAATCCCCGGCGCTTCCACCCGATACCGCCGCTCCAACGCAGAACGCTCAAACGGAGTCTGCTGCGACACAATCAAATCCGCATTATCAATTCGATCACGGTGGATGATGTTGATAGTGTGGTGCAGCGGTTCCGCCACATAAAATCCCGCCGATTCCAGGGTTTCGGTCAACGCCGACAGTTGCGCCCCCTCGATCGCCAGCAAAATATCCAAATCCGTCGTGAACCGTGGCTCACCCCAAATAATCGCCGCTTGCCCACCCGTCACCAAGTAAGGAATCGACTGCTGCTCAAACAGCTCATGAAGCTGTGCCAAAATCGCCGATTGGTCTTGCTGCCAACTCATGGGATCTCCGCCATAGCTCAAGCGCTCCGGGCGGCCCTCGCCCCCCCGATCGCCCAACATCGCCCGCGCAAATTCCTGGGCGATCGCCAACTCACTCGCCGTCGCAGGCAACCGTTGCCGAGCCGCCCACAGCGCCAAACCACGCCCCTGACGCTGCAAGCCACTAATCCGTTGCCAGCGCCGCTCGATCGACTGCGATCGCCACAGCTCAAACCACAGGCGATCGGCCGCCGGATGAACATCAACCGCTTGGGTTTGGTACGCCTCAGTCGATCGAGAAAGCATGAACTAAATCCTGAGAGACAGATGATCGCAAGTGGTCTTTTAGCGAATCTGGCGTTCCTAAATCCACGCGGCGATCCAGCCACGTTTCCAAAAAACGATGGAGTCGAGCAAAGGTTAATAGCCCCACAGGTCGCGAAAACTCCACCAACAAATCCACATCGCTGTTGATCGTGGCTTGATTGCGCGCGACAGAACCAAACAGAAACAGCGTCTTTACGCCCAATGCTGCCAAATCCTCACGATGGGCCTGAAAACAGGCGATCGCGTCTTGGCGCTGCATGGGTTTTCCCTCAACCGACGATTCTGGGTTCATGGGTCTGGCTGATTTTCCATGTCTCAACCATCGTAACAAGGGGCTTCAGTCCCTTGCCCCCAACGACCTCGCCGCCCAGCGCGATCGCATGGGCGATCGATGTCTTTGACAAAACTCAGACAGTCAAACAAAAGCCAGACAGCTTACTCAGAACACGTTTCAGCGATTTCGGCTGATCATCGAATTGTTCACGAAATCACTGGAGTCAACTCCCCATGAAACGCCCGCAAATTTATCAACAACTGCTGATCGTCTCCGTTTTGTTCACCGCCCTCTCCGGCGGAGCCGCCACCTACCTGGCCAGTCAACCCCAGATCAATCCCCAACAATCCGAACTGTTCCAAACCTTCAAAGGCCTGTTTGAAAAAGGCGTGTTGGGCATTGGCGGCCTGGTGCTGGGCAAAATGGCCGGCTACTTTCCCCCTCAACCACCCAGCGACCCCGACAACAACGCCGATCAATAGGATCACGGCCCAGCGCGACTTACCGATCTCCGGCCAACGCGCCCGGTCGTGATATCATCGAAAGTCGCGCTTTCTAACAGCTAGACAGGCGCTCAATTTGTTGAACTCATTAAAGGACTGCCAAGCCAGACAGCAGTAGGGAGCCGTGAACCGTTTCCGCGCGATCGCCCCCGCTTCCGTTTGGTCAACGCTTAGTCCGCCAATCGCCCACTCGGAGCTAGCCCAACCATGACCAAGCGTACTCTTGAAGGAACCAATCGCAAGCGCAAGCGTGTTTCCGGCTTCCGTGCCCGGATGCGGACTAAGAACGGTCGCCGCGTGCTGAATGCTCGTCGCCGTCGCGGTCGCGCTCGGTTGGCGGTTTAAGGATTGCTCACCGGCAGTCTGTCACAGGGTGGTTGAGCGATCGCCCCTACACCCAAATGTGCATGGCCTTACCCCAAGCCTACCGACTTCGACATCGCCATGACTTTGACCGAGTGTATCGGCAAGGCAAACGGTATCGCAGCAAGCACCTAACCCTTTGGGTCTACCGGCCATCGGCAAGCCCCGCGATCGCCCCCAGCGAACCATCGGCGGCCATTGCCCCCACGCTGCCCACCCTGGCCCCGGCTCCGAAAGTTGGCATCAGCATCAGCCGCAAAGTTGATAAACGCGCCGTTGTGCGCAATCGGCTGCGGCGACAAATTCACGGTATTTTGTGTCAGCACTTGCCGACCATGCCCCTCGGTTGGCTGGCGGTGATTAGTGTGCGTCCAGCCATGCCCCTGTGTCAGTACCCCCAAATTCTGCAAGAATTGGAGCAGTTGCTGACCGCCGCCAAGTTGGATTTGGAGCAAGCCAGCGTTTAGACCGTTGTGTTTGCGCTGTTGACTTTGCCCCATTCCCCAAGGGCGGCGATCGCCCAATTCGCCCCATTTGGCCCGCACTGAACCTTACGAGCACTGGACTATGGGTATCAAGGAAGATGTTTACTATGAGGGCGGCCCCCACCGTGGCGATTTAATCGTCAACCTGCTGTTGGGTCTAACGATCATTTGCCTGCCCCTCACCATCGGCTCGATCGTGCGGGCCTTTTGGTTGCGCTATCGCATCACCAGCCGCCGCATTTCAATCACCAGCGGTTGGCAAGGGCGCGATCGCTCCGATGTGATTTATCCCGAAATTCGTGCCGTTGTGGCCGTGCCCCGGGGTTGGGGTGCTTGGGGTGATATGGTGCTGACCCTCAAGGATGGTAGCCGCCTGGAAATGCGATCGGTTCCCAACTTCCGAGCCGTCGCGGACTACATCAACGAGCGGATCGGTGCGGCGGCTGAAACCGCCACCAGCAAGCGCTAAACCGCCCGATCGCCTCCTCGCTGCTCATGGTCAACCCTCCTGCTTGCACGGCCTTGTGGCTTCCGGCGGAGGGTTCCGTGTTGATTAGGCTGTGACGATTGGGGCGGCCTTGGCGGCCCGCGGCCAGGGCGGTAGTCCCCACTTTATAACCACCCCCCAAGGGCCCCCACTTTGCATAAGCTGAAGTCACATCTTTGGGCTAGGGCGGCTCTGGTTCATGGGGTGAGCGTTCGGCTCGATCGAGTCACCCTGGACCAACCGCGCCGTTTTGCCTCCGTTTAACGAATCGTTGACCGCCCGTTGACGGTTTTTTGATAACTTTTAACAACTCGATCGCACAACCGACGCAACGCGCATGGATTTCGGAGTTGGATTTCTCTCAAACAACGTCATGCTGCCGATCCTGGATTTTTTCTATGGAATCGTGCCCAGCTATGGCCTCGCCATCATCGCCCTGACGCTGGTGGTGCGCTTTGCCCTCTATCCGATCAGCGCTGGCTCCATCCGCAGTATGCGGCGGATGAAGATCACCCAGCCGATCATGCAGAAAAAGATCAAGGACATTCAAGAGCGCTACAAAAACGACCCCGCAAAACAGCAGGAAGAACTCAGCGCCGTTTACAAGGAATTTGGGAACCCCCTGGCCGGCTGTTTCCCGATTCTGGTGCAAATGCCCGTGCTGATTGCCCTGTTCACCACCCTGCGTGGCTCGCCGTTTGCGGATGTGCCCTATTCCGTGAATCTGCAAATTTTGCCCCAGGAGCAAATTGAGCGGGTGCAACCGGAAGCGTTTGCCACCCCGCCCAAGAACATCTACATTTCCGACAGCACCCACTATCCCGTGGTGGGTTTGCTGCCCGGTGGCACGCGCCTGGCCGTGGGCGACACCACCAAGCTGGAGTTCCAAACGCCCGAAGGCAAAACCCTGAACACCCTGGCCGAAGAGGCCGGTGGGGACATTGATCTCTCGCCCCAGTGGCAGGTGATGAAGGGGGCCGAGCGGGTGCAGTTGGGCCCCAACGGTGAAATCACGGCGCTGCAACCGGGGGATGTGACCCTGCAAGGGACAATTCCCGGCCTGGCGGCGAGCAAGGGCTTCCTGTTCATCAGTGCGCTGGGCCATGTGGGCGCAGTGGACGATGAGGGGATCCACTGGGATATTGTGGCGATGGTGCTGCTGTTTGGCTTGAGTCTTTATGTCAGCCAATCGATTTCCAGCCAAGGGGCAACGGATAACCCGCAACAGGCGGCGGCCAATAAGCTAACGCCAATTATTTTTTCGGGGATGTTTCTGTTTTTCCCCCTGCCGGCTGGGGTGCTGATGTACATGGTGGTGGCGAACCTGTTCCAAACGGCCCAAGCGTTCATTTTGTCTCGGGAACCGCTGCCGGAGAATATCCAAAAGATGGCGGAAGCTCAGGGCATTGTGGACGTGAAGGCGGTGGCGGTGGATGGCGCTACGGGCCGGCTGCCGTTTGAACCCAAGAGCACCAAGGCCAGCAGCCCGGCGAAGAATCAGCCGAGCAAGGGCCCAGGCAACAAACCCAGCACGAACAACAACAAGCAAAAGGGCAAGTCGTGATGAGTGATCCGGGCGATCGGGGACGAATTTGGCTGGAGGGGCTGCTGGCGCGCTTGGGTTTGCCGACCCAGGTGCAGGCCGAGCACGACCCGATCGATCATGTGCTGAACTATTGGCTCACGATCGACGCTTCGCCCTGGTCTCCGGAGCAAATCACCAGCGTGGTGGGTGAAGCGGGGGTGACCCTGGATGCGATGCAGTATTTGGCGAATATGCTGCTGAACGTGGGGGTCGATCGGGATGACCATTGCGGTTACACGATCGAACTCAACGGCTACCGGGCCCAGCAACGGGCCGAGCTGGAGTCGGTGGCGGCCAATGCGGTGTCGCAGGTTCGTGAAACGGGGGAGTCGGTGGCGATCGACTCACTCTCCTCATCCCAGCGCAAACAGCTCCACGCCATGCTCGCGGCCTACGAAGACATCGCCACCCACAGCGAAGGCCAAGAACCCCACCGCCGGTTGGTGGTGGTCCTGAAGTCAACCGAAGCCTAGCTTGACCCTTGCCGCTGGGCCTTGGGGGTTCGGCGGTTTGGGTCAGCCAGGCCATTCGGGACTGGCTATCGGTCTGCTGTCATTCCCGATCGCACCCATCTTTACCCTCCCCGCTGCGGGGTTCCTACCGTGGATTCGGTCTATATTCCCCACATCCTGAAGGCCACCAATCGGACGATCGGTTGGGAATTCAAGGATTTTCTGCCAGGCTTGGAAACCCTCACCCCCGTGCGCGGCAAGTTGCGCGTGGTTCACCGGGGCAATTTCCTGGAGGTGTCAGCCCAGGCGGAAGGAATTGTGACTCTCACTTGCGATCGCTGCCTTTGTCAATACAATCAGCGGCTGGTGGTCGATACCCAAGAGCCAATTTGGTTGGATGAGGCGGCGGAGTCCAAAGATTTACCCCTGGAACGGGAAATCAGCACTGAGGATTTGCAAGAATCCTTGTCGCCAACGGGTTATTTTTATCCCGAAGATTGGCTCTATCAGCAATTGTGCCTTGAACTGCCGGCCCAGCAGCTTTGTAGCGAAGACTGCCAAGGAATTTTGGAGCCGGCAGACACTGCGGAACCGCAACCGGAGATCGATGCTCGCTGGTCGGCCCTGGCTTCCCTGAAGAACCAACTCGATCGCTAACTCGATCGCTCAGGCTCCAGCTTGTTGGGTCTGTGCCCTTGTGGGCCTGGCTGATCTTGCGCGTCTGCCTAGCGGACTTGGCAACGGGGCGGCATTTCCATCAGCGTCAAGGGCTGTAGCGGTGGATTGCCCACCCACTGGCGCTGAATCTCGCAATGATTCACTTGGATAGCTTGGTTCGATCGCCCCTGAGCATCCGCCTTGAGCTGAATTTGATAATCCGAGGGCAAGTTACGGGCAAAGGGTTTGTTCACCAGCACCTGTGTCCAGCGCAGGGGCGTTAGCTCCGGGGGCGATCGATGCTCACCCATCACCCAGGCCATGTCGGCGTTACCGCTGGTGTAGATGCGGTACTGCTGGTTGAGATTGGGCGACACCAGCGTACCCGCCCAGGCTTGTAGTTCTGCGCCGTCGCGGGCAAACCGCCCATACTCCTGATAAAACATCTGCTGGGCCCGCACCACCGATCCCACCGTGGGCTGCAAGGGAGAACCACAGGCACAGGCCGGCGGCGAGGCCACCCAAACCAGACCACCCGCCAGCGCCGCACTCACCACCAGGGCACTGGTCAGCCAAGGGGAAACCCGCCAAGCCAAAAATGGGTGCTGGGGGATGGACGTTGTGGGGCGATCGGGCGCGGGCTGTCCATCGTTGGGTTGGTCGCCACGGCTTGCACCAAAATTCGTCTCAAAATCAGAACTTTGATGCTGTTTCATCTAGCGCAACTTTTGCTTAATGAACGTCACAAGCTGGGTCAACTGCTTCTTCAGTTGATCCACTTCCGCTTGCAAGGTCGCCACTTTTTGCTCCAGGGCCTGGATTTCAGCGGCGGAAGCACCCGGCGCAGCCACGGGCGCGGTGGCCGGTGCAGCGGCTGGCGGTGGGGCCACGGCCGGAATCCGCGAGGCAATCCGCATCGCTTCTTTGATGGATTCGATTAGCTCTTTCTTTTCAAAGGGCTTTTCGATGAAGGCAAATCGCTCGAAGGGTTCCGAAATTTTTTCGGTCACTTCTTCTTTGCGCCCCGACATCACCAGCAACGGAATCGCTTGCAGGTGGGGTTGGGTTTGAATTTCTTGATAGACTTCCCAGCCGCTCTTTTTGGGCAACAGGAAATCCAACATGATCAGGTTGGGATGTTCTTGCTGAATGAGCTGTAGCCCTTCGAGTCCGTCTTTGGCTTCGAGAACCTCAAAGTTTCCGGCTGGCAACATTTCTTTGACGCGCTGCCGAATCACTTTGCTGTCATCGATGACGAGGATTTTGTGTGTTGCCACGACTTTCTCCTTAGGCTTGCGTGCAGACGATTCGGGAGTGATAGGGGCGATCGCCCTTCAAGGGGGCGGTGCGCTGCATGAAAAGTTAGGAAGCGATCGCTCAAGACTGCATTCAGCCACCATCGGGGCCGAAAACAGGCTGGCAATGGGTACCCCTGCTTAAGATACGAGCGATCGGGACTCTCCGGTAGTCTCCAGGGTAAATATCTGGAAAAATCTTTCCGAAAACTCCCGAAGGCCGGTGCAAATCCTGGGGTTGAGTCCGCCAGGGATTTTCAGCGATGTCTCCAGGTCACTGGATCGACAGCCAAGGCCCTTGGGCATCTGCGATTCCAGTATATGGCGATCGTCCCGAGGTTTGAAAAGCCGTTGATTAACCCTGCCACTGGTGCAATCAGTTTCCCGATCGCGGGTGTGGTTTTTTTGAGGCCGCTCGCATGGGCGATCGCCCGGCACGGCTCCCCAAAATCAGCCAACAATCGTCCCAAAACTGCGCCTTGCCATTTTCCCCCAAGCGCCCCCGAAATTCTCCTCAAAATTTCCCCAAACAGCGGCCAAACAACCGCCCCGCAATTCTTACGCCACAATAGGGGAAATTCATTTGCAAAATCCATTTGCCGCCTGTGTCGCCGTCCTCTTCTTCCAGTGCCGCTAGTGCCCCCAGTTCCGCTGTGCCCGACGGGTTGCCCACCTGGCTGAAGCCCCGATTGGGCCGGGCCAGTGAGTTAGCCGAAGTGCAGCGCATTATCAAGCAGCGGCAAATTCACACCATTTGCGAGGAGGGCCGCTGCCCCAATCGCGGCGAGTGCTATGCCAATCGAACCGCCACGTTTCTGTTGATGGGGCCCGTTTGTACCCGATCGTGCGGTTTTTGCCAGGTGGACAAGGGCCATGCGCCAATGCCGATCGACCCGGAAGAACCCCGCAAGGTGGCGGAGTCGGTGGCGCTGTTGGGGTTGCGCTATGTGGTGTTGACTTCGGTGGCGCGGGATGATTTGCCCGATGGAGGGGTGAATGTGTTTGCACAGACGATCGCTGCCATTCGATCGCAATGCCCTGGCACGGACATTGAAGTGTTGACCCCGGATTTTTGGGGCGGCCAGCCCAACCCCCAGGCTAAGCAGCGATCGCGGGTGGAAGCGGTCGCGGCCCTGCGGCCCGCTTGCTATAACCACAACCTGGAAACGGTGGAGCGGTTGCAAGGGCCCGTGCGGCGTGGGGCCAAATATCATCGATCGCTGGATGTGTTGCGCTGGGTGAAAGAACTGGATCCCACCATTCCCACCAAGTCCGGGCTGATGTTGGGCCATGGGGAAACGGAGGCGGAAATTTTGCAAGCCCTACAAGACTTGCGATCGGTGAATTGCGATCGGCTGACCTTGGGCCAATACCTACGCCCGTCCCTAGACCATCTACCCGTCCAAAAATATTGGACACCGGCCGAATTTGACCGCCTGGGAGCGCTGGCCCGCGAGCTGGGATTTACCCAGGTGCGATCGGGGCCCCTGGTGCGCAGTTCCTACCATGCGGGGGAGGCGGATTGAGCTGAAGGATTGCCCAAATAATCGCCCATGGGTCGATCTCGCCTGATCACTTCCTTACAGGCTCAAGGGGCGATCGCCGTCAGTGAAATAGACTCGATCAACCGGCCAAAGTCGATTGCGCGTGAGGGTCGCCTGCAAGCTGCCAAACAGGGTTAGCTGTTCGCAACTGGACAGGGATTGGAACTTGCGGCGGCCATCGGGATTCAGGCGCAGGTCAATGGTGACCGATCGCTTGGCCGTGTCCAAGCTGATGCGATAGTGGCGCAGGTCAAAGGCCGGATCGGGCTTATCACCGGTTGCTTC
This sequence comes from Limnothrix sp. CACIAM 69d, assembly GCA_001913845.2. GTDB lineage: Bacteria > Cyanobacteriota > Cyanobacteriia > CACIAM-69d > CACIAM-69d > CACIAM-69d. The sequence goes on along the minus strand of MKGP02000066.1, from coordinate 49,946 downwards.
AATCAACAGCCGCCCCACGGCCGCTTCCAAGGGCCGATCGCGTGGGACTTTCACCGACTGGGCCACCAAGCCTTTGCAAGCACCGTCCGGTTTATAGAGATCCACCGAAACCGTATCGGGCAGCGGATCCGAATCAATTGCCGCCGCCTGGGCGGAAGGGTCACCGGTCAAATTACAGCCCGCCAACCCCGGAACCATGGCCAGGGCCAGCAGCGCCAAGGCTAAAGGAGCGTGGCGAGGGGTTGCGGGTCGCGAAGCCTGAGAAAACCTGGGGCGATCGAGCATCATGGCGAAGATTCCAACGAGGAGTGGTGCTGAAGGGGGGCTGAAAAGAAGGTGACTCAATCTTGTCGGTTTGGGTCAGCCAGCGTCCCCGAACTGGAAAGCTTTCTGAATTGGGTCTAAATGGAGTCTGAATGGGGGCCAGATCCCTGATTGGTTGGGTCGGCTGGGTCGGGGGCTGAATGGGGTGTTTAAAATCTAGTGCTGATTGGGTACTGATTGGGTGCTGAGTCGCTGTTTGATTGGGTGCTGGGTCGTTGATTGGCCGGTGCTTAATCGGTTCTTCAAAGGCGCGATCGCCCAATCCGTATGAACCGCCTTGTAAACCATGGATTCGGCCCCTGATTCGATCGCCTGGGCAAATCCCCTCCACCAGCGCACCCGTTTGCGCTGCATTTGCGCTTCAATGGATTGCTGGCCCGCATTTCCCCTCGCCCCATGACCACTGCAAGCTGGACCCACCGCCACGTCTTATCGTTGGCGGAGTTCTCGCGCGAAGACTACGACACCGTGTTGACCACCGCCGCTAGTTTTCGCGAGGTGTTGTCCCGTCGCACTAAAAAAGTGCCCACCCTTCAGGGGCAAGTGGTCACCAACCTGTTTTTTGAACCCTCGACCCGCACCCGCAGCAGTTTTGAGCTGGCGGCCAAGCGCCTGTCAGCGGATATTCTCAACTTTGCGCCCGGGTCGTCTTCCTTGACTAAGGGGGAAACGATCCTAGACACAGCCAAAACCTATTTGGCCATGGGGACGGACATTATGGTGATTCGGCACAAGCAGGCCGGCGTGCCCCAGTCGATCGCGGCGGAGATGGATCGGTTGCAGTCCGGGGTGAGTGTGCTGAATGCGGGGGATGGTCAACACGAACACCCTTCCCAGGGATTGTTGGATCTGTTCTCCATCTGCCAGGTGTTGAATCCCCAAAAACCGTCGATCGGGGACTTGCGGGGTAAAAAGGTAGCGATCGTGGGCGATATTTTGCACTCACGGGTGGCCCGATCGAACCTGTGGAGTCTGACGGCTGCGGGGGCGGAAGTCCATTTGGCCGGGCCGCCAACCCTGCTGCCTCGGGAATTTGCCCAATTTTTGCCGCCAACGGCCGATCGATCTCCCCTCCAAATCCATTGGCAACTGGAGCCGGCCTTGGCCGATGCGGATTTTGTAATGACTCTGCGGTTGCAACAGGAACGGATGAGCCAACATCTGCTGCCCAGCTTGCGGGAATATCATCAACGCTATGGCATCACGCGCGATCGACTGCGGCTCTGTCAGCCCCAAGTGCGGGTGTTGCACCCGGGCCCCACGAATCGTGGCGTGGAGTTGGCTTCCGATGTGATGGATGACCCGGCCCTGAGCTTGGTTCCGGATCAGGTGACCAGCGGCATTGCGGTGCGCATGGCGCTGCTTTACCTGATTGGGGGCGGCAAGGGCTAACCCATTCTCCAGTCACACATCCGGGGGCAAGTGCGCCACCGTTTAACTGCGCCACCATTTAACAAAATGCCGGTTTATTGGTTTTGGGGTGAGGATGATTTTGCGATGCAGCGGGCGATCGACCCGTTGCGATCGCGCGTGGATGCCGCCTGGGAAAGTTTTAATTTTGAAAAAATCCCGCCCGATCGCGAGGATGGCCTGTTGGCGGCCCTGGCCCAGGCGGTGACTCCTCCCTTTGGGGCGGGCGATCGGCTGGTGTGGCTGGCGGAAACGGCCTTGGCCCAACGCTGTCCCGACGATTGGTTGCGGGAGTTGGAACGCACCCTGCCCCAAATTCCCGACAATGCCATTTTGCTGCTCACCTCCCGCCCAAAGCCCGATGGCCGCCTCAAGTCCACCAAATTGCTCCAGAAGGCCAAAAACACCGAAATTCAGGAATTTTCCCCGATTCCTCCCTGGAAAACCGAGGAGCTGTTGCAACAGGTGAAACGGGCCGCCCAAGCGATGAAAGTGAAAATTAAACCCGAAGCGGCGGAGTTGTTGGTGAATGCGGTGGGCAACAATACGCGCCAACTCCATAGCGAGCTGGAAAAGCTGCAATTATTTGTGGGCGATCGCCCGATCGGTACGGAAGACATCAATCGCCTAGTTTCCGTTTCCACCCAAAGCAGCTTGGAGCTGGCGAAGGCCATTTCCCTGGGGCAAATTTCCCAAGCTTTGAAGCTGATTGCGGATTTGATTGCCCGGAATGAAAATCCCTTACGGATTCATGCTTCTTTGGTCACCCAGTTTCGGCTGTGGCTGTGGGTGAAGCTGATGCTCGATCGGGGCGAGCGGGATGATTTGGTGATTGCCAAGGCGGCGGATTTGGGGAACCCCAAGCGACTATTTTTCATTAAGAAAGAAGTGCAACCCATGGGACTCAAAGCACTTCAAAAAAGCCTCCAGCTTCTCTTGGAGCAAGAAACCCTCTTGAAGCGGGGCAGCGACCCGATCGAAACGCTGCAATCTAAGGCGATTGAACTCTGTTTGCTGTTCCAAAAAAACTAGGCAGCAGAATCATTGTCTTCCAAAAAGCAATGGCTCAAGCAGGATCAAAATCTCAAAAAACAATCGACAAATGGTCGGCCAACGAATCGGCTAATTGATTAAATCCTTGCTGATTTTAGCTTCAAATCCCAAGAAATTTGCGACAATAGGCATAGGACAAAGAATAAGAGGATGTTTCAAAAGTATTCTTTGGCACGGGCAAGCATCAATAGTCGTGGAAGGAGCTTAGGGCCTGTCGTCATTTCCTAGGATCGGGCGGAAACGACTGATTTTCCATGTCCCAGTCGTTGTAACAAGGGGCTTAAGCCCCTTGTCCCCCACGATCTGCCAACGGCGGAATCAAGGTTTCAGGCGATTTGACGACAGGCCCTAAGCCCCTTGTCTAAGTCGATCACTGGGGCGTACAGAGTAGCAATTTTGGCTTTTCAGACATCCTCTAAGACAAAGATTAATTGCCTCCCGATTTGCAGCACCAAAATTTCAAGCAGGGAATACCAGTGGCTCCACCCCCCATCCGAGTGCTGTTGGTTGAAGATTCCGAAATTGCCATCCGACTCCTGCGGCGGGCGATCGAGAGCACTGGTGCGCTGCAAGTGGTGGGCACGGCCCGCACGGGACTGGAGGGGTTGGAACTCCTGAAAGCCACCGCTCCCGATGTGATTTGCACGGATTTGCACATGCCGCGCATGAATGGGCTGGAATTTACCCGTGAGGTGATGGGGCGATCGCCCCGGCCCATTTTGGTGATCAGCAACTCCGTTCGCGAAGACGATCGGCGCACGGTGTTTGAGTTGCTGGAGGCGGGGGCAGTGGATGTGTTTCCCAAACCGGTGATGAGTTCGCCGGAACAATATGCCCAAGTGGCGGCCCAGTTAATTGCCAAAATTCGGGTGCTGGCGGGGGTGAAGGTTTTCAAGCTGCGGCGATCGTCATCCCCCTCGCCGTCACCGACGATCGCGCTACCGTCGGCGCTGGTGCAGGGGCCGGCGATCGAACGGGCGATCGGGGCGATCGGCGCTTCCACGGGCGGCCCCCAGGCCCTGCGGGAGATTTTGAGCCAATTACCATCGCGTTTTCCCCTGCCGCTGGTTTGCGTGCAACATATCAGCACGGGCTTCTTGCGGGGGTTGCTGGATTGGCTCAGCCTCAATTGCGCGCTGTCGATTCAAATTGCCCAAGCGGGCCAAACTCCCCAGCCGGGCGTGATTTACTTTCCGCCGGAAGGTCACCAGTTGGAGTTTGATCTGCAAGGGCGGTTCGTCACCTTTCGCACGGAACCGGTGGATGGCCATTGCCCCTCGGTGACGGCCACCTTTCGCTCCATGGCTCGGGTCTTTGGCAAGCGGGCGATCGGGATTTTACTGACGGGCATGGGCAACGACGGCGCAAAGGGCCTGTTGGAACTGTCCCAAGCGGGCGGCTGGACGATCGCCCAAGATGAGGCCAGTTCCGTGGTGTTTGGAATGCCCCGAGCGGCGATCGAGCTGGGCGCGGCCAAACAGGTGCTCCCCCTCAGCTCGATCGCCCTGCATTTGGTGGAACGCAGCGGCAGCCTGGCCCGTTCCGGCTGATTCCCCCCACAGGCCCTCGCGTCCGGGAACCCGATAGGCCACAATGGAGAGCGCATCATCCATCGGTTCGATCGGGTTCTCCTGCCATGTCCTTTGTTGGTCTCCACATCCACAGCGATTACAGCCTGCTCGATGGGGCGAGTCAACTGCCCGCTTTGATCGATCGGGCCATGGAATTGGGAATGCCCGCGATCGCCCTGACGGATCACGGAGTCATGTATGGGGCGATCGAACTGCTGAAAGTTTGTCGCGGCAAACCCATTCGCCCGATCATTGGCAACGAAATGTATGTCATCAATGGCAGCCTTGATGACAAACGAAAATTACCGAAATATCACCAAGTTGTCCTGGCAAAAAATAAACAGGGCTATAAAAATCTCGTTAAATTAACCACCGTTTCCAACCTGCAAGGGGTGCGTGGAAAAGGTATTTTTTCCCGGCCTTGTATTAATAAAGAACTGCTAGAAACCCATCGCGAAGGTCTAATTGTCACCAGCGCTTGCTTAGGTGGCGAAATTCCCCAAGCCATCTTGGCCGGGCGCTTTGACGTGGCGGAACGGGTTGCCCAATGGTACAAGGAAATTTTTGCCGATGATTTTTATTTAGAGCTGCAAGATCACGGCTCCCAGGAAGATCGGGTGGTGAATGTGGCCTTGGTTCGGCTCGCCCGCCAATTTGATATTCAACTGATTGCCACCAACGACTCCCACTTCATTTCCTGTTTTGATGTGGAAGCCCACGACGCATTGCTTTGCATCCAAACCGGCAAACTAATTACAGAAGATAAACGACTGCGATACAGCGGCACGGAATATCTAAAATCGGCCGAGGAAATGGCCCAATTGTTCCGTGATCACCTCACCGATGATGTGATTCAAGAGGCCATTAACAACACCCTGAAGGTGGCCGAAAAAATTGAAGATTACGACATTTTGGGCCAACCCCGGATTCCCGACTTTCCGGTTCCGCCGGGTCACACCGCTGATACCTACGTGGAAGAAGTGGCCTGGCAAGGTCTCTGTGAACGTTTGGGGCTAAGTTCTCGGCAGGAATTGATCGATCGTCATCCTGAATATACAGAGCGCCAAACCTACGAACTAAACATGCTGCAACGCATGGGCTTTTCGGCCTATTTCCTCGTGGTTTGGGATTACATCAAATTCGCCCGTGATCACAACATTCCCGTGGGCCCCGGTCGGGGCAGTGCCGCCGGTTCCCTAGTTGCCTATAGCCTCGGCATTACCAACATTGACCCAGTACACCATGGCTTGCTGTTTGAGCGATTCTTGAACCCAGAACGGAAATCTATGCCAGATGTGGATACGGATTTCTGCATCGAAAAACGGGATCAAGTAATTGATTACGTTACCCAAAAATATGGAACCGATCGGGTGGCGCAAATTATCACCTTCAACCGGATGACCTCCAAAGCCGTGTTGAAGGATGTGGCGCGGGTGCTGGATATTCCCTACGGGGAAGCCGATCGAATGGCCAAAATGATTCCCGTTTCGCGGGGCAAACCGGCCAAATTGAAAGTGATGGTTTCCAATGAAACGCCTGCCCCCGAATTTAAGGAAAAATATGACAAAGATGAGCAGGTTCCCGGCGCACTACCGGGGGTGACCTATCGCCGCTGGCTCGATATGGCGATGCGGATTGAAGGCACGAACAAAACTTTTGGGGTTCACGCGGCCGGCGTGGTCATTTCCGCCGATCCCCTGGATGAAATTGTGCCATTACAACGCAACAATGATGGCTCAGTAATCACTCAATATTACATGGAAGATATTGAGGCCGTCGGACTGCTAAAGATGGACTTTTTGGGTTTGAAAAACCTAACCATGATCCAAAAAACCATTGACCTCATTGAGCGCACCAGTGGCAAAACCATTGATATTGATAGTGTGCCGGAAGATGATCCCAATGCTTACAAACTGCTTGCTAGTGGTGATTTGGAAGGGATCTTTCAGTTGGAATCTTCCGGAATGCGCCAGGTAGTGCGAGATTTGAAGCCGTCCAACTTGGCTGATATTTCTTCAATTTTGGCCCTCTATCGGCCAGGGCCCCTTGATGCCGGTCTGATTCCACAGTTTATTAACCGAAAACATGGTCGAGAGGCGATCGCCTATGACCACGAAATGTTGGAACCGATTTTGAACGAAACCTACGGGGTTTTGGTGTTCCAAGAACAAATTATGAAAGTCGCCCAAGAGTTGGGGGGCTATACCTTAGGTGAAGCGGATCTGCTGCGGCGGGCCATGGGGAAAAAGAAAAAGGAGGAAATGGAAAAACACCAAAGCATTTTTGTCGATGGGGCCGCACGCAATGGCATCAAGAGCAAAATTGCCGAAAGTTTGTTTGACCAGATGGTGAAGTTTGCGGAATATTGTTTTAACAAATCCCACTCGGCAGCCTATGGCTATGTGACTTACCAAACGGCTTATTTGAAAGCCAATTATCCCGTTGAATATATGGCGGCGTTGCTGACTTCCAACAGCGACGATCGGGATAAGGTGCAAATGTATATTGCCAGTTGTTTGCGCCTGGGCATTGATGTAGAGCCGCCGGATATTAATCGATCGGATGTGGATTTCACACCGCTCAAGGATGCGTCAGGAAAACGGGGCAAAATTCTGTTTGGCTTAGGCGCAGTTCGGAACTTGGGATTGGGGGCGATCGAGTGTTTATTGCAGGCGCGATCGGAAGGTGGCCCCTTTCAATCTTTGGCCGATTTGTGCGATCGAATTGACTTGCGATCGGTCAACCGACGGGCCTTGGAAGCATTGGTGCAGTGCGGGGCATTGGACTGTTTGCAAGCCAATCGCCGTCAATCAATGGCTGATTTGGAGTTAATTATCGATTGGGCCCACAGTCGAGCGAAGGATCGAGCCAGTGGCCAGGGTAATCTGTTTGATTTGGCTATGGGACTGGAATCTTCAAGTCATGCCAAAACACCGGAGAATGTGTTGGATTTGGCTCCCAAAGCGCAACCGATGGATGATTATCCCAAACAGGAACGGTTGAATTTGGAGAAGGAATTACTCGGATTTTATATTTCCGATCATCCCTTGAAGGATATTCAGAAACCCTCTCGATTGTTGGCTCCCATGAACCTGTCAGAACTGGGTGAGCGACCCGATGACAAGGCCACGGTGAGCGCCATTGTGATGTTGAATTCCGTGAAACCGGTGGTGACTAAAAAGGGCGATCGAATGGCGATTGTGCAAATCGAAGATCTGACGGCACAGGCAGAGGCAATTGTGTTTCCCCGAGCCTATGAGCGAATTCACCCACTGATTCAGCCCGATCGACAGTTGATGATTTGGGGCAAAGTTGATCGCCGTGATGATCAACCCCAATTCATCATTGAAGATGCGGAACCCATTGATCAAATTCAACTGTTAACGATCGAGATTGCTGCTGACTTGGCCGGCAACATTGAACAACAACACCAGTTACGAACCTTGCTGCTGAATTGGGCGGGGGATGATGCCAAAACGCCCGTGATTGCCATTGTGCGCGGAGAGGATGGCCGCCGTGAATTGGTGCGGTTTGGCCCCCAATTCCGGGTACGCGATCCAGGAGCTGTCACCCACGCGCTTTCCAACGCGGGATTTGCTGCCCGATCGATGGCCTTGGTTAGTGGATCCTAGGGTTGAGAGGGATCTATGATGCGAATTTTGGTGGTGATTCCGCACTTCTTTCGCCCTGATGCTGATGGGAAATATGGTTCCGCCAGGCGCGATCCCCGGCCGCGAATTGCTGCCCTCAGCCAGGCAATTCAGGCACTGCATAGCCTTTTCAATGCTCACCAGGTTGCCTTCCAAGATCAACCTCAACAGGGACTACACATTCAGCAGGTTAACCAATGGACGAGTTGTGAACTGGATATTCTGCTTTGCACAACGGGTGATCGCCATTTGTTGGCAAAGTTGCCCGTGAGCAGTCATCTTTTTCAGCATATTGCCCTGGATTGTCCCGATCGGGAGTTGGGATTTTATTGCCAGCGAGTTTTGGGCGATCAACTCTCAGAAAATTATGACTATTATTGCTATTTGGAAGATGATTTAACCATTCGTGATCCCTTATTTTTTCTGAAACAACAATGGTTTCAGTCACTCCTAGGCGAGGCCGCCATCTTGCAGCCCCATCGCTTTGAATGGTCAAATCCATGGCTCAACAATTCTTTAGCAACCGGCTCTTTGGCAACCGGTGAAGTCGGCGAGTGCTCTGACTCATCTAACTCGTATTTGGTCAGCCCAACCCATCCTGACTTACTAGGCAGCAATCATCCCAAAAGCCATGATTCAGTGAACTACCACAAGGTCTATGTTGATCCAGACTTTGAAAGCAAAACCGGCCAAAACCCAGGATTTGCCCACCATTTCACTGAGCGGCGCGTTTTGGTCGGCCAGTTTCTCGGTCAACCGATCCAATTCAATCGAGCCGGAAATCCCCATGCGGGTTGCTTTTTTCTGACCCGATCGCAAATGGCCCTTTGGGCTTCGGCAGTAGACTTTGGGCAACCCAGCAGTCAGTTTATTGGCCCCTTGGAAAGTGCTGCTTCTTTGCATCTCATGCGCTATTTTCGGGTCTATAAACCGGCGCTATCATGGGCTAACTTTTTGGAAATTGAGCATTGGGGACAGTACAACAGTCAAGACCTGCTGAATAATCTGCACTTAGTGCAATTTCAGCCCAAAGTGGTTTCCTATGCAGCCAACAATTTTCCTAATGGATGATTCATGGATGATTCGATGGTTTTCTCAACAAATTCAATATCAAACTAACTACTTACTGAGCCTTAAAACCATCCAGCGCCAACAAGATAAACTGAGTTACTTGGGCTTCTCGAAAGTTATTGTCACTCACCAAAATGATGCTTTGGCGACCGTCCGGTAATTGGGGGCCAAGGGTCAATCCTTCCAAGTTATCGATCGGGATGCCCAGGGTTTTAAAGTCCAGCAGTAGCTTTTTATAAGCGGGTTTCACATCAGGCAAAGCCCCCCGCAAGCTGGCATAGCTGGAGGTATCTGTGGCGGTTCCTAATTCCACCTGAAAAAGTTTGGCCCCGAAGCCTTCTAGGGGGTCAAAGGTACGCTCCAAACTGAGAAAATGACCGCCTTGATCGAGGGGCATCAAATCCACCAAACCGTTACTAATGGCGGTGCTGCTGGCCGGATCCATTTCATACAAATGCTCAGAAATGGGAAATGGCGGCCCATCGCCCAAACTGAAATGTAAAATGCGCGATCGGGGCGGAATCGTGGGGCGATCGCCCTCGGCTTTCTCGGGTTTCGGCTCCAAATCTTGAACCAGGTTTTCTTCGGTGGCCGTGAACGCCCGAAACGGCTCCACAGGGGAGGGATTCGTCCCCACGGGCACAATGCCCAGCGCCTCAAAACCCAAATTATCGCGAATTCCTTGGGGCGAACCGTCCGCCGCGTTACCGGGTAGATAGCGACTGGGCAAGGGCAGGGGCGATCGCGTGGCCATGCCCGTTTTACGATCAAACTCGCGAATCATGGGCGGAATGCCCTGTTTCACATCACCTTCGCTGGAAATTAAAACCGTATTCCGTGGAGTAATGGCTAACCCTTCAGGATCAATTTCTCCTGCGGCAAAAGGCTCACCCGATTCATCTCGTAAAATGGTGACATTTTCAACGGTCACGCGATCGATAGTTTGCCCCACTTTGACCGATGAAGGCGCTGAATTTTGATCCGAAACAGAGGCCTTAGCAGGATTAGGATTGTCGGTCGATCGCCAGGAAATTTTGAGTGTATAAAACCTTGCGGGAGCTAAGTTAGAGCGATCGTCAGAAAGGGCCAGAAATTGATCAGTTTGGCGATCATATGCCAAGGCCGAAAGCCCTCCCACGGGCGTGTCCATGATCTGTTGAGCGGGCAACAAATAGACCCCCAAAAAATCAACGGACAATGGCAATAGCAACCGAGACTCTGCACTAACTTGGGGCAATCCACAACCGCCCACCATCAAGCCAAAACAGATCAGCAAGGCCAGACCGCGATGGGCCAAGCGTCCCTTGCTGATCGCTAGCAGCCCAGAATGCCAACCGAAGCCATCAAGGCTGGTTATTTTGGATAGGGATCGGAACCAAGGTTCCAAGAAGTTGCGATCGGGTGGGCTGCTGTGCATGGCGATCTCCAACGATCCAGGAAACGAGTTTACTTGGCTGGTAATTCTGTAACTTTGTTGGTTTGGTTTTGACTTTCTGGCCTTTGAGGATCTCTATTTTGGGGTCTTAACTTGGGAGCTTGGTTGCTCTAATTTTTAGCCTAATCCCTAGGGTGCTGGGTCGCCTTTGATGATCGTTGGGATGGGGTTTTAACCGTTGGAAGCTTCGTGGCCCACGCTCACCACATCAGGCAGCGATCGACGAAGTTTATAAAGCCAAAACAAACCCAAACCGCCCAAAACTACCCCAGTCAAACTCACCATCTGAGCCATGCGCAGGGGGCCAAACATCAAACTATCGGTTCGTAAACCTTCAATCCAAACGCGACCTAAACTATAGGTCACGGCATAAACACAACCGATCGTCCCGGGCCGTAAATTGGGCAACCGCAAAAAGAGAGTCATTAGCAACCCAAAAACTCCCAAATTCCAGAGCGATTCGTAAAGGAATGTGGGATGGAAATACTCAAATCCTTCATAGCCCAAGGGGCGACGATCGGGCGGAATATAGAGCTTCCAAGGCAAATCCGTTGGTCGCCCAAAGGCTTCGGAGTTAAAGAAATTGCCCCACCGCCCGATCGCCTGGCCCAAAATCAACGAAGGCGTAATGACATCCACCAACTGCCAAAAGGGAATTTTGTTGAGTCGGGAAAACAGCAACAATGCTGCCAAGCCACCCAAAATAGCGCCATGAATTGCAATGCCGCCTTCCCAAATGGCGATGATCCGCTCCGGATGGGCTGCGTAGGCTGACCAATTAAACAGCACGTAATAGATCCGAGCGGCCGGCAAGGCAGCTAACACTAACCAAATGGAGACATCGGCAACCAAATCGCGATCAATTCGACGCTTGGTTGCCAGCCATTGAGATAGACTTACGCCCGTCATCAGGGCGATCGCAATTAAGAGTCCATACCAGCGGATGATGAGGGGGCCAAATTTCAGAAAAACGGGCCCTGGCGAAGTGAATTGCAAGGCAAGTGGCAGCACAATAGCTCTCTCAAACGCAACAGCAACGACAGGATTGAAACTTCTTCCAAACCGCTTTTCAGTGGCTTCCAATCAGAAGGAAGAATGCGAAAAAACAGCCAAAAAGCTAACGAACCAGCCCTGATTACAACAGCCCTAGAATTTCGCCATTACCTGCCACCACTTCGCCTAATTGCCAAGCAGCAATTCCCAACTGATTGAACTGCGTCAAGGCTGCCGCAGCTTCAGCAGCAGGCACCAACACCACGAAGCCCACGCCCATATTAAAGGTATCGAACATGGCCGCGGTTGGCACATCGCCCGTTTGGGCCAACCACTGGAACAGGGGGGGAATTTGCCAACTGTTGCGATCGACCGCTACGGATTGGTTCGGCCCCAAGGTGCGCGGCAAGTTCTCCGGTAGTCCGCCACCGGTAATGTGGGCCATGCCATGGATCGACAGGTCAGACTTCAGCAAATTCAGAATGGGCTGAACATAGATTTGGGTGGGCGTGAGTACCAGCTCGCCTAAGGTGCGATCGCCCGTCAGCTCTGCCACTCGATCGCCCCAGGTCAGGCCCGCCTGTTCAACCACCTTGCGCACCAGGCTAAACCCATTGCTGTGCAGTCCTGAGCTGGGCAGGGCGATCGCCACATCACCCACCTGCACCTGAGCACCGGTCAGGAGGCGGCTGCGCTCGGCAATGCCCACGCAAAAGCCCGCCAAATCATATTTTCCTTCGCTATAAAATCCCGGCATTTCGGCCGTTTCGCCGCCCAGCAGAGCACAACCCGCCTGCTCACAGCCGATCGCAATGCCTTCCACTACGTCCGCCATCGCCTCCGGGCGCAGTTTGCCCGTGGCGATGTAGTCCAAGAAAAAGAGGGGTTCGGCTCCAGAGGTCAGCACATCGTTGACGCACATGGCCACCAAATCAATGCCCACGGTGTTGTGTTGACCGGTTTTTTGGGCAATTTCCAGCTTTGTACCCACGCCATCGGTTCCAGAAACCAACACCGGCTCCTGATAGCCCGTGGGCAGCGCAAAACAACCGCCAAAGCCGCCCAGTCCCCCAAGCACCTCAGGACGGAAGGTGCGTTGCACGCGATCGCGAATGCGATCCACAAAGGCGCGACCCGCTTCAATATCGACCCCTGCTTCCCGATAGTCCACGGTTGCTGTTCCTCTCGAAGTCGCCCGCCGCTCCTGAGGAAGACTTTCCTTGAGAAATAATCCCTTGAGAAGTAATCCCTTAAGAAATAGTCCCTTGAGAAATGAATCGTTGGGGGCGGGGCGCTGAACGGCATGGATTTTAGCATTCAGGTTGCCGCAAGCACTATGAACCTTCAGCCTTCCAAGCGTTTAGCCCAGCCTTCGGCCAGTTGCGATTCTGTCCTGTGGGCGCTCCCAAAGGAGCTAATTTGGGGTCGGGAAATCTTAAATTTTTATTAAAACGGTGATCAAGCCCAAGGGGCTGAAATCCTTTGTTTTTCATGGCGATCGAGCAGGGAGCGATCCCCACCGATGCCAGACCCAGAGCGCCGCCACTGGGGATCAGGCAGTCTGCTGCGGTTGACTGTGGTAACCTACGTCAATCTTGCGGTCAAAACTTTGCGGTTCTTCACAAAACCCTTGGTGGCGACTGCCGGAGAGTGCGAAGCGGTTGGAACTCTTGCCGATTCAGCTATCCACCCATTGATTGCGATCGCCACGGCCAATCGCTTTCTGTCCACTGTGTTGTTGCCCTGTGCAGCGTTGGTTCCCAGCTTTGGTTCCTTGAAACTATTGCTAACTGGGTTCCGGCATTGAACAGCCTCCGAGTTCACCAAAGCCGCTATCGACTGTGCTGAATGTTGCGCTGGAGATTGGACGGATGCTTGGTTGCTCCGGAACTGCTGTGTTGATGCTCTGCTAGGGTGCATGACCAACCGACAGACCTCCTAGGTTCCCGGTTTTGCAATATCGAGTTCGATCGCCCGTGACTAACCTCCATGAACTCCCCCTGAGTTCCCCGGCGATTAACTGATACTCCAAAACCTGTTGATGCTCCGGTGCATTTTGCACCAACGTCTTTAACTTTCCCGATCGCCCCTTGGTGGTCTTTTGTCAGTTAACTCCAACTAGCTACCCACTTCGTTTCCCTTCGACCATTGCATGTTCGTGAGCATCGGACGGCCAGAGCCTGATCACTGAACCTAGTTTGAGGCGCGCGTGACGTTTACCCCACCACGCCATGAATTATTCCATTCAAAAACTGACGTTGTTGGCTGCTTCGGTGGCCGCCGTCGCCTTCGGTGCTGAAGCTCCCGCCCTTGGGGAAGAAATTCAACCCATTCCGGCCCAAGCTCAGTCCACCCCCTCAGTCATCTTGGCAGCGGAGTTAACCGCTCCCACCCTGGCCCTCCAGCCAGCCGCTGAAATGACTGGCGCGCGCATCAGCGCCGCTGCCGCGATTCCACAGCCCACCGCGATCGGGTCGCAACTGTACGGAATCACCAAGGTTCATGCCCACCAACTGGGTAACCGACCGGCAGTGACGCTCTATGTTCGAAATATCCCCGTGGTGACTTTCCTGGCCAACGACGAAGCCAGCACCACCAACGCCCTGGAACGGGCCACCACCACCGCTCGCGAAATTGACCAACGCCACGCCAACGGTGTGGATGCCCAGGCCATTCGTTATGAGTGGAGCAACCGCGAAAATCGCTATTGGGTGACAATGGGCGGCCAACCATTGGTTGCGATCGACCAAAATACCCTTGCCCCCCAACCCACTGCCAGCTACTCAGCCGACACAGTGCAGGTTGTTAACCGTCTCCGCCGCCAGTTGGGCAATGCTCAACCCTTGGCCTACAACGGCCAGTTGCGGATGCGGGCTGCCTCGAACCAGTCGGGCAATGATGCGCTGGGCAATCCCAACGCCAATAGCCTGCAACATAACGGGGTGCTCTATGCGGTGCGATCGAGCCAAACGGGACAGGCCTCCTGGTATGGGCCCGGTTTCCACGGTAACCGCACAGCTAACGGCGAGCGTTTTAACCAGAACGCCCTCACCGCTGCTCACCGAACTCTACCTTTTGGCACGTTGGTGCGGGTCACGAACCTGCGCAACGGTCGATCGGTGATTGTGCGGATTAATGATCGCGGGCCCTTCACCCGTGGCCGCATTGTTGACCTGTCGGTGGCTGCTGCTCGCGAAATCGATATGTACAGCTCCGGGGTGGCTTCCGTCCGTTTGGAAGTCCTGCAAGCTCTCCCGGGTGATGTGGCATCGGTTCCTAACCGGTAGAACTTTCCCGTAAAGCTTGCTCGTAAAGCTTGCTCGTAAAACTTTAATTTTCAGTTTTCCGAATCATAGGGGGGCTAGTTCTTGAAGGATTAGCCCCTTTTTGCATGATTGGTTTCGGTAGAAATCAGTAGAAATCAACAGCAACTAACTCATCGCCAACATCCGCTGAATGGGTTTGAGGGCGGCCGATCGCACTGACTCATCCATCGTGATTTCAGGCGATCGCGTCTTCATGCAGAAATAGAGCTTTTCTAAAGTATTCAGTCGCATGTGTGGGCATTCATTACAAGCACAATTGCCCTCGGGGGGCGCGGGGATGAATTGCTTTTGGGGTTCTGCCTTTTGCATTTGGTGCAAAATTCCCGGCTCCGTTGCCACAATAAACGCCGCCCGATCGCTCCGTTGCACATAGTTGAGCAAGGCCGTGGTGGAACCAATGAAACTGGCATGGCGCAGCAGGGGCGGTTCACATTCGGGATGGGCAATGACTTCCGCCTCAGGATGTTGAACCTGAAGTTGCACCAATTTCTGTTCTGAAAAGGTTTCATGAACCATGCAACTACCATCCCAAAGCACCATCTCCCGCCCCGTTTGTTGCATCACGTAGCGCCCTAAGTTGCGATCGGGCGCAAAGATAATCGGCTGCTCCGGGGGAATTTGTTGCACAATTTTGACCGCATTGGAACTGGTGCAAATAATGTCACTCAGGGCCTTAATTTCAGCGGTGCAATTGATGTAGCTAATCACCAAATGATCGGGATAGCGAGACTTGAAAGCGGCAAATTCACGCGCCGGGCAACTGTCCGCCAAAGAACAGCCCGCTTCTAAATCCGGTAACAACACCTGCTTGTGGGGGTTCAGAATTTTGGCCGTTTCTGCCATGAAATGAACTCCCGCAAACACGATCACATCCGCATCGGTCTGGGCTGCCTGCTGGGAGAGGCCCAAAGAATCGCCAATATAGTCGGCAATATCTTGAATTTCCGATTCTTGGTAATAGTGGGCCAAAATGACGGCATTGAGTTCGCGCTTGAGGTCGCGAATGGCAGCAAAAAGATCGTGGGGAACGGCGGTGGGGCGATCGAGCGCGGCTGCAAACACGGCAGTATGAGGATAAGCGGGTGAAGTATGGCAATTATAGTACTTTTTACCAAAATAAACACCCACACCCGTTGCCCTGAGATCGCGCCTCGATCGCGCTCGAACTGCACCCTGGCCTCGATTCGTCGCTGTCCCCAACAATCAACACTTCAGCGATCCGCATTCCAGCAAGCAACGATCACTCCTCAACCCAAACAAAATCGGGAGCCGGCCAATGCCCACTCCCGATCAGACCATCAGATTGATCTGGCGAACTAAGTTGATTCCATCAATCACCGCTTGGGCGAATGCCTCACCTCAATTCAGCCGTTTCAATAACCCGGTTTCCAGCAAACCGGATTGCCGGGTCAAATGCTCATGGCTTAAATGACCATACCGTCAGGAATGGTGGCGTTCTTGAGCACCACCACGATGCCGCTGCGAATGACAAAGCCCAACTCTTCGCGGTTCGCCTCTTGCACATTGTCCTTGTTGACGATCGCCACCTTCTGGCCAATGCGGGCGTTCTTGTCAATAATGGCGCGGCGGATTGTGGAATCTGGCCCAATCCCGATCGGCACATAGCCCCGCTCAAGGCAGTCCATCCGCTCAGGGAAGGGTTGATAGTAATCCGCTCCCATCAGCAGGGCGTTGTCAATCACAGAGCCAGATTCAACCCGAGAGCGCACCCCCAACACGGAATGCTCGATCGTGCAGTTTTTGAGGATGCAACCCTCACTCACGATCGAATCGGTGACCTGGGCGTTCAAAATTTTGGTGGGGGGCAAATGGCGCGATCGGGTGTAGATCGGCGCATATTCATCGTAAAAACTAAAGGGCGGTTGCGGTTGCTTGGTCAGGGCTAAGTTTGCATCAAAGAAGGCTTCGATTGTTCCAATATCTTCCCAATAACCATCAAATAAATAGGCTTGAACGTTGTAATTGGGAGCCGCCTGCGGAATAATTTCTTTTCCAAAATCCGTGCGATCGACGGACTCATTCAACAGGTCAATCAAAACTTCTTTCTTAAAGACGTAAATGCCCATGGAGGCGATATAAGGCATCTCCTGGGCCCGATCGGCCGACAAGCCCAAAATGGTGGTGTCCACCGCCATGGCCTTGAGGGCATCCCCCTTCGGTTTTTCGCTAAAGCTTGTTACCCGGCCATTGCCGTCAATTTTCATCAGGCCAAAATCTGAGGCCCGCTTCTCATCGATGGGGATCACCGATAACGTGATGTCGGCATTGGTGGCGCGGTGATGCTCCACGAATTTTCGATAGTCCATCCGATAGAGATGATCGCCGGACAAAATGACGTATTCATCCACGTCCCAGTCGGCAAAAATCCACAGATATTTCCGCACCGCATCGGCAGTGCCTTGGAACCAATTGGGACTATCGGGGGTTTGTTGGGCAGCCAAAACCTCCACAAAACCATCGGTGAACCCAGACATGGCATAGGCCCGGGACAAGTGACGGTTCAACGAGGCAGAGTTGAACTGGGTGAGGACGTAGATTTTAAGAATTTCGGAATTGATGCAGTTACTAACCGGAATATCGATCAACCGATATTTGCCCGCCAGGGGGACTGCCGGTTTTGCCCGTAATTTGGTCAGCGGATACAGGCGGGTTCCTGCTCCGCCGCCTAGGATGATGCCTAAAACTCTTTTCACAAGACGACCTCTAGCGCTGCCAATCCACTTCCACGTCCAGTGTCCGTTGCTCGGTGGCAATTGACAAGGGGTTGACAGTAAAGCCATTTCAGCCCGATCGCTCCCGGGCCGATCGAACGGGAATTCGCGATCCCAAGCGGATTCTGAAGTCCAGAAAAACCGTAGCGAGGGTTACTGTTAAAATTTGTTGCGATATATTGAAATTGTGACAACCGTGTTAATCACGCAACAGTTCTCTTGGGCCAATCCCCCGAGATGGAGGCTGAACCATGAGTATCCAGACCGGCAACCCTAGTTCCTTGCGCAGTTCCCCAGCACCGGCCCGCCCTCACCCGATCGCGCCTGGCTCCGGGCGATTGCAGTTTGATGCGGCCACTTTCCTCAAGGCCCGAGCCGCCACGGACGATCGGGACGTGTATTTGGAATGGACTGGCTCCATCTACGCCATGCTGCCCGACCAAACCCAATGCCATTTGTTTGACATCGTGGGCATGAACGTGGCCCGAGGTGTGAACAACGGAGATGGCAGTTGGAGCCTGGTGTCCCGGGAGCTAACTTACTACCTAGATCCCAACACCGGGGCCGTGCTGCACAGTTGGGACAATCCCTGGACGGGGGAATCCGTGCCCGTGGTGCATGTGGCCAACGACCCGGTGCAGATTCGCCTCGCGGGTACGTTCGGAGCAACCCTGGCAGGTGATTCAGTGATCTTTACCTGCGATGTGTTTCCGGCCTATCCCAATCCCTTGGGCAATGATCCGCGCTTTCAGGACTACAGCCCCAGTCCCCAGTACAGTGCCGCTGAGTTTTTCAAGCTGACCGTTCCGCTTTCGGAGCTAACCAACCCGGAGTTGGCGGCCGTTGAAACCATGACCGTTGCTTGGCATCGGATTGGCCCTTGGTTGCCTTGGATGAAAATGGGCGATCGCTCCGGGCAGTTGGTCTACAGCGCCTGTGGTCAGCGGGTTGCGGGCTTCGAGGCCTTACCGCCTCTGCTGCAAACGGAAATTCGCGATCGCCTCCCGAAATATCGCCACGCACCTGATCACCACAGCACCCAGAACAACATGACCTCTTGGCGCTACTTCAAAGAGCACTTTGAGGCCTATTTGCGCGGTGAAATGTTCCCGCTGCCAGAATTAGCGGTTTAGCCGCCGTCCGCTGAGCCATCCCCACTGCATCAATCCTGGGCAACCCCAGTTCGGAACCCCAACTCAGCGGGCTAGCGGGCCTATGGGGCCTTCTTGGTGGCTTTCAGTTGGCTGATGGCCCGTTGAAACCCAAGCACCAAGGTCAAATTCGCCAAGGTCAAAAAAACCTCCGCGCTGCCATGGAGCCAGTCCACATCGGCGAGACTTTGGTTGTAATGCACTTGGGCGTAGATACCGGCGGGAATGGTAATCGCCACAAATAAAAGGGTGAGGTAAAACCCAATCAGACCCAGCTTGGGCGCTTGACCCGATCGCGTCAAAAACCACAGAAACCCCAAATAGGGAAACAGAGATAAACCAAACAGGGTTTCTTTGGACAAAAAAGACATCATTGATTTCCCCCACTAATCCTCAGCGGCTTCGGCGGCTTCCTCATCTTCCGGGGAAGACGTTTTGAGGGCCGCTTCCAGGGCCTGGAGCTGATCGCGGCGAATTTCTAACTCCAGCGATCGCCGCGATAGCTCTTGATTTTGCAGGGTCAGAGACTGTTTCCACTGCTCTAGGCGATTGGCTTCGTGGGCCAACTCCTCGGGCGTGACTCCCAGGCTCAAGTAGGTTTTAATCAGCTCCAAAATCCAATCAGTTGCATCCTGGCAGTCGGTCACCAATTGGGCGTTGTCCACCTCAATCAATACCAACTGCTGGGGATGACATTGAGCCTGTTCCGGCAAGGGCAGGGTTTGGCGTTGGCGCTCTCGGGTAATTTGCCATCCCCGATCGACGGACTGCACCGCCAGCGGCATCAGGGCCAGGGAGTGATCCGTTGCCTGTTGTTGCACTTGGGCTAAATAAAGCACCATTTCCCCTCCGACGAGGCCATACGCTGATTTTAAGTTTCTTAAACTCAGGAAATTGCCTGAATTCAGGATTCCTGGGGCAATTATTGCAACTGGGCCAGGCGATCGCGCAGTAGTTGAGCTTGGGTTTCCGCTTCGGCCAAGGCGGCCCGGGCGCTGGCCACCACTTCCGGGGGAGCCTTGTCCACAAAGCCCGGATTGCTGAGGCGACCCGACAGCCCCTTGATTTCTCCTTCCGCCTTGGTCAGGGCCTTGGTCAACTTGGCCCGCAGGGCAGCCAAGTCCACCACGCCATCTACCAGGGGTAACAACACTTGGGTCGTACCCACCACGCCGGCCATGGCCCGCTCGATCGGGACGGCTTCCGGTTCCGTCTGCCCCAGGTCGATCGGCAGTTTCACTTCCGGGGCTTGGGCGGCCGGCAACTGGCGGGGCTGCGGAGTCGCTGGGGCCGTAGCCGCAGCCTCCCCAGGATAGGCCCGCACAGCGAAGGGATTGCCCTCGCCGATATAGGCCAGCTTGGCCTGGCGCACACCGTTGGCAAAGACCGCTCGATCGCGCGCAAACAGCAAGGTCTTGGGCAAGTGGTAGACCGTCCAGAAGAAGCCAATCAACTGGAAGATCGAGGGCAGCAGCGGAATTTCATCGATCGCCCCCAGGGTGGCGTTGGCCAAGTACAGCGCAAAGGTCGCTGTGCCCAGCATGGCCAGAGTCAGCAGGGCCACCCGTCGTTTTTCGCTTTGATCCCAAGCCCATTGCTCCAGATCCAACCCTTCGCTGGCGATCACCTCTAGCAGGGCTGCCGTATCCGCATCCATCAGGGTCGGTTCCGGTTCCGCCGTTGGGGCCGCCGAAGCTGCACCGCCCTGGATTGTCAGGTCAGACACCTTGGCCAGATTGCAAATGTAGGCGCGACCAATTTCAAAGGCCGTTCGCTCCCGATCGGTCTCCGGTTGCAGGACGATCGGCACTTTCTGGCTGGGCTTGATGTCCGCCTCGGCCCGCAGGTTCCGGATCGTGCGGATCGCGTTGATGATCGCCTCAAATTGGGCTTCTAGCTCCCGGTCGATCGCCTGGTCGATCGCCACCGGGTAGGCTTGCAGCGCCAAAAATTCATCCGCCGCCGCCCCCGTCAGGGCGTGCCACACTTCTTCGGTGATGTGGGGCATGAAGGGATGCAACAGCTTCAGCGTTCCATCCAACACCAGCGCCAACACCTGCTGCACCGTTCGCCGGGCCGCCGGGTCATCGCCGTTCAAGCGGGGTTTCACCAACTCGATATACCAGTCGCAGAAGTCGCCCCAAATGAACTCGTAGAGACCCTTGGCCGCCTCACCCAAGCCGTAGTTGTCAATGTCGTGGCGGGTTTGGCGCACCGTTTGGTTGAAGCGCGACAGAATCCAGCGATCGGCCAACTCCAGGCGATCGGTCTCCGGCGCGCCCAAACTAGTCGGCGTTTCCCCCGCCAAATTCATCAACACAAACCGCGACGCATTCCAGAGCTTGTTGGCAAAGTTGCGCGAGGCCTCCACGGACACCGACTCATCGGTTTTGCGGTTGTAGTCCAGGCGGATATCTTGACCCGCGCCGGCCACTTCCCGCACCAGGGTGTAGCGCACCGCATCCGTGCCGTATTTGTCGATTAACAGCAGAGGATCAATCCCGTTGCCCTTGGACTTCGACATTTTTTGATTGTTTTCATCCCGCACCAGCCCGTGCACGTAGACCGTTTTGAAGGGCATTTGACCGGTGAAATAGCCCGCCATCATCGTCATCCGGGCCACCCAGAAGAAGATGATGTCGAAACCCGTCACCAGCATCGTGTTCGGGTAATAGGCTTGGAAATCGGGCGCGGCTTCGTCGGGCCAACCCAGGGTCGAGAAGGGCCACAACCCGGAGGAGAACCAGGTATCCAGCACGTCCTCATCCCGTTCCAACACCGCCGCTTTGCCGTAGCGGGCCTGGGCCTGTTTGAGGGCATCGGCTTCCGTGCGGGCCACAATGAAGGGCGTGTGCTCCGTTACTTGGCCGTTGGTTTCGCTGATCACGTACCAAGCGGGGATTTGGTGGCCCCACCAGAGCTGGCGGGAAATGCACCAGTCGCGCAGGTTCAGCAGCCAATCGCGGTAAACCTTCGTCCAGCGATCGGGCACAAACAGCGGCTCCCGGTTGTTTTCCAGGGCTTCGAGGGCTTTCTCAGCCAGCGGGCGCACCTGCAAGAACCACTGGGACGACAACAGCGGCTCCACGGGCACTTTGCCGCGCTCGCTGTAGGGCACCGAGTGGCGATAGGCTTCCACCTTTTCCAGGTAGCCCAGTTCGTCCATCTTGGCCACGAGGTTTTTGCGGGCCACGAACCGGTCTTGGCCGCAAAATTCGCCGCCGTTTTCGTTGACCGTGCCGTCTTTGTTTAGGATTTCGATTTGGGGCAGGTTGTGGCGCTTGCCCATCTCGAAATCGTTTGGGTCGTGGGCCGGTGTGACCTTCACGCAGCCGGTGCCAAAGGTTGGATCAACGAACTCATCGCCAATGATCGGGATTTCCCGGCCCACCAGCGGCAGGGTGACGGTTTGGCCAATCAGGGCCTTGTAGCGATCGTCCTTGGGGTTCACGGCCACCGCCGTATCGCCCAGCATGGTTTCCGGGCGAGTCGTGGCCACAATCACTTCACCAGAGCCATCGGTCAGCGGGTAGCGGAAATGCCAGAGGCTGCCGTCCACCTCTTTGTTGTCCACTTCCAAATCGGACACGGCCGACTGGGAGGCGGGGCACCAGTTGACCATGTATTTGCCGCGATAAATCAGCCCGTCTTCGTAGAGCCGCACAAAGGCTTCCAACACGGCGTTGGAGAGGCCTTCGTCCATGGTGAACCGCTCGCGATCCCAATCGACGGACAGGCCCAGGCGGCGCATTTGCCCGACGATCGTGCCGCCGGACTCTTCTTTCCAAGTCCAGGCCCGATCGAGAAACGCCTCACGACCCAGGGCAAAGCGATCAGTTCCTGCCTCCTTCAGTTGCTTATCCAGGATCGATTGCACAGCGATGCTGGCGTGATCCGTCCCCGGCAGCCACAGGGTGTTGCGCCCGGTCATCCGGTGATAGCGCACAAAGGCATCGATCAAGGAATGCTCAAAGGCATGGCCCATGTGCAGACTACCGGTGACGTTCGGCGGCGGAATCACCACGCAAAACGGCTCGCCAGCGGCGTTCACATCGGCCGCAAAGGCAGCGGAGTTCTCCCAGGATGCCTGCCATTTGGCTTCGGCAGCTTTGGGATCGTATTGGGTGGAGAGCGCGTCTACCGGGGCAGTCATGGCGACGAGGGCTGGGGCAAATGAAGGTCAATGATTCAGGCTGTTATCTTACCCGGTTGCGCACCCCTGTTCGCGCTCGATCGCGGAACCGGCTCCCTTGGCGAGATCGGCGCGATCGGCGCGATCGAGAGATTTTTTGGAATCTCGCGCGATCCTCAGATCCCGAAGCCAGATTCCTGGATCAAGAAATGGCCGCGAGGAATTCTTGAATCATGGCTGCCAACTGCTTGAGTCGCACCGGCTTGCTTAGATAATCACTGGCTCCTGCCGCCAAGCATCGTTCCCGATCGCCCGCCATCGCCAACGCCGTCAGGGCAATGATCGGCACATGGGCCAGGGTCGGATCTTGGCGAATTTGGCGCGTGGCTTCCAAACCATCCATCACCGGCATCTGAATATCCATCAAGATCAGATCCGGCGGCGCGGCCTTGGCGAAAGCAACGGCCTCCTCGCCGTTTTTGGCCAGCGTCAGGCGATAGCCCTTCGCTTGCAGATACGCCACGATCGTGCTGACATTGGCTTCGTTATCCTCCGCCAACAGAATCAACGGCGATTCCAAAGGCACTGCCGGACTGGGTTCCACCATCTCGATCGCCCCCGTCGCCGGTTGATTCGGCCCAGGCAGCGTACTACTGGCACAGGGCAAATCGACCGTAAATCGACTGCCAACACCTACTTCACTCACGAGGGATACTTCTCCACCATGCAATTCAACAATTCGCTTCACCAGCGCTAACCCCAACCCTGTGCCGGTGTACTGCCGATTCAAAGCACTGTCCACCTGCATAAAGGGCTGAAAGAGTTTGCAGACATCTTCCGGCGCAATCCCGATCCCGTCATCCACCACCGAAATTTCCAAAAACTGGTGAACTTCTGTTTCCCCCAAACTACTGTTCAGTTTAGGGACTCGCCGTGATGTTCCCAAACAGACTTCCAAAGCAACAGATCCGTGGTCGGGGGTAAATTTAACCGCATTGTTTAACAGATTAATCAGTACCTGACGCACCCGACGTTCATCCACCAACAAGTCTGGCAACTTGGGGGGGAGCTGAATCGCCAGTTGAATTCCTTTTTTGAAAGCCTGTTGCTTAACAAATGCCAAACTAGATTGGCACAGGGGCGAAACAGGAACCGCTGCAATGTCTAACTCTAGCTGTCCGGCTTCAATTTTGGCCACATCAAGAATGTCATTAATCAATGATAAAAGATGGGAGCCACTGCGTTCAATGGTTTGAAGCACGCGCTCCTGTTGCTCAGTGATGGGGCCAAAAATCGACTCCTGAAGCCCTTCAGTAATTCCCAAAATGGCATTCAACGGCGTTCGTAGCTCATGGCTCATGTTCGCCAAGAATTCATCTTTTAACCGAGTAGCCCGTGCCAATTCTTGGTTGGAAACAGCCAACTCTTGATTGCGATCGGTCAATTGCTGTTGAGCTTGCTGGCGCTCTTGAAGTTCCCGTTGCAATTGTTCAAATAAGTTAGCCTGTTGAATTGCTGTGGCCAACTGGTTCGCAATTTGTTGCAAAAGCTTGGCCTCTGCCCCCTGCCACACCCGCTGTTCCTGGCAAGCATGGATTACCAACACTCCCCACAGGCGGTTATTGTGCCCCACGGAAACCCAGCGATCTTCGCTGTGAACATGCACTTCCTGCAAAATAGGAGCCACCACTTTGGACTGAATTTGTCCTGCTTGGGAATATTCCCGCAGGCAATCTGTCCACCGATCGTTCATCACATCCGGCACAATTCGTGGTTCTCCCTGCCAATAATGCTCCAGGATTTCTATGGACCAATGCTCATCATCCCACTGGCGGTTTTTGAGAACTGGGAAACCTGGCGCAACAGATTCTTCAAAAATTTGGCTGTGGCCATTTGGGAATACCTGGAGTATGATTGCGCGATCGCACTGAAAGACCTGTCGCACCTGATCAGTGACCACTTGCAGAATTTCGGCCACATCCAATGATTCTCGAATTCGTTGGGAAATAATGCCTAATAATTCCTGTTGATGAAGTTGAAGAGCAATTCGCTTTTCTACTCGCTTGCGCACCAATAGCTCGGCTTGCATTCGGTCATACAGGCTGGCTTGTTGAATTGCAATTTCTAATTGATTAGCGATTTGCTGAATTAATTCAATTTCTGAAAGCTCCCAATGCCGGATTTTCATGCATTGATGCACACAGAGCAGCCCCCACAAGGCTCCATTACACAGCAGAGGCATGACCAAATTAGCCCGCACTGCAAGCCGCTTCAAAACATCCGTATGACAGGTGCTCAGGCTGCCGTCATAGATATCGTCAGTTGCACAATATTGTCCTTGGGCATAGCGCTGGAAATAGCTTCCGCCAAAACAGCGATCATCCATCGAAACTGCAATCACCGATGGATATTTATCATCAACAGATTCCGCCACGAATTTGCCATCTTGCCATTGGGAATCGGGATTAAACTGAAAGATGCCAACGCGATCGGACTCCATGAGTTGCCGAATTTCCTGACAAGCCGTTTCAAACACGATCGAAAGATCCAAAGACTGGCGAATTCGTTGGGTGATTTCTAACAGCAGGGTTTCGCGCTTAGCCTGCTGAACCACAATCGCTTCCGTTTGCTTGAGATCGCTGATATCCGCAAAATAGCCCACAATTTCTAGGGGCTGATTATACTCATCGCGCACTAAATAAATTTCATCCCGCACCCACAAATAGTAGCCATTCGCATGAAGTAATCGGTACTCATACTTGTAGCGATCTTCTTCAAATGAACCACTTAGATCACTGAGCACCCTGTCCACATCTTGGGGATGAATCCGGCTAATCCAGAAGTTTGCATCCTGAATAAACTCCTGGGGCGTGTAACCGAGGATGGATTCTACATTGGGGCTAACAAAGGTTGTGGTGTAGCGTCGATCGAGCTTGCGACTGTAGATAACAGCGGGGCTGGAAGCCAACAGAAACTCCAACCGTTCCTTGAGCAGTCGATTTTCCTGTTCTGTGCGCTTGCGATCGGTAATGTCTTGGGCAATGCCCAAAAATCCAATGATTTGATCATTGCGATCCCTCAGGCAGCTCACGGAAAGGGCGGCGGGAAACCGAGAACCATCCTGGCGAATACAATTCCACTCGTTCTCGTCCACAATGCCTTGGCGGGCCCGGGCCACGAGCACTTCAAACCCTTGGGCGATCGGCTCGCCCGACTCTGCCGATCGCTGGGCGGCCCGGGCGGCCACCTCCTGGAGGTCGTGGAAAATTTCCGGCGTAAGCTGGCGGATCACTTCGGCAGCTCGATATCCCAACATGCGCTCGGCGGCCGGATTGAAGGTGGTAATTAGCCCCTGGATGTCGGTGGCGATCACCGCATAGGGGGCACAGTTCAAAATGGCCTTATGCAGATTGTGAACGCGCCAAAGCTCTTGGGTTCGCCGTTGAATTGTAATTTCTAGATCCTGGTTGAGCTGCTCAAGGGCGTTGGTGGCTTGCTGGCGTTCGAGTTCGGCTCCAGCCCGGGCCGCAAAGATGCGCAAGACGGTTTCGGCTCGGCGGGGCGCTTGAATGGGCCCTTGGTTCAAGATGCAGAGGTGACCAATTTCCAGACCGTGGGAATCCTGGAGGGGAACGCTCAGATAGTTGTTGTCGGTAATTTGCGTCAGGCCGGGGACTTGGGGAAACAGGGACTGAAGCAACTGTGGGTGGCAGTCCCCATGCCAGGGGTAAGGCAGTTCCCGATCGAAGTGGTTGAGGGCACAGGTGGCGATCGTTTCTACGGTTCCCGCATTCCAAAAGGCCAGCACTTGGATTCGATTGCCCATGCGCTCGGCCACAAAGGCGTGGGAAACATTGAGGGCGGTGGCCAGATGTTTGACCAGGGCAGGGAAAAAATCGAGGCCAGTGGCGGCGGTTCCTTCGATCAGGTTTTGGAGGGCAAAGTCAGCTTGTTTGCGATCGGTGATGTTGGTGATGGCTCCCACATGGCCCAGGATATCGCCGTTGAAATTGCGCTCCACCACCGATTGGCCATAGACCCATAGCACTTCCCCATCGGGACGTGCCAGGCGATATTCGGCCTTCCAGGGGCGATTGCTCTGGATGGCTTGCATCCAGCCATTGATGACTAAGGCGCGATCGTCCGGGTGCAGGGTGAGCTGCCAACCATGGCCAAGGGCGGCCCGATGGTCGAGACCGGTCATTTCACACCAATGATCGTTGACGTATAGGCAATGGCCGGCAGTGTCGGTGCGAAAAATTCCGACGGGGGCCACGGCCAACAGGCTGGCGTATCGCTGGCGGCTCTCGCGGAGTTCGAGGGCCGATCGCTTCCGATCGCTGATATCCGTGAGGGTTCCCACATAGCCGATCGGTTGACCCGTGGCATCCCACTCCACCACCACCCGCATATCCACCCAAGTGACAGCCCGATCGGGGTCGGGGCCGTGGCGACGATCGCGGGATTGGAACCGGCATTCCAACTGACAGGACGATTGTTCCCGCAGATTTTGCTCCCGCAGGGCCAATACCCAATCCCGATCGTCCGGGTGCAGGGTTTGCTCCCAATCCCAATCGAGACCCTCTTCAAGGGAGCAGCCCAAAATTTGGCAGTAGCGTTCGTTGACGTAGGTGGGCCGTCCCTGCAAATCCATGCGGAAGATGCCCACGGGCACAACGGCCGCAAGATTGGCATAGCGCTGCTCGCTTTCGCGCAGGAAGGCTTCCGCTTGCGTGCGGGTTTCCAATTCCTGTTGCAGTTGCTGGTGAGTGATGGCCTGTTTGAGGGCCACTTCCAACTGCACCGACAGGCCCTTGAGCAATTTCACCTCATCGGGCAACCAGTTTCGGGTGGTTTTGCTTTCGGAAACACTCAACAATCCCCACAGCTCCTCTTGATAAAGCAAGGGAACCAGAATTTTGGCGCGGGGCCGCAG
The DNA here is from genome assembly GCA_001913845.2 of Limnothrix sp. CACIAM 69d. Lineage (GTDB taxonomy): Bacteria > Cyanobacteriota > Cyanobacteriia > CACIAM-69d > CACIAM-69d > CACIAM-69d. The sequence continues at coordinate 22,162 of MKGP02000066.1, read as the reverse complement.
CTCGATCGGTAACTTGAGGTGACACCCGCCCATGTCGCTGGCGGCCACGTCGGGTTCAACCCGGATGTAGCCCTGTCGATAAACCGGTTCTTGGTCATGCTGAAACCAGGTACCCTCCAGTTCCGTGCCGATCATGGAAATGGGCAAGTCCGTGGATTCCGCCACCACCCGGGCCCGGGTTTTGTCGGCGGTTTGAAATTGCCAAATGTTCACCCGATCGCACTGCAAGACCCGCCGCACCTCCTGCACCGTGATATCCAAAATGCTCTGTAAGCTCAGGGACGATCGAATCTGAGTGGCCAACGCCACCAACAGCAGTTCCCGTTCTGCCTTGGCCCGCAGGGCCGCCGTGCGGGTTTCCACCTGCTGCTCCAGTTCCCGGTGATGCAGCGTTTCCAGGGCCTGTTTTTCCGCTTCGAGCTGGTTCACCTTGTGCTCGAGCAGTTCCGCCAGTTTGTATAGCTCCAGGGGATTCAGAACCCGCAGCAAACTGGTTTGGGTGACAATGCCCACCAACTCGCCCCGATCGCCCATGACCAAAACGCGCTGGATGTTGCGCTTGGCCATCAACTCATGAACTAACCACAGGGAACTATCGGCGGCCACGGTGAAAACCGGTGCGCTCATCACTTCCCTTACCTTGAGCTGCTGAAAGTCCAAACCCAAGGATTGAAACTGCACCAAGTCCCGCTCCGTCACAATTCCCACGGGCTGCTGTTCTGAATCTGCTGCACCCGGCTCCACAATCACCACGGATCCCACCTGGCACTCAGCCATCAGCCGAGCCACATCGAGCATGGAACTGGTGACCGCGATCGCCACCACCTGGTGGGTCATTACCTCCGAAGCCAACCGCATCCGCAGCAGGTCGATCGGGCGGGTGGTTTGGCAGAGGCTTTCGTGGGTCATCAAGCCCACCAACCGGCGATCCGCATCCAGCACGGGCAAATGGCGAATGCCATGTTTGTGCAACAGCGTAATGGCCGCCATCACGTCCAGGTCTTCGCAGGTTTTGGTCTGCAAGGTCACCAAGGGCTGGATCATGATCTGGGCGACCGTGAGTTGATCCAAGCAGATTTGTTGGGCCAACAGCCGCACCACATCTCGCTCGGTCACTATCCCGATCGGGCGGCCTTGATCTACCACCAGCACACAGCTCCCCCGAGCCTCTCGCAGCACCTGCTGGTTGTTGTTTTCAGGATCGGTGGATTCCGCAATTCCACAGCTCGATCGCACCTGACTCATCCGATGGAGCGCCGCTACCACGGGTGTGTCCGGTGAAACCATCAGCGGGTTCTGAATCAAGGCAGCCTGCGGATCCAGAGGAGTCAGGGTGACAGACAAGGCAGCCATATGCATTGCAGAAGGGAAGTTCTTCTATTATTTACTACCCAAGGAAAAAGCGCCGGGCTGCTCATTTCGCCCATTGATTTTCTCAAAGCCATCCAACTCTTTCGTCAATTGTCAGTCAAGCGAGTTGTAAACAGATATAAATTAGCGAAAAATTAGTAAAAAAAGAGTAAAAACGCAAATCATGTATCAAATCAAACTCAGTGGCTGAAGCCTAAGAAATGACGGTCGATCACGTTTTTATATGGTTTCTAGCCTTTTTCAAGAATTAATTCTACTGAATTTTCTTTGAAATCTATCGTAGTTCCAGAAAAGTGCAGCGAATCAGTCTATTTGTACTGATTAATTTGCATCAATCGGGAAACAGATCCGTTGTCACAGGTCACAGGTCTGAGTGATTTCAAACGCAAGCTATCTTTAAAAACACTTCAAAAAGACAGAAGGCTGTCACCCAGTTACTGATGACAGCCCTTGCAATTTAGGCAACGAGATTTAGGCGATGAGGCTTAGAGGATGGCTGCCCAGTTGTCTGGCGACAGGGACCGAGCATCAATAGCCCCGGGGCAAGGGGCTGAAGCCTCTTGTCTTCGTCGGTTGGTCAGGCCCACGAGGTCGCAATTTTGGCTTGTGAGCCACCCTCCTAGGCCGAGGCTTCGGCTTCCGGCTTCTTGGGTTTGTAGGTCGAAGCAACCTGCAATTCCTTCAGTTGCTTGGCTTCCACCGACGACGGTGCATCGGTCAGCAAGCAGCGAGCCTGTTGGGTCTTGGGGAAGGCGATCGCGTCGCGGATCGAGTCTTCGCCGGTCAAAATCGACACCAGGCGATCAAGACCGTAGGCAATTCCCCCGTGGGGCGGCGTGCCGTACTCAAAGGCATCGAGCAGGAAGCCGAACTTGGCGCGGGCTTCTTCGTCGGTCAGACCGATCGCCGCGAACACCTGTTCTTGCACATCCCGTTGATAGATCCGCAAGCTGCCGCCGCCGATTTCCGTGCCGTTGAGCACGATGTCGTAGGCCAGGGCGCGGGCGGTTTTCAGGTCTGCCAAATCTTCCGGGTTGGGGGCCGTGAAGGGGTGGTGCAGGGCTTCTAGGCGCTGTTCGTCGGCGTTGTACTCGAACATCGGGAAATCAACGACCCACAGCAGATTGATCGCTTCGGGATCAATCTGGTTCAGCTCTTTGCCCAGGGCCAAACGCAGGCGATCGAGCGTCTTGTTCACGATTTCCGCCGGGCCAGCGCCAAACAGCAACAGATCGCCCGATTGGGCCCCCGTGCGTTTCAGCAGTTCGGCGGTGATTTCCGGGGTTAGGCTGTCTTTTAGTGCCCCGATCGTGTCCACTTCGCCGTTGTCGCGGACGCGGATGAAGGCCAGACCCTTGGCTCCGGCTTCCGAGGCGATCGCGAACAAATCGCCACCGGGCTTGATCCGCACGTTGGACACCGCATCGTTACCGCCGGGCACGGGCAGGGTTTTGACGATCCCACCAGCAGCGATCGAGCCGGAGAACACCTTGAACCCACAGCCCTTGAACAGATCCGAGCAGTCCGCCAGCTCCATACCAAAGCGGGTGTCGGGGCGATCGCTGCCGTAGCGATCCATCGCTTCCGCGTAGGTCAGGCGCGGGAAGGGACGCGGCAGGTCGATGTCCTTAACGGTTTTGAAGATGTGGCAAACCAGTTGCTCGTTCAGATCCAGGATTTCTTCCATGGACATGAAGCTCATTTCCATGTCGAGCTGGGTGAACTCGGGCTGGCGATCGGCCCGCAGGTCTTCATCGCGGAAGCAGCGAGCGATTTGGTAGTAGCGATCGAACCCGGACACCATCAGCAATTGCTTAAACAACTGCGGCGACTGGGGCAGGGCAAACCACTCGCCCGGATTCACCCGCGAAGGAACCAGGTAATCGCGCGCCCCTTCCGGCGTGGATTTGGTGAGGACGGGCGTTTCGATTTCCATGAAGCCCTGGGCATCTTCCAGGAACCGGCGCATGGCCTTCACCACCGCATGGCGCAATTGCAGGTTGTGCTGCATCCGGGGGCGACGCAAATCGAGATAGCGATATTTCAGCCGCAACTCTTCGCGAACGGTTTCGTTTTCGGAGGTGGAAACCTGGAACGGCAATTGCTTGCTGACGGCGCTGAGGATTTCGATTTGATCCGCCAGCACTTCCACTTCCCCGGTAGCCAGCTTGGGGTTCACGGACTCGGGCGGCCGCTGGGTAACGGTTCCCGTAATCCGCACCACATATTCATTGCGGAGGGAGTCGGCAATTTGAAACGATTCGGGCAAGTCCGGGTTTGAGGCCACCTGAACGATCCCCGAGCGATCGCGCAAGTCCACAAACACGACTCCCCCGTGGTCGCGGCGGCGATCGACCCAACCGCAAAGGGTGACGGTTTTACCAACCTGTTCGGCGCGCAGTTGACCGCAATAGTGGGTACGCATGGTGACTCAAAATGGGACTGGAACTTAACTGAACGAAATTAGGACTGACGCGGTTGCTGCGAAGGGGCTGTGACTTCGTAGACAAGGGGCTTAAGCCCCTTGCTCCCCACGATTTCGCACGGGCGGATCAGGGTTACAGGTAATCGACTGTCCCTTGCTCCCCACGATTTCGCACAGGCGGATCAGGGTTTTAGGCGATTAACGGCCCCTTGCCCCAAGCCTCTCGTAACGGTTGCGCCAGTCCGCAAAAATCTTGACGAAACGCAAATGCGCTGGGGTGCAAGTCCAATATCCTACCCCGATCGCGCGGCGCGGCCCGCTGGGAAATGCCGCGATTTCCCGACAACCAGCAAGGAGCGGAACCCAACCCGATCACCCAGATCGATTGTAAAGGATTGTTGCGATCGCCCTGTCTCGCGGTGAATCATTCGCCCTCAAATGTCGGTTCAGCCAGTTAAGCCAGTCGATCGAGCAGGTGATCGCCCACACGCAGCGCATTCGCAATAATCGTTAGGGCGGGGCTAACACTGGCATTCGAGGGGAAAAAGCTGCCATCCACCACGTATAAATTATCGACATCGTGGGCGCGGCAGTGGCGATCGAGTACCGAAGTTGCTGGGTCGTCCCCAAACCGACAAGTGCCGCATTGATTGGCCATCACCTGCACCGGAATTTCTCCGCGAGGATGGATTGTGCCCACCGGAAAACCATCGAGTTGCTTTTCTAGGGATTTCAACACATCAATCCAGCGGTGGGCGAGGCGATCGTGCGCTTCGGTGTTGTTGGGTTGATAGTCAATACAAAGCTTGTGTTGATCTAGGTAAACTCGGTTATTGGGATTGGGCAAATCTTCCGTTTGAATCCACCAGCCGATCGAGCGAGTTGCCAGTTGTTGCAGGCCAAATCCCGGCATGAATTTAGCCAGCACCGAAAACATCGGCGGCGCTTCCGCAAAAATCACATCCGTTAGCAAGCCGCCCGTATTGTAAATATGTCCCATGGGGTAGGGAAAATCTCCATCGCCCCAATAGAAATCATTCACACAAACGGTCTTTTGAAATGCGCCTGAGTTGGCCTTGCTGCTGACCTGCACGATCGCGGTCATCAGATTTTTCATGAGGTTACGGCCGACCAAATTGGAACTATTGGCCAGTCCCTGGGGGTGGCAATCATTAGCCGATCGCAACAGGAGGGCCGCAGAGTTCACTGCCCCGCAAGCTAACACCACCAAATCTCCCAAAAAGAGATAGGGTTTGCCATGAATATCGGCTTCGACGGCGCGAACCACTCGCCCTGAAGAATTAGTATGCAACCCCACAACTTTGGCATTGGTTTTGAGGGTGACGTTGGGATAGTCCACCGCTGGCAAAACGCCGCTCACTTCGGAATCATTGGTGGGATCATCGTCCTGGCGAGTTAACCCCAAGGGCAAGGCAGAGGGGTGCAATCCTTGCTGGGCGATCGCTCCGGTAATGGCGGCAATTTGCGGATCCGATTCGATCGCTGGAAAGGGATAGTTGCCACTCCGAAATGGCTCGGTTGGGTCTTGGTCAGCCTGGCCATGCACTTTATAAAGCGCTTCGGCAGCAGTGTAATAAGGCTCGAATTCTTCATAGCCCACACACCAAGCCGGTGAAATGCCATCGCGATGGGTAACGGCCGCAAAATCCTGTTCCCGCCGCCGCATCAGCACGGCTCCATAGATTTTGGTATTGCCCCCGATCGCGTAGTTCATTTGGGGCGAAAAGGGTTCACCCGTGTTGTCGTACCACTGTTCCGGCGCGTGATATCGCTCACGTTTAAAGACATCTACATTGCTGCGATTTTGTTCTGCGAGGGGCATAAAATCTCCCCGTTCCAGAATCAAAATACGCTTGCCGGTGGGTGCTAATTTATGAGCCAGCGTACCGCCACCTGCACCGGTACCAATAATAATCACGTCGTAATGGCAATCATCAATAATCATAATTAGATTGTCCTGACTACTCAACTATTGAAACTATTACTTGCCGATTTACTGGCATTGCGAAGGGTTCAATGGGCGATCAATCGCCTCATTTCAAGTTACCTATCACTCTCATCTTGGTCGGTTTTTTAGTTACTGCCAGATGTAAATCAACAGAAACAAAATAATCCAAATTACATCCACAAAGTGCCAAAACAGCGAGGTCGAAGCCACACCAAATTCACCGCGATCGTAATTACCCGGAATAAACGATCGTACTAACATAATTAGTTGCAGCAACACACCGGCAAAAACGTGCAACCCATGGAACCCCGTCAGCAAATAAAACGTGCCACCAAACACCCCGTCGGTGAACCCAAAGGCTAAGTGGCTCCACTCGATCGCCTGGCCATAGAGGAAATAGCTGCCCATGGCGATCGTCAGCAGCCAAAATGCTCGAAAGCCCCAGAGCTGCTTGATATGTAAATAGCGCTCAGCCAAATAAATTGTGAAGCTGCTAGATACCAAAATGACCGTGTTGATGGCCGGCTCGCGCACCTCCAAACCCAAAACACCTTCCGGTAACCAAGTTTGGGCCGTAGTTTTGTAGACAATGTAGCCCGCAAAGAAGCTGAAAAAAATGACACTTTCAGACAGCAAAAAAATCACGAAACCAAACATTTGGTCGCCGGGGGATCCATGCCCATGGGCCGCATGGTGCGCGTCACCATGGGCTTCAGTAATGGCCGGCGATGCATCATCTCGCAAGTCCGTTTCAGTTGGGTTCATGGGCCACCTCTAGTTCGTCGGGATTAGACACCAAGGGATCAGATTTGCCATAGCCATAAGGCTCAGAAACCACGATCGGGAGTTCTTCAAAGTTCTCAACCGTTGGCGGCGAAGACAACAGCCATTCCAACCCGATCGCCCGCCAGGGATTTTTGGGCGCTTTTTCACCCTGCACCCAAGAACCAATCATGTTCAAAATAAAAGGCAGGGTAGACATCCCCAACAAAAAAGCCCCTAGGCTCGCCACCACATTCCAAAACGTAAATTCGGGATCGTAAGATGCAACCCGGCGCGGCATTCCCTGCAAGCCCAAAGGATGCATCGGAAAGAAGTTCAAATTAGTGCCAATAAAGGTTAGGGCAAAGTGCAATTTCCCTAGCCCTTCGGAATACATGCGCCCGGTCATTTTGGGGAACCAGTGATAGATTGCTGCATAAATGCCCATCACCACTGCGCCATAGATTACATAGTGAAAATGTCCCACCACAAAGTAGGTATTGTTCACATGGATATCAACCGGGACTGCTGCCAACATAATTCCAGTGATGCCTGAAAACACAAACATCACCAGCCCGCCCAAGGCAAATAGCATGGCTGTGCTGAGGCGCAACTTGCCACCCCAGATGGTGGCAACCCAAGCGAAAACTTTAATCCCCGTGGGCACTGAGATCAGCATAGTTGTGGCCATAAAAACCATCCGCATCCAGCCCGGTGTGCCACTGGCGAACATGTGGTGAACCCAAACAATGGCACTTAGACCGGTAATGATTAGGGATGAAATGGCAACTACTTTGTAGCCAAAAAGGGGCTTGCGGGCATAGACCGGCAAAACCTCAGAGAAAATGCCAAAAATCGGTAAAATAATGACATAAACGGCCGGGTGAGAATAGAACCAGAAAAAGTGCTGGAACAGCACCGGATCGCCACCTTTAGCCGGATCAAAAAATGTCGTGCCCACGGTCAGATCCAGCAACAGCATCACCGCGCCAGCCGTCAAAGCAGGCAAACCAAACAGTTGAATAATTTGGGCAGCCAACACCGTCCATACAAAAACGGGCATCCGAAACCAAGTCATGCCAGGGGCACGCATTCGGGCGATCGTGGTGACAAAATTCACCGCACCCATAATTGATGAAACGCCGGAAATAGCCACTGCCAACAACCACAGCATTTGACCATTGATCAGGTTGCCCGTGGGATTTTGCAGGCTCACGGGTGGATAGGCCCACCAACCGGCTTGGGCTGGGCCACCCGGCACCAGAAAACTCGCCATCAAAATCGTGCCGAAGACGGGCACCATCCAAAAGGCAATAGCATTCAGCCTAGGAAATGCCATATCCCTTGCGCCAATCATCAGCGGCACGAGATAGTTTCCTAGACCCAACAGACAAGGAAATGTCCACAAAAACAACATCACCGTGCCATGCATAGTGAACATGGCATTGTAGACAGTGCGATCGACCAGATCCGATTCCGGTGTGATCAATTCACCCCGAATAATCATGGCAAAAATGCCACCCACCAAGAAGAAAAAGAAGGATGTTACTAAGTACTGAATTCCAATGACCTTGTGATCGGTGCTGAAGCTAAAAAAGCGCTGCCAGTCATTGGGCGCACCAGGCATAGGTGGCTGAGAAGCAGCGATCGATTCAGTAGCAAGATTGGTCATAAATCGGTTGGAGGAAGTTATTCTGAAATGCCGAAATCTTTGATCAAAACCAAATGGAACTGAGTTGAGCGAAAATGACTAATTGCTAACTAGTTCCTTTACCGGGATAGTTCACGAGGGGTGGGGGCGCTGGTTGAACTGTTTGCCAGCCAATTCGTCCGCCGGGGGAACGCTGGAATTCATCAAAGGCTTGGTTATAGGCAGCGGTGGGCTTTTGGTTCGCCGCATCCGTCAGCCATTGCTGATAGGAATCATCTGATTCCACCACCACATCGGCTTGCATGGCTGCAAAGTAAGTGCCGCTGTACTGAGAGTCGCGCAAACGGTATCGGCCTTCGCGGATGGGCGTAAACTTCAGGGTAATTGCACGCCCTGGAATGATATCTTGCTTCACACGAAAGGCTGGAACATAAAACCCGTGGATGACATCTTCAGAAGTTAGTTGCAGACTGATCCGTTGATCGGCTGGCAGATGTAATTCAGCCGTGGTGACTTGTCGATCGGGGTAATAGAATTCCCAAGCCCATTGTCGAGACTTCACGGCAATCACAACCTCTGATTTTACGATCGCATTGCTATCGTTTGCCTCAGTAGAAACCGGGGCGATCGCTGGAGTCTCCGATGCCATATTATGTGCCATTGATCCATGCACATGCTCCATTGGGCCCAAAATAGAAATGCGATCATAAATGTGGTAGCTGTAAGCGGCAATTCCAACGACGAGGATGAAAGGAATCGCCGTCCAAACCACTTCCAACGTGACGTTTCCTTCAATGTGCGGGCCGTCGCTGGTATCGTATTTACCGGCTTGTTGAAACAGTGCCACATAGACAATCGTCCCGACCACGCCTAGGAAAATAAACGTCCCGATCGCCACTAAAAAGCTAAAGAGCCGATCGATCAGTTGGGATTCTGCTGAGGCTTGGGGAGGAAACCAGGTATAGGACTGCTCCCCCATCCACCAACTGATGAGGGCCAGTGCGATCACTAGGGTTCCTAAGGTGAGGATGGTGCGAATCTTCATGGATTGAATGATTTCAAAACGAGGTTAGGATTTTCACCCAAATCCAACAGGCGATCGGCGGTGATATGCACGCCAAATTCAGCGGCTAGCTGCGCGCCCAAGGTTCCATGGACAAACATCAAACCAAAGATGATTAGCCCCACTAGGAGATAGCTCCACTGCACTTGGCGCGATCGATCTTTCAGCCAAACAAAGCGCTGAAATCCCCGCCAAACGGTCATGCCTACGATTAATAACAGTAGGACAACGCCACCCACACCATGCCACAACATGGTTTCCATAGCCTGCAAGCCCCAGGCGCTTTTCACATCTGCCGGTGGCCGAGCCAACAACATTTCATAAAAGCCCGCAGCCACCGTCAAAAAGGTGACGATCGCCCCGGCCAGCATGTTGTACCAACCCACATCAAAGAAATTGGAGCGCGTGGCGGGAATGGCCAAAAACTTAAAGACTGGCTTTTCTAGGGGAAACAACACGCCGACAATATCAAAGGCGATCGCCACAATAAACAAGCCCAAGGTTAAATGCACCAAATTGGGATGAATCGGAATTATGTAGGGCAATCCATTGATCCCCAGCTGGCTTTGTACTTGCTCAATCAGATCTGGATTCATTACAACAATCCCTCCCGCACTGCCTCAACCACCGGTACTGTATGGAGTCCATATACCCAAACTAAAACATCACCGAGATAAATTTGGAAACAGACAATCACGGTCATCAAAATTCCCACACCTAAAAAGGCATTGGGCAATGTTTTAGGATTGCGCGATCGCAACACATAGCGCCAAGCCGTCATTGCTGCAATAATTCCCGACAGAGACCAGCCCAGAAGCGTGTGCAGATTCAAAGTGGCTTCAGCAGCATTGTAGGGTTCAGCTAGTCCTGCTTCAATCTGCCCGAAAATAATGGCAACGAAGATAGAAATGGTTGCAAAAAACAAATTCCACCAGCTCACTTCATAGAGCCGTGAATTGCGCGTGAAATAGGCAATGCCATCGCATAAAACTGAAAACAAAACCATCGCAATGACAAAATGCACCACGATCGGGTGCATCGTGTCTGGATAGGGTAGGTTGTGATCATTCAGCGGGGGGAGATACTCCAACATATTGGTCAAAAGTCTGTCAATTGATTGAAGATACCGATTTGTCGGCCAATAATTATCATAAATTTCGCAACTTGGCAGTCATTATTAATGACGGTCAATGGCAGTTTTATTTTATGAAACCGTTCATGAGTCAATTTTTCAAAATCCTATTGCTTGACCAATTTTATTGCTTGACAAGACACAATCCATCGGCCAGTGATTATGAATTCATCAAAAACCAGTCGCCAAACGTTGGCTAAAGATTTCAGCGTGGGGAAATTTTTGTAAGCTAGGCTACTGTCTAATTGAAATGGATGTTAACTATTTCGCCCATCAGTTTAGTGGATACATCGGGAACGTCAGTAAGTTATACTGGTTTTTTTAAGATTTTTATCAAAATTATTACCAGTTACTTCACATTTTTCAGAAATTCTTTTGAGAGTTGAAATTCAGCGCGCTCATTTTTCTACAAATCTTCCTTCTATCAATCTATGCAACCAAGTCCCAATGTTAGATTGATTGAACACTGATTCAATAGTGTCCTCATACTAGAGGTCAAAGATTTTGTATACTGAGCAACATTTTGATTGCTTTAAGATTAATTATTTAGTTCAAGTTGGAACTGATTTTTCAAGTTTCCTTAACTTAAATTCTGTTTGACTGAAGATGCTGGCTTAGTCATTCACTAGTCTCTCAAAACTTTTGATTCTGGAACCAGCCGCCAAAATGAGGAGCTTAAACGTCTTAATTTTCAATTAGTTCCGAAGGAATCTGATCAAAAATTACATCTTCATAAAGACGATCAAACCCGACTCGGTAATTTACGGTTTCCAAAATCAATTCCGCATTGATCCCTTCGTAGCTTTCTAATACCCACTGGCCCGCCTCAGAGCGCCGAAAAATATCCACTTGGGGCTGTTGAGCAGAAATTAAAACGTATTCTCGCAAGCTGTTGAGATGACGATAGGCAGCAAATTTGCGTCCCCGATCGAAGGCTTCTGTGGAATTCGATAACACTTCCACAATCAAACCGGGTGCTGATTTATAAAGTTGTCGATCGCGATCGCCCGGATCGCAAGTCACCATCACATCGGGATAAAAAAACTTCGTGCCCTGATTAATCTGCACCTTCATATCCGACATAAAGACACGGCAACCAGTTCCTCTCAGGTGCGATCGCAGTTCGGCAAATAGATTTCCTGCGATAGTGTTGTGTGCATCTGTGCTACCTGCCATGGCATAGGCTTGCCCATCGAGGTATTCATGCCGAATATCGCTTTGGGCTTCAAGAGCCAAATACTCGTCAGGGCTAAGGAATTGGGGAGCAGCAATCATGATTGTGGAACAATCGCGCAATTTTTCCCAGCATATCGCAACTATCTTGGGAAAGTAATTAAGATTGGTTGATGAGCCATCATAGACAACTTTCAATTACTGAATGTAGCCTGTTTTGGCTTGGAGGGCATAACTGCGAATCACCGAATTTTGCGTGCTGGGATGCTTCAGCCACTTTTCCAAAATAGCCACTGCTTGTTTATTATTCAGTGACCAATGCCCTAATCCGTGAATAGCAGAAACGATCGCATTGCCGTTTTTGCTATATAGGGCTTCGCTCATGACTTCTAACCCTGCTTGGATGACAGATGGGGCAGTATAACCAGGATGCAGCACAAAAAGATCCCAGAACATGTAGCACAAATAAGATAGCCGATCGCCCTTGGGGGTAGAACCAATCACCTGGATTGATTTATCTGAAACAAAGCAGTATCGATCGAAGTAATGGCGATAAAGATACTTGAGATTTTTAACCCCTTGAACAATTCTCGGCTCCGGTGATTCCAAGTAGCAGAGGGGAAAGTCACTACAACTATTTGAAAAAATGTAGTTCAGGCCAAAGCCAATTTGAGCCGGGGAAGCTTTTTGGTGAATTTCCGAATCGACTAGCAATCGGTCAATGAAATCAAAGGCTTGATGGCGCGGCATCGTATATATTTCAGGACTCAGCTCTGTAAAAATTGGATTAGCCCTTGCGGGTTGTCCAAAGAGTTGATCGCGCCATTGTTGATAGTTCATGGGCTGAATTGGTCTTGAGCGATGGGGTGGCGGCTTGATCGATTCTAGCCATTGCCCCCTGCGGACGGGCCGGGCGGTGGTAGGCTGTTGGCGATTTGTGCCGCAGGAACCCGAGATGCGATCGCCCCGCTGGACATCTATTGCAAGTTCGGTTGCAAGCTGGTTTCGATCGATCCCCCGATCGCTTTGGTGGTCGGTGGGACTTTGGGCGATCGTGCTGTTGATTTGCAGTGTGGTGCGTCATGAACTGCTGCAATCAACGGCCTTTGATTTGGCGATCTATGACCAAGTGGCCTACCTGATGGGGCGCGGCGAAACGCCGTTTTCCACCGTGTCGGATATGCACCACATGGGCAACCATGCGGCCTACAGCTTTTTTGCGGTGGGGCTGCTCTACGCGATTTTTCCCAGCATTTACTGGCTGTTTTGGGTGCAGGCGATCGGGCTGGCGGCGGGGGCGATCCCGGCCTGGGCACTGGCAAAACAGGCGGGGCTGAATTCGGGTCAATCCTTAGCGATCGCCTGGGCCTATTTGCTCTATCCCGTGGTGTTCAACGTCAATTTGTTTGACTTCCACCCGGAGGTGATGGGGATCGCAGGGCTGCTGGGGGCGATTTGGCTGGGGCGAGCCAACCGGCCGATCGCCCTGGCGCTGGTGCTGGTCTGGGTGATGGGCTGCAAGGCGGTGCTGTCGATTACGGTGGCGGCCATGGGCGCTTGGTTGTTGCTGCTCGATCGCAAACGCTGGCCCGGACTGGTGGCGCTGGGGATGGGGATCGGTTGGTTTGTGGTGGTGAACCAGGCGGTGATCCCCGCCTTTAACCATGGCCTGAGCCACGACGCGATCGGGCGCTATGCCTACTTGGGTTCCAGTGTGTCCGAGGCGGCGTTGAATCTGTTCCTGAAGCCGCAATTGGTTCTGGGGAAACTGTTCTCAGGGGAAACGCTGATTTATTTGTTGTTGATCTTGGGGCCACTGTTGCCTTGGTTTGGGGGCGGCCGGCTGCGGGCCTGGGCGGCGGCGGCTCCGGCGATCGGGTTAAATGCCCTGTCCACGGTGGCCGAGCAGCGGGATTTGGTGCATCAATATTCCCTGCCGATTTTGCCGTTTTTGCTGGTGGCGGCGATTGATAGTTTGGCGCGGGGTCACTGGGACTGGCTCGATCGCCTGGGAACCCTAGGCGATCGGCTACGCAGTTGGATCGCCAGCGGCCGAGCCATTTGGGTCTGGTCGCTGATTGGCTTTTTGGCCTTGGCGAAATTTGGCTATTTTGGCTCGATTTATTTGGCGGAACTGGATACTTGGGCCGACAGTCGCGCCGCGATCGCCTTGATTCAAACTCAGGAGCGATCGATCCCCGCCAACCAACGGGGCGGCATCCTCACCACTGCTGATTTGGGGCCCCACCTCAGCCACCGCACCATGCTGCGCCAAACGATCGCCACCGCACCACCGCCCAACTGGGCCGAATACGATTGGGTGTTGCTGAACCTGAAACATCCGGGTTGGGGCAGCACCCATGAGTTTGCTCAATTACTCGATCAAGAATTGCGATCGAATCCGGACTACAAAATCGCTTTCGATCGCGGTGGGATCGTCCTCTTTCAGCGCTAGCCTAGTACGAGCGCATCGCAAGTCAGCATTAATTTCTGTGATTTTCGCGGGCGATCGCACCCTTTTCCATCCCCCTCGCCTTTTGGCAACCAAGGATAAGACGGCAACATGCAGCGACTGATTGGGTTGTGGCAACGGTTTGGACAAGTGACTCTGGGGCTGGGGGTTGTTGTGGCGGGCGCAACCCTGGCCGCGTTCGATCGCCCCGATGCCATCAACTCACAGTTGCCACCGCCGAACGATCTGCAACCCCTCAGCGTCACCCCGGGCCCCGCCAAGGATTTGGCCAACGAGCTACGGATCACGGCTTCCTTTGGCAGCAATGGCCGGCCCGTGTTGTCGCCCCTGCCCCAAGCCCAAGAGGTTTGGCAATGTGAAGTGGTGGTGGTGGGTGGATCCTTGGGGGGTGTGGGGGCCGCCGTTCACGCCATGCAATCGGGCGCGCGAACCTGCGTGATTGAGGTGTCCCCCTGGATTGGAGGGCAAATTAGCACCCAAGGCGTGTCCGCGATCGATGAGTCGGCGGACATGATTTTGGCCGGGAACCTCTCGGAAAGCTGGAAAGCCTTTAAATCGCGCATCTATCGCCAACCGGTGAAGATTCCACGCTGGGCCGATCGCAACCAACCGATCAAAACTGTGCGCGAGGTGGATAGCTGCTGGGTTGGTTCCCTATGCTTTCCCGCTTCGGCCGGCGATGTGGCTGCGCGAGAGGCGTTGGCGGCGGCTGCCCAATTGGCTCCCGGCAGCCGCTGGAGCAGTGCCACGGCCTTCAAGGGCGCGGCTTTTGATGCAACGGGCCGCAATATTACGGCGATTTACGCAGTGCGGCGCACACCTCGGGCGGACTATGTGCCCTCGGGTCGCTTGTCTCAGGAATTGCCGGCCTGGTATTCCTGGAACAGTGATGACACGTTTCGGAAAACACCCATTCGCCTAGAACCATTGCCGGGCAAGCGATTCACGGTGATTGATGCCACGGATACCGGTGAGCTGGTGGCCTGGGCCCGTGTGCCACACCGATTGGGATCGGAATCGCGCCGCACCTTGGGTGAACCGAATGCGGCCAATTGGGACAACCCCCAATGCACCCAGGCCTTTACGTTTCCCTTTGTGGTGGCGATCGCCAATGATGAGGGCCGCAGCCTCAAGCAACTGGGCCAACTGCAACCCACTTTCCCCAAGCACGAACACCAGCGCACCTTTTCCCTCTGGGGCTTTCCACCCTTTCTCGATCGCAGCTTTTTCAAGTATCGGCGGATCGTGAGTATGCGGCTGGATAACCGAATTACCGGCAAGCCCAGCCCCGGGGACATGGCCATGATCAATTGGGGCTATGGCAACAACTGGAACCTGATGAACCCGCCTTTGATCCTGACGGGCGATCGGCTAATGGATACGGATCAGTACCGCAACTGGATGGGCGGCGTTTCCACGGAAGCCTTACATCACGGCGAGGAGCGGGCGCTCATTTTTTCAGAATGGGTGCTGAAAACCCTGGCCACAAAAGAATTTCCCCTGATGCATTTGGCGGGGCCGAATACGCCCATGGGGACGCGATCGGGCTTGAGCCTAATGCCCTATATCCGCGAAGGGCGACGCATTTTGGGCCGCAGTGCCTATCGCCAAAATGCCTTCATGATTCGGGAAAACGACGTGCATCGGGGCATTGAGAATATGCGCGACTTTTCCGCCACCTCAATCTCCATGGTGCATTACGACATTGATATTCAGGGCTGTGCCTATCGCAACTGGGAAGACCCCGGCGAGGCCACCAACGCCAGTGCGGATATTGCCCATGTGCGCCCGGTGGCTGTCCCGATCGAGGCGCTCATTCCTCGGGGTGTGGATAATTTGTTGATTGGTGGCAAGGCGATCGCCGTTTCCCACATCGTGAACGGGGTCACCCGCATTCACTACAGCGAATGGAGTTCGGGGGCCGCTGCTGGCTCGATCGCCGGTTGGTTGCACCGGCAACCCAAGAGTTTAATTGCGGCCGAAATTGTGCCCCAAAATCGGTTTTCCTTGGTGCGTGAACACATGAAAGCCCAAGGATTGCGCTGGTGGTGGTAAGCACAAAACAGCGCCTTAGAGGATGTCTGAAAAGCCCAAATTACTACTCTGTACGCCCCAGGGATCGATGTAGACAAGGGGCTTAAGCCCCTTCCACGACCATTAACCTTTAGCCCGTACTGCAAGATACTTCTCAGACATCCTCTTAGGACGTGAATGAGCCTTGGGGTGGTGTCACGGGAATACGAATCAGAAAAGTAGTGCCATCACCGGGTTCAGAGGTGCAAATCAGCTCGCCCTGATGGCGATCGACAATGATTTGATAGCTGACGGAAAGGCCTAAACCCGTGCCTTTCCCGATCGGCTTGGTGGTGAAAAAGGGGTCAAAAATATGCTCCATCGTTTTGGAATTCATGCCCAAACCACTGTCCGTAATTTGCACTTCGACCCAATCTTGATCACTTAGGCATGTGCTGATCTGAATACTGTAGGGAATTACATCGCTAGAACGAGGATGCATCGATCCCTGCTTGAGCTGCTGGTGATAGTCCTCGATCGCATCAACCGCATTCACCAAAATATTCATAAACACCTGGTTCATATTGCCCGAATAGCACATCACGCTGGGCAGCGAACCATATTGCCGCAAGACCTGAATTTCAGGGCGATCATCATGGGCTTTTAAACGATGACCCAAAATGGTCAGCGCACTGTCTAATCCATCATGCAGATTTGCTAATTTCAACTCTGCTTCATCCAAGCGTGAAAACGTGCGCAATGACTTCACGATTCCACAAATTCGGTGAGTGCCCAACTTCATGGAATTCAAAATATCCAAGAGATCGGATTCCATGAAATCCAAGTCAATTTCTTCAATTTTGGCAGTAATTTCTGGCGTTGGCTGGGGATAGCTTCTGCGATATAGCTCCACCAACTGCACCAGTTCTTTCGTGTAGGTTTGGGCAGGACTGATATTCGCCGCAATGAAATTCAAGGGGTTATTAATTTCGTGGGCAACGCCGGCCACCATTTGCCCCAGGCTCGACATTTTTTCCTGTTGCACGATTTGCGCTTGGGCTGCCTTCAAATCCGCCAGGGCTTTTTGCAATTCTTCGTTCCGTTGCCGCAGGGCCAGTTCTGATGCTTGCAGGGCCTCTTCAATGCGCTTGCGATCGGTAATATCCGTGCGCACTGACAAATAGCGCACGGGTTTTCCTCGCTGATTCACAATTGGCACAATCGTGGTGTGGACCCAATATTCCGAGCCATCCTTGGCGCGATTTTTAATTTCGCCGCGCCAGATTTTTCCCCGCGAAATGGTTTGCCATAGTTCCGTGAAAAATTCCGCAGAGTGATGACCAGAGTTCAGAATTCGATGATTCTGCCCCATCAATTCTGAGAGTTCGTATTTTGAAAGCTTACAGAAATAGTCATTGGCATAGATGATTTGACCCTTGTGATCGGTAATGGCCACAATTGCCGTTCGATCGATCGCATATTCCCAGTCGCCCAACCAAGCGTCAAAGGTTTTGTCATTCCCTTCTGCTTTTCCACCCAGGCTGTTGGCATTTTGGAGGTCATGAAATGCATTTGCGTTGATATTAAACGCAGCAGCATTATTATTGGTAACCATGACTGGTTCCTGAGAACAGGGAGAATTAATGTCCAATGACCGAGCCTCGTTTTTAGGAAAGAGAGCGCAGAATAGGTGATGAGCAGTGTAATTAATGCTACAAGGCAGGTCTTAATATTGTCTGGGCGATGTAATTAATGCTACAAAGCAAATGTTGATAGAGTTTGGATAGATGTGCTGAAAGGTCTTGAACTGACTGTATTTGATGAAAACGATGAATGCCGATTATTTTAATGAACAATTAATAGAAAATTATACTGACTTTCTCCATGAGTATTTCTTGTTCTATTTGAACTTTGCTTAAACCTTGGGTTTCAAATTGGGATTCTATTCCCATAGATATAAACCGACAAAACACCGCCAAATCTTGCGATCGGGCGGTGTTGAGATAGGGGATACCTAGAAGAGATCAGCGGGATTCGCTAGGTATTGTTGCTGACTTTCAGCCCGGCATTAGATTGGGAATAGGTCTCCAGGGACACGGGCACGGGCGACACATGCCAAATATCGCGGCAATATTCCCGAATGGTGCGATCGCTGGAGAAGCGACCCATCCGCACGGAATTGAGAATTGAGGATTTTGTCCACCATTCCCGATCGCGATAGGCCCGATCGACCTTGCTTTGGGCTTCAGCATAAGCACGGTAGTCCGCCAAGACCATGTACTCATCCCGATAGAGCAGGGCATCAAGCAGGGGGCGGAACAACTCCCGATCGCCCCGGCTGAATTGTCCCTCAGCGATCGCATTCAAGACCCCTTGAATTTCCGGATCACCGTAGTAGTAGCCCATGGGATCGTAGCCTTCGACCTTGAGGGCCACCACTTCCGCTTCCGTTAGCCCAAACAGGAAGAAGTTATCGGGCCCCACGGCTTCGCGAATTTCGATGTTTGCCCCATCCAACGTCCCGATCGTCAGGGCCCCGTTGAGCGCAAACTTCATATTTCCCGTACCGGAGGCTTCCTTGCCCGCCGTGGAAATTTGCTCCGACAGATCCGCCGCCGGATAGATGCGCTGGCCCAAGGATACGGAATAGTTGGCCACAAAGGCCACCTGCAACCGCCGGGCGATCGAGGTGTCATTGTTCACCACCTCCGCCACACCGTTGATCAATCGGATGATCAGTTTGGCCAGGTAATAGCCAGGGGCCGCCTTGCCCGCAAAGATAAACACCCGAGGATGCAAATCCATGCTGGGATTTTGCTTGAGCTGTTGGTAGAGCGAGATCACGTACAAAATGTCCAGCAGTTGCCGCTTGTATTCGTGAATCCGCTTCACCTGGATATCGAAAATGGCTCGGGGATCCACTTCCAAATCGTTGTACAGCAACAGATAGTCCGCTAGTTCCCGCTTGTTGGCCTGTTTGATTTCGGCCCAGCGGTGTCGGAATTCGGGATCATTCGCCAACGGCTCCAGAGATTGCAACAACTCCAGATCCTTGACCCAGCGATCGTCCCCAATTTTTTCCGTAAACAGCTTGGACAGCCGAGGATTGGCCAACAGCAGCCAACGGCGGGGCGTTACGCCATTGGTTTTGTTCTGGAACTTTTCGGGCCAGAAGGTGTAGAAGTCGTTGAGGACATGCTTTTGCAACAAGTCTGTGTGCAAGGCCGCAACCCCATTGATCGCATGGCTGCCAACGCAGGCCAGATGGGCCATCCGCACCATCCGCTCTGGATTTTCTTGAATCAAAGACATCCGACCGGCGCGGGCTTCGTCGTGGGGATATTGCAGCCGCACTTCGTCCAAGAAGCGCTGGTTGATTTCGTAGATGATTTCCAAGTGGCGGGGCAGGAGCCGCTCAAACAGGTTGACGGGCCAACGTTCCAGGGCTTCCATCAACAGGGTGTGATTGGTGTAGGCCAAACATTGGCGGGTGACGTGCCAAGCGCGGTTCCAGCCCAAATCGTAGCGATCGATCAGTAACCGCATCAGTTCGGCCACGGCGATCGCGGGGTGGGTGTCGTTGAGCTGAATGGCGATGCTTTCGTGCAGGTATTCCAACCCCCGCCGCCGATCGCGCCGGTAGCGGTTGATTGCGTCTTGCAGGGAACAGCTCACGAAGAAGTATTGCTGCTCAAAGCGCAGTTGCTTCCCTTGGGCCGTGTTGTCGTTGGGGTAAAGCACCTTGGAGATGTTTTCCGACAAGATTTGGTCGGCCACGGCTCCGGTGTAGTCACCCCGATCGAACACCTGGAAATTAAACTCTTCACTGGCGCTGGCCTTCCACAGGCGCAGGGTGCTGACGGTGTTGTTGTTGTACCCCGCGATCGGCACATCATGGGGCGTGCCCAAAATGCGTCGGGCCGGAACCCAGCGACAACGGCCATGGCCATGCTCGTCCACGTACTGTTCCGTGTGCCCCCCAAAGCCCACTTCCACGGTCAATTCCGGGTGGCGAATTTCCCAGGGATTGCCGAACCGCAGCCATTTATCGGGCCGCTCCACCTGGGCCCCATCTTCGATTCGCTGATCAAAGATGCCAAATTCGTAGCGGATACCGTAGCCGATCGCCGGAATCTCTAAGGTGGCTAGCGAGTCCAAAAAGCAAGCCGCCAGCCGACCCAAACCGCCGTTGCCAAGCCCCGGTTCTGGCTCCAATTCCAACAGGTGATTGAAGTCTAAGCCAGCTTCCGTCACCACCTGTTTGGCTTTTTCGTACATCCCCAGGTTGAGCATGGTCTTGCCCAACTGTCGCCCCAGCAAAAATTCCGCTGACAGGTAACAGACCGTTTTCACGTCCTGTTGCATGTAGGTGGTGTTGCTGGCGATCCAGCGGTGTAACAGGCGATCGCGCACCGTGTAGGCCAGCGCCATGTAGTAGTCAAAGGGCGTGGCAGTGAGTTCGTTTTTGCCTTGGATGTAGTACAGGTTGTCGGCAAAGGCACGCCGCAACGTGTCGGGGGCCATCCCGGTGCGATCGTCCTCCACGTGAACGGTAATCGGGCAGTAGTTTCCCTGAATGTCAAATGATTCTGTGTAATTCGAGAGCGGTTGTCCGGTAGAGGTCATAGGGGCGGCGGTGGGTAAAGAAATCAGGTGAGAGGCCGAACGGCCGTGGGGGCCAAGGGGACGATCGGGCATGGACAGGGAGCCGGAACCGGCCCTGGCACTGCCCAAGGTTCAAGGGAAAATACACTTGATCCCGATCGTAGCGATCCCCACCGGATATCCAAACTGCCTATCAACTCAATCAACCAGTGCAGTGAATCAAACCTTTGGGGTATCAACCTTCGGAAATCTCAAGCTTAGGAAATCTCAATCGTGGTGATCGGGTGTGGCGATCGGGGTTCCCGATCAAGGCCTGGATTAACCAGGGCGATCGAACAGGGCGATCGGGTTGGAGGAGTCACTGGCGCTGGCTGACTGTTTTCTAACTGGATTGATGTTGTCTAATTGAGTTAGTTGATTGTGGCCAGTGGAACCGATCACCCCAAACCGGGTCTAGGGGAAAGTAACACCCAAAAGCCGGGTCTGGGAAACTCAATGGTGCGTGGGGAACAGTTGATAACTGAAGTTATTGGCTTGGGTGATGACCCCACTCCTCAAACACAATGATGCGGATCAGGCCTTGGGATGCACTCTAACCTCGTCTTGCTTGGAAAACTAGAGCTGTGGTCAGCTCTGGCAGTCCACAGGGAGTCAGCGGTTGATCATCCTCAGGTTGAGTCCTAGTCTAGCCGAGTCATTTTCGTCGCTTCCGTCGTGTCTAGAAGTTTTAATGGTGTCTGGAAATTTTGACTTTGAAGAGGCGATCGCCTTCGCAGAAAACCCAGAGCCGCGCTGCCCTTGCGTGCTGCTGCTGGATGTCTCAACCTCCATGCAGGGCGCGCCTTTAACCGCTCTGGAAGCTGGCTTGCAAGCTTTCCAGGCTGATCTCAACGGCGACTCCCTAGCAGCCAAACGGGTGGAAGTGGCGATCGCAACCTTTGCCGATCGGGTGGAAGTGCTTCAAGACTTTGTGACGGCCGATAGTTTTGAAGCGCCTCGGCTCCGAGCCGGCGGCATGACCTACATGGGAGCTGCAATCCACGCGGCCTTAGACTTGCTGCGCGATCGTAAAGCCCAGTATCGCAGCAATGGCGTGGCTTACTACCGTCCTTGGATTTTCTTAATTACTGACGGTGCGCCCAGTGATGATGCGGAAGTGCTCGGAGCCGCCGCCACCCGAATTCGCGACGAAGAAGCCCGTAAAGCACTCGCCTTTTTTGCCGTGGGTGTCGAAGGTGCAGACATGGAGCGGCTGGGATCCCTCACGGTGCGATCGCCCCTGAAGCTCAAAGGTCTCAGTTTCCAAGAACTGTTTCTCTGGCTTTCGGCCAGTATGCAGCAAGTGTCTCGATCGCGCCCCGGCGAACAGGTTCCCCTCCCTTCTCCCACAGGTTGGAGCGAAGTTTAGCGATCGTCAATTGGGCAGATTCAACATTAGTCAGTACTGGTCAGTACTGGTCAGTATTGGTCAGTACTGATTAGACCTTCTGCACGAATCAGCGAACAGCCCTCATCCCCCAACCCC
>MKGP02000095.1 GCA_001913845.2 Limnothrix sp. CACIAM 69d | reverse complement strand
ACGACGAAGCCAATCCGTGGGTGTACCACGAGGTGACGAAGGTGGTGCCGGTCAGCCAGCCTCCGAGGGCGAGGTATGCGCAGGGGAACAGCAGCAGACCCGACCAGCCGACGAAGACGAAGCGATCTCGCTTCAGCCAGTCGTCCACTACGTCGAACCACCCGCGTTCCGTGCCCACGCGTCCAACTGCGATGGTCATGGAGTTCCTCTCTATCTGTTAACAGAGGTTCAAAATTGCGATATCTACGGTCGTGAGGCGGGTTTGAAGCACTTCCGGTTCCGTAGAATTTTGACCCGTCTCGCGATCGGGGCCTGGGCAACGGTGAGAATCCGCAGGGGGTTGGGGCATGAGTTGCACTTCCACCCAGAAGAGCGCCGTTGCCGATGCCATCGATTGCTGAGATCGGTTAATTTTTCTTAACCTACCACACTCATTTCAGGTGAGGGTAGGGCGATCGCAAGTCTGGCAACCAAATCAGAAAATTTGGACTGGTTTCCAGGGTTTAGTCGAACGATCACATCGATTACAAGTCTCATGATAATTGAAGGGGCGATCGGGGGGTGGGGAATCTCGTAACGGAGTTGATCAAACCCAGGTGGATCGCGTCAATGGGGCCCGCTAGCGGGATCACGGGCAGCAAAAACTCTTCCGATCAATTTCAGACTAATTTAAGAATTGCGGAGTATCGATGGATGGCTCCACAACAGACCACTGCCAATTCCCATGTCAATCCACAGCCCATGGGTGATCAATCTCGCAGCCCGATCGCAATTCAGCGCCAAGTCCCCATCACCGAGTTCGCGGCTCCGGGCGATCGCGCTGTTGCGATTTTTTTCATTTCTCCAATCTAAGACCTTTGTTAAGAAAAAATAAGTAATTATGCTTAATGTTTGTCAGCCATTCTTGGATCGTTGTCTTTCGCCAAGATTTTTAGGAATCTGCCAAGTTTGCTTAGACTGTTGAAGGGACGATTCCTGATGGAGCAACTGGGCCCGCTCAAGTCATGGCCGGTCTGAGCCAGCAGTTTGGGGCAAACAAGCGTTTTATCCCCCCTGCATTCCCACACCTGTTTTCGATACACAAGCAATTTTTAAGCCATACACCTATGACTGTCTCCACCGATCCCCAATCCGATCGCCTGTTGCGGACGGAGATTGTCGGCGCGCGCCGTCTCAGCAGCTATGCGATCGCCACGATCGTCACCATCGGCGCTACGGGCTTTTTGCTTGCCGGTTTGTCGAGCTACCTGGGCGTGAATCTGCTGTTGTTCTCAGACCCCACCAAGCTCGTGTTTGTCCCCCAAGGGCTGGTGATGGGGCTGTATGGCACCGCCGGATCACTGCTGGCCACCTATCTGTGGTTAACCATTCGCTGGAATGTGGGCGGTGGTTATAACGAGTTCGATCGCACCACGGGTAAAGCCACCATTTTCCGCTGGGGCTATCCCGGCAAAAATCGTGAAGTAAAGCTCACCTGCGACCTGAGCGCGATTCAGTCCGTGCGCGTAGACCTCAAAGAAGGAATTAATCCCCGTCGCGCTTTGTATCTGCGGGTGAAAAATATGCGTGATATTCCCCTGACCCGTGTGGGTCAACCCCTATCCCTGACCGAACTGGAAACGGAAGGAGCCGCCTTGGCCAAGTTTCTGGCTGTGCCGCTGGAGGGTCTGTAACCATGAGCTATTTAGCAACCGCTTGCATGAAAACCTGCAAAAACGCATTCCGGAAGCTATGGCTAGCGCCCATTGCCGCATTGCTGGTTTTTTCGATCGCAGGCTGTGCGGGTCAACCGGCCGATAGCCGCCAAGTGAGCAGCCCCACGCCGTCGGTTGCCGCCACGCCGGCCCAGTTACCCGCCGGCTTGCCCCAGTTAACCGGCAAAGCAACCGTGACCATGACCATCAAGGGTCAACCGGTGGAAATTGAGGTGGACGGCACCAACGCCCCGATCACGGCGGGAAATTTTGTGGATTTGGTGAACCGTGGGGTCTATGACGGCTTGATGTTCCACCGGGTGGTGCGGGAGCCGGTGCCCTTTGTGGTGCAAGGGGGCGACCCGCGCAGCAAGGATCCCAAGGTTCCGATCACGGAGTTGGGGATGAGCGGTTTCACGGATCCCAAAACGGGCCGCGAGCGCACCATTCCCCTAGAAATTAAGCCCAAGGGTCAAGCCCAGCCGGTCTATGGTGCGACATTCCCCGATTTGGGTATTGCAGAAACGCCGGTTTTAACCCACAAGCGGGGCGCGGTGGCCATGGCGCGATCGATGTCGCCGGATTCTGCCTCGTCGCAGTTTTACTTTGCGCTGGCGGAGTTAACCCCGCTGGACGGTAGCTATGCGGTGTTTGGCTATGTGACCAAGGGCATGGAGACGATCGACCAAGTGCAACAGGGCGATCGAATTGAGAAAGCCAGCGTCACGGCGGGTCTGGAAAATCTGAAAACCACGCCCTAGCCCAAGCGATCGCAAAACTCAGCCTGCAAAGTCACGTTCGCATACAACTACAACATTCCCAAGCTCGCTTTCTCAAGCTTGAATTAAATGAAAAGCAGATAAGTTGATTAACTTACCTGCTTTTTTATTGGGCACATTTTTCAATTTGTGTCAGCAGTGCGATCAGGATATCGACACTCGATAACTTTCAACACTCGATAGCCTTGAAAAAGGACTCAACCTAACTCTTCCTAGGCCGGTTGCTATTCAAAAACAAAGTTCTCTCGACCCAAACGCGCTGGGGCAACGTTATTAATAGTCACCACATCAAGCCCATCGAAACGAATCACAGAGCCTGATCCTCGCGCAGAAATTTGCAAGCCACTGTAGCGGCCCACGACTCCCTTAAACACAATTAAGTCCACATCGGGAGTGAAATCAGTAATCGTGTTAATTCCCGCAGGCAACGAACCATTAGTCACAACAAAGCGATCGCGCCCTTCTCCTCCAGTGAGACGAGAGCTACTGCCCGCATAGAGAATGTCATCACCTTGGTCGCCAAAGAGCTGATCGTTAGCGAAGCCAAATAGCGTGTCGTTACCTTTTCCGCCGCGCAACGTGTTACGGCCTACGCCGCGAGACAGCAAGAGATCGTTACCCTCATTGCCGTTAATTGTTGCGTTACCAGCGCCAGTCAATGTGTCACCCTTGGGGGTAGATACGGTTGTCCGGTTAATATTGAGTGTCATGACTGATGGAAGCCATAGTCGCAGAGATTGGGCGAATTATAACAACTAAGTTTTAGAATTTCAGTCTCGCGCGCTATTGCCAATCATCAAGAAATCTGATAGAGAGACATGCTCTTGAGAAAGAGTTTAATGAACGCTTTTTAAGAAAGCTGAAAATTTCAACTAATCTTTGTTTCTTGATTGAAAACGTCAGAATAAGAGTTGATTTGATTTGCAATTCTTAAGGAAAATTTCCCAAGACTGTTACTATTAGCAATTGTGAGGCAATATTTCCATAAAGAGTTTCCAATATATCAAAGATTTGATTTAAAGATTATCACTGAATAACAGCAGCATCAGATTAACAAATCATTCACAAGCTACTTTTGAGCGATTTAAACGTTTGAAATGAATCACACTCAAGGGAAAGTTAGAAGAATCGTAGTAACTGGTATTGGATTGATTTCAGCTCTGGGTAATCGCAACGTTACTTGGCAATCGCTGCTTGCTAGTCAATCAGCTATTCAACTCCATCAACCCTTTGTTGCAGTTCCTGCGCGTCCATTAGCGCTAATTGATTCGGAGCCAATTGAGCTAACACAGTTAGTAGACCAGGTAACTCAAGCAGCTTGGGTTGATGCAACCACGGTTCACATTGATGCACCTGTTGATCAAGATCTTGTTGATCAACGTCTCGGGGTCTGTGTGGGATCCAGCCGCAGCTATCAGGGAGTTTTGGAGCAATACGCCGCCGGGCAACGCCCCTTGGATGATCAGTGGTCAAGGCATTTGCCCCAAGGGCCAGCGGTGCGGATCGCCCAGCAATTGGGGGCAGGGGGCCCGCTGCTGGCTCCGATGACCGCCTGCACGACCGGGATCAGTGCGATCGCCCGGGGGGCGGACTTAATTCGAGAAGGCTGGTGCGATCGGGTCTTGGTGGGAGCCGTGGAAGCCCCGATCACGCCCCTGACTTTGGCGGGGTTTGCCCAAATGGGGGCCCTGGCGGCCAAGGGTTCCTATCCTTTTGACCGATCACGCGAGGGGCTGGTGTTGGGAGAAGGGGCGGCTCTGCTGGTGCTGGAAGCGGCCGACCTGGCCCAATCGCGCGGAGCCAAAATCTATGGAGAACTTTTAGGGGCCGGCTTCAGCACCGATGCTTATCACCTCAGCGCGCCGGATCCAACGGGGCGATCGGCTCGGGTTGCGGTGCGTTTGGCCCTGAAACGTAGCGGCTGGCGGCCGGAACAGGTGGACTATATCCACGCCCACGGCACGGCCACCAAGCTGAATGATGCCCAGGAAGCCAATTTAATTCAAGAGCTTTTTCCCCAACAACCGCCCGTGAGTTCGACCAAAGGAGCCACTGGCCATACGTTGGGGGCTTCCAGTGCCTTGGGCGTTGCGTTTTGTCTTTTGGCGATCGAGTCCGGCCAGTTGCCGCCCACGGTGGGGTTGCAGAATCCAGAATTTGCCGGTTTTTGGCTACAAACCCCGATCGCCCGACATGTCGATCGAACCCTTTGTTTTGCGTTTGGGTTTGGCGGCCAAAATGCGGTGCTCGCTGTTCAGCGATTTGAGAATTGAGAATCGAGCGTTGAGGAACAGGCTAGGCCACTAGTTTGCAGCAACCAGATTTGCAGCAACCTAGGAGCCTGGAGAGACTCAGCGCTTTAGCTTTCCACAATCCTGCGGCCCAACCCTCAGCGATCGGGTCGAGTGGGTTTGGCGGGCAAGGTGGAATCGGTTGCCAAAGTCCAGCCATGGTTGGGCGATCGCCACAGTTCGATCGCGCTTTTGATCGTTCCCGCCAAGGGAACTGCCAAAACCACTCCCAACAAACCACCCACCTTAGCCCCCGCCAATAGGGACAACAGCACCCAAACTGGGTTCAGCCCCGTAAATTGCCCCAACAGGCGCGGAGCAACCGTGTTTTCAATGATTTGATCCACCAAAAAGGCCAGCAACAGCACCTGTAGCCCCAACCAAAAACTCTTGACCGCCAACAGCAAGCTCACCACCACAATGCTGATTCCCGCGCCAAAGGGCACCAGCGTCATGACCCCAATGCCCAGGCCAAACAGCAACCCAAACGGCACTTGCAGCACCAGAAAAAGCAACACCATGGCCACCCCGATCGTGGTGGCCAGCGCCGCTTGGCCGGCATAGTAGTTTTGGAAATTTTGGCGAAAACATTGGCGAACCTGCTCCCGTCGATCAGGCGGCAACCAACTAAAAAAGCCATCCCAAAATGGCTCGCCCCGCAATAGCAAATAAACCGCCAACACCATCGCAATCAGCGCATCAAAGGCCCGTCCAGCCATTTGCACCAACAGGCTCACCAGTTGGGTGGTTAGGTTTTGAATTTGGGCTGAGAATTGGGCGATCGCCTGGGTTCCCAACTGCTGAAGATCGATCGGGAGCCGCTTGGCAATCGCCCAACTGGACAGGTTTTCAAGCTGTTGCCGACTCGATGCCACCCAACCGGGCAACCCATTGGCAAAAGCGGCAAATTGGTCATAGAGCACCGGAGCCAGCGTTAGCCCCAACAGACCCACAATCCCCAAGGTCAACAGGACGATCGCCAACACCGCAAATTCCCGCCGCACCCGCCAGCGTTTCCCCTGCGCTTCTAGCCACCGCACGGGATAGTCCAACAGAAAAGACACCAGCGTGGCCACCACAAAGGCAGACAGCAGGGACTGAAAATAATTGAAGACCTGAAGCAACATCCAGCCGTTCAAAAACGCCAGCGGCAACAGCAACCCCAATAAAAACCAGCGCAGGAGTGATCGGATGGACATTAATTATCGAGATTGATCGAAGTCGAGCGGCCACCCCAAAAACGGGGGAGCCGCGCACTGAAAACGGTCAAGACAGCCCGCTCAGGCCCGAAAGGCCACCCAGCGCTGCGGAACTGATGGCCATCATTTTGGCGCAGGGAAAGCCGACCGTGGCGATCGATCACCCTTCCCCGCCCGCCGCCACATCGCCCTAGGGAGCTACCACCTCATCGGCAAAGCTGGCCACCTTCACAAAGTCAAAGGGCCCGGCCACCGCACCCCACACATGCTCATCGGTTTCCGGGTCGCGGCCCCGATCCCAGCTCACAAATCGATCGGCTGTGATTTCAAACTGGCTATCCAAGTAGGTTTCCTTGCCCTTGCGCGTGACCATGCAGGCCTTGCCGGGTTCCACCTGGCCCGTGAATGTTTGCCCCGTCCGGCTCACCAAAAAATTGCAATGACAGAGCCGCTCCAGGCGATCGGCCGTCAGCGCTTGCAGGCGATCGGGCTGTCGAGAAGCACCAAAAAATTCCTGCTCATGGGCAACCGCATAGTTTTCAATTTGGATTTGCCCATCCACCTCAATCAACTTCAACACCCGCACACGATAGGGCTGGTTGAGGGCGTAATCATAGGCCTGTTCCACATAGAAACTGATGCCGCCTAGCAGGGCGATCGGCAGGGGCCGCATACAGACCCGAATATGGGCAAAAAAGGGCGGATTTTCAAAGGCTTGGGCTTGGTTGCTGAAGTCGGCGGCCATCCAACGGCCAAGGGTCACCAAATCAGCAGCGGGGGCGATCGCTTCAGACACTTGGGTCATGGTGTGATTAATCGAGGATTTCGTAAGGATTGAAAGGGATGAATGGTTATAGGAGCGAATCAAAATCGATCCAACATGGGCGAGGGGAAGGCTTGCCACTGCCCACAGCGGATGGCCGTACGGTGGCTCCCCGCGATCGCATCTTAATCGCCAACGCGCCGATAGCGAAATGGGCCCATGATTGCCCCCCAAATTGGTTTGCCCGTGTCGGGATCAATGCCCTTGTCGTAGCTGAGAAATTCGCCCGATCGCACCTCAAACCCCAAGCTCACCTGGCGCAATTGCCCATCGGCCTGGAAACAACAACGGCGATCGGGCGGAAGCTGGGCCCGGAAACCTGCGTCTTCGGCCAAAACCGTCATCGGCAACAGGCAACCGGGCAGCGGCTCCAAGTCCGCCAAGATCAGGGTTTCCAAAATAGCGGGATCCGACCCCGCGCCGCGCCACCGCTCCGGCTGTCGCAGGGCAAAGTAGGCCACTGCCAGCGGGAAATCAGGATCGGAGGTGGGGGAAATCTGAAACACCCTGGGGCGATAGATTTTGGCGAAGGTGGGGGCGCTGGCCTGTTCCGCATAAATTCCCAAGTGGCCGGGCCCAAAGACCCCGATCGATCGATGCCACAGCCGCACACCCACATACCAAGTGGGATCCGCCAGGGCCTGTTCCCGATTTTCAAAAGTCCCCGGCAGCCAAAGGGCCAGGCGATCGAGCCACTTAGTCTCTATGATCATTAAATTTCTCAATCCTTAAGCAACGAACCACTTCTATCAGTTGCAATTCTGTGCAGTGCCTCAATCCAAACTTGTAGTTCTTGTTTCGCTAAGTCTCGGTCAGTTAATTCTGACTCTTGGTGAGCGATGTAGGTGTTTCGAAATTGGTTGATCCGAGTGATGGTTTCTAGCAACGCTCGACTGCCCTGGAATCGTAATGTAGACCTGAGAGATTCAAACACCCCTCCAATTAAAACTGGATCATTGAGAGCATAGTCTAAGCATGACCGAAGTAGCCCAATTAATGAGACTCCATTATTAAACACTAAAGTGCGTTTGAGGTTTTGGGCAAGCTTACGATAATATCCTTCAGCCTTTCGATCTATGACGGTTAAATCAGGTGAAAACCAAGCTTTTTGATCATTGACATTTGCAGGAATTACCGACTGAAGCCGTCGAGTCAATAATCCTTTAGCTACTTCGTCAATTGACCCCAATAAAGGTGTAAAGACTGGTGCATAGCTCATTCCTATTTTGTTTTCAAAAAATTGATAGAGCATGATCGCTTGATCGGCTGCCCAGCGATAACGGGTCGGTAACTGGTTCAAAATACTTGGATCAACAATGTCATCCGTTCGGGATATTTCCTCATCAGACTGACCTAAGTTGGCAAACAGCGGTAAGTCCTGAAACTCTTCAGATTGCAGCAGATTTTGCAAGGCAGGTTCACAAGCCCGCGCTAGTTCTGCCACAGAGTCACCTGCCATTCGCTCAAACACCCCTTGCGGAATGTAAAGGTACTGCCACTTTCTGCTCGTAGTGAAAACCTCAGTCATTACCCCATCATTCACCCCAGAAGCCGCCTGACACCAAGCGATCGCAGCCCTAGCCTTCAACGGCACATCCCGATCCTCGCGCCCCTTGGTTTCCACCAAATAGCAACCGCCATCCTTTGTCCGCACAAAGAAATCTGGTGTGTAGAACGCCAGCCGATCGCCTTGGGCCAAATAATCGATTCGCAAGGCCTGAGAACCCGCATTTTTAGCAAAGGCCACCACATCAGGAGCGCGATCGCAAAACTTTGCCACCGCCACTTCGAGTTCACGATTGCAAGTCACCAGATTAAACAGCGTTTTCGCTGCTGGCAAAGCTGGACGGCGATCGCTCAAGGTCACCTGAAATGGTTTCCAGTTCTTTAACAACTTTGGTGGCTCAACCATCAGCCGCTCCTCCATCGTCGTGGTGCGACTGCGGATCAGAGGTACAAACACCGCCCGCAAGTGTTCACCCACATCAGAATCAGCCAAGCGGCTCACCAGTTGAGGGTCAAACAATGTTGCTTTTTGAGCAAAAAGAATTTCTTCTAAAAAAGTCTGAATTAGAGGAGCTATAAGCTGATGCAATCCTCGTAACTTACAGATAGTTTCTAATTGCTTGACATAATAGGAGACTGCTCCAACTCCTGAGGCAAGCAGTGGAAGATTGAGTTCCGTTTTTTCTACGATTTCACCTGTAAAAAGATGTCGTCCTTCATATTGAATTATGCTTAGACTTGATGATTGATTTAAGGGTAGAGGCTGATAGGGCTTGAAGGCTTTTTTCACGTCCTGAATAGTTAGTCCCTCGAGCTTTGGCACAATCCGAAAGCCCGCTGACAGCGATGGAATTGGAATCTCTAGGGCTTCAAGATCCTTATGAGATGGATCAGGAAAAATTGAGATTGTTGTTTTAGGAACCCGATCAAGTTCCACAATTTCTAATGGCAGCCCTTCTTGAGCCAATTCCTGCTGGTAAAGGCTAGCAAAGGCGGGATGTTCAACCACTGTCACTAACTCATTCGCCTGGCCCGGCGGAGTCATACGGCGTAAACCACGCCCTAGGGTTTGCTCCGGCAGAATATTGGCTTTTGAACTGTAGGATCGCAGCGGCACGATCGTTGTCACATTCCGCACGTCCCACCCTTCTCGCAACATCAACACCGACACAATGCAGAAATAGGGGCTGGTGTTGCTATCTAGCTCACGGCTCAGTTGGCGCAACGCCTTCAGGTCTTCATCGCTAATTGCCTTTTCATCTTCGACAAACTCATGGCGAGCTTCTTTGCCTCGCCCCACTTTCTTGAGCTTGCCCTTTAGGTTTGTGTGTAGGTTAATCGTTTTGCCGTTTAGTTGCTCAAATAGAGGATCAGTATTGAAGCGTTGCGTAATTTGATCAGCCGCTTTCGTGTCTTCACACATGACAAACAGCAGTGGTTTTTTCCCGCTAGGCTCCCATTCTGCTCTGCTAGCTTTCCAGCGTTCATAGCCCAACAATAAATGCCGTTCCCAGCGATAGGCCGCATTATCATCAGCCTGCTCTTGTAAGTTTTGGCTGGCAGCCCCGATTAGCGGTGTTTTGACGATACCTGCGTCCACCGCTTCTCCCAAGGGCGTATCACAGATAATGTGCTTAAACAGTTGACCCTTGTTGTCCTTGGGAGTTGCTGAAAAATCCAATTGCGCCACCAATGAGCAACCGCTGCGGGCGACAAGGGTTTCGTGCAGCCAACGAATTGCTTCATTCCACGCCGAACCCGAGTCCCACACATGGTGCGCCTCATCATTCAGCACCATCACTCGCCGATGGGTGATGATTCGATCGCGCAGGGCCGCTCCATTGTCCAGCGCCTTCGTTTTAGACACCGCAGGCCCCATCCAGTCATAGGTATCGGCGGCCGCTTTTTTGGTGCGTTTGGCTGAATCGTAAAGACGATGGATGTTTGTTAGATAAAGTGTGCCCCCCGTGGCTGCGCCGCTGGCCTCATCTTGCAGCACCACGGACAAGTTCCAATCTCCTCTCCATTCGGGCGGAATCAATGGATCAGCATCAAATACCCGCCCATTGCCAAAGTCTTCCTTGAGCCGTTCATAGACCGTTAAGTTCGGCGCAATTACCACAAAATGCCGCGCCATTTCCGAATCGGACTCCCGCAGGGCATGGAAATAGCTCCAAACCATGCAGAGGCTCATCACTTTAGTTTTGCCTGCACCAGTTGCCAGCTTAAAGGCATAGCGACTCCAGGCATCTTCCTCCTCCTTGATCCCTAGGGCTTGGAGTTCAGCATTCGAGCCACCAAACTCGGCAATGATTTGGGACAGACATTCGATCTGCCGCACCTCTTTGAGGTAAATCAGAGTTTCGATCGCCTCGCGCTGGCAAAAGTAGTAGCGAAACTCGAAGTCCTCTCCGGCTGCCGTGGTTTGTCGGTGGGCGCGGTTAAACCAATGGTTCAGCAAATAGCGGCTGGTGTCGCTGGCTCCGATGTAGAACGCTTCTCGCCATTCTCGCACCGCCGATCGCAGGCTGTTCACCACCTCGATCGGAGAAGGTCGGCGGCCCTGTTGCACGGCGGCCGAATCTCCTAGTTTATTAACCCGAACACGGTGAGCATTCGGTTCTTGCCAAGGAGCAAACAACGGTTCGAGCAACGCAAGGTTTAGAGTGGCCATGGGTGTAGTGAAGCGGCTAAAAGGCAACTAGGCGAGGAGATTAAGCCGTGGCAAACTCAGAATGCTCACGCATTAGAGGGTGGTGAAAACCCACAACAATTTCTTGTTTAGAGATGCCCATTGCTTCAAGGTCTTTGTCAAGTTCTACGTCAGTTGTATTTTCTTGAACCCAAATTTTTTCATCTTTAATATCAAAGTGAAAAACGGGGTAGTAAATTCTGCGATCGCCAACCCATCCAGCCTTCAACAGCAAGTAGTGATCATGTTCAGAATCAATGATGATTTGATTCTCAACGCCATTTTCTTGCCAAAATTGCGAGTAGCGATCGAGAAAGGCGCGAATGCACTGGCGATAGTGATTTAGTCGATCCATGACTGAATCTCCTGGCTAGACAAGTTGTAGATGAGCATTTTTATAGGATATTCATTCAACACATCTTGAATCAAAATCTCTTTAAAAAATGTGTGATAAATCGGTGCGGGTACAGCTAGATAGAGGGTGCGATCGGGATCTTCGCGCGCAAGGGCAACCTTGTAGCAGAGGTACTGTCCAAAAGCAGCGTAGAAATCTGTGATTTTAGAAACATTCATAAATCTTTTGATTTCGATCGCTATTTTTCGCTGTGCCTTTTCAGCCCCAATTAGATTTTCTAGCCCTAAATCAACATGAATGCCAATTTTGCCAACTCGGATTGAAAGGGGATCATGGGAAACAGTCCACCCCGCTTGAATGAGTGATGCTTTTACCCAGTCGTGATAGATATCCTTGGCTGGCATCGTTACACTTCGATATCGATCGTGATGGATGTGTCGCAGCCGAAGGTGTCTACTACTTTGACGCAGGCAATATATTTGCCGGGTGCGGGATAGGTGTAGCTAGCATCGCTGACGGTTTTTAGGCTGCGATCTTTGCGAGTGCGGTAGTCTTGCCAGTCGTGGTTAAAGGCCTTGCCGGGTTGCCAATTAAAATCCACGGCCCAAAAATCAATAAAGTCAAAACCACTTTTGATCGCTCGCTCTCGAATTGCATCTAATTCTTTAGTAGGAACTTCGGCGAGGGAGGGCAAAAATTGGGTGAGTTTGATATCAACGGTGCGCTGACTGAAGTCAGCACTACGAGCCTTTTTATTTGTAGTGACGACTTCAGTCGTCATAGTTTTGTACACGGGTTCGGCGGCTAGGACGGCGACTTCCAAGAATGGGGGCGGTGCGGTGCGATTTTTCTCCATAATTTCGCGGGGAATTTGCACCATTTTGAGCTTCACGCCTAGTTCTTGGGCTAGGGCATTGGTCAGCAAGTGCAAGTCCATTTCAAATTCCCAAGCGAGGCAAAAACACTCGCGCCCGCCCGCTGCTTTCACGGCTTGAGCGACCTGTTTGGCTTCGTCGCGGGTGAACATGGAATCGATCCCGTCCACATGGCAAAAGGCTCCGGCTTTGCGTCCATGCAGCAGAGGCGAAGGGGTGTTGGTCAAAGGTTCGGCTTTGAAAAATTCCAGGACGACGCGGCGATGTTCTTCATCGGCTCCCTGTAGGCGGTCTTTTTGCCACCATTGTCGCTCGTAGCGCCCGAGGTTATAGACATCAAAGGCGCGGTAGGGTTGCCCGTCGCTGTGCAATTTCCGCTGAAGTTCGATCATCCGTTTGCGGGTGGTGTGGATGGCAAATCGCCCCAGGTCTGCCATTAACCAACGACGACCTAAACGCTCGGCGACGGCTCCGGTAGTTCCCGATCCACAAAAGAAATCTGCAACAAGATCACCTTCATTTGATGAGGCTTTGATGATTCGTTCTAAAAGAGCTTCGGGTTTTTGAGTCGGATAGTTTAGAACCTCATTGAGTGACTTATACGCAGGGGCAATTAGCCAGTAATCTTCAGGAATTTTCCCTTTATCATTAAGCTCTCCTGAACCAAAACCTGAACCTGACAGGCCTCCTTCAAAGTTAGCTATTGTTTTTTCCGAGTAAGGAACTCTGACATCATCAAGATTAAATTTCCATTTATCAGAGTTGGCAAACCAATATATATTGTCATGCCCTCGTGTAAATTGCTTCTGCTTGTTAACACCGAATCTGTGATAACACCAAATAATTTCATTTCTAAATCTTTCTTTTCCAAAAACATCCTGCATCAAGCTGACTAAAATATTCCCTACATGCCAGTCGCAATGTAGGAATATAGAACCTTCTTCTTGAAGTAGTTCATGAGCCAAAGTTAGTCTTTCATGCATCATGTGAATATAAGAATCAGTGCCTTTACCCCAAATGTCTCGATAGGCGACCATTTCTAAAGTTGATTGCTCTTTTTGAATAGACTCTTTCTCATCTCCAATCGCTACACTCATTGTAAAATCCGCGCCCACATCAAACGGTGGATCGATATAAATCAGATCCACCTTGCCCTTAAATTCCTTCAATAACGAAGCCATTACTAGCTTGTTATCGCCCCAAATCAGCCGATTCCGAAAATCATCCTGTCGCTGATTTTGTTGTTCAAAAAGCGTCAATTGCTTCTTGGCTTCTGCCTCCCGCCGTGGCTCATCAATGCTCTCAATTTTTTGCATCGGCATCGCGCAGCCCGCAATGTCCACCTCCCGCCGATTGCCATACTCGTCATACTTCCCTTCCCACACCAACTCCGTCCGCAATTGCGACAGGGGATGAGGATTGTGTGGGCCGTAGGTCGGTTGCTGAGTCATGGCGTGAGTCAAAAAGTAAATGAGAAAAGGTGAACGCAGAAAGCACCATGACAATTATAGCTACGGCCGCACAACGCTTGTAGTGTGAGCTTTAGCTCGCACCGGAGCGCAGGATGGCGCAGGTTGAAACCTGCACTACAAGACTATTGGAGGGTCAGGGCAACGATCGCACATCGACCGCGCGGGGTTCGATTTCACTCAAATCTTGCATGTTTTGGCGAACGGTGTTGCAAATGGCATCTAGCGGCAAATCGTTGGGATCCGTGCCAAAGGGATTTTCAATTTCTTCGCCAATTTCTTCAATTCCAAATAGGGTGAAAGAAATGATGCTAACGAGTAATCCTGTCCACCAACCCACCTTGGACACCAATTCAAAAGGCAGAATTAAGCAGTAGATTAATAACAATTGCCGCAAGTGAATGGCATAGGCAAAGGGCATAGGCGTTCGCAAAATTCGCTCGCAGCCTCCCAAGGAATCCACTAGCACATCAAGCAGACGGTGCATGGAAGCCAGTTGATACGGATTAAGGTTACCGCGATCGCGCTGCTCTTCTAAAAAAGCGGCAATTCGTACCGATAAGTCAATGGGTGCGTGATTCGTGGTTTGCAAATTGGCCAGCACATTTGGCTCAACCAAATCAGCAACGGCTTCGGTTATGGATGCCCCCCGTAAATGTTGCTTGGTGGCAATGCCAAAAGCAGCAATGAGATTCAAAGCTGAGATCTTTTGTTCCCGCACTTCCGGCGTTGGTTCGTCAATCGCCACCCAAATTTGTCGCCCCAGGTTACGGGAGGTGTTCACAATTCCACCCCAAAGTTTGCGCCCTTCCCAGAACCGTTCGTAGGCGGTATTCGTGCGGAAAACCAATAGCAAACCCAGCACCACGCTGGGAATTAAATTTGCCCAGCCCGGTTGGGCCACGGGAACTTTCAGGGCATGTAGCCAACTGATGATGGCGGCAAAGGTTCCACAAAGCAGCACACGGGGCGCAATGGTGGGCACAACGGAGCCGCGCAGTTGCAGAATGACCCGCAGCCAGGGACGGCGATCTTTTTGTCTGAATTGAAAAATGCTGGTTGCCATTACGATTTCAGAGTTCTCGCAGAATCTTGAGTGGGGAGGTGGGTTGATTGTACTCAGTTGGCTGACTCTGCCGCAGGGCGATCGCTGGGGGCAACCGGTTTTCTCGATAGAACATGCTCGATCAATCAGAGGACAAGCAGGGATGGCGAAAGGGTGGCCGTGGCCAATGCTAAGGCGATGGGCCGGTGGGAGCCGGAGTTTCGCTGGGGGGTGATGATGGGCTTTCGTTGGTGGTGGGTGTGGGGCTGGGTGTGGGGCTAGGGGTCGGACTGGGATTGGCGCTGCTGCAAGGGGGATAGGTCAGGGTGTAGATATGGATCAGATAGCCCGGGCGATCGGAGAGTTTTTTGCCGGTGAGCTGTTGGGTCAAAAAGGCGATCGCCTCGTCATCCAGGGCTGAGTAGCCGGAGCTTTGCACCAACCGCACGGGGTTCAAACCGGGGGCCACCAGTCCCCGATCGCCCACCAAGACAACCAAGCGAATCGGTTGGGGCGGGTTGGCGCTCAGGGTGGTGCAAGCCCGCAGGTCAGCAAATTTGCGCCATTGGATCGGGGTGTTTTTCCTTTGAATGGAGTCTCCGACGGTGAGCATGTCGCGGAAAACGCCGTTTAATTCTTTGCCCGTGCCCGGCAACAGGGATCCATCTGCGTTGCGCATGGGGAGATCGTTGACCCGTTTCACCCAATCGGCCAGTTGGCTCAGGCGGCCTTGGGTGGCGTTGCTGCTCACCAGGTTGGGGTTAAAGGTGTAGTTACCGGGGCGATCGGTGGGTTCCGGGTTCAGACCGCTGGCCAGGGCCTGGAAACCGGCCGCCATTCGCGATTGATCTCGAAATTGGGCGATCGCAACGTTGGCGGTGAACTGGGCCAGGCGATCGGCGGCGGTGGCGGGGGTTGGGGCAGCGGGCGATCGGGACTGGCCATTGGGCTGGCGACCCCGACGACCGCGATCGCCACCATTGGGGCGAGGAGGCGGATTTTGGAACTGATCCCAGCCAGCGTAATCGTTATAGGGATTGATGTAGGAGTTGTTATAGGGGTTGTTATTGGGATTATTCTCAAACCGGTTCGCGGTCCGATCGCCCATGCGACTGCCGGAACGACCCTGGTTACCCGCTGCGCCACCAAAGGTATTGAAGGGATCGGCGGCGGCTCCGCGACCAACGGACGGTGACGAACTGCCCAAACCTAAACGATTGAACAGATCATTGGCGCTCCCGGAATTGGAATTGGCGGGATTGGTCAGTCCGGCTGGATTTTGGGGTTGGGCAGCCGCTTCCCGGGCAAAGGCCGGCAGCTCTTGCAGTTCCTCGGGGGTCAGCTCCAGCAGGGCCACTTTGCGCTCGTCCTCGGGGGGTGAGGCCGGATTCCAGTCCGCCAGCAGGGGCAAGGCCGCCAAGTGCACCACAAATGACAAGACCATGGCCGACCCCAAGGGCGATCGCAGTCCTTGCAGCAGTTGCTGTGATCTTTTCAGGATTTGCTCCATGGTTGGTTTAGCCCTCCGCCCCAGTGCCACCGAGGAGAATTGTCCCGCATCTTATATGTTTCCCCAGTGTAGAGGGCCGATCGAACGAGGGGGACGATCCAGGCTCGATCGGAAAAAAGCCAAACCAAGCTAGACGAAATGACTGTTCAACGGCTAAGATGTGTGCTTGTGGTTTTTTGAACCAGTCATGAACGCGCAAGAAGTCATCCGCTCAATCGAAGCTGAGCAACTCAAATCAGACCTGCCCGTCCTTTATGTCGGGGACACGGTTCGAGTTGGTGTTGTGATCCAAGAAGGCGGCAAAGAGCGCGTCCAGCCCTACGAAGGCACCATCATCGCGATGCGCAACGGCGGGATTAACGAAACCGTCACCGTGCGTCGGGTGTTCCAAGGTGTTGGCGTAGAGCGCGTGTTCTTGCTGCACTCGCCCCGCGTCGCGAATATCAAAGTCGTGCGCCGTGGTAAAGTCCGTCGTGCCAAGCTGTACTACCTGCGTCAGCGCATTGGTAAGGCAACCCGCATCAAGGAACGGTTCGATCGCAAGAAGTAAGATCCTCCCCGGATCTTCGTTCGATCGGTTCAGCCATTTCAAATGGTTTTTGAGCGACCGGCCTCGATTAGTGCTAAACTGAGAAAACGTCCAAACGTGCGCTCTTAGTTCAGTCGGTAGAACGCAGGTCTCCAAAACCTGATGTCGGGGGTTCGAGTCCTCCAGGGCGCGCTGGCATTCATCGCCGACGAATCTACCCAAAGGCTAACCGCCATCACCGGCAAGAGGTCTTTGGGTAGATTCTCATGAGGCGTGTTTTCCGATCAGCCCCGATCGACCAACCGGGTATCACGACCGATCGAACGCCTCTTCACCGGAGCCAGTCTGTGGCCCTATCGCCCATCAGCCTTTGGTCTTCCGTGCGATCGAGTCCCCATCCTAAGGATCATTGGTCAACAGAGGAACCCACCCGTGAGCAAACCAGCGGAATCGCCAGCCCCAGATAACGAAAAATTCGACCCCACCGAGTTTCTGCGCGGCACTCGCGAAGAACTCAGCAAAGTCGTTTGGCCCAGTCGCCAGCAGCTCATCAGTGAGTCCGTGGCGGTGGTGCTGATGGTTGTTCTCTCCGCCACAGCCATTTATCTGGTTGACAACCTCTTCACTTGGATCGCAAAGCAGGTGTTCCAATGAGCCTGAGCGACGAACAGTTTTACGACAGCGACGAACAAGCCGAAGAGCAAGCGCCCAAGGTTTTAGCCCGTCGTGCCCGCTGGTATGCCGTGCAAGTGGCTTCCGGCTGTGAAAACCGCGTCAAGATGAACCTGCAACAACGGGTGCAAACCCTTGACGTGGCCGAACGAATTTTGCAGGTGGAAATTCCCCAAACCCCCACCGTCAAAATGCGCAAAGACGGTAGCCGTCAGCATGGCGACGAGAAGGTTTTCCCCGGCTATGTCCTGGTGCGGATGCATCTGGACGACGAAACCTGGATGGTTGTGAAGAATACCCCCAACGTGATTAACTTTGTGGGGGCAGAACAACGGCGCGGCCAAGGTCGCGGGCGCGGCCATGTCAAGCCCGTACCCCTGAGTCCCGCTGAAGTCGAGCGCATTTTCCGCCAGGCCCAGGAGCAAGAACCCGTCATCAAAATTGATATGGCGGCCGGTGACAAGATTGTGGTTTTGTCTGGGCCGTTTAAGGATTTTGAAGGCGAGGTGATTGAAGTGAGTCCCGAACGCAGCAAGCTGAAGGCTTTGCTGTCGATTTTTGGTCGGGATACCCCGGTTGAACTGGAGTTCAACCAAGTTCAAAAGCAAAGCTAGCTCGTCCCATAGCGCAATAAACGAATGGCTAAGAAAGTCGTCGCAATCATTAAGCTGGCGATTACCGCCGGCAAAGCGACCCCTGCTCCCCCGATCGGGCCCGCCCTGGGTCAGCATGGGGTCAACATCATGATGTTCTGCAAGGAATACAACGCCCGCACGGCCGACAAGGCTGGGTTGGTGGTTCCTGTGGAAATTTCGGTGTTTGAAGATCGGAGTTTTACCTTCGTTCTGAAAACGCCGCCTGCTTCCGTGTTGATTTGCAAGGCCGCTGGCATCGATCGCGGTTCGAGCGATCCGAAGTCCAAAAAGGTGGGCAAGATTACTCGCGCTCAGCTTCAGGAAATTGCTCAAACCAAGCTGCCTGACCTGAACACCAACGATGTGGAAGCCGCCATGCGGATCATCGAAGGGACGGCCAACAACATGGGCGTGACGATCGTCGAGTAGGAACCATTGGTTCGGTTGGGGGCAGTCGGCTCGATCGACTCCTAATCCACCGAGTCATTGACCGATCGCAAACAGATTTGCTGAAAACCATCTGGGGGAGAAGATCAGCTCTTCGCTAATGACCCCGAAGGAGTGTTTTAATTCATGACTCGTAAGATTTCGCGCCGAATGCGCGAGCTAATGGCCAAGGTGGAACCGCGTCCCTATGCGCCCGTGGAAGCGCTGGAGCTGGTGAAGGAACTGGCCACAGCTAAGTTTGTGGAAACGGTGGAAGCCCACATCAAGTTGGGCATTGACCCGAAATACACTGACCAACAGTTGCGGACAACCGTGGCCCTGCCCAAGGGCACGGGTCAAACCGTGCGGGTGGCGGTGATTGCCCGGGGGGAAAAGGTCGCGGAAGCAACGGGCGCTGGCGCTGATATTGCCGGTTCCGAAGACCTGATTGAAGAAATCCAAAAGGGCATGATGGATTTTGACATCCTGATTGCCACGCCCGACATGATGCCCCAGGTGGCGAAGTTGGGTCGGCTGTTGGGTCCCCGGGGCTTGATGCCGTCGCCGAAAGGTGGTACGGTGACGTTCGACTTGCCTCAAGCGATTTCGGAGTTCAAGGCTGGTAAGCTGGAATTTCGGGCCGATCGCACGGGTATTGTCCACGTGGGCATCGGTAAGTCCGCCTTTACGGCAGAAGATTTGCTGGTGAACCTGAAGGCGTTGCAAGAGACGATCGATCGCAACCGTCCTTCGGGGGCCAAGGGTCGCTACTGGCGCAGCATCTACGTGACCTCCACCATGGGGCCGTCGGTAGAAGTAGATGTAGCTGCCCTGCGCGACTTGAAGATTGGCGATAACGCTGCCTAAACGGGCGGTGCTGGGGGTAGAGAGTTACCCCTTCGCGAATCCAAGCTTCGGCTGTTGATCTGGCTCGATCGCGGTGCTAATCAACAGCCAAGACCTCCTCGATGTTGAACTAGCGGCCCAGCAGTCGCTTCTCAAAACCCTAGCTTCAAAACCCAACAACCAAAGACAGTGGGTGTGTTCGCAATGGCGCGATCGCTTAATCAATCCCCACCGAGGTCTGTTCTGTTTTGAGCCAACTCACTACCCGCTCAGGGTACTGTTTGGCTGTCAAACCGAACCCCCTCGACCCGTCTTTGGCTGACCGTCGAGGGGGTTCTCGTTTCCAGACTGCGCGACAAACCGAAAGGAGGTGATGACGAATGGGTCGCACGCTGGAGGACAAGCAAGCAATTGTCGCGGATCTGAAGTCGCTGCTCACTGAAACCGAAATGGTGGCAGTGATCGACTACGCGGGTCTGTCGGTTGCTGAATTGTCGGATCTACGCAATCGCATCGCTGCGAGCGGCGCGGTTTGCAAAGTGACGAAAAACACGCTGATGCGGATCGCCGTTGAGGATGATGCCAACTGGCAGCCCATGACGGAGTTTCTGAAGGGTACTTCGGCATTTTTGTTGCTGAAGGGAGACCTGGGTGCTGCCCTGAAGGCATACCAAGATTTCCAAAAGGCCTCGAAGAAAACCGAGCTGCGCGGCGGTGTAATGGAAGGTCGCGCCCTGACGCAGGCCGAGGTCAAGGCAATTGCCGACCTGCCCTCGAAGGAGCAACTCATTGCTCAAATCGCTGGTGGGATCAATGGCCTGGCCACCAAGATCGCGTTCGGTGTCAAGGAAGTGCCTTCGATGCTGGCTCGTGGAATCAAGGCAATTTCCGAGAAGCAAGCCGCCTAGGCGATCGCTTCAAAATCGAGCAGTGCGATCGCCCGGCGGCCTAGGGTTTTGGCCCCCGAGCCGACGACCCCGATCGACTGCGTTGGTTTCCCCTGTTGCTGTTATTGCTGTTCAACCATTGCAAGGAGCAAATCCATGTCTGAGAAGGTCGCATCGATCATTGAAAGCTTGAAGTCGCTGACCCTGCTGGAAGCGGCTGAGCTGGTTAAAGAAATCGAAGAAGTGTTCGGCGTGAGCGCTGCGGCTCCCGCTGGCGGGGTGATCGTGGCGGCTGCTCCCGCTGCGGTTGAGGAAGTGGAAGAAAAGACCGCTTTCGATGTGGTGCTGGACAAAGTGCCCGCCGACAAGAAGATCGCCGTGCTGAAGGTGGTGCGCGAGCTGACCGGTTTGGGCCTGAAGGAAGCCAAGGATTTGGTGGAAGCCGCTCCCAAGGTGGTCAAGGAAGGCGCTTCCAAGGACGATGCCGAAGCCGCCAAGAAGAAACTGGAAGACGCTGGCGCAGAAGCTTCGGTCAAGTAAGGTTCGATCGCCCTTGTTCGATCGTTCTGATCCAGTCATTGGTCAATCGGATTGGTCAGTGGTTTTGGTCAGCCGGGGTGCAGATCCAGCGCGATCGCCCCTG
Source organism: Limnothrix sp. CACIAM 69d (assembly GCA_001913845.2). Lineage (GTDB taxonomy): Bacteria > Cyanobacteriota > Cyanobacteriia > CACIAM-69d > CACIAM-69d > CACIAM-69d. Next base: position 92,613 of record MKGP02000095.1, on the reverse strand, counting down.
GGTGACCAACAACCATCAACCATCAAGTCAACCAATCCAAGATCCAGTCAACAGCAACTCTCCTGGTTCACGAACCGGGGGAGTTGTTGCGATTGGGGCCTTGGGAACCCGGTTGAACGCGCTTGAACTGGATCGAGACTGGTCTCTTCAGCTTGCAACCTGTTTCCCAAAATCTGAACCGGAGCGATCGCCCCTTGCTGGCTGAACCGCTTTGGAGGCAAAATCCGAGAACAAGACTGCGTACTCCATTGCGCGGCAGCCAGACAAAAGCCATGCGCGGGTTTGCTCCGTTTGTGTTGATTGCCAACAGCCTATTTTTTGGGGCCTTGTTGCCTCCGGGGTTGTTGGCCGCAGTGGCTTCGCCGTCTCTCTTCGCCCAGGCCGATTCGGCGGCTTCGGTAGGAGCCGGACTGGCGTGGGTTGCGATCGCCCTGTTTCCTCCGGTGGCCATTTTGGGGCTAACGGGAGGCTGGGTGCTATGGCTGCGGGGGCGATCGCGTCAGGGAGCGATTTTCAGCAGCTTGCCCTATGTCAACTGGTTGTTGTTACTGTTGGGGCAATGGGTGGCGGGACTATCTTAAGCGCCACTCGGACTCTCGCCATCGGCCGATCGCTGAAAGATCACCACCCGATCGCCCACCACTGGACTGCGGGCCAACAATTGACCCTCTCGATCCTGTAGCTCCAGCTTATTGAAATCCAAACGGCGCGATCGCTTCAACAAATCCGCCGCAAACCGATCCTGATTGCGATCGCCCAACCCGTACCATAAATCCGCCGGAACCGTCACAATCAGCCGACTGGCGCGGAAGTCCGCTTGGATAGAGTCCACCAACGCCTGATCGCCGTAGCGAGTGGCAATTTCGCTGGTTTCGTCCTGAATCGCCGCAATTAATTGCTGTTCCGGCGATCGCTCCAGTTTGGGCGGCGGGCTAGAAACCGGGGCCGTCTCGAAAGTTCTCGCATCTCCGGATTCTGCGGCGGTTTGATCAGGAATTGCCGTTGTTCGAGGGGTGGACTCAGATCCCACCGCTCCGTTACCAGAGGGGGCGATCGGTTCCGCTTCCTCCGCATCAGAGGGCAGTTCCAACAGAGTGGGAATCAGCGGCTTGAGAGGAGCAGGCTGAGACTCCGACGGCTGTTGAGCCACCGTGGCCGGTTGAAACTTAGGTGGGAAAATGGCGATCGCGGCAACCAACACCACGCCCCCCATTATCGACAGGGCAATGGTCAGGTTGCGATCGGACAGCTTCCGCAGGGAGTCAGGCAACCAAGGGCGGGCCCAGCCTAAAACTTGATGGCCCGCTTGGGCTGGGGTCAACCGGGGCGATCGCACTTGGGTAGCCGGAGGCAAGGCCGACTCCGCTTCCAGTTCCGTCGCCGCCCAGTCCAACAAGCGAATCAGGCCCCGCAGCAGACGAGCGATCGCCCGCCGCCACGATCCCTTCGTGGGTTCGGTTCCAACTGACTTGGGTGAGTCCGACGACATAGCCATTTCCAACACAGCGCAACAGCCAGCGACCCTCAATGGCTCAGGGCGGATGAATCCAGTCCCTGGGAATGCCCACAAATTGACCTGAACTCCATTGCCAGCGCCGCTAAATCGCATCGTAACAGCCTGGGTCACGGGTCGTAACAATCACAGCCGGGTTGTAACGTTGAGCAATGGAGGCAGACCCATCCTGCTCTTCGGTTCCGTCCTTAGGATGTCGATCGCTCCTGCACGCCCAAATCAACCAGCACCGTCGTGCCCCCTTCCGGTTCGCTGGTGATGGTCAGGGTTCCCCCATAGAGGGTGCAAAGCCGCTGGGCCAGGGTTAACCCCAAACCTGACCCCTGTTGTTCATGCAACTTGCGATCGAACTGTTGATAGGCCCCCACCGATTTGATTTGATCCGAAGTCATGCCCCGGCCGCTATCTTTCACCACCAACTGGTAGCGATCGCCCTGAATTTCCGCAAACACTGCGATCGGCTGGCCCGGCTGCGAAAACTTGCAGGCATTATCCACCAGCTCAATCACCATCTTTTGCAGCGCCGATTCTGAAATCCCCACGATCGCATCCACCGCCTGCACCGACAAGTCAGCCGATCGCCCTGCCCAGTCCTGCACCTGTCGGTGTGCCGTTGTTTCAACCACCGCCGCCGGACTCTCCACTTGCAGTTGTCGCAGCTCATGCAACCGCTGGGGATCCCGAGCCGCCAACTCCAAATCCGCGTAGAGCAAAAAGTTTTGAATTAACCGAAACAAGCGCTGACCCGAATTGTGAATATCCGTCAGCATCTCGCGGGTTTCTTCAGGATCCAAATCCTCCAACTCTTCAAGCATGAACTGCGACGTGGCCACAATCCCATTCAGCGGCGTTCGCAACTCATGGGGCAGCGAGAATGCAATGCTATAGCGCAACGCATCAAGCTGTTCTTGGGATTGCTTTTGGGTTGCCGATTGCCGTTGCAACCGAGCAGCCACCGCCCCCAGCAGCTCATCCCGCGTAAACGGCTTCGTTAAATAATCATCGGCTCCCAAATGCATTCCTTGGCGCACATCGCCCTTGGTGGTGCGGGCCGTCAGGAACACAAAGGGAGTTGTGGCGGTAATGGGCGATTGGCGCAGGGCCGCCAGCACCCCGTAACCATCCAACTCCGGCATCATCACATCGCACAGAATTAAATCGGGTTGGAAGGCTTCGGCCAAACGAACGCCAGCATTGCCATCAGCGGCTCCCGCCACTTCATACCCCTCGGCTTCCAAAATATCGAGAATAATTTCCCGAACATCCGGTTCGTCTTCGATGGTCAAAATTTTGGTCACGGCGATCGCTCCCTTAACCCGATGCGTTGTCCACAAAGAATCGATTAACTCAATGGCCACCCATTTTATGGATTTCCTTTCCAGGATTGAACCTGGCCAGCCTGGATCAGAACAGCACCCGGTAGACCGCGGCCGCCGTGGTCTGCAAGCCGCACCCAACGCTCAAGACTGGTTCAAGGCTCAAGCATCAAGGCTCAAGCATCAAGGCTCAAGCATTGAGGTGATCTTCTTCACTGCTGAGCGGTTGCCAAGGGGTAACCGGTAGGGTGACCGAGAAGGTGGTTCCCACGCCTTCGGTGCTGTCCACTTGGATTTGTCCCCCGTGTAAGTCAACCGATCGCTTGACGATCGCCAGGCCCAAGCCGGTTCCGGGAATGGTTCCCACATTGCCAGCCCGGTGGAAGGACTCAAACAGACGCTCCCGATCGGCCGCTGGAATGCCAATGCCCTGATCTTGAATCACAAACCGCACAGACTCTGGAGCATAGATCAGCCGAAACTGAGTGGTGCTGGCGTTGGGGGAATATTTCAACGCATTGGACAGCAGATTAGACAGGATGTGCCGCAGCAGCTTTTCATCCATGGCCAACACTGGAGCCGCCGCCCCTCGGTTCACCACTCGAAACTCGATCGCCTGGTGTGCCTTCAGGTTCAAGGACATTTCCTCCACCAACCCGTTGCAGAACCCTTCCAGGTCAACGGGCCCCGGCCGAAACTGCAACCGCCCCGAGTCCGCCTGCCCCAACACCAAAACCGACTCCAACAATTCCGTCAGGTGATGCACCATGGTTTGGATGCGGCGGAGATAGTTGCGACTTTTATCGGGCCCCCACCGATCGCCATAGTGCTCCAGGGCTTCCGCCGAGGCCAAGATGGTGGTTAAGGGGGTGCGGAATTCGTGGGAAGTCATGGACACAAACTGGGATTTCATGCGGTTCAGATCTTTTTCGGCTTCCAGGGCGCGGCGAATTTCCACCTCGGCTGCTTTGCGGGTGCTGACATCGGCCACCGTGCCCTCATAGCCAATGATTTGCCCCCGCACGTCATAAACCGCTCGGGCATTTTCCACAATCCAGGTGGTGGAACCGTCCGATCGATAAATTTGAGATTCAAAGGCGATCGCCTGGCCCTCTGTGGCCAGAATGTGGCAAAACTCATCCCGCCGCTTGGGATCTGAATACAAACTCGGAATTTCCGTAATCCCCGCGATCGCAGCTTCCGGCGAGTCATAACCCAGAATGCGCGCCAAGGCAGGATTCATGCTGATAAAAGATCCATCCACCGTGGACTGAAAAATTCCCTCCACGGCGTTTTCAAAAATGCTGCGATATTTGGCCTCGGCCGCCTCCACTTGCTCATAGGCATCGGCGAGCTTGCTGCGGGCGCTAAATTCCGCGCGCTGGAGCCGTTCATAGAGATAAACCGACAAATCGCAAACCACACAAATCCAAAACAGCTCTAGCAACAGGCCAAAGCGCGATTGGATCGGTGAGGAGCGAATGGCCGCCCCCAGCAATTCCCGCAGCCCAAAGGAATGGATCAACGCCAAGGCTTGGGACAACACATGCAGGGGCCAGCGCGCCGGAATGAGGGTCGCTTGGGCAAAAAACCCAAAGGCCCACCCAAACAGACGCGGGGGCAACCGGTTCAGGGTCACGGGCGACAACAGAACCTGGCAAGTTTCGGGGACGATTTGGAAGGAAAATAAAAACCCCAAAAACAGAACCCGCAGATGACGCGCTCCCCAGCGGGTGTCGGATAAATACCAAAACCCCAACAGGCTAATCAGGGTGGCCAACCGTGCGGCCACGTTATCCCAACTGAGGGTTTCCTGGCGCAAGACCGATCGCGCCAGGTCTAAGACCGCAAAGCTCCAGGAAATCAGCAGCCCTAACCCAAAGGCTAACCGAACCCGAGCTAACAGGAAGCGATTTTGCCAGCCTTCATAGGACATACGATCGAGATTGCTCCCATCGTCCGCCGCCACATTGACCGCAGCTAAGTATTCGATCGCTGTCCTGACAACCGGAATTCGCTGAAGCCACTGTTGGATCAACCGCGTCACGCGCGCCCGCAACAAGGTTTGCATCAACTACATTAACGACCCTATGAATGGCTCGTACATTAACGACCCGATGAATGGCTCGACACCACCGTCACGATTTCCCTAAACCATTGCCGCAAAATACTAGCAATCAGGGAACTTCCTGCACCATCGCGGCGAAGTTGGCTTCATCCGCGGCCCAGGCTGACACGACCGAACTGGCCGTGTTTCGTGCAAATTTGCCGATGACCGTTTTGGCGATCGGTTTTGGTCATCGCTTGATCATCGCCCATGAGCCTTCTGATCAATGCCCTCAACAATCCCTAAACAAAACGAAACAACGCTGTCGAGCCGAGAACTGGGACATCGCCAGCGGGCAAAAACCGCCCCCAGCGTGACAATCGCCTGATGACAATCGCCTGATGAGTTGTCTTCTCTAGAATGGCATAGCTTGGGAAAGAGGCGAGATGTCTATTGCAATGGGCGCAAGCTAGATTAAAACTGGGGCTGCGATCGAACCGTGGTGGTCTTTGGTGCGATCGCTCGCCGGGCCTTGTTTGAATAGCCAAGGAGTGCCCAAGCCATGTGCATTTGTGTCAACTGCCTCCATATTGATCGCTGCACGACTTACCACGCGGTTGAAGCCCAACATCAACAGGCACATTTGACGGATTCCCCAGATTTTGAGCCAATCGAACCCAGCATTAATGTCAACATCCGACCGCGCGACAACGAGATTGAAATGGAGTGGGATGTGGTGGGTTGCCAAAGCTTCACGGCTGACCAAGGCCGCTGGGCCCGGCTGCGGCCCGGCGAACTGGTTCCCACCTGATTTGGGACGTTGAGGGCAACCTCGTTGGTTCGATGTTTGTTCGATATTTGTTCGATCGCGGGGAGTTAGCGGTGGTCGATCGCGCTCCCTGATTGATGATTCGTCATCACCTCTGGTTTTAGTAACTGGTTTTCATGGCTAGTTTTCACAACTGGTTTTCACGCCTGGTTGTCATTGCTGGTTAGCATTACCAATTCACCACGCCAGCCGCAAACCAAACCACCTATTCCCCAAAGCCCGCCGGATTCCGAATGGGTTTAATTCGCACATCTTGTCCCAATTGCAATCGTTCGCCGGGCAGGGCTTGCAAAAATACTTCAACGGCTTGTAGATAGTCCCGAACCATTTGGATATCTAATTCGTATTTCTTTTCAATAGAGATGGTTAAAAACGGTTGATATTGACCGCTATAGCCATCATCATGCTTATAAGCATTCACCACTTTGCGCATGGCTTCCACTTCCTGAAACCCTGGCAAAGCTTCTATTTTGACCTGAAATTCACGTTCAATAATTCGATAGATTTCCGCGATCGTTTTGTGGGAAAGTTTGCGGCGATAGTCGCGATGGGAGCCATATTTTTTTTGATAAATTGACCTCACCACCCACTTCAGCTCATACTCCACCACGGAATTTAATTCACTTAAAGCGGCCCGTAGGACAATGCCTTCGTAATCTAACAGTAAGCCTGTGGCGCGATCGTGTTCGGCGGCTCCGAAGCGCTGCCATTCTTCAGGAGTGTAGGCACGGTTTACGCTGTTGATCTTGGTATCATCAACTTTGAAGGCGCGATCAATAAACATCGAAATTGCACTCAATCGCGCGGAAAAGTGCCGAATAGGCATAGGAGCAATTTGGCCGGGGCGATCGGGTTTTGAGTTTCGCAGTCAACTTTTCACGATCAACTTTTTGCAGTCAACTATGGCAAGCTTGACAGTAATCACCATTCTATCCTAGCGATCGCGCCCTCCCACTAATCAGTCAGGAGTTAGGAAAACATGTCCGATCGATCATTTAGCTTTCGTCAACTACAAAGCCAATTTGGTCTCGGTCAGGCGTTGCAATCCTCGTCTTTTTGCAACAGAAGAATCAGGGCAAAAGTTAAGGCTAAAAGCAGAATTAGGTCAGAAATTTGATGACAGGCTTCAGGGCAAGGCAGCGGGGGCTAACTCGGCCTGTTGGCGGGCCTGTTGGCTATTTTGGCGGTAACGCTGGGCCCGATCGCGCGCGGTGGCGGCCCGGCGATCGTCTGGGGTCACCTGCTCCATCAAATCAGCAGCGGCTTGCCACTGGGTCGCCAGTTCTAGCCACTGTTGGCGCGTTTTGGCCGTTTGCCCCCCAAGAGCAGCCGTTTCCGCCAAGCGAACAGCTTTAACAAAGGGATCATTGGTGGTACTGGCGGTGGGGGTGGCCGGCGGGTTGCCAATGGTGATCCATTTCAAATTCCAGGCCACTAGCCCCAGCAAAAAGACACTCAAAATCGCTCCCCCGGCGGCTCCGACCCAAAATTGGGCGCGGGCGGCTTTGGCGGGCAAGGTGGATCCAAGGGTGGGCAGGTTGAGGTCTCGTTGGCGGGAGGTGAGATTGCGAAAAACCCACCGGAACCAGTGCGATCGCTTCAAAATCATCAGCTCTGACCACAACAGATCCTCCGGCTCTCGCTGGATCGCCTCTAGCCACAAAAGCTGCTGTTCTTGCACGAGGCGGGCATAGAGGGTGACTTTGCGAATTCCTCGGGGGGCCACTTGTTCCAAGATGGCGCGCACTCGCTCGACGGTGTGGTCGCGATCGAGGTTTTCCGCTGTGGGTGCTTCACACAGCAACTGCAAGCTACCACCCGCAATGATGGCGCGGGTGCGAATTTGGTCGGAAGCCAACTTCTGATTCAGAATCTGGACGATCGCGGCAATGCTGCCACCACAGGCCTGACGATATACATCATCAAACCCGTTATCAGATGTCCAATCCTGGTCTTGGGAGGGAATCACGAGGGCATCGCCATGGCTGCTTTCAGGACGGTTTTATCATACTCGGGGATCAACAAGGGGGTATACGTGCGATTACGCCCTGAGTCCGTACACTTTTGCCAAGGCCTGCGCCAAATCGGCCAATAAATCGTCTGGGTGCTCAAGGCCGATCGAGAGGCGCAACAGGTTTTCTGGGGTGGTGGTTCCGGGCCCCTCGATCGAGGCGCGGTGCTCAATTAAACTTTCCACACCGCCGAGACTGGTACCCCGGGTGAAAATCTGAAGGGCGGCGGCAACGGCCAGGGCTTCCGGGCGATCGCCCCGCACTTGCACCGACACCATGCCCCCAAAGTCTTTCATTTGCGATCGCGCCAAGGCCGCTTGGGGATGGTCTGGCAAGCCGGGATAGTGAACCGCCTCGATCGCCGGGTGCGATCGCAGCCAGGCCGCCACCTGCCGCCCATGGGCACAGTGGGCCGCCATTCGCACCGGCAAGGTGGCCACGCTCCGCAGGGTCAGCCAACAGTCAAAGGGAGCCAATCCGGATCCGCCCAGCCGCTGCACCTGTTGCACCCGCTCAAAGGCCGGGGTCAGTTCGCGGGCAATGACCGCCCCGCCGGTGACATCGCTATGGCCCCCGAGATATTTGGTGGTGGAATGGACAACCCAATCGGCTCCCAATTCCAGGGGCCGTTGCAACAGGGGAGTGGCCCAAGTGTTATCGCAAATGCAAAGGGCCCCGGCGGCTTGGGCTAACTGGGCGATCGCTCGAATATCTGACAGCTTCAGCAACGGATTGGAAGGCGTTTCCACCCAAACGGCGCGAGTTTCGGGCATGAGGGCAGCGGCCACCTGTGCCAAATCCGTGGCATCCACCCAAACCACCGCCAATCCCCAGGGCTGCAACACCTGCTCCATCAATTGGGCCGTGCCGCGATAGAGATCGCGCGGGGCCACCAACTGCCCGGGCCCCAAGGCTTGCAACGCTGCCATCATGGCCGCTGCGCCGGAGCTGAAGGCTGCTGCCGCCGCGCCACCTTCGAGGGCGGCCAAACAGGTTTCGAGCGATCGGCGGTTGGGATGATCTAACCGGCTGTAGAGATAGCCTTGGGGATAGGAACCATCGGCCGATCGCTCAAAGGTATTGGTGAGATATAGCGGCGGGGCGATCGCCCCCGTGGCGGGGTCGGGTGCGCGGCCCGCATGAATGGCCAGGGTTTCCAGGTGGGGCGCGGCTGGCTCGATCGGGCGATCGGTCGCCTCAACGGGTTGACCAGTCGGTTGATCAGTCGGTTGATCAGTCGGTTGATCAGCGGGGTTGAATGTTGGATTTTGCAAGGGAAAAGGCGATCAGGAAACGGAGCATGATACAACTCCTAATTAACGCAATTAACGCCACAGGATCACCACAAAAACCGCACCAGCGAACCTAAGACCAATGACCGCTCCCCCTTCTTCCCCCAATTGGCAAACTAAATTTTGGCTGTGGGCCGATCGCGCGCTGATGGCCAATCTGTTTTTGGTGTTTTTGAGCTTTGCTTGGCTGGCGATCGCCGTGGTTGGTCGCAGTCTCCACAAGCCCTTCGGGTTTGATCTGTGGTATTCCCTGTGGCAACCCCTATGGCAGCCGGCCTTGGGCATTCTGATGGCGGGTGCAATTTTAAACGGGATTGGCCGCTGGATTGCAAAACGGCTCGATCGCTCCCAATCTTGAATTCCGAACACTTCTCCAAACTCAAAAGGTCTAGCCCAGACGCGGACTAGACCTTTTTGCTTTCGCTGGCTATTTGAAGACAGGAATCACTCAACAGGTTTTACTCTCAACAGCTAATCAATCGGGTGGACAACGATACACAACTTCGGTCGATCGGGCATCACTTCAGTCGATTCAGACTGCTTTGTTAGCAGCGCCTGTGGTGCGAACCTCACGATTCATGACCTCCCGAATGAGCTAGTTTTATCAACAGCTACCGGTTCGATCGCCGCATGGCGCAAACGCTACTTGAACAACAAGCTTCGGATGCAACACAGAAGAGGAAGTCGTGCCAGTCTCCGGCAGGAGGTACGCACCGGGAACTGTCCTTGGAGAGAAGCGTTTCTTGCTTCTTTCGTACCTTGACTTGAAGATAAACCGGTTCTGAGTCAGCGTCTAGGGAAATCAACAGAAGTTGACGTTATTTCAACTAGGTTCATAAATCCAGGGATCAAATACAGCAACCCATGGGAGTCTTACTATCGAGGAATACCGAGAGTTGCAACAAAACAATTACAAAGTGGGTATGGGCAACTGCAAAACAGATTTTGGCGATCCCGATCGATCCCCCAAGTCTTTTCCCGACGGCAGTGATGAGCGCAGCCATTCAGCGTGATGGGGATTGCCAAGCAGATTCGCCCACGGAAAATTTGGGTTTCGCAGCCTGAATCGCAGCTTGAATCATGGCTGGAACGTCATGGGCAATTCACGACTGAACTTGCCCTTCATCCCCACGCAATTACCGCTTTTAGAAGGTGGAGACCAGAAGAGTTTTTGCTCATTGTTTGTAAAGTCTTCTTTACGATGCATCCAACGAACTACATCAAACTGGTTGGCAACATTGGGCAAGTCAACTAGCGCCAACGGTCAATCAGCCAACGTCCCAATTCCAAACCCAACCAACCGAGGGCAAAGCTGCCAAAACCATAGGCCAAGCTCATGACCCAAGCACCCGATCGCGCCAGATTGGATGCATCCAAGATGTAGCTAGAAAAGGTGGTGTAGGAGCCTAAAAATCCCACGGCGAACAACAGCCGCAATTCGGGATACAGGGGCGATCGATCCGTCATCCACCCCACAAACAGCCCCATCAACACCGCTCCGGACAAATTCACCAAAAACGTGCCGATCGGCCAACCCGTGCCCCACAGCCGCGCACAAAGCAGCGACAGATAATAACGCCCCAATGCGCCGGGAATGGCCCCCAAGGCCACCGCGATCGGGGCCCGCAGGTCTGGCCGCTCTGAGGCGGCGGCTAACCACTGATGCCACAAATCTTTCAAGGGATGCACACTCCCGATCGGCTCAAGAATTTCCTCAAAATCATTAACCTAAAATTCCCAGCTCCGATTCTCAGTCCAGATCTGGATCAACCGAATCCCGATCGAGGTCTTCTGGATCTTCTGGATCTTCGGCCGCATCCTCATCGGGCGGCAGGGTCGATCGCAACTGATTGAGCGCCAACTCCAACTGGGCAGAATTCTGATTTTCCACATCCAACTGAAAGTAGCGGTGGAACTTTTCGCTCACCTGCACCATGGACGATCGCCCATAGCGCCGTTTTTTCACAAAATCTCGCTCCACCAGCTCCTGGACATGCTGATAGGCTCCGGAGCCGCGTAAATCGACCAAATCCGCCATCGGCAGCGGCCCCTTGAGAGCAATCACCGCCAAGGTTCGCAATGCCGCCACGCCCAAGTCCGCCGGAATCAGCCGCTCCACCAGGGACTGGAATCGATCGCGCAATTGCAACGTGTAGCAGCCCTTGCGCAGTTCCACCACCTCCAACGCCGTGTCCCGCTGGGCATAGTCGTTCATCAAGTCCAGCAAGGCCTCGTGGGCCAGATCTCGCGCACAACCGGCACAGTCGGCAATCTCCGCCAAACTGAGGGGCTGTCCCTTGAGGTACAAAATTGCCTCGATCGTGCTGACCAGCGAGTTTGCCCGTAGGTCGGTTTGTGAATTGGCCAATCCAGACAACGGCGAATCTTCCTTGGTGTTCGTCAATTCTCCATTCAACCAGCACTGATGCCGTGGCGATCGCAATTTTGACCCCAATTTCTCCCCAAAATCCGGTTTCCTGTCCCCCCGAACGAAGAGATTCTAATTAGCTAATTATCACCCAAAATTCGAGGACAGTTAATGAATTGGCACTGAACTGTAAAGGGAATGGGTTCCGGAGAAAGACATCAAAATTCTTACTAAAAATGTTGATTCGTTTTCCTGATTTCGTTGATTTTTTTCAGAAGGAAGGAGCAGCAACGTTCGAGATGGATTTCTTCCTATGCGCCTGTTCCCTTCTGCTTCGATGCTGCTCGGTTTGTGCCTAGCGGTTGCGCCATCGCTGCCGGCGGGCGCAATGACTCCCTTGGTTTCTGAAACCCAAATGACCAATCATCAAGAACTGTCCGTAGAGGCTGCACCCACCGTGGTGCGGCGCACTCGGAACTCGCACCGGGGCAGCGGCCGTCGCGATTTTGTGCGGTACGTGTTCGCCAATCCCGCGAGCTAAGGATCGTTTGATGCAGACTGTAATTGGGGGGTTGATTCCGTTTTCTTTCTAGGATTTTGTCATGCAATTTCTGAGAATTTGGTTCCATCAAAAACGGAATTTTCAACCCTCCACTAATCAGCATTGGTCAAAATTAGCCAAAGCATGTTTGCGGTTCGTTTAACCAGTTCAGTCTGGTATCCAGTAATTCTGAATTAGGTGTGGTGGAGTGTGGCTTTGGGGCGACAGTTTTGAGAGAACAAAGCCAGATCAGAACTTCTGAGAACTACTCCCCCAATGCGTTACGGCGATGATTGGCTTTTGCAGTGGTTAATTGCCGGTTGCCAGTTGCCAGTTGCCAGTTGCCATTGCTGATGACCCGTCGCTGTTTTGTTGATTGTTGTTGCGTTGACTGCCGTGGTCGCGGTGGATCGAGGCGAATCGAGGTGGATCGGGGTCGATCGCCCTGCTCGGAGCCAATTTCGAGGGGAGCATCGAGCGATCAGCCTCGATTCGCTGTCTTGCTGCGCCGGGGGCCGTGGGGATCGATCGAGACTTTTTCTCTTTCGGGCAGGGCAGCCCAAATCCGGAACCGTCAAAGGCTAAAACCCTGAAAATCATTACTACCAGGCGATTTCAGCTTCTCAAGTATTTCGCATGGGAACCGCTTCCCTTGCGCTTCCAAACCGATCCAGGGATCGGGCTGTTGCTGATAGGATCGGAGTATGGCAACCATCACCATTCGCGGCGTTCCCCACAGTTACCGGCTCGATCCCGATCGCCCCACCCGCTGGGCTTTGGTCTTTGTCCATGGTTGGCTGCTCAGCCGCCACTATTGGCAACCCCTCATTGACCAATTCCAGCCCCATATCCCCTGTTTGTCCTATGACCTGCGCGGTTTTGGGGCATCCCAACCCACCCAACCCCAGCAATTTTCAACGCCGCGCGAGCGTTACCAAAACTACGCCCCGGCAGCCTATGCCGAAGATTTAAATCGGCTGCTCGAGCATTTGGGGATTGAAACCGCCTGGATTGTGGGTCACTCCCTCGGCGGGGCGATCGCCCTGTGGAGCGCCCACAAATTTCCCGATCGGATTCAAGGGGTCATTTGCCTCAACTCCGGTGGCGGCATTTATCTCAAAGAAGAATTTGAGCGCTTTCGGGCCGTCGGCCAGCGCTTGGTGCAATTTCGTCCCCAATGGTTGCGGGCCTTTCCGGGTCTCGATTGGGTCTTCAGCCGCGACAGCGTGGCCCGCCCGGTGGCCCGCCAATGGGGTCGGCAGCGACTGATCGACTTCGTGACCGCCCATCCCGAGGCGGCCCTCTGGACCCTGTTGGAGTCCACCACCGAAGCGGAAGTTCATCGCTTGCCCCAGGTGGTGGCCCAGCTCACCCAGCCGGCCTACTTCATCGCCGGAAACCAAGATTCTGTGATGGAGCCGCGCTATGTGCGCCACTTGGCCAGCTTCCATCCACTGTTTGACATGTCGGGCGAAAACCTGCGGGAAATTCCCGATTGTGGACATATGGGCATGGTGGAACAGCCCATCCCGATCGCCCAAGAAATTAAAACCATCTTGCAACGCCACGGGGTCGATCGGTGGCTGCAAAGCCAACCCGAAGCCCTGAAAAACGTCTAGGCCCGAATTGACGACAAGGGGCTTTCGGGCCTGTCGTCATTTCCTAGGATCAGGCGGAAACGATTGATTTTCCATGTCCCAGTCGTCGTCCCGGTCGTCGTAACAAGATGCTGAAGCCCCTTGCCCCTCACGATGTCGGTACGGTGGAATCAGGGTTTCAGGCACTTTGACGACAATCGGAGACAAGGGGCTGAAGCCCCTTGCCCCCAAACGCAACTTACACCCGACCGCGCAGGAATTGGGCCATTTCATTCGGCGTGGGCGAGTTTTCCAGCGCCACTTCCTCCGTGATGCGGCCCTCTTGGTAGAGATTAAACAGCGCCTTATTCATGGTGATCATGCCGTCAAACTCTGACTTCAGCATCACCTGGTTAATCTCCTCCATCTCGCCTTTGATGATGTATTCCTTAATTGCATCCGTGGCGATCAAGATGTCGTGGTAAGCCGCTCGTTTTCCGTCGGTGGTTTTGCACAACCCTTGGGCAATGATCGCCACCAATGATTCGGCCAAACTCACCCGCAGGGCCGCGTGCTCATTGGGGGGAAACATCCCCAACACCCGCTCGATCGTCTTGATGGCGCTGTTGGTGTGCAGGGTTCCGCAAACCAAGTGACCCGTTGAGGCCGCCTTCAGGGCGATTTTCATCGTGTCCGCGTCCCGAATTTCTCCCACCAACATGATGTCCGGGTCTTGGCGCAGGGCCCCCTTCAGGGCATTGAAAAATTGCCGCGTGTGCCGCCCCACTTCCCGGTGCTTGATCAGGGATTTTTGGCTGATATGCACAAACTCCACCGGATCCTCGATCGTGATGATGTGCTTCGCCATGCTCTTGTTGATGTAGTCGAACATGGCGGCCATGGTGGTGGATTTCCCGGAACCCGTGGGCCCCGTCACCAAAATCAAGCCCTTGTGGTAGTGACAAACATCCCGAAACACGGGCGGCAAATTAAGCTGCTCCATGCTCAGAATGGTGGCTCCAATCAGCCGCAACACCATGGCCGGGCCCGCTAACGAATCAAAGCAGCTAATCCGAATCCGCACGAAGCCCAGATCGGCAGCTCCGTCATAGTCCAAATTTTCTTGGAAGAAGGCGATATCTTCTTCGCTCATGATTTCTCCCAACCAACTCATGAAGGTGTCGAGGTCGGTGGTGGGATAGTCCAGGGGCACGATGTCGCCGCGCTTGCGGAAACGGGGCACTTCATTCACTCCCAAGTGAACGTCGGAGCAGCCTTCTTCGTCTGCCCGCTTCACAATGTCAATCATGGTCGGCTGACCGGGAGAGGGCTTGCGCTTCACAGGAGGCGGGGCCACTTGGGCCGCCACCGGAGCGCTGGGGGGCCCTGACTGCACCACGGTGGACGGTGGCGCGGGGGTGGTGACCGTGTTGGCGGCCGGTGGCGGCGGGGCCATGGGCGGCGGAGCCGTGGGGGCCGGCGGTGGGGCCACGCGCGGCGGGGCCATGTTGATCGGGAGGGTTTGCTCGTTGTTCCCGATCGGGGGAGGCGACGGAGGACGACCAGCAACCGGCGGCGGCGGCGGCGGGGCCACCCGAGGCGGTGGTGGCGGCGGCGGCGGGGGAACCGGGGGACGGGAGGCGTTCGTCATGGTCGTTTCCTCGTCGATGTCCTTGAGTGCGTTGAGCCAGTTGGGGGGTTGAGGTCAACTGGGCCGAGGTGGCGTTGAGAGAATGCGATGGTGTGGTTGATCGCTCTGGGGAAATCGCCCTGGTGATCTTCACGCTGGGGAAATCACCCCGGGGAAACCACCCTGGGAAAGGGCACGAGAAGACTTCGGGATTGAGATTGCGAGAAGTCTTCGGGTCGATCGCCCGCTGATCAGTCGGAATTGGGGGGCGATCGGGGCTAGTCACACCGCAGCATGACCTGTTGTTTATTGTGGCTCATTGTTGGCCCTGACGGTGCATCAATCATCACTGAATCGGGATCAGCAATCTCACTCTCAAAATCGACCAAAATTCAGCCAATTTCGACATTTTTTGAAAACACTGGTGCATTTTTAACTCAGTATTTATACGGGGTGCAATGTGGCAATTCTCTAGATGCATTGAGTTCACTGTTGATTAACCCTCAATCACCAGGAGCCGGAAGAAACCTATGATGAACCCCCATGGACTGACCCCAAAACAACCAAGGGGCCCATCGATCGAACTGATGCGGCCACGCGGTCAAATCAACACTGATTCATAATCAGTGCATTCGCGGGCACACAAAATTCACGAACATGCTCAGTTCTTGAACGATTAACCAACCAACGGATCTCAAGATTTCATCAAAATTTCATCAAGGATCTCATCAACAGATCATCAAGACCAACGATCGACCGGCTCCCAAACGGATTGCCAAAGCGCTGGCCAACAAGATGGCGGGATAGATTTTTCAGACTTGGGCGGAGGGCAAAACAAATGAAGGTGGCCTATTTTGATTGCCCAACGGGGCTGGCGGGGGATATGTGTTTGGGGGCGCTGCTGGATGTGGGTGTGCCCTTGGATTATGTGCGATCGCAGCTCGATCGCCTGGGAATTGCCGAGGAATATCGCCTCAGCAGCCAAACCATGCACCACAACGGTCAGCGAGCCTTGAAAGCGATCGTGGAGTGGCGATCGCCCGGTGGTTCCTTTCAGGTGGAAGATCCCATGGATGAGCCGGGGGAAGGGACTGAACCATCTGCCCGCTCACCTGAGGCTCTGGGAAATCATGGGCATGAGCATCACGGGCACAAACACGATAATCACGGGCATGAGCATCATGGGCATGAGCATCATGGGCATGAGCATCATGAGCATCACGACCATAGCCCCGATCATCATCATCACCACGATTCCCACAACCATCACCACAGCCGCCGTTGGCCAGACATTGAGGCGATGCTGCTGAGTTCGTCGCTACCCGATCGGGTGGTGCAATGGAGTCGATCGATCTTTTGGCAGTTGGCCCAAGCGGAAGGGGCCGTCCACGGCATTGCGCCAGAACAAGTGCAGTTCCACGAGGTGGGGGCGATCGATGCGATTGTGGACGTGGTGGGAACCTGTTTGGGGCTGGATTGGCTGGGGGTTGAGCGGGTTTTCTGTTCCGCTTTGCCCACGGGCGGCGGCACGGTTTGGGCGGCCCATGGGCGATTGCCCGTGCCGGTTCCGGCGGTGTTGAAGCTGTTTGAAATGGGACAAGTGCCGGTTTATGCCAACGGGATCGATCGGGAATTGGTGACCCCCACGGGAGCCGCGATCGCCGTGGGACTGGCCCAGGGGTTCGGGTCGCCGCCGGCCATGACCCTTCAGCAGGTGGGGTTGGGCGCGGGCCAGCGATCGCTCCCATTGCCCAACATCGTGCGGCTGTGGTTGGGGGAATTGGCAGCGCCCGCCGGTTTGTCGGCTCCGTTGGTGCGATCGGCCCCGTTGCCCCCACCGATTTTGCCCGCGCCCCAGAGTGATCGGGGCCCGCAGTCTCCGGCTCCAGGCGATCGCCCCGAGAGGTCTCCCCGGGCTGGCCAGCCGTTGCCATTGACATCAGGGCAGTTTCTATCAAGTCAATCCGGCCCAGCTTTTCCGGGGCCAGAGAGCCTAGCCAGCCCCCATGATCCTGACCTGGAAACGGTGGCGGTGTTGGAAACCCAAATTGATGATTGCAGCCCCCAGGCGATCGCCTATGCGATCGAGCGGTTGTTGCAGGTGGGGGCCCTGGATGCCTTTGTGCAGCCGGTGACCATGAAAAAATCGCGATCCGGCGTGGCCATCACGGTGATTACGCCCCTGGATCGGTTCACTGCCTGTGAGGATGTGTTGTTTCAGGAAACCACCACGATCGGGATTCGTCGATCGTTTCAACAGCGCCGTGTTTTGCCGCGCCATTTGGAAGTGGTAGACACGGACTATGGCCCTGTGCGGGTGAAGGTGGCTTGGCAAGACGAAACCCGCAAGACTGTTCAGAATGTTCACCCAGAATTTGAGGATGTGGCCGCGTTGGCACGCGATCGAGCCATTTCTTGGCTGGATATTCACCGAGCGGCTTGGATTGCTTGGGAACAGGCGCGCCGGGCCACGGAGGGCGATCGTTAAAATTCTGCAAGTGATGCAAGTCAAGTTTTGATCAAGGCGAATTTTGTTCAATCAAACCTTGAAGGAATAGTTTGGATTCTTGGATTTTTGATCGCGATCAAGACCCTGCCACCCAGTTCCCCCACCATCCCAGCCCCGTGATCTCGCCATGTATGACGAACTTTTTGCAACCATCAGCGCCCTAGTGATGTGTCATTCGCCCAGCGGGGCCGAACAGGAGGTCGATCGCTGGTTAATCGATCGTGCCGAGGCTCTGGGGTTGACCTGGAATCAAGACGAGGCCGGTAATTTGATTTTTGTGATTCCCGGGCGCGATCGCACCGCCAAACCGATCGCCATCACGGCCCACAAGGATGAGATCGGCGCGATTGTCAAAGGTGTTGAGTCCGATGGGCGGGTGCAGTTGCGCAAGCTGGGCGGGGCTTTCCCTTGGGTCTATGGCGAAGGGGCGATCGATCTGTTGGGCGATCGCCAAACCATCACCGGCGTGCTCAGTTTTGGATCGCGCCATGTGTCCCACGAGTCCCCCCAGCGGAATTTGCAGGACAACCAGCCCCTGACCTGGGAGCGGGCTTGGGTGGAAACGGGTCGGATTCCTGCTGAGTTGGCCGCAGCGGGCATTCGGCCCGGCAGCCGCGCCGTGGTGAGCAAACACCGCAAACAACCGCTACGCCTGGGCCCGAACCAAATCGCCAGCTACACCCTCGATAACAAGGCTTCCGTAGCAATTTTGCTGGACTTGGCAGAACGGCTATTGGCCCAGGAGCCGCCGGCCATGGATTTGTATTTGGTTGCTTCCGCCAAGGAAGAGGTGGGAGCCTTGGGAGCCATGTACTTTGCGCAACAACAGAAGCTGGCGGCCCTGATTGCGTTGGAAATTGCCCCGATCGCCCCGGAATACCCGATCGCCCCGGGGCCCGTGCCGGTGTTGCTGTCCCAGGATGCCTATGGGCTGTATGACGAAGACCTGAACCGGGCGCTACAGGCGGCGGCCGAGCGCTTGCACTTACCCATTCAATACGCCGTGATCAGCGGATTTGGCAGCGATGGCTCGATCGCCATGAAATTTGGCCATGTGCCCCGGGCAGCCTGCTTGGGCTTCCCCACCCAAAACACCCATGGCTACGAGATTGCCCACCTGAAGGCGATCGCCCGCTGCACGGACATTCTGATGGAATTTGTGCAGCAACCTTTTCCACCGCCAGTCGAAAAGCCAGTCGAACAGATGAACGCGCCCTAAGACCGATCACCAAATCGCCTGAAACCTTGATTCCGCCGTTGCCAGATCGTTGTAACAAGGGGCTTAAGCCCCTTGTCCCCCACGATGAGGGTTAAGCCATGACAACCAACCTTAAACCTGCTCTAGGTAATCATTTAGGTCAGACATCAGGCGATCGAGCGCCGTTTCCAAACTGAGCCGAATCCGATCGTCCCGCACGGTCAACAGCACTTTCGCCGCAAAGGGCGATGGCCAAATATTGGGGTTACAAAACACCTCCAAAAACACCTCTCCCGCATGTTGATAGTCCAAATTGGCTTGGGGCGTGGGGCGATCGCCGGGAGTCACCTGGGTGGCGGCCTTGATTCGATCGATCAGCCCTTTCAATTCCGTTTGTAATTGCCGGGCCGCAGCGGGTGCATAACCAAAAGCAACGGAGCCAGTTTCTAAATTGAGGCGGCAGGTAGGCGTAGTCATCCACAAATTTCCTAAAAATAGCCACGTCGCTCCCAACGCAGAACGGCGGGGCCAAACGATGCCCAATGTCCAAAATGGATAGCCGCGAATGATTCAGCCAATGATTCAGCTAATCAGCGCCCAATCTTGAACAAGGGGTTTAAACCTTTTGTTACCACGAATGCTCTAAGGCTTTTGTCAATTCTGATGAACGAGGGTCAAGGTAAATTGCAACAAATCTAATCCAACCAACAAATCTATAGAATTCGCAAAATGCTCAGAAATTGGGGCGATCGGGTGATTACTCTGCGTTCAACGCTTGATTCAATGCTTTTACCCCTAGCCCTCAATCCCCAGGAGTCTGGTTAGGATGGCGATTGCCCAAGGTTGAAGACCCCCTTACAGCCATGTTTTCGACTGTTTCAATCTCTCAAATTTCTCGGCGCGTCCTTGGGGCCGCACTGGGTTTGGTTTGCACATTGTCGATCGGCCCCGATGCGGTGCAGGCGAACCCATCCCCCAAGGAGCGCTACAACGAGGCAATTCGGGATGCGGCGGTGGCGGAACCCACTGAGCAGGTGTCGGAGCTGATTCCCCTCACGCCGGATAATCCGAATTTGGTTTGGCATCCCGATCGCCAACGATTGTTGATGGTGACCTGGAAGAGTCAAAGCTCGTTCGATCGCTTCATCAAACCCGCCACCAATAGTTCCAGCAACGAAAACCAACTGATTTGGGTCACGGCGGCTCCCCAGGTGCAACAGCTTTGTCGGCAATATCGCCAACAGAATCCCAACGCCACCGAAGCGGATTTAAAACTGCGACTCCAGCAATATTTGGGCTTGGATCCGGCCTGGAACTATGACGTGTTTGTGGAAATGTGGGTGGATGTGCGGGATCTGTTTCGCCCCTGTGCGGATCCGGAAGTGAGCGATCGCCAGTGCCAAGCGGATTTTCCCCAATCCCTGGCGGCGGACTTGCCCAAGGTGGCGGGCATCACCCCCCGATCGGGCATTGCCAACTATCAAACTTTCTTCAAGGGGCTGTATTACCGCAGCATTCGCACCAATCTGCAACCCTTCACCGGCTTGGGCTACACCTACGATTGGGGCAACCCCAACAGCGAAGTGGGAGCCAGCGAATTTATCCTCGTGCCCGGTGCGGCCTACACGATCGAGCGGGCCGTGCCCACGGGGGATTATTGCAAGCCCAACTGAAGCATTCTGGGACTTGCCAGAAGCTCACAAATCATGACGAATCCTGAATAGGGTGGGATGATCACGGAACCGCCTGAAGTCTCAAACCCGAGAACAAACCGGTTTGGGATGGGGGGTTAGGCGGTTACCTTGCTCGATCGCCCGTTTGGCACAAGGCTTAGAGGATGTCTGAAAAGCCAAAATTGCGACTCTGTCCGCTCCACTGATCGATGTAGACAAGGGGCTTAAGCCCCTTGCCCCCACAACTATTGGTGTTTGGCACGAGGCTTAGGATTCGCAACGCAGAAGCAAGACAAACTGAACCAGCAACCGGCCGAAAAGTTGCAACCAAAATGGGCTATGGGGGGTCTAAGTCTGAGGAATCGCCATCTCAGTCTTGGTCGGGTCCATTTTTGTCGGGTCTATGGCGTGGTCTCCTGATGGCAACCGCCTCCTCGGAAGGTTAGGGCAAGGCAGCTTTTTGGCGATCGACTCTGATTTCTCTGAACAATAACGGTGAGTGACATGTTTGCATGGCCCCTAAGGATCGGCTCCTTGATCTTGATCGGCGCGGGGTTGACTTGGGTGGGTCTGAAGGGCCCGATCGGGCAATCGGCCCCTTCAGATTCTCCTGCTCTGGCCCAAGCGGCCGACGCGTCCGCGATCGCGCCGGCCGGCGGTGTCACCAGCATTCCGGCTCCGGAGCGCCCGATCGAGGGTCGCTTGGCCCAGAGAACGGCCACCGCTCTGTTGCGCCGCCCGATCGATTGCCAACTGGGCAAAGATTGCTTTGTGATGCTCTATCCCGACCACGATCCCAGCACGGGCGAGCGGGATTCCATGTGTCGGCACTTGACCTATGACGGCCACAACGGCACGGATTTTGCAATTCCTTTCTGGACTCCGCAAACGGCTGTGCCGGTGGTGGCCACGGCGGCGGGCACGGTATCGGCCATGCGGGATGGTGTGCCCGATCGACGGCTCACTTCCCCGGAAGCGCGATCGACCGTGGCGGGCATTGAGTGCGGCAACGGCGTAATGCTGGACCATGGCAACGGCTGGCAAACCCAGTATTGCCACATGAAACAGGGCAGCGTGCGGGTCAAAATTGGCGATCGGGTACAGGCGGGCAATCCCCTGGGTCTGGTGGGTCTGTCGGGCATGACCACCTTTCCCCATGTGCATGTGACGGTGCGCAAGGATGGCAAGGAAGTGGATCCGCTGTTGGGGGGCGATCGGATTGCGGGCTGCGCGACGGGCAACAACACCAACACGGTTTGGAATGACGGGGCACGCAACTATGTGGCAACGGGGCTAATTCGCAGCGGCTTTGCCCCCAAGCAACCGGTGGAGGATGAGCTGTGGCGCGGCGAGTTCCAAAGTAACCAGATTCCCGGCCAGGCGGAGGCGCTCACCTTTTGGGTTCATGCCTTTGGAGTGCAAAAGGGGGATGTGGAATATTTCAAGCTGTTGGCCCCCGATGGGTCGATCGTCACGGACTATCAACGGCCGATCGACCAAGACCAAAAACAGTGGATTACCTACGTGGGCAAGGGCACTCGCCGATCGCCCCTGATGCCAGGCACTTGGACCGCTTCCTATCGACTGATGCGGGGTAACCAAACCTTGATTCAGCTCGATCGCCAGCAGGCGGTGGTGCGCTAGGGAGCCAGCCTTGGCCGGGGCGAAGCAACCTAGTAGCACGGCTACCTTAATTCGCTGGGTCAAATTACATGACTGTTACCGTCACCTAATCATTAAGCAGCAAGATGCTCAAGCCCCTTGTTACCACGACTGGCTCCGCAACGTTGACCCAAGGCCTTAAGCCTGTCACGCGACTAGCTTGGAAACTGGGGCAGCAGGTTTTGAATCGTGGTCACCAACTGGCGCAGGCGCACCGGTTTTGTTAAATATTCATTGGCTCCGGCCGCCAAACAGCGATCGCGATCGCCCTCCATGGCCAGCGCCGTGAGCGCCACGATCGGCAAGTTGGCATATTCCGAACTTTGCCGCAACAATTGCATCGCCTCCAGGCCATCCATCCCCGGCATTTGCACATCCATCAACACCAAATCGGGCTGCGATTGTTGCACTTGGGCGATCGCCTCTGCGCCATTTTTGGCCAGAATTACTCGATATCCTTTGGCCGTTAAATAACTGACGATCGTGTTGATGTTGGCCTCTTGATCTTCCGCCAACAAAATGCAGGGTGATCGGCCCCCATCCGTTGATTCAATGACCAGCGATGCATCCAAATTGGCCGATGATTGATCATCACCAGCCTCCGCGATCGTGCGACCAGGATGGTAGGGCAAATCGACCGTGAAGCAACTGCCACTCCCCACCTTGCTCGTCACCCCCACCCGGCCGCCGTGGAGTTCCACAATCCGCTTCACCAGGGCCAAGCCCAGCCCCGTTCCCTCATATTGACGATTAAGCGAGCTATCAATTTGGACAAAAGGCCGGAACAGCCGATCTAACTGATCCGATGCAATCCCAATTCCCGTATCAATGACGGAAAATCGCAGCCAAGATTGAGGCGATTGAGATTCCTGAGCAGCAAACTGCTCCAGGGAAACCAACAGCGTCACACGCCCATTTTCCGGTGTGAACTTCACCGCATTATTCAGCAAATTAATCAGTACCTGTCGCATTCGCCGTTCATCTAACAATGCGTGGGGCAACTGGCTGGGAATTTGAGTTTCTACCTGAATATATTTCTTCAGAGCCTGTTGTTTAATGAAGGTCAAACTAGACTGGCAAAGGGGCACGATCGCCGTGGGCGCTTGATCCAATTCCAGTTGCCCCGATTCGATTTTGGCCACATCCAAAATGTCATTAATCAGGGAAAGCAAATGGGAGCCGGTACGCTCGATCGTCCCCAAAGCTTTGCGCTGACCATCATTAATCGAACCGAAAACCTGTTCCTGTAACCCTTCGGTCATGCCCAAAATGGCATTCAGGGGCGTGCGCAATTCATGGCTCATGTTGGCCAGAAACTCATCTTTCAGGCGAGTAGCCCGAATTAATTCATCGTTGGTGCGCTGTAGTTGCTCTTCGGCTTGGCGGCGCTGGCGATCAACCCGATAGCCCTCAATCAGGGTGCTACAGGTGACCAAAAATGGTTCTAGGTAACCCACCATGCTCGACTCATAACCGCCGGGCCGATTGGCAATTCCAATCATCCCCACCAATTGATTGCCTTGATAAAACGGAATACCTAAAAATGCCTGCAAGGGAGGATGGCCGGGTGGTGTGCCGCCACTGCGAGGATCGGTGCTGGGACTGTTGGCAATCACGGGTTTACCGGTCATGATCACAGCGCCAAAGAGCGTGTTCATGTTGGTAAATTGCATTCCCGTTTCATAGTTATCTTCATAGAACTTTTGCGTAGTCTCATCCCAAGCGATGTTGGTGACGCTGTGGGATTGCAGGAAGGGAACGCCCTTAATTTTGAGAAAGCCTTCTTCAATCACAGCACTGCCGTCGCCTCGAAAAAGCGCTTCCCCGATGAAGCCGTATTCACTTTCAGTTAATTCTAATAAGCCATTTAGGAGGCCTTCAAAGATCGTTAATCGGTTGGCGGCCGTAATAAATTCCGTTTGGGCTTGGCTGATGGTAGAAAGCAGGAAGTTGCTATTTTTGAGGTCAATTTCTGCTCGTTTGCGCGGGGTGATGTCAAAACGAACAGCCAAAAATCGAATCGGTTGTCCTGCGCGATCGAGAAACGGCACGATCGTGCTGTCTACCCAATAGAGCCGACCATCTTTCGCGCGATTACAAATTTCCCCGCGCCAAATTTGCCCCGCCAAAATGGTGTCCCACAAGTCCTCAAAGAAGGAGGTAGGATGATGCCCAGACTTCACCAGTCGATGGGTTTTCCCAATCAATTCCTCGCGGCTGTAGCCAGAAACCGCGAGAAATCGATCGTTAACATAGGTCATGATCCCTTGGGCATCGGTAATCACCACGATCGCGGAGGCATCGAGCGCCAACTTAAAGGCGGCCAATTCCTGAAGCAGCCGTTCTCGCTCCAGTTCTGCTTGCTTGAGGGGGGTGATGTCTTCGGCAATGCCCGCGAGGCGATAAACCTCGCCTTGGGCGTTGCAAATGGGGAACGCCCGATCGCGAATCCAGCGCTGTTCGCCGTCAGGCCGCAGGATCCGATATTCCTCGTCAAATTCGCCCGCTAACTGTTTGGGGATGGCCGTTAAGACCCGATCGTAATCCAGGGGATGAATGCTGGCGGCCCAACTGTCGGGGCTGATGTAGAGTTCTTCGCTGGGTCTGCCCCAAATCCGCTCGTAGGCGGGGCTGACGTAGATTCGATTGGTGCGGTTGAGATCCAAAATCCAAAATACCGAATCCACGGCTTCGGCTAATTGGCGAAATTTTTCTTCACTCTCGCGCAGGGCTTCTTCGGAGCGTTTGCGATCGCTGATGTCTACCACCACGCAAACACAGCTACCGGTTTCGGGGGCAATCATGGCCACGCCAATGAGCACCCACACCCAATGGCCATTCCGATGCACGTAGGCTTTTTCCCAAGGGGCGATCGCCTCGTGTTGCCGCAGGTGTTCAATGGCCGTGATGTCTTGCGCTCGATATTCGGGCGGTGTGAGTTCGGCCCAGTTTAAGCGCCCGGCTTGCAAGTCCAGGCGATCGTAGCCCAGCATTTCCAAGAAGCAATCGTTGGCATCAACAATCAGCCCCTCAAAGTTGGTGAAAATGGTGCCCACCACGTTGGAATCAAACACGCGGCGGAATTTCTCTTCGCTTTGCCGCAGGGCCGCTTCGGCCTGTTTGCGATCGCTGATGTCATAGTTCACGCCGATCATGCTTTGGGGCTGACCTTGGGCATCACAAAGCAGCTCGCCATAGGCCTTGATGTGGCGGACTGTGCCATCGGCAAGCATGACCCGAAACTCGGTGTCGTAACGGGCTTCGCCGCGTGTGGCGGCATAGAGCAACTGTTCGGTGGCCGGTCGATCGTCCGGATGAACGGAACTGGCCCAAATATCGTAGGGCAGGCGCTGTTCCTGGCCGGGTTCCACGGGCGCAACCCCATACAGGCTATACATCCGCTCATCCCAAACCAGGGTATTGGCCCGAATATTCCATTGCCAACAGCCGATCGCGCCGGATTCCAGGGCAAGGGTGAGCCGTTGGGACAGGTCGGCCAATTGGCGTTCGGCATTTTTGCGATCGCGAATATCCCGAAAGATGCCTTGTACCAGTTGGGTTTGGCCCACCTGCACGATCGAACCGGTAATTTCCACCGGAATTGCTTGCCCATCGGCCCGCTGAATTTGGCCATTGGTGAGCTGACAGGAACCATCCGTAATCACCGCTTGGAAGGCCTGCACCATCTCCTCTTCGCAATCGATCGGGTGCAACTGGGATTGGTGCATCTGGATCAGTTGGGCGCGGTCATAGCCAAACAGTTCCTCGGCCTTGCGATTCACTTCCAGAATTTCCCCTTGGAGGTTGGCCACCACGATCGCGTCACTGGCCCCCGCCATCAGACCACGATAGCGAGCTTCCCGTTCCTGAAGTTGGGCTTCGGCGGCCTTGCGCTCCGTCACATCCCGCACCATCACCAGGGCCGCATCCGCATCACTGCCCACAATCCGCAATTCCTCATCCAGAACCCGATCGCCCAGGATCCGCCGCTGTTCAATCACTTGCAGTTGGCCGGTTTCGATCGTCTGGCTCACCGCCTCCAACACCGCCTCCAACTGATCCGCCGCCACCCAATCGGTCAACTGGGAGAGGGTTGGGGTTTCCGCTGCCTCCAACGAACCGCCAGCAGCCTCGGCGCGGAAGCGGCCCCAGGGATGTTGCACCTGAGTGAGGGTGCTGTAGTCCAAACATTGGCCCCGAGGGGTCACCCGCAGCAGGCGATCGGGAATGGCCGCCACCATCGCCCGAATCTGGGCCTCCCGAATTTGCAGCGTGGTGGTGCGCTTGGCCACCTTCCGTTCCAAGGATTGGTTCAAATCCCGCAGTTGCCATTCCACCTGTTTGCGATCGCTGATGTTGCGCACCAAAACCAACACCTCGTCATCGCGGTAAGGAACCACCCGCACTTCCTCAATCCGCAACACCTCATGGGTGGACAGATTTTGCTCATAGAACTGCACGGTTTTGGTGGCCAAGGCCCGCTGAATGGCTTTCATCCGCTTCTGGGCGGCCACCGGCGGCAGCAATTCCGACACATGCTTACCGACCCAACTATTTAAATCGCCAACCCGATCGAACTCAGGATTGGCGACAAATTCCAGAAAAATCCCCTCAGCATTCAGCCGCACTAACAAATCCGGCAGCGCACTGACTAGGGCCCGTTGGTGCGCTTCCGCTTCCCGCAAGGCGGCCTCGGCCCGGCAACGCTCTTCTAACTCCGCGGCCAAGGCAGCATGGGATGTGGCCTGCTTGAGGGCAATTCCCACCTGCACCCCCAGGGCTTGCAGCAAGTCAATTTCCGCCGCCTGCCAAAGTCGCGGGCGATCATGCTCACTGGCCACCATCAACCCCCACAGGCGATCGCCCACCAGCAAGGGCAAAATCAATTGGGCCCGCATCTGGAGACTGAGCAGCAAATCTCGGTGGCAGTCTGACAACGGCGCAGTGGTGACATCCTCCAGCACCCGCACTTGGCCCCGCCGAAAGGGATCCAAAAAAGCCGACCCCAAACAAGCATCCTGAACCCGTCGCCCCAAAAGGGATTGATCTAAATTGCTCGGATCCGCCAAAGCCTCCGCGATCGTCACGCCCCTGCAATCGCCCTCAAATTGATAGACAATCACCCGCGCACAGTTCAGCAACCGTTGCACTTGCTGTACCGTCGTTTCCAAAATGGTGTGCAAATCCAGGGCATTGTGAATTTGCGTGGCCACCTCCCGCAACAGCGCTTCCCGTTCCGCCTGTTGCCGCAGTTGGGCGGTGCGCTCGGCCACCTCCCGCTCCAGTTCCTGCGCTCGGCTTTCCAGCAGCGCCAATCGTTCCTGTTCCAACTGCGACACCTGGGTTTCCAGCACCGTCGCCAAGTTGTAGATCTCCAGCGGATTCAAGGCCTGTAGCAGGCGCGTTTGGCTGAGAATGCCCAGCAATTGCCCCTGGTCATTGGTGATCACCAATCGCCGAATCCAGCGATCGGCCATCAACTGTTGCGCCTCCCACAGGCTGGTGTGGGGACTGACGCTAAACACCGGGCTGCTCATCACGAGATGGGCACTGGTTTGATCCAAGGGCAACTCCAGGGCCTGAAATTGCACCATATCTCGCTCGGTCACCAGGCCCACGGGCGGCCCACCCATTGGCTGTAGAGATGAGGCAGCGGCAAGATCACCCTCAAGATCACCCTCAAGATCGCTCTCTGATTTCGCCGCCGGGTCACCGATCGCCCCGATCGCTGCTTGGGCCGGATCCACCAACACCACGCAGCTCACTTGATTCTCACTCATTAATTGCGCCAATTCCAACAGGGAGGCGTGAGAGCTGGCCACCACGATCGATCGGCTCATCACTTCCTGGACTTGACGCAACCGCAACAGGTCGATCGGGCGGGCCAACTGGCGCAAACTTTCCTGGGTAATTAGTCCCAACAGGCGATCGGCCTCATCCACCACCGGCAAATGCCGAATTCGATGTTTCGTCAGCAGATGAATGGTGGAAAACAAATCCGTAAACTCACTCTCCCGCAGTATCACCAGTTCCCGCGTCATCACGTCGGTCACCGGGCGATCGAGCGGGCATTGCTGCGCACTCAAACGCACCAAATCTCGCTCTGTCAAAATGCCCACCACCCGATCGTCCACCCTCACCAGCACGCAACTGGGGCGAGACCCGATCGCCGCCTTCTGTGGATCCGCCTGGGCCGTCGGCGGCCCGCTCATCAGGGAAACCACATCCCAGACCGTTGCTGCCGCATCAACCACCAATGGTTGGCGGATAATAGCCGCCCTCAGTTCAGAAACCGTCAGCATAGGAAACGGAATGGACATGACAGAACTTGTTTTTGAGTGAGAAAAATCGAGTGCATCCGGCTAACGAAGGTCAAAGCAGCTAAATTTGCCCCCAATTAGCCTTAAAACTCCCCCAAAACACAGCAAAAGCCCATTGCTTGGCGCGAATACTAGCTTAGGTCTGGCCGATCCTGCGTCAGACCATCTCCCCACTGGCTCTATCAATTTGTTCTCAGCCCAGGGGAGCGATCGGGATCACAGCCGCAAACGGCATCTCCTAACAGCTAAAGTACCCCAACCAAAAACCCAGGCGATCCCAGACCACCACGATGAGCCTTTGATCAATTGACCTCACCGGAAAGTTATGCGAGATCCACGCCAGCCGCCACGGTTTACCGTCTTAATCCAGCTAGAAATGCTTTTAGATACTCTGACGGCGATCTGTGACTAAGCTATGATAGCTATCGCTTTTCCTCTAAACTTGACGCAAAACGAGCATAGCATGTGGGTTTCTTTACCAAGAGTCACATCTTTATTTTATTTTCAATTCTCTCAAAAAGTTAAAAATGATACCTTATACCGCTAAGCAGTCCCTAGAATTTATCCCAGATTAAAGACAATGCAGAATTGATCGAATGATCACTGCAACCACCGGCATGGAAACAGCATTTCCCAATTGCTTTTTGGCGATGCTGCTATTGGGATGCAGAATGAAGTTTTCTGGAAATCCCTGGAGCTTCGCGTAGTCCTGGGCCGTGAGCGATCGAAACTGGCTGGGGTAATCAATACTTTGCCAAAAATTGTTGCTTACAGGTGCTGGGTTCACAATTACTGAGGGCTACCGTCGCCACAAAATGCCGACAAACATCAAACCACAGGCGACCGCGCGGATCCTCAAATCCCAAGGTTTTACCCGCGATCGACCAGGCCTGGCAGGGAACACCGCCCACCACCAAATCGAGATTGTGGAGTAGCTGATCAACCGCAGAAACATCACCCAAATTGGGTTCCTGATCAGAACTATGATTCAAAAAATTTTGTTCATAGGTGGCGATCGCGTCGCGATCAATTTCCGCATAGGCAACACAGCAACCACCCAGATTTTCTAATGGAATCCGAAACCCACCAATCCCTGCAAACAGATCAACAAATTTGAAGGTTGTTGTGATGGCTTGCTGGTGATTGACCGCTAACAAGTCAAATAGATTGGTTTGAACTCCTGTAGCAACCACATTTGATAATCAAAGATTGACAAGCATGATAGCCTAATGTACTGGTCTTAATTTGCTTGAAGCCAATCAAGGTTTTTTCTGATAAAACCTAAGCTATTACAGACTGTTTCGATGAGCTATTTCTATCAAAATCAAGACGAGCACCAGTGGGGCAATCTGGTAAATATGCCAGGACAATCCTTTCAGGTGAAATTCCCTTTTTGACTAAATCGTAGAAAATTCCCTGTTCCATTCCATCATATTCAATCCTAATCATTTCTTGCTCTAGGACAACATAGATTAGATTTCCACGAATGCGGCGATCGCGATCCCATCCTGTTTGCATTAGTGCATAACGACCCTGGCGATCATCAAAAATTGTTTCTAATCGAATTTTGCCATGAGAAGGCTGGAACTGAGCATAGTGTTCAATGACTTGCTTGATAATTTCACTGAATGCTAAGACTTGATCCATTGGATGATTTCCTCTTTTTCCAAATTGACAATAATCAAATTCAAAGGCAAGTTCTTGATCACTAATTGTCCAATTGGTTCTCTGAAAAAGTTGTGATACACATCTTCTGAAATTGCCAAATACAAAGTTCGATCAGGATCAACTTCTTGAAGCAATAAAAAATAAAGCTGATATTGGCCAATGGCTTGCTGAAGTTCAGTGATCAAGGAAGCGCTACGGAAGGTTTTGATTTCAATTGCAATTCGTTCACTGGATCGACTAGCCCCAACGATCGCGCTCAATAACCCTTTTTCTGTTGCACCAAGGTCGATGAATAGAAAACGCTCACCATAGGCAATGACAAACGGATCGTCAGTAATTTGCCAGCCATCTTTGAGAAGTGCTCGCCGAATAATGTCGTGAATTTGATCACGTTGTGGCATTGAATCTATCCACTATGTTAACCAAATATTCTGAGGGAGTCGGAGATAAATTTAGAAACTAATTGACGGGGGCGCGGCTGAGTTCGACCGCATCGCGGCCGTCGAATTCTTGGAGATAAACTTTCACCTTTTCGTCCTTGGCGGTGGGCAGCACTTTGCCGGTGTAGTCCGGGTGAATGGGCAGTTGGCGATGGCCCCGATCGACCAAGGACAACAACCGAATGGACTCGGGCCGGCCATAGTCCAAAGTGGCGTTTAAGGCTCCGCGAATCGTGCGGCCGGTGAAGATTACGTCATCCACCAAAACGGTGATTTTGCCTGTGAGATCGACGGGAATATCGCTGCGTTCGGGGGTGCGGGGGCCGATTTTGTCGAGGTCATCGCGATAGAACGTAATGTCCAGTGCGCCAACGGGGACGGTTACGCCTTCGAGTATTTCGATTTGGCGGGCCAACAGTTTGGCCAGGGGTACGCCCCGGGTGTAGATGCCCACGAGCACGACTTTAGAGAGGTCGCCCGATCGTTCAACCACTTCGGACGCAAGCCGGTTGACGGTGCGGCGCAACTCGTCGGCGGACAAAATTTCGATCGTGGCGGCAATTTCGGGGGACATATCCGGCGCAGGCGTTGATTTACTTGTGGATTATGCACGCGATCAACCGTTTCGCGGTGGGGGCGATCGCGCGATCGCCCCCAGACCATATCGCCCCCAGACCATTACGCTTCCACCTTCACGCCGCGCCAGAAGGCCACATAACCGGCAATTTTCTTAGCCGCATCCTTGGGTTCGGGATAGTACCAGGCCGCATCGGGGTTGGTTTGGCCATCCACGGCGATCGTGTAGTAGCTGGCCACGCCTTTCCAGCCACAGGTGGTGTGGGTGTTGCTGGGTTGGAAATATTCCGCCTTAATCGAATCGGCCGGGAAATAGTGGTTTCCTTCCACAACTTCGGTGTGATCGCTCTCGGCAATCACGGTTCCGTTCCAAATTGCTTTGGCCATGGGGTTGCTAACTCGTCCTTGAAAGGTGGTTGTGTGGTCTGTTTTTAAAGATAGCGATCCAGGGGCGATCCGTTAAGGGGCTTAACTATCAGTAGACAAGGGGCTTAAGTCCCTTGCCTGGCCAGGTTTCGGGGCGATCACCTAGGCCGCGCCCGGCAGCAACAACCGACAAACCAACACCGAGGCGATCGCACTGACCGCATCGGCAAACAGCCCCACCGGCAAGGCATAGCGCGTCCGAATAATCGCCACACTGCCGAAATAGACCGCCAGCGTATAGAACGTCGTGTCCGATGCGCCCTGCATCGTGCAAACCAAATCCGCCAGGAAGCTGTTGGGGTTGGCTTTCACAATTTCCGACATGAACCCAAACGCACCGCCCCCGGACAGCGGCCGAATCAGGGCCATGGGCAGCGCTTCGGCGGGCATCCCAATCAAAGCGGTGACGGGCGTGAGCAGGTTGGTCAGCAGTTCCAATGCGCCGCTGGCTCGAAACATCCCGATCGCCACAAAAATCGCCACCATAAACGGAATCACGCGCACGGCGATTTCAAAGCCTTCCTTTGCGCCCTCGGTCAGGGCTTCATAGACCCGCACGCCGCGAAAGTAGCCATAGATCAAGAAGCCGCTGATGAACATCGGCAGCACCCAGTTGGAAATGGTGGTGAAGCCTTCCAAGCTGAAGACAAAGCCAAAACCGTGTCGCATCACCTTTTGGACGATCGCCCCGAGAAAAGCCAGCACCAACCCACCAAAGACCAATTGCCCGACGCGGCTGGGGGGATGCAAGACCGGCGGCGGGGCGGTGTCCACGGCCGGTTCGATCGCCTCGGAATTTTCAGGCACATCCGCGATCGGCTCGATGGGTGCGATCGCTGGGGCTGGATCGGGCGATCGACGGGCCGCAAACTTGGCAGCCAGCACGGCAGCCGTTGTCCCGATCGCCGTGGCAACCAAGGTGGTGAGGACGATCGAGGCCGGTTGGGTTGTGCCCGCGCTGGCCCGCACGGCGATCACCTCCAGCGGAATCAACGTCACCGAAGCCGTGTTAATCGCCAAAAACAAGCACATGGCGTTGGTGGCCGTGCCGGGGTTGGGATTCAGGCGATCGAGTTCCTTCATGGCCTTCAGGCCCAAGGGCGTGGCGGCGTTGCCCAAGCCCAGCGCATTGGCCGCCAAGTTCATGATCATCGCGGACATGGCGGGATGCTCCGGCGGCACGGTGGGAAACAGCCGCACCATCACGGGCCGAATTGCCCGGGCGATCGCCTGCATCAACCCCGCTTCCTCCGCCACCCGCATAATCCCCAACCAGAGGGCCATGGAACCCACCAGCCCGATCGCCAGTTCCACCGCACTGCCCGCCCCTTTGAAGGAAGCCTCCGTCAGGGGTTTCATCTTGCCGCTGTAGGCCGCCACCACCGTGGCAAAGGCAATTAGAAACAGCCAAATCGGGTTCAGGGGCGAAACTTTCGTTTTCATGGGCCGGGGCAACTCCACAGAAATTCCCGAGAAATTCCTTGCAGAAATAGCACGATTTGACCCGGAACGTTTCGGAACCCTGTTGCTATAACCGAGGCGTAATCTGGCAACCAATCCAAAAGATGATGATCAAGCGTCCCTTAGGTGTCACCATTTTGGCGGGTTTGCAGTTTTTCTATAGTGGTTTTGGGTTATTGCTCAGTTTGTCGGTGTTGGTGATTCCCCAATGGCGACAATTTTTAGTGGATGGCACGATCGAGAGCCTGAAACTGCAATTCCAAACCACTGGTTCCAATTCAGATCCCCAGTCCCAGGCAATGATGCTGGGAATGGTTCCGACATTGATTTTGGTGTTTGGGGGAATTGGGGTGTTGCTCTCGCTTGTGGGGGGATTGCTGGGATATGGCCTCTGGAAGTTGAAGCAATGGGCTTGGATTTTGACGTTAATTTGGCAGATTTTGCAGGTTTTGAGTTTGGGACAGTCGCTAGTGAGTTCGATCGCCCTAGGATCCGCTTCAATTCCGGCTTCAACCCTGTCGCAGTTAGGGTTTCAATTGGCGATCGCCCTTTTGATTTTGTTCTACCTGTTTCGGCCCAAAGTTCGTCAGGCCTTTAAGTCGCCTCAATCGTCGGTCTGATGATGGCTGTTGCCCAGGGAGCGACGACGCGGCGCAGTTGCTTTTTTCCCAGCATTCCGCTAGACAACGTTCAATGAGGCTGGAGACTTTCCATGACCCGGACGCGATCGCCCTTGGCTATCAATTCAACGCCCCCCATGGCGGCCCCCGATCGAGCCAAGCAGCAACCTTGGCGGTGGGCCCTGGGGGGGTTGGGTTTTGTGCTGGCGATCGGGCTGGCGGTGCGCTGGCTGGGGGATGGCCTTTGGTTTGACCAGTTGGGCTATGGCTCCCTTTGGTGGATGCGGCTGGCGGTGCAGGCGGCTCTGTTTGGGGTGGGGGCGATCGGGTCGTTGGCCGTGCTGTGGGGCAATCTGTGGCTGGCGGAACAGCTCAACCGCCGGGAGTCGGTGGCCCTGGGCCCTGATCCCGATCGCCCTTGGTGGGTGATGCCTCGGGCGATTGAACCGCGCGGGGAACGACTGGTGGGCGGCCGGCTAGATTTGCTGCCGCTGTTGGCGGTGTCGGGATTGTTGGCCCTGGGGTTGGCCCTGCTGGTGGTGCATTACGGGCAAATTGGCTGGGCAGCGGGGCGAGAAGCCTTGCCCACGGCGGTTCCTCGCTTGCAACCGCTGCTGTTATGGGAACTGTTGGAACCGTTGCGATCGGGGCAATGGTGGTGGTTGGCGCTGCCGGGATGCCTTTGGGCCCTGGGGGCGATCGCGCCGGGTTGGGGCTTGCGGGCCCTGGGGGCGATCGCCGCGTTGAACTTTGCCTGGATTGGCTCTCAGCATTGGGCGACGATTCTGCTCGCCACCCACCCCAGCCGATTTCAGCAGGTGGATCCGGTGTTTGGGTTGGATGTGGGCTGGTTTGTGTTTGGCTTGCCCCTGGTGGAACTGTTGGAATTTTGGGCGATCGGGCTGTTGCTCTGGTCAGCCCTGTTGGTGGGGCTATATTACCTACTCAGTCAAAAATCCTTGGCTCGGGGGCGATTTCCCGGCTTCACGGTGGGGGAATGGCGGCATGGCTGCGGCCTGTTGGGGTTGGTGTTGTTGGCGGCGGGCATCAGTGCCGGGGTTGCCTGTTTTGATTTGCTCAATTCCACCCGGGGAGCTGCCTATGGGGCCGGTTTTGCGGATATTCGGGTGCAGTTGCCGGCCAACATCGGCTTGGGGTTGGTGTCCTTGGGCAGTGGGGTTTGGCTGCTGGGCTATGCCTTGACGGGGTTGCAACCTCGGCGCTGGCTGGATGGGCGGGTGGCCCAACCCACGGGCGATCGCCGGCCGGATTTGCCGCCCCGATTGGTGGCGATCGGGCTGTTGTGCTACGCGATCGGGGGCATCAGTTTGGGGTTTCTGTTGCCCGAGGTGGTGCAGGGGGCCATTGTGGAACCCAACGAGCTGGAACGGGAACGACCCTACATTGAGCGCAACATTGCCTTTACCCGATCGGCGTTTGGCCTCGATCGGGTGCAAGCGGAATCCTTTGACCCCCAAGCCACCCTCAGCGCGGCGGATCTGCAAACCTATGGGCCGACCCTCGACAGTGTGCGCCTTTGGGATACGAATCCGCTGCTAGATACCAATCGACAGCTCCAGCAAATCCGCTCCTATTACCGCTTTGCCAACGCAGACCTCGATCGGTACCGATTGCCCGATCGCCCCAATCCAGCCTCGGCCACCACAGATCGATCGACCCTCCATCCCACCATCCTCTCCATGCGGGAGTTGGACACCACCGCCCTGTCCGCCCCAGCTCAAACTTGGCTGAACCGCCATTTGGTCTACACCCACGGCTATGGCTTCACCCTTAGTCCCGCCAACCAAGTGGGAACCGGTGGCCTGCCGCTCTATTGGGTTCGGGACATTGGTTCCGGCACTGATGACGCGGGCGGCGGTATCCTGCGGGCCGCCAATGGGCAGGTGAGCCAGGGCATTCCCCTCGATCGGCCCCGGGTCTACTTCGGTGAGCTAACCAATACCTATATCCTGGCTCCCACCGCTGCCCAAGAGTTGGACTATCCCCGAGGCAATGACAACGCCTATAACCACTACGACGGCCAAGGGGGCCTGTTAATTGGCGACCATTGGTGGAAACGGTGGCTGTTGGCGGCCTATCTGCGCGATTGGCAATTATTGCTGACCGATAACCTCACGCCTGACACGCGCTTGCTTTGGCGGCGGAATGTGGGGGAGCGGATACGGACGATCGCCCCCTTCTTGCAGTTCGATCACGATCCCTACGCCGTGGCCGTGAACCTGCAATCAACAGCGGATCCCGATGGGTTCGATCGCCGCAGCCACCTGTTTTGGATTGTGGATGGCTACACCACCAGTCGCCGTTATCCCTATTCCGAACCCAGCCGCGCCGGTTTTAATTACATTCGTAATTCCGTGAAAACGGTGATTGATGCCTATAACGGCACGGTGCGGTTTTATGTGGCCGATGGGGATGATCCGCTGATTCGCAGTTGGCAAGCGGTGTTCCCGGAACTCTTTCGCCCGATCGACCAATGCCCGCCCGCCATTCGATCGCACTTCCGCTACCCGATCGATCTGTTTGCCGTGCAGTCGGAAAAGCTGCTGACCTATCACATGAGCGATCCCCAGGAGTTCTATAACCGGGAGGATCTGTGGCAAATTCCCAACGAAATTTACGGCAACCAACCCCAACCGATTCAGCCCTACTTTGCTCTGATGCAACTGCCTGGCACCCGCCAACCGGAGTTTGTGCAATTGTTGCCCTTCAGCCCCGCCAAGCGCAGCAACCTAATTGGCTGGCTGGCGGCCCGCTCCGATGGCGATCGCTACGGCCGACTCTTGCTCTATCAGTTCCCCAAGGATCGGCTGGTGTTTGGGATTGAACAGTTAGAAGCCCGCATTAATCAAGATCCGGACATTGCACGTCAAATTAGCCTTTGGAATCGGCAGGGTTCCAAGGTGATTCAAGGGAACTTGGTCGCCATCCCGATCGGGCGCTCCATTCTCTATGTGGAGCCGCTGTATCTCGCGGCCGATGCGGGCGGTCTGCCGACCCTGATTCGGCTGGTGTTGGCCTATGGCGATCGAATTGTGATGCAACCCACCCTCAACGCGGCAATCACGGCCATGTTTGGCCAACGATCGCCAGCCCCCCAAGCCGCTCCCCCATCAACCTCCTAGGAGTCCAAAATCTAGGAATCCAAAATGCCCGCCAAAGAGAGGGAAAACCCCGGTAGGCAACTGTCACCGCTCAGGGTGGGGGGAGATTTAAGGGTTTCTACCGGGCGATCGGGCCGGTAGATCTGGGCGATCGCCTCCGCCGGATCCAGCAACCACCCCAAACGCAGTCCATTGTTGAGATATTCCTGCATCTTCGCTTGCACTTGGCCCAAGTCATCACTGGGCGACTTCAGCTCCACCACAAAATCAGGGCAAAGGGGCGGATAGCTATCCTGTTCCTTGGTGCTGAGGGCCAACCAGCGATCACGACTACCCCAAGCAACATCGGGCGATCGAATGGCTCCGTTCGGCAGTTTAAACCCCGTGGAAGCGTCAAATACCTCGCCCAAGCCTGTCTCTTCATTCCACAACGCCAACCGCGCCGTGAGGCGTGAGTTGCGCTGTCCCGTTCTGCCTCCCGTGAGGGCCACGATCACTAATTCTCCTGCGGCGGTTCGTTCAAATTTGCAGTGGGGATTTTGGCGACCGATGCGGGCAAAGGTGGCATCGTCCAAGGCCAAGTCCGGCTGAAGATCGATCGCGATCGCGCTCATGGCAAGGGGCCCACCGGGGCCAACAAAGGAACGATCGGCCGTCGGGCCCCCAGGGCAACCCCAAGACAACCAACGGCCGAAACAGACACAGCAACGAACCCTAAACCGCCAAGCCCACGGGACAGCTCACCCCCGTGCCGCCCAGGCCACAATAGCCGCCGGGATTTTTAGCTAAATATTGCTGGTGATAGTCTTCCGCGTAGTAAAACTCCGGCGCATCCAGAATTTCCGTGGTGATATCTCCATGGCCCGCTTGGGTCAGGGCCCCTTGGTACTGTTCTTTTGAGGCGATCGCTGCCGCCTTTTGGGCTGCGTTGTAGGTATAGATGCCCGATCGATATTGGGTTCCCACATCGTTGCCTTGGCGCATCCCTTGGGTAGGGTTGTGGCTTTCCCAAAAGACCTTCAACAGTTGCTCGTAGCTCACCTGTTGTGGGTCATAAACCACCAGCACCACTTCATTGTGGCCCGTCAGGCCCGTGCAAACTTCGTGGTAAGTGGGGTTGGGCGTGTGCCCGGCCGCATAGCCCACGGCCGTGGAAAATACGCCGGGGGTTTGCCAAAACTTGCGCTCGGCTCCCCAAAAACAACCCAACCCGAACAGGGCCGTTTCCAAACCGGCCGGGAAGGGCCCCTCGATCGGGTTGCCATTCACAAAATGCTGATTCTTGATGGGCATTTTGGTCGATCGTCCCGGTAACGCTTCTTTGGCGGTGGGCATCGTGGACTTTTGCTTTAAACCAAAAAACATGGCGAGGAGTTCCTGAACATTCATGGGCAATTTGATCGGGGTTCGATCAATCTCAATGC
Source organism: Limnothrix sp. CACIAM 69d (assembly GCA_001913845.2). Lineage (GTDB taxonomy): Bacteria > Cyanobacteriota > Cyanobacteriia > CACIAM-69d > CACIAM-69d > CACIAM-69d. The sequence continues at coordinate 54,389 of MKGP02000095.1, read as the reverse complement.
AAGGCGCAATGCAATTTCAATGCAATTTCAATGCGATCGGTTCCGATTTGGGGGTGTGATCCCTGGGCCGCAACTGCTCGATCTTAAAAGGTTTTCCTAAGGCTGGGGAGGCACAGAGGATTCTCGATCGCCCGCTGATGGGGAATTGTCCCTTGATGGGTGCTTGGGCGATCGCCCCCCGATCGGGCGGCGGGTTCCCATTTCCGTTGCCGCCGAAGCCAGCAAATACAACACCAACAGCCCCATCCCACCCGCCAGCCACCGCCAATCGCTGTCCGTGGTTGGAAGCGCCAACAGGACAGGCGCGATCGAACAGCCAGCCCAGCTATTGATCACAGAAGCCAGCCCAAAACCCATCTAGCCATCCCTCCCAACAATCACTCCTAGTTCCCAGTTAAGCACCCGGTTCGGCCCCTGTTGAATGTCCGACCCCCATCAAACAAACCATCGGCTTTCAGCCCCTCCCAAGTACGGTTTTTATCCTTGCAACATTCTTAATTTTATTGAGATTTGACTGCGCCGCTCCAGAATTTTCATTCTCTCCATAGATCCTCAACAGCCAGAAGTAAAAGCCATCAAGCACCTTGACTTTCGGCATTACACTTCAGCAATTGACTTCTAAGCATTCAGGTGTGGGAACTGCCCTTGAATGGGTCGTGCAAACCGAATCAAGCTTCTGTTTGAGCGAGTTATCTTGAAATTGTGCAGAGCAAAACACTCCACACAAAATTGCAAAAATTCGAGCAAGATTGAACTCGATTCTTGAGGTTAATCCTCAAACAAGCCCTTCTCCCAAATTGTTGATTTCAGGAGTTCACGAGGTGGCTAAAATGACCTTGATTCGTTGGGAACCCTATCGAGAAATTGAGTCGCTCCGTCGTCGTTTTGATCGACTCTTGGATGGCGCACTGATGACTCCTTTGGCGATCGATCCGGAATTGCACCACGCACCGGCTGCGGAATTGGAAGAAACCGCTGATGCGCTCCTGTTGCGTCTGGAACTACCGGGCATTGATCCGAAAACCGTTGATGTGGAAGTGACGGCGGAGTCGGTTTCGATCGCTGGTGAGCGACGCTCCGAGCAAACCGTCCCAGAAGGCAGCACTTTCCGCACCGAATTTCGTTACGGCAAATTCCAGCGAGTGATCTCGTTGCCTACCCGCGTGCAAAATGACCAAGCCACTGCCAACTATCAAAATGGCATTTTGGAACTGCGGTTGCCCAAGGTGGAAGAAGAAAAGAACAAGGTTGTGAAGCTGTCGATCGGCTAGGGCCAGTGACCCATGCTTGAAAGCATTGCACTGTGGTTTTGGTGGTGGCCTTAGACTCTGATTTTGAGCTGCAACGTTGGACTTCAGCTTCAGTGCAATTGCTGGTCTAGAAGGATGAATGAATGCAAAGTCGGGAGAGTCCTGATCGGGTTCTCCCATTTTTTGATCACGGTTCAGTCACAATTCACCTAGAACTAGGCCCAAATATAGGTACGATCAAATTAAGGCTAAATCAGGCTTAGGACTTTCGATTTAAGCCATTGCTTTCAAAATCAATTTTTAACATTGGTTTAAACTCTCAAAATAATAGGGATTGATAATCCCTCGCTTTGGAAATCATGACGGGTAGGAGCCACACAATCCGAAATGGCGCGTCTACAATCGAGGAAGCTTCTCACACAGGTCGGCGGTCTTAATTCGGGTATGGAAACAGGCGATCGAATGCGGTTATTGGCGCTCTTGGGGTTGAGCGTGGTGGCATTTTGCACGGTGGTGGGCGTGGGGAGTGTGGTTAGCCACGGATCCACCCTGGGGCTGGCCAGCGTGGAGGTGACAGACTCCGCCTGGGGCCAAGGGGCCCTGTGGCAAAATGCGGCCCAAGCCTTGGGGGGACTGACGATCGGGGTGGTGTCCATGCGAGTGCTCGATCGCTGGCGCTATCAACAACGGTTGGAGCGGTTGCAGCGAGACTTGGATCACGAAAGCCACGAACGCCAAACCCTGGAAACCAGCCAGCGATCGCTACAACTGCAACTGGAAACCCTGGAAGAGCAGGCCACCAACCACCAACGGACGATCGAGGCGCTGAAAACCCAACTCCAAGAGCGCGATCGGCTGCTGCAAAAGGAGCGGGCCGACCTGGAAGCCATTCGCACCGATGTGGAACAAACCTGGGATGAGCAATCAGCCCTGCAAGGGGAGCTATCCCATTTACGGGATTACGTGGCGGAATTGGAAGCGGAGCTAAACACAAGCCAAAGCAACTTGGCCAGCCTGCTGCAATATCAACCCAAACCGACCGAAGCGGAAGAGAGCGACTCGGAAACGAGCGAGTTGGCCATTGCGGGGGCCTTTGAAACGGTGTTGGCGGCGGTGGAAACGGCGGAACAACAGTTTGGTGATGTGTTGGAAATTTGGGATTCGGCCCGATCGGCGGCGGCCGAGTCCCAATTTGGTCGCCCCAGCGAGGTTTATCAAGCTTTACGGGCGATCGCGGAAATTGGCCGCGCTTCCCTGCTGGCTAAACGGGAAGGGCGATCGATGGGCGGCTGGCGGGAGGGTTTCCGCGCCTATGGTTTGGACTTCAAGCCCACGGAGCACCAAGTCACGGGTTCCCGATATGGGAGCGATCGGGACTTTCGCCATGGGGGCCGCAAACAGCGGATGTTTAAACATCTCACCTTGGGCAAAAACAACGCAGTCCACAACTTACAAATTTATTTTGAGCTGGACTTTGAAACCGAAAAAGTTGCGATCGGCTACTGTGGCAAACATCTCCGCAGCTACGGCTGGGCTAGCTGATCTTTAAGCAGAGGCTCGATGCTCACCGCGACCCTAAACTTAATCCCTAATTTCTAATTATTAGGAGCATCAACCAACGCAGCTAAAATCGTTCTCAGTTCCAGCCACTAGGCTCAGCTTCGAGCATGTCTAAAAAGCCAAAATTGATGCACCATTTGCCCCGGCATTCAGTGCAGACAAGGGGCTTAAGCCCCTTGCTCCCCACGATCTGCCAACAGTGGAATCAGGGTTTCATGCGATTTGACGACACACCCTAAGCCCCTTGCCGCCCAAGACCATTGGAGCTTGACTAGGGCTTCAGATACTTTTCAAACATCCTCCTCACTGAAACTAAATCCCAAAGCGATCGCGAAATTCCAGCACAAGACGATTCAGCCTTTGGGTATTGATTAAAAATGCATCATGGCCGTGGCTAGAACTCAACCATTCCAAATGGGCATGGGACATCAAGGCGGCAATTTCCTGCTGCTCGTGGGGCGGATAAAGAATATCGGAATCGATCCCCACCACCAGCGCCGGTTGCTGAATACTACGCAGCGCTTCCGGATAGCCGCCCGATCGCCCGCGCCCCACATCATGCCGATCCATCGCTTGGGTCAAGGCAACGTAAGTATTGGCATCAAAGCGCTCAACTAGTTTTTGGCCGTGGTGGCGCAAATAGTTGACGATCGCAAAGTTAGCATCCAAAGTCGCATCGCTGTGGTTTTGATCACCATCAGGCTGCACTTGCCGACCAAAGCGGGTTTCAAAGCTCGTCCACGATCGATAAGTACTCATGGCCATCATCCGGGCCACGGCCAGCCCCCGGGCCGGCGAGCGATCGGGCGGATAGAACCCCTCGCACCAATCCGGATCGGCGTAAATCGCTTGGCGCTGGGCTTCACCGAGGCCAATGCACCAGGCGGAATGTCGCCCGGAACAGGCCATGGGGGCGATCGCCCGCACCCGCTCAGGATAAGTTACCGCCCATTCCAGCACCTGCATTCCACCCAGCGATCCGCCAATCACCAGAGCGAGAGTTCCTACCCCCAGCGCATCCAGCAAAATCGCCTGCAACTTCACCATGTCCCGCACGGAAATGGCCGGGAAGTTGGGCCCGTAGGGCGCTCCGGTCACCGGATTTGTTGAAGTGGGCCCGGTCGTGCCATAGCAACTGCCCAGAATGTTGCTGCAAATGATGAAGTCTCGATCGGGGTCGAGGGCCCGTCCGGGGCCCAGCAGCGGTTCCCACCACAAATCCGCATCGGCCCAGCCCGTCAGCGCATGGCAAACCAACACAGCATTATTCCGCTGGTCATTGAGTTGCCCCCAGGTGCGATAGGCCACTTGGGCCCCCACCAACGCCTCACCCGATTCCAATTCCAGGGGGGCGGGCAACTCGTAAACCTGGGTTGCTGGCGAAACAAACTGTTGCCACTGCATAGAACTTTCAGCACGGAGTGAACAAAAGTCAGGGGCCGGGCGGCTTGGCCTAGGGCGTGTCATCGATTCCATCGCTGTAGGGGTTGGGTCTCCCAACCCTGACCCGAGCGATCGCGACCCACCCGTCCAAGTCTAGGAACATCACGGATCGTGGGGGCTGGGCGAGGAGACCTCGCCCCTACGGCCGATCGGTTGGGAGAACGACATCATCAGGGTTTCGGCGATTTGATGACAGACCCTAGGAGTGGGCTAAGTCCCAGAAACCGCCACGGATACTGGATCTAGGCCGCACGGCCGATCGCAGTGGCTTCCGGCACTTCGATCAGTCGCCCGGTTTTTACGTCGTAGATATAGCCGTAGATCGGAATATCGGCGGGAACCAGGGGGTGCGATCGAATCCGGGTCACGTCATCGGTCACGCTCTGGGCCAACTCATCGATCATCAGCCAAGCAATAAACTCGCCAGCCTTGGAACCGGGCCCATCGCCGGAATCGTGCCAGCCAGTTTCGTCAATGGTGGCGGTTTTCAGGCTGCTGGCCAACAAGCCCGCGATCGTTTGGCCGGTGAAGGTTTCCATGCCGCAGTTCGTGTGGTGAATCACAAACCACTCGCGCGTCCCGAGCAGTTTGTAGGAAATGACGAGCGATCGAATTGCGTCATCACTCGCCCGGCCGCCCGCATTGCGAATCACATGGGCATCGCCTTCGGCCAAGCCGGCAAATTTCGCCGGGTCGAGCCGCGCATCCATGCAGGTCAAAATTGCAAATTTCCGACCGGGCGGCATCGGCAACGCGCCCTTGTCGCCAAAGGCGGCCGCATAGCGATCGTTAGCCGCCAGCACGTCTTCTAAAACTGCGGAATTCAAACCACTCATGGATCGTTACGCTCCCGCGATCGCGGCAAAGGATTGGGCGAAATCTGCCTTAATGTCGTCAATGTGCTCGATGCCCACTGACACGCGCACCAGGTCGGGAGTCACGCCAGCCGATCGCTGCTCATCCTCGCTCAGTTGTTGGTGTGTGGTGGAGTTGGGGTGAATCACCAGGGTTTTGGCATCGCCCACATTCGCCAAGTGGCTAGCCAGCTTCAGGCCATCAATGAAGGCACGCCCCGCTTCCCGGCCGCCCTGGATGCCAAAGTTGAGCACGCCGCCAAAGCCGTTTTTCAGGTACTGTTTCGCCCGATCGTGGTAGGGGTGATCGGGTAAACCGGGATAGCTGACCCAGGCCACTTGCGGTTGCTCCGTCAGCCACTGGGCCAGGGCGAGGGCGTTGTCCGCATGGCGCTGGACACGCAGGGACAGGGTTTCCAGCCCTTGCAACAACAGGAAGGCATTAAACGGACTCAGGGCAGGCCCCAGATCGCGCAGGCCTTCGACTCGGGCGCGGATGCTAAAGGCGATGTTGCCAAAGGGGCTGCCGGGGCCAAAGACTTCGTGAAAGTTGAGGCCGTGGTAGCCGGGCGATGGCTCAGTGAACAGGGGAAATTTGCCGCTGCCCCAGTCAAATTTGCCGGAGTCAACGATGATGCCGCCGATCGAGGTGCCATGGCCGCCGATCCATTTGGTGGCAGACTCAACCACGATGTCTGCGCCATGGTCGATCGGGCGGCACAGATAGCCACCGCAACCAAAGGTGTTATCGACAATCAGCGGGATGCCGTGGTTGTGGGCAATTTCTGCAAGGGCTGCAAAGTCGGGAATATTAAAGCGCGGGTTGCCGATCGTTTCGACATAGAGGGCCTTAGTGCGATCGTCGATCGCCCGTCGAAAATCCTCAGGATCGTCACCATCGACGAACTTCACCTCAATGCCCAAGCGCGGCAGGGCCACCTTGAATTGGTTGTAAGTGCCGCCGTAGAGAAAGCTGGTGGACACGATGTTGTCACCGGCACTGGCGATCGTGGCGATCGTCAAAAATTGCGCCGCCTGGCCGCTGGCCGTCGCCAAGGCCGCCGCGCCGCCTTCGAGGGCTGCCACCCGCTTTTCAAACACATCCGTCGTCGGATTCATGATCCGCGTGTAGATGTTGCCAAACTCCTGGAGCGCAAACAACCGCGCTCCATGATCGGCACTGTCAAACACGTAGGAGGTAGTTTGGTAAATCGGGACGGCGCGGGCGTTGGTTCCCGGTGCGGGGTCTTGACCGGCGTGGACTTGCAGGGTTTCAAACCGGTAAGCGTCGGGCGGCGGAGAATCAGTCATGGGACGTACAGTCTCTCAAGGTCGATCGGTCACAGGAAGGCGGCAAAAAGGCTGGCGCTGGCTGGGGATTTGCCGCAGCCCTTCAAAAGTACGATAACTCTATCGATTTACCGTGCTTTATGCAATCCAGAGTTTCAACCATCGATCGCCACCGAGTCCCCAGGCTCAGCCAGGGTTGGCGCGCATCATCCATTCGATCGATTCAGGAGACCCCCTCAGGGTCGTCGATCGCACTCAGGCCGGCTTTGTCTACGGTTAACGGGCGATCGGCCCACATCGCCAACTGAATATTGCTGTGAGTATGTAGAAAAGCGGGAAACGAAAATATTCCTGATAGTGCCTGTGAGGTGATAATTTTCGGTAACTGATCGCTTCCGCTGAAAGACTTTCACTAGCTGATCATGACTGAATTGCAGCACCATCCATTGGTGTTTGCAAAACATAATTCAGCCGATGCATCTTTGCTAAACTTTGAAGAAAGCCTAAGTGTAAATACGATGATATCTGTTCCTAGCCCAACTATCCAAGATGTGTATGCATATATCATTCGCATCTTTCCACCAACTGCTGTATTGCAATTAGCAGCTTTGATCCTGAATGGCTTGACCCAGCAAAATCAGGCGGTGTTGGATGATAGCGACAATTGAACAGAACGGGATCAGTTAGACTTAGCAGCCTTTTCTTTCCCACATTTCAATACAGATTTTGATAATCAGGAGGAAACTGACCATGACTGCTATTGTGACTTCTCAGAAAATCCATACTCCACAAGAGTATTTGGTCTTGGAGACGACTGCAACAACCCGTCACGAATATCGCAATGGAGAAGTGCTGGAGATGACTGGTGGGACACCGACTCACAATGAAATTATTGGAGCGATGACCGTGTTGCTCAGGCTGGCGCTCAAGGGTCGGCCCCTGCAAGTTTTTGTGACGGATCAACGTCTTTGGATTCCTGAGCGGCAGGTTTATACCTATCCAGATGTGATGGTTGTGCCGCGTCCGATCGCTCTACAAGAGGGGCGCACGGACACGGTGACTGAACCCATTCTGATTATTGAGGTGTTGTCTAACTCTACTAAGAACTATGATCGGAGTGAAAAGTTTGCTGATTATCGAACGATTCCGAGTTTTCAAGAATATTTGTTAATTGATCAAACTAGACCCTATGTGGAACAACATATTAAACAGGAAGCTCATAAGTGGTTAATGGTGGAGCATGGCGAATTAACCGATCGGGTGATGTTGTCATCGGTTGATGTGGAGTTTGGCTTGGCTGAGTTGTTTGAAAATGTGGAGTTCTAGAGCGATCGACGGTGACAAGGGGCCTAGAGAGGCTGTCTAAAAAGCCACATCTGAAAAGCCAAAATTGACATTCCGCAAGCCCTGGTAATCGACGAAGATAATATGCTCTAGCCCCTTGACCCCAAAACTATTGGTGCTTGGCCCGCGCCAAAAGATATTTTTCAAACAGCCTTTCAAACAAATTGCTATAAGCTATTGCTTTCGGTTTCTGCAAGTTTGGGCGATCGCTGAGGTAAGCCATGTCGAATTTACAGCCGGTGTATGTGATTGGCGGCGGGCTGGCCGGCACCGAGGCGGCCTGGCAGGTGGCGCGATCGGGCGTGCCCGTGGTGTTCTATGAAATGCGGCCCGAACGCCTCAGCCCCGCCCACCACACGGAACATTTGGCGGAATTGGTTTGTAGCAACTCCTTTGGGGCGATGGCCGCCGATCGCGCGGCCGGTTTGCTACATGAGGAATTGCGGCGGCTCGGGTCGATCGTGATTGGCAAGGCGGATCATCACGCGGTTCCGGCCGGTGGGGCCTTGGCAGTCGATCGCGCCGAGTTTAGCCGTGACCTGACCGAAACCCTGGCCCAACATCCGCTGGTGGACTTCCGGCGCGAGGAAGTGCGGCAAATTCCCACCGATGGCGTGGTGGTGTTGGCCACGGGGCCGCTGACCAGCCCGGACTTAACCGAGGATCTGCGGCGGTTCACCGGTCGGGACTACATGAGCTTTTTTGATGCGGCTAGCCCGATCGTGGTGGGCGAGTCGATCGATCGCGACGTGGCCTTCATGGCTTCCCGCTACGACAAGGGCGAGGCGGCCTATTTGAACTGCCCCATGAACCGGGAGCAATATTTGCAGTTCCGTGAGGCCCTCTGCGCGGCGGAACAAGCGCCCCTCAAGGATTTCGATCGCGAAAGTGCCAAATTCTTTGAGGGTTGCCTGCCGATCGAAGAACTCGCCCAGCGCGGCGAAGACACCATGCGCTACGGCCCCCTGAAACCCGTGGGCCTGTTCGATTCCCGACTGGGCGACGGGCGCGACCCCGCCAACCGCGACAAACGCCCCTACGCCGTGGTGCAACTGCGCCAAGAAGACAAGGCGGGGCAACTATGGAACATGGTCGGCTTCCAAACCAACCTGCGCTGGGGCGAGCAGCAGCGCGTGTTTCGGATGATTCCCGGCTTGGAAAATGCCGAGTTTGTGCGGATGGGCGTGATGCACCGCAACACCTTCATCAACGCACCGGAGCTGTTGAGCGCCACCTTGCAGTTCAAGGGCCGGGCGACGCTGCTGGCGGCGGGGCAACTGATTGGCACGGAGGGTTACACGGCGGCCACGGCTGGCGGCTGGCTAGCGGGAACCAACGCAGCCCGAATTGCCCGCGGCCTGGAGCCGATCGCCCTGCCCCCCGTGACCATGAGCGGCGCGCTGTTCGAGTTCATCAGTTCCGCCTCACCCAAGCATTTCCAACCGATGCCGCCGAACTTTGGCATCCTGCCGGAGCTGCCGACGAAGATCCGCAACAAACAGGAACGCTACGGCCAATACCGCGATCGCGCCCTGGGAGAACTCGATCGGTGGAAGGTGGAATCTTTGGGCGAATCCTTGGGCGATCGACCCGCTGCCTTGGTGGGCGCAACGGTTTAAGCGATCGGTGACGCGCCAACCCCCGACCCGATCCCCATGACTAAAATGGCCATGGGGATTGATTCACCACACCATCAATCCCAGGCCATTGCATCGGGTTTTGGTTGTTGAATTCAGGAGCGTGAACCATGTTGGAAATCCACAAGCCCGGTTACGCCGAATACATCAACTTACCGGACTCCGATGACGAGCCTGTGGATCACGAAATTCAAAATTTGCTGCCCAATCTGTTGCTCTCGATCCTGGCTTGGCTGTGGGGCGATCGCACCGATTGGACTTGGAACGTGGACATGGGCATTTTCTATTATCGAAATGGCCAACTTCAGCCCGCCCTTTGTCCCGATGGATTCCTGAGTGTGGGCGTTCCCCGGCAACGTAGCGAGCAGTTGCGATTAAGCTATGCGATGTGGATGGAGGATGAGATTCCACCCATCTTTGTGTTGGAAATTGTCTCGAAAACCAAGGGTGGCGAATACGATCAAAAGCTGCTGCGCTATGCCGATTTAGGGGTGTTGTATTACTGCATCTATAACCCCGATCACTATCAGCGAGATCGCCACGATCCCTTTGAGATTTACAAGCTGATTGATGGGGTTTATCAACGGCAAAACGGTGAACCGTTCTGGATGCCGGAAGTGGGGTTAGGCATTGGCCGGCAGGTCGGGACATTCCAGGCGATCGAGCGGGAATGGCTCTATTGGTTCAATGAAACGGGCGATCACTACCTCACCCCCGAGGAGCGATCGGCGGTGTTTCAGGTACAAGCCAAGGAAGAACAACAACGCGCCGATCGCCTGGCGGCCAAATTACGAGAGCTGGGCCTCAATCCTGATGACCTATAGCGCCCAAGGCACATTCAAAACAAGCAATCCTAGCCGCCGAATCGTCAACAGAATCATCAAAATACTTCGATCACCATCAACATCATTCAAAAAAAGATTGGGTTCAGCGATCGCCAAACCCAATCTCAACAGTACCAACTTGTGCAATTCAGTTGTGCAGTCCACAGGATCGCCATCAATCGCAGCTCGGGCTATCTGTTCAGTCCCCCAGCCTCATCCCTAAATTGACTAGGGTTCGATCGACTGGCGAGCTAGTTCCGAGCTGTCATTGACCGGCCTTGCAGCCTAGTTCCGGGGTGCTGCAGCCCGCAGACGGCGCTGAACCATTGCCCCACCAGCCACCAAACCAAGACCCAACAGCGCGGTAGGTTCTGGCACGGAGGTGGATTCTTTTTCGTATTCGTAATCAACCCGCAGCGCGCCTTTGGCCAGCGTCAGCACACCGGCACTCAAGTTACCAGGGCCAAAGACACTGAACAAAGCCGAAGCGGAGAAGGTGTAGTCGATCGAACCAGCGCCAATGAAGCCAGCCAAAGCTGCGGCATCAGTGATGGTTTTGGCTTGTTGATATTGACCGTTCAAAGAAGTGGAAAACTTCCGGCCCGAAGTGCCAGCAAAGTCAAAGCCCCCATCAAACGAGGACACTGTGAAATCATGGGCACCCGTGAGGGGAATGTCAAAAATCGACGAACCACCGCTCGATTTCAGGCTCAAGTTAGCCGAAAAATCAAAGTCTACGGGCGCACCAGATGGGGCAGCGATGCCAAAGTGCTCATAGTAGGCCTTTTGCCAAAGCCCCGTATCAAAGGTCAACTTGGCCGATTTCAGAGTTCCAAGGCTAGGATCAAATTTCTGAATTGATAAGACTTGGTTGATGTCTGTGAGACCGTAAAGGCCGTTTCGGGCTTCTGCGTCCGTGAGTCCACCCGTAAAACCATCAATGGCATTCAGGGTTGTAACCGTGCTGGCGCTTGGCACGTAGGCATCGGAGTAGCTGATGCTGAGGGCAAGTGCGGGAGCTGCGATGGAACTCAGCGAAATGGTTGCAAGTGCAACACTGGGGGCAAACCAAGATTTCATATCTTCCACAGGAGGATGGGTATTGAGAGCAAAGTTCGACCGCGTGGCATTCCGCGTCGCTTTTATGACCCCTTATGGAATCTAACTTAGCTTTAAGATTTGGCGGAATCAAGGGGGATTTTTAAAGATTCAGCAAAGATTGGTTGATGATTACTTAAATTAAAGATTGGATGAAGAAGAAAATGCAATAGGTCTCCAAAATCAAACGATCGGGAGTTGTGTTTCCCATGCATCCCGATGATTAGGTTTTGGTTCAGGCTGCTGGAGCGAGAAATAATGTCGTTATAAGGTGCGGACTAGACAATTACTGAACCATTCCAGGGTTAATGCAATGGGGCAATCAAGATAGAAGATTTGAAGCAAATTGGGTATTGATCGAGTCAAACAATCACAAAGTTGAATGTCGGGATAGAATAAATTTAACTTGATTTAATTTGATTGATTGAATATCACCGATTAGATTTTATTGCGATTCGATGCTATTTCTTGATGTAATATTTGAGATCGTATTTGATATAATAAACTTATAAAATTTATGAGTTAATCGCAGTTTTAAACAGAGGTTTGTCATGAGTAGTTGTCAGGAGCCAAACTGCACGGAACGCTCAACGGTGGCGTTACCGGACGGATTCCCCGATCGCCTGCCCAGCCTCACGATCGAGCTGCTGTGGGACATTTTAGACGATCGACTAGAAGACGACCGGGTGAATCAACTGCTGTGGCGTGGGTTGGGTTACCAATGGGATCCAAACACCCAAGCTTGGTTGGCTCCGGCTGACTGGCAAGGGGATTATCCAGAGCCACCAAACTTTATTGAAAGCCGCCCAGCCACAGTGAAGCTGACTCGATCGATTCCCGCCGAAAATAAGCAATTACTGAAGGAATATTTGGGCTTCAAGGGCTACAAGGTGGGGGAACTAGTGCCTCGCAAAACCCGACGGGCCACGGCGGTTAATTGGCTGTTGGGCTATCTGAAAGAACAGAACTTGTTGCCGGTGCAGCCGCCCGATCGCCCTTCTGCCCAGGATTCAGCACAGTCGGTTAATGGCGAAGGCGCATGATTCAGCCTTGAGGCGCTTCCTAGGCTTGAGGCGGCTGAGGTGGTTGGTGAGAATCGGTTTCGATCGGGCTTGCGGGCGTGTCGATCGCGGGGGAATCTTCATCCCACAGGTCGATCGGATCATTATCATCCGTCGCAGCGTTCTCTGGGGCGGCGGGCAAATTTCCAGCGGGGCGATCGCGCTGGGGTGACTGACTTTCCTGGGTCAGGCGATCGGCGCGATCGCGCATGGTTTCCGTCAGTTCCGTGGCGCGGGTGCGGGCCGTGTCCGCCAAAGACTTGGCCCGATCGCGGGCTTCCCGGGCCAAATCCGCAAACCGACTGCGGGCCGTTTCGGCGATCGGCTTCGTCTTTTCCTGCACTTGGCGCAGAGTGGTTTGCACCGACGTTTGCACCGAATCCAAAGCCTGATCCCAAGCGGCCGTCAAAGGAACCGCCTCGGCCGCCTCGGCCGCCTGGGTCACCACCAACAGCCGCTTCGGCCCGCCGCTGATGGCCGCTCCGGCCGGCAAGCTATAGGCCACATCCACCACGCCATCGCGCCGGAAGAGGTAGCGATCGACCCGGCCCACGGCTGGATCCAACTCCAGATCCACCACCGTGCCAATTCGATTGCCGCCGTCAGTCCAAACCTCGTGACCCACCAGGTCAAAGGCTCCCTCCGGCTGTTGCAGGCTCTCCCCTTGAGTCCCCAGATCCACCAACACGCTATCCGCCCCGATCGCCACCACCTGACCCCAGGCACAGGCTCGCAATGGGCCACCCAGCGGCAACTTCAAGGACAAATTCAGCGGCAACGGCCCCGATCGAATCACAATCCCCAACACCCGGGCTGCTCGCGGATCAACCCACAGGGCGGCCACATGGCCCAGAGTTTCCGTAGTGGCGCGATCGAGCACCAAGCGGCCCAGCAGTTGGCTTTGGCGAATAAACGATGCTGTCGCAGACATGGGAGTTATCCAAACGGCCTGAAAGTTGCGTCGATCCTAGCCGATGATCCTCGTCAATTTCTGATCAAAAATGCCTAATCAATACTGTTGCGCTTTCACCCAAGACCCTTGCATCCCAGCCAGCCACCTTGATGGCTCAGGTTGCCAAGCGTCAGTTCCAAGGCCAAGCTCCAGCCATAACCCTTGGGAAATCAGAATCGCTTTGGGTTCCCTAATTGAGATCACTGGATTTACCTAAATTGGCGATGTGATTGAGTGGTTTCTTAATTTTTTTGATATTTTTTGATACTTCTTACTTAACAACAATGGATAAAAGGAATCAGAAAATAAGTTAGCCTTATTCAAAGCAGTTCTTTTTATCTTGATCTTAAAAATAGATTTGAGTGCAATTTAAATTCCCAATCATTGATTCTTTTTGTAATCAAGAAAGTCACATTATTATCATCACAAGATACTTGCGAGAGTGGGTCACTATGATTTTCAGTCAGCCAAATTTCTGCCCATGAAACAGTGCAGTCATTTGAGACTATCTTTTAGTCGTTGACTGGACGAGTCTAGTGGACACTGAATCTGAATCACCAAGGGCAATTTCTCGTCAACTCAGCACACTTACAAAACTTATAAAATCTCAGTTCCATAAGTTGATATCAATAGAATTATCAATATGAGTTCAAGCGATCGAGCAAAGAACACTGTGATATTTCTAACGCTTCAGTAGATCTACTCGATTAGTAGGTAGATAGCGTTACAGATCATCAGTCGCTGATAGTGTTAATACCAGTTGTAAGCGATTGATTAGGCAACGGTGCGATCGGCAGTCGATCGCACCCCGATTGTGATCGCAGTCGAGGATTGCCAACCGGTCGATCGCCCCATTGCCGTCAGGTCATCCACCGTTGAACGATTGGGATGCCACTACCCGCCCATGCCCCAAATCAAACCGACCATCCCCGACCCAAATCGCTGCCTCCAGTCTCCCAATCATTGCCAAACCGCTAGGACAAGGGCCCCTGAACGCGCCTGAATTGTCCCGTCAGTCCCGCATGAGCCTATGAATCTTCAACAGCAACGCTGGCGAAAAATGCGGCTCCCTCGTCGGATCCAAGGCCTTTGGCAACGGATTTCGCGGCTGCGGCATGGCCAAAATCAGCCCGATCGGTCTGCGGCCATCAGCCTGTTTTGGGTATTGACGGTTCCTTTTGTGGTGCAGGTGGTGGGGGCGGTGGGCTTGGTCGGCTATTGGTCCTACCGCAGCGGTCAAACCTCCGTGGAAAATTTGGCCAATCGCCTGCTGGATGCTGTGGATCACCGGGTGCGTGATCATGTGGATAGTCTGCTCAGCAAGCAACAGCACAACTTGGCCGCCAATGGCCGAGCGATCCAAGGGGGCAAGCTGCCGTTGGATGACTCCACCCCTTGGCGCGATTATCTGTGGCAACAGATGGCCACGGATCCAAGCTTGGTGGCGGCCATGTTTGCCAACGATCGGGGCTTGCTGGTGGGCTATGTGCGATCGGTCAACCTGGAATTGCGCCAACAAATTGAGCAATTAACGGGCAAATCCTATCCCGTAGGTACACAGTTCCTGGCGGAGGCCAGCCCCAACCTTCCCAGCCAGCGCCTCTACTCGCGGGTGAATGACCAAGGGCAACCCTTGGAAGCCGCCTATCAAATCACCGATGATGTGCGGCAAACGGCCTGGTTTCAACGGGCCCAAAGTAGTCGTCAGCCCACTTGGTCACCGGTTTACACCCATCGCGTGATTCCAATGTTGGGCATTGATGCCTTATTACCCATTTATGATGGCAATCGCAATTTTCGAGGCGTTTTAAGCCGTACGGTTTTATTGTCGGGGTTGAATACCTTTCTGAATCAGTTACAAATTTCACCCCGGGGTCAGGCTTTTATTGTGGATCGATCGGGCAATTTGGTGGCCACTTCCACCCTGGAATTACCCTACATTCAACAACCCAACCAACCCTATCCCACAAGATTATCCCTAGTCCAAAGTCGTAATTCAGAAACCAGGGCCATTGCCCAGCAACTTCAACAGAAAGATCCCCAGTGGCAAGCCATTCAAACGGAACAACGGTGGCGATTAGCCTTTCAAAATGGCACGTTGTTTACGAAGGTTACCCCCTACCAAGATGCCTATGGATTGAATTGGCTCGTGGTCACGGCGGTTCCGGAAGCCGATTTCATTGGTGAGATTGAGGCTAATCATCGCCAAAATGTTTGGTTTTGTTTGTTGGCCTTGGCAGGATCCTTGGGAACGGGCACTTGGACCGCCAAACGCTTGAGCCGATCGCTGCGCAATTTAACAGAGGCAACCCGGGCGATCGCCGCCGGCCAACATGCCAACCCCCTGCCCAAAACGCGGGTGGCGGAAGTGAATCGCTTAACCCAAGCCTTTCAGCAAATGGTGGGAGCCTTGCAAGCGGCCGACCAGCTCCGCCACACCTATGCCCGCGACCTGGAGCAACAGGTGGCACAGAAAACGGCTGCCCTCACGGAGGCCCAACGGATTGCCCAGGTGGGCAGTTGGGAATTTGATGTGGCGACGGGCACAAGCACTTGGTCAGCGGAACAATTTCGCATTTTGGGATTGGAACCCGATGCCCAGGAACCGGGCCACCCTGACCTTTTTGATTTGCTCCCCGAGGCCGATCGCCCGCGCTTTGTGGCCACGGTCACTGAGGCGATCGAGCAAGGTATTCCCTACACGATCGAACATGGCATCCAACGTCGCGACGGGTCAACCATCTATTTAATCAGCCGAGGCGAACCGATTTTTGATCAACGGGGTCGAGTGATGAAACTGGTGGGAACCATCACCAATATCACCGATCAAAAACGGATGGAACTAGCCCTGCGTCAATCGGAATTAAAATTCGCCACCATCTTTCAAGCGGGCCCAGAAGCCGCCTGGATTGCCCAAATTAATGATGGTTATTGTCTCAATATTAATGATAATTTCACGCGCATTTTAGGCTATTCTCACGTAGAAATGGTTGGCAAAAGTTGCACTGAAATGCGGCTTTGGAAAGATCCCAATGATTTAAACGAGTTTCGGAAAGTCCTGAAGGAGCAAGGTTGGATTCGTGAATTTGAAACAGAATTTTGCACCAAATTTGGCGAAATTAAAACGGTTCTTCTCTCAGCCACCATCAGTTATTTGGAAGGTCAAGATTGCCTGATTGGTATCCTCAGCGACATCAGCGATCGAAAACAGGTGGAACGGGAGTTACATCAAGCCAAAGAAGCCGCAGAAGTGGCTAATCGCGCGAAAAGTACTTTCCTGGCCAAAATGAGCCATGAACTCCGAACCCCTCTGAACATTATTCTGGGATTCACCAACATTTTGCAGCGGGAAGCGGTATTGTCGCCCACTCAACGGGACGATCTACAGCGGGTTTATCGCAGTGGTGAACATCTTTTGAAGCTGATCAATGAAATCTTAGATCTCTCTAAAATTGAAGCCGGTAAATTGACCCTCACACCTCAGGTGACCAACCTTCGAGAACTGATGCAAAGTGTGGCCGACCTATTTTTATTGCAAGCCCAGCACAAGGGATTAAAACTCGATTTGCAACTGGCTGAATTATTACCGACTCACGCCCTAGTTGATGGCCGGAAGCTAGAACAAGTTTTAATTAATCTCATTAGCAATGCTCTGAAATTTACGCAAACTGGTTTTATTCGAGTTCGACTACGTTCCCACGACAGCGGTTCAACCCAGTCACCCGCCTTTACGGAAGTTTCATCCCAAACTGCGCCGGAACTGCCAGCGGCTGTCTCGGCTGATTCGGTTTCCGTCAATTTTTCACCCACGGAGCGATCGCCCTCAGCATCCACCCAAACCACCTTACTATTTGAGGTTCAAGACAGTGGAATTGGCATTGCTCCTGAACATTTAGAAACTATTTTTGATGATTTTGTGCAGGCAACAGATCACCAAGAGGCTCACGGCGGAACCGGCTTAGGTTTAGCCATTAGTCGCCAACTGGTGGAGTTAATGGGCGGAGAAATTACCGTTGAAAGCCAACTGGGCCAAGGCAGTCTCTTTCGATTTTATATTCCCGTTTTGGTGACCCATCAGCCGGTATCTCCAACCAACACACCAATTCCTCACATTGTAGGATTAGCGAGCGATCGCACGGACTATCGAATTTTGGTCGTGGATGATCAAACGGAAAATCGCCAACTACTGGTGCGGCTGCTGTCCTGTTTGGGTTTGCAGATTCGTGAAGCCAAAAACGGCTTGGAGGCGATCGCCCAATGGCAAGCTTGGCAGCCCCATCTGATTTGGATGGATTTGCGAATGCCGGGATTGGATGGCTATGCCACGACTCGAAAAATTCGCACTCTCGAGCAACGGCGTTGGGAAAGTAAGCGTCAAGAACCCTTTTCCTTAACCACGATCATTGCCATTACGGCCCAAGGATCTGCCGATGATCCTTCACTGGCGATCGCGGCCGGTTGTAATGACTATATGAGCAAGCCTTTTGCCCTTGATGAACCCTTTCAAATGATGGCGAAATATTTGCCCTTAAAGTACCGTTATGCAGAACTCAAAACTGATTTTCCCGATCATGCCCTCAGCCCCATCGGTTCGATCGACCAGTCGCCCGCAGTAGACCTATCAGTGATGCCCCAGGCTTGGATCGCAGCACTGCATCATGCAGCTCTCACTTGTTCCGATCAGAGCATTACTCAACTCTTACAACAGGTTCCTAGCTCCTATTACGATCTTTTTCAAACCTTGACCTATCTAACGGAAAACTTCGCTTTTCCGGAGATTGTGCAACTGACCCAATCGGTTTTGGATGGTCGATCGAGTGGCGCAACGGGCGATCGGGATCCTTCCTCCTCTTCAATTTCTTCCCTGGGTTAGGGGCTGGGAGATCCCGTTGTTTTCACAGCAGGACTCGGCACAGCAGCAGGCGTAGATGGCACTGAACTGGGTGCTTGTAACTTGTTCCGCTCCGCAGCCTCCTCCATGCAAAGGGGGAGTTTTTGAATAGTTTCTCGAGTGGTGCCACGCATCACTGCGCTGGTGTCAATGCAGGTGGCCACTCGGCCTTGGCCAACCTGGAAGAACCACTCATATTCTGAAAGGGTCTCCGGGCGAGATTTTTGAAGACAAATGGCGTATTCTTGCTCAGCTTCTGAGTTCCGTTGCTCTTCGCGATACATTTGTGCCAATAGGCAATGGGAAAGACCCGTTCCGAGCTGTTGTTCGGGAAAGGATTCATCCTCTTTAATGGCACGTTTGAGAATCGCTTCTGCACCAATGTAGTCCCGTTGCCACCAACGCAACCATCCCAAGTTTCGGTAAATTTGATAGTGCTGGTTGGCGGCTTCTATCGTTGAGAGACCTCGTTGATCAATGCGGTGTAATGCTAACTTCAAAAGGGCTTCAACTTCGGCAGTTTGCTGATTTCGGAGCAGCTTATCAGGTCGATTAGTTTTTAACAGCAAAGAGAACTGAACCCGAGCCAAGCGACTGAGAGCGATCGGGTCGCCCTGGTCAGCCACTTGCCGATAGGAATCGCCAGCTTCCTTCAGTTGTCCCAGGGATTCATAGACCAATCCCAATCCCAATGAAGCCTCATCATTGTTGGGCATTAGGGACAGCGTTTTTTGATAATTCACACGGGCTTCATCTAGCTCGCCCTGTTGATAGTGCTGATTGGCGGCATAGTTAAACCACCGGGGCAAACCATCTTGGGCAGCCCACATGGACAAGGCCCCAAGGGTGATGGAAAAGGCGGCGATCGCTTCGCTGTACCACTGACCGGGAATCGAAAACCTCGCGCAAAACCGTTTGAGGGCCTTGGTTCCTTCGGGAGTGAGCACACCACGCCCCAACACGGCCAGCCCGGTCACCTGGCCAGCGCTGGCCAGGGCTTCTCCTAAACCAAATCCCCCGATCGAGAAAACCGGCAGGATGGTGCTGGCAGCGCTGGCAGTGGCCAGGAGGGACACCACGGACACCCCCCGCCAAAAAATTTCCCGGCGACGGGTTGCAATTTTGGGTTTGGAATCTTCGGCTTCGGGAAACCACCACCAGGCGTTAGGGCCAGGATCGAAGGTATCTCGCCAACGGGGCAAGGCTGCAATGGTCAGAAATTTTGAGTCCAGGGTTGCCAGGCGACGATCGAGCGCGTCGATTTCTGAAACGGTGGCAGCTTCCAGTTGCTGATGCTTTGCCAAGTCCTTGAGGATGACTTGCAAGGTATCTCGATCGCACAGAATATCGAGTGCTAATTCATCACGAACCGTTGGATCAAGATCTTTTTGAGCAAATCGCTCAAGCTGTTCGGTCAGATGTGCAACTCGCTCCTGAAATGTCGGAGCCTCCGAAACGGACGCAGAACTCAACTCACTTCTCCCCAAGACGATGACAAACCCTGATCAACGCTGTTAAGTCTGACTCACCGGTTAATCCCCGATCGCGAGGAGCCAGATCAAAATTAGCTAGTTTTGCCCATATTTTGCACATTTCTGCACATGGATGGGCATTGGCGCAAGTTAATTTAACTGAATTGGCTCGGTTAAGATGCGCCGATGCAAATGAGCCAATACCAATGAATTGTGCTGGAGACGGCGATTCGAGGAAACCGCACAATAGCGCTGGCACACCGAGTCCACAAGGGCAAATTGATCACCAACAAGCGCCAACTGATCAGTTCGTTCCAGCGCAAATTGATCAGTGAATTAGGCCTTGAATTAGACCTTAAATTAGGCTTTGGATTAGTCCTTAAATTTAAAATTCGGTACTAAATTGTCCATGCCTAATGAGTTGCCGTCACGAGTGAGCCTCGTTTACTCATAACGCTAACTCATAATATTACTAATCAACCCTTGGATTAATCAGTAATTTCACGGGGTTGATCGGGCACTGGGCCACCAGTAGTGACTGATCGATCGCCCATCGCGGTAAATTTCGGGGGCTTCCAGGGGGCCTAGCAGGATCGATCGCTGCACCACATCGGGTTTGCGCCGGGCCAGGCGATCGGGCACACCCCACCCATAGACCATGTGACCACGACCCAAAATGGTCACCACCCGATCGCCCGGCCGTCGCAGCAAACGAGCAATGCCCGCCGCCATGGTTTCGTCCCAAGCGGCCTGAGCAGCCAAAAACCGGTTAAAGCGTTCCGTGCGATCGGCAATCGCAGAACTTTGGGCGCTACTTTGGGCGCTGACTCCGTGCTGTTGATGGATTTCGTCATAAATTTCTCGCAGCCAGGCCCGGTAACCCGCAGACCCCAGTTGCAATTCATGGGGCGGGGGCAACCATTGCCAAGCCTCGGCAGGGAGCGCATCCCAGCCCTGGCGACCAATCTGGCGGGTCACTTCCACAGGCAAATTCAAGGCCACCACGGCCACACCCCGATCGCGCGCCCACCGCAAAATCGGCGCAATAATTTCCCAGTCGAATCCCCAGCGTTGGTCAAATTCCGTGCGATCGCGCAGGGTTGCTTCATCAATCCGCCCCGCCAAGTAATCATCCAAGACTGACTGAAACGGCTGTTGGAACATTTCCAGCGCAATGACCAGCCGGCCGGGCTGACCCTGGCGCGAAAAGTTTTCCACCTGTTGAAAAGCCCTGTGGATAACCTCCAATTTGATCGGCACATCGGCGGATCGGTCGTGAACTTCCCCCAGATAAATCACTTGCGATCCGGCCAGGTCGGCCCAGAACCGATCAAAAGTTCCCGGATCACCCGGATTGTTTACGAGGTCTTGTGCCAGTTGCGGGCGAGGCGTGGCGGGAATCGCGATCGGGGCACTGACCGGAGCACTCGCCAAAGCACTGGGGTCAGTCACGGACGGCGACACCACCATCGGGGCCGACATCGGGGCTGATTCTGCCCAAACGGGAGCCGCCCAGCAGCAGGCGATCGCCCCCATAATCCCCAGCCATTGACCCAACTGAGGCAAAAACTGCCACAAAAGCCGCTGATTTTGGAAATTTGAGCTATCCCTTGTCAGTTGCATTTCACTGGGCTTCCTGGGGCTGCTAGCAACCGCAACGGGCATGATCTTCAATATTCAGCCCACGCTAGGAAATTTCAAAGCAGGGGCAATTGAGCTAGCCATTAACACCAATAACACCAAGCGATTAACGCCAGCGGTCAACCGGAACCTAGCTCCGCACCTGCACCGGCATCACCAAATGGGTTGCCTTTGCGCCACCCAAGGGCGTGATCACCACCGGGCTGGTGGGCGTGTTCATTTGAAGCTGAATCTCTGTTGTGGTCAGGTTTTTCAGCGATTCCATCAAGTACTTGACGTTGAAGGCGATGTCGATGTCCTCGCCGGAAATTTGGGCCGATTCGATCGTCTCGCGACCGCTGCCCGCATCTTGCGCATCGGCTGAAATGCCTAGGCTTTGGTTCGTTGCGTCGATCGAGAACTTGACGATGTGGTTGCTCTTTTGGTCAGCAATCACCGAGATTCGATCGAGCGCCCCCAGCAATAGCTTCCGCTCAACGGTCACCTGGCGATCGAACTGGCGAGGAATGAGCTGGTTGTAGGCCGGATACTGCCCTTCCAGGGTGCGGCTGGTGAGGTAATAATCCCCCCACTGCAAAGCTAACTGCCCCCGATCGCAGTACAGGGCCACCGGTTCGCTCGACTGCTGCGCCGCCAAGATTCGCTCCAGCTCCCGCAGCGTCCGGCCCGGAACCGTCACTGCAAAGGGTTCCACCGTGCCCGTTTCCGTCTCTTCGTCCTCCACCATCGCCGCTCGCACCACCGCCAACCGGTGGCCATCGGTGGCCGCAAACTCCAGGGAATCGGTCTCCACCGACAGGTGAACCCCGGTCAAAATCTGCTTCGTTTCGTCGTTGCTGGCGGCGAACAGGGAGCCGCGCATCCCCTCCAACAGCGCCGCCACCGGCAGGTAAACCGCTTCGCCCGTTTCCACCACCGGCAGGGTTGTGAATTCTTCGGCGCTCATGCCCTGAATCTGGTAGCGGCTGGACTGGGCGGAAATCGCCGCTGAGCAGTCCTCGTTGGCATCCAGCGACACCGTGCCGGTGGGCAGCTTGCCCACAATGTCCGCGAAAAGCTTGGCCGGCAACGTGATTTCCCCGGAATCTTCCACCTCCGCCGGGAAACTGGTCTGGATGCCCAAACTGAGGTCAAAGGCGGTCAAACTCACGCGCTGAGTGCCCGCATCGCAGGTCAGCAGCACATTGCCCAAAACCGGGTGCGTCGGCCGCGACGGAACCGCACGGCTGACTAGGGACAGGTTGGCACTCAGGTCGCTTTGGGCGCAAAGCAGCTTCATGGCTTCTGGGGCTTGGGTTTCGGGGCTGTTCTGTGGAAAACGGCAACCGCCGCCGGGGGAAATTTGGCCCCGATGAGCAGCCCTGAGTTTAACCCAAAATCGCCGTTTTGGCCATCGGGAGCAACCCGTGACTTTGCGGCCCGATCGCCCTGCGGAAAATCGAAGTGCGATCGCAACAATCAAAGCCTGGCTTAGGTTTTAGCCGTTTTCAAAGGGTTCGATCGCCCTCAAACTTACCGATCGGCTCAGCCCCAAGTGAAGCGAATTCTGAACGCTTAAACCCAGATTCTGTTTAGGTTTTAGCCGTTTTCAGATCCGTCAACCGCTGGGTTTCAAACTCAGCCCAACTCGAACCCTGTCGTCTCCAGCCCCTAGCGGCCACTGCCTCACCGGTCGGTTGCCATTCCGGCTCGATCGACTAGGCTAAAAACTGGATCCTGAGTTCGAGAGAAACAGACCGTCTCCCCGAAGAATTTTGGCCGTTTCCAAGAAAATTTTTGAGCTGGACTATCTATCTCTTCTTCTCTTTCTTATTTTTTAAATAGATAGTAGTAGTAGGGCCCTGTGGAAATGTGGAAAACTCAAAAAAATCCTTATTTCATGAACCTTTCAGCGATCACACCCTGTGGAAAACCCTGTGGAAAAAGGGGGGGTGTTTTTCCACAGGGTATTTATACTTAGTCAAGTTTTCCACAGACACTTTTTTTTTCCACAGAAAGAGGGGTACTTTTCCACAGGTTTTCCACAGAATAGGGGTACTTTTCCACAGGTTTTCCACAGGTTTTGCCCCGATCGGGCAGTTTTCCACAAGGGGGTCAGGTGATCACCCCTTACCTGATTAAGCACAATTTGTTATACGATCAAAAGTTTTAAATTTTGCAATTTGCCCGCAATTGACAGTCTGCCTAAATTGGATTTTGAATAATCGATCCAAAATCTATCAGAGCCTATTTTGAATATAGTACATTAATTAACTGCGAAAGTTGCCCGATCGGGAAATGGGTCGATCGGGAAATGGGTCGATCGAAATTAATCAAAAAATCTCGAAGTCGATCACGGTTGGGGTGCTCGATTCGCGATCAATCCGTTCATTAACCCGCTGACCAACTGGTCAACCCAATACACCTGGAATGCACCTGGATCGACCCCAACAAAACCGACCATCCCATCAAGACACTGTGACAGTTGCCCAGCGCGATCGCCCTCGGCCCAAAGGTATTTAAGTGATTTAAGCGTGATCCTGAGGTCGTGCTTCCCTTAATCAGCCGTGGGCGGCTCTGAAGTGCTGGGAGCTGTGCTGGGTTTGGAAACCAGGATTTTATCAACCCGGTTGCCGTCCATATCCACCACCTCAAACCGGAAGCCATTCCAGCGAAACGTATCCGTGGCCTTGGGAATGTGGCCCAACGAAGCAATCACGAAGCCCGCCACGGTTTGGTAGCGCCCTTCCCGCTCACCGGGCAGTTCAGCCATATCCAATTCATCGCGCATCCGCTCGATCGCCAACATCCCATCCACCAGCCAGGAACCATCCTCCCGCTGCACCACCTTGGGCGTGTCTTCCTCATCCACATCGGTCAGGTCGCCCACGATCGCTTCGAGCATGTCGTTGATCGTCACCAACCCTTGCACCACGCCGTACTCATCCACCACCAAGGCAATATGCAGCCCCGTTTCGCGGAACATTTCCAAAATCCGCAACGTGCCCGTGGTTTCCGGCACAATCAACGGCTGACGCAGACAATCCGTTAAATTCAGGGTCTGATTCATCAGGGTTTGGGCCAACAGGTCGTTCACCTGAATGAACCCAACGACCTCATCCAAACTGTCGCGACAGACGGGGAATCGCTGGTGGTGGCTGTTGATGATTTGCTCGATCGTCTCGTGCAAAGGCGCATCCAAATCCAGCCACACCACCTCTCGGCGGGAAGTCATCACGGAGCTGACGGGCCGATCGCCCAGAGACAACACCCGCTCTACAATTTCCTGCTCGGCTTCTTCGACCGTGCCCGCTTCCGTGCCCTGTTGCAACAGCAGCTTAATTTCTTCTTCCGTCACCTGCGGCTCGCTGGAAACCGTGGTTCCGAGCGATCGCACAATCAGATCCGTGGAATGGCTCAACAAATAGACCACCGGGGCCGTAATCCGCGACAACCACCGCATCGGTAGCGCCACATTGGCCGCAATCTGTTCCGGATTGCCCAGGGCCAGCCGCTTGGGAACCAGCTCGCCCACCACCAACGAGAGATAGGTAATGCCCGCCACGGTAATCACCACCGACAGGGCCCCGCTCATGGGGGCTAATGGCGGCACGGCTTCCAGGATGGGCCGCAACTCCGCCGACAAGGAAGCGCCCCCAAAAGTCCCCGTCAGAATGCCGATCAGGGTGATACCGATTTGGATGGTGGATAAAAACTGGTTGGGCGATTCCGCCAGGGCCAGGGCTGCGCGAGCCGCTCGATCGCCCCGTTCCGCTCGGTTTTGCAGGCGCGTCTTGCGTGACGAGACGATCGCCATTTCCGACATTGAAAAAATCCCGTTCGCAACCGTCAAGGCCGCAACGATCGCCAGTTCGGTAAGGGCAGAACTCATACGGGACGAGACAACAACATCGGTGATGGCTTGCCGGCCGGGCAAGAAGCGGGCGATCGCCCAGAGGGGGCAAATTTACACCGTAATCCTACTACTTCTTATCCAGTCTTGCCCCGATGTGGCTCCGGCGTTGCCGCTGGCCTGGGGTTGATCGTGGCGGCCCAGGGTCGTATGGGTTCGATTGCTATCAACCCAACTCGAACCTAGGCGATCGGCTATTCATCCAATTCTTCATCAAAAATCGGTGGCCATAGCTCGGCGATCGGGAGTTCCCAACCGGGCAACAGGTCTGGCAATTGCATCACGTCCCCATTACCCAAGACTTGGCTGGAACCATCGGGCCAATAGAGTTCCACGATTTCCCGATCGGGATCCACCAGCAGGGCCACTTCAGCGCCCTGCTCTAAATACATAGTGAGTTTTTCGCGCAGCTTCGCCACCCGATCGCTCTGGGATTGTATTTCCACCACCAAGTTGGGCACAACCTCCGCAAAATATCGAACACTGCGGGGCATTCTGGCCCGAGAAACATAGGACACATCTGGAGCGGTCAGATCGCTGTTCGGCAAAATAAAGCCACCGCTAGAGTCGAACACCATTCCGAGCCGACGTGGATTAATCCAAACTTGCAGGAAGTAGCAAAATCGCGCCCCAATCAGGCTAGAAACGATATCTGAAGGGCCCATCACAAGCACTGCTCCGTCTCGTAATTCCACCTGACAGGCTTGGCCGCGATCGGCCATGTGAGCCTGGATCGATTTCAAATCCGCGATTGTCATGGCCATGGGCATAGTCTCCGGGAAAACACTTGAGTCTCGGGGCTTGATGTGATTGTAAGCATTTGATCGGGGGGCGATTGGTGGCAATGAATCGACAAACCGTAGGGTGCGAAGGGCAACGGTTGGCGGTTTACGGAGATTGGGTTTCATGCCCTACGCACCGTTGTAATGGAGCGGCCCCACATACCGTGAAAATGCGATCGCCCAGAAACCTACAAGCCCAGTATTGCTATCACATCACCGTTCGTTGCAATAACCGGGAATTCCGACTGACCCGATCGACCTGCCGAGAACTGTTGCTGTATGCGATCCGGCGCTGTCAGAGCATTTTTGGCTTCAAGCTCTATGCCCTCTGCATCATGAGCAACCACATTCATTACCTGATCGAACCCCAAGCACCCACAGACTTACCAAAAATCATGCACTGGCTGAATTGGTACACCGCCATGTGCTTTAACCGGTTGCTGAGGCGTACCGGCCATTTTTGGGAAAAGCGCTACCACAGCACCGGATTTCCCGTTGCCGATCGCCGCCGTGCCCTCAACACCTTGCGATACATCCACGCCAACCCCAAAGCAGCGGGCATCCAAGCAGGCTTTTTCTATGACTTCAGCAACTACGGCATTTATGACCGGCTGGGCCATGACGGCCTCAGCCAGTGGCATCCAGCTTTTTTGAGCCTGGGAGCGACGCTCGATCTCTGTGCTGCTGCCTATCGCAAATTTTGCAAAAACTATCGCCCCAAGGCCAAACCCGAAAGCCGCAACCATTGGGGTTCCAAGCTGTTGGCCAACTTGCGGGCCCGAGGCAAGCCCAACCCCAAACATAGCCCCGGTCAACGATCGCTATGGCAAGACTGGGACTGTCCGAGTGATGAGATTCGTGACGTTGCCCAACGATTTGTGTTGGCCAACTGCTACGACCCAGCCACGACGCAATTGCAATGGGGCCTCGACCCAGAGCCGCCCGGCTCCGAGACCTAGGGCGGCGATCGTCACAAACCAGACAACAAAGGAGGTTCAAACAGTGCCAGGTAACGGATCGCTGAAAGGCAGGAAAATCATGGACAATTAACGTCTTTACAAATCGCAAAAAATCCCTAGGACTGTGGCCTGCTACAGTTCACAAGTCTCGATGCGAGAGAAGAGACCTCCCTTCCACCCCTCCCTTTCCACCCAATGGGAAACTCTCCTTTAGGTGAGAGATGGGGGTTCATTTTCAGTTCGGCTCGGCTCTTCCAGTTGTCATTCTCTCGCCATCCCACTCGTGTCCCAAAGTCCCTCCAAATCTTATGCCCCGGATACTCGCCATCCAGCTTGGCCCCACAGGCCACGTAAATCTCCTTTTGCACCGAAAAGCCAAACTGACCTTGGCTGTGTTTCACCCACAACCGATCAATGGCTAACAACTCCTCACAGGGAAAATTCAACAGCTCCTCACTCGTGAAATATTGCCCCTCTTCCTTGCCCACCGTGGTAATCATCAGCCGATAGGTTTCGTCGTCTGCCCCTGCCCAGTCGCCTGCTTTCATCAGGGCTTCTAGCTTCTCGTAGCGCGAGCTAGCCACGGTTTTTTTCAGTCTTTCCAGCTCTGCCCGTTCCGCACTGGTCAAGTCCAGCCGTTTCGCGGTGGTTTGATAAATTTTGTAGGCTAAGTCTGGGTAATCTTTCTTCGCTTCTCGAATCAAATTGGAAGGATTCACCAACTCCCCATAGAGCAAAATTGTGGCTTCCCAAGCAGAACTTGCAAACTTGTCATACAAGATCGATTCTTGGCGCAGCCGCACAACTTCACTCGCCGCCAAAAATTCCTGAAAACTCAGGTGCGAAAACTCATAAATTCCCTTTTCTTGGGTTTCCACCAACAGTTCACTCACCTCCACCATTTGCCGCAAAAAGTCCCGCGCCGAAACCTCTGGGTCGCGCTCCCCAATGGGCTGCACAATCACATTCAACAAATCATGCTCTTTGATTTGCTTGTGGCCATGGTCATCCCCCGGCTTGGCCCGCAACATCATCGCCAACGCCAAAATCTGCAAAATCTCCAACCGTTCAGCCGGCCGTAAACCTAGCGCAATGCCTCGCCCTTTGGGTCGCCGCGCCGTTTGCACCTCGCAGATATCTTGATACAGCTCTACTCGCCGTTGGGGCAATTGTTGGCCCTCATGTTCCCGATGAAACCGACACATCATGTTCAGCAGCAACGGATTGCCCGCCAAATCTGCTAACTCGGGTCTGGCTTGTAATTGGTCGATCAAAGACTGCGATCGCCGCTGAATTCGATCTTTCACTTCCGGTGTGTTGCGCCGAGCATCCTTGATTTCTTGAGCGCCATACCACTGCTGAATAAATTGCTGTTGTTGTTGCTCTGAAAAATTCCGCACCCAAAACAGGGCATTGGGCAATGGTTGCTCATAATCGGCACGGGCATCGGGCCGTGAAGTAACCATAAAAATCGCCTTGGGAAAATTCCACATCTGGCGATTAATCCATCGACTAACCGCCGATCGACGATCCAACGGCACTTCATCAAACCCATCAAACATCACCAGTGCTTCACCCCTATTCAACAGCCCCCAAATCCAATTGGGTGGCAGTTTCAAGCTCTTTCCTTCTGGCAAGTTGAGTACATGGATTTTGGTTAAAAAGTCCGGCAAATCCGGTGCATTATCGGCGGCTAAATCACTCCAAGACGTGGCCAAAATCGTTAGAAAAGGAATCAACTTAGGCGCTTTATGGCGTTGATAAATACCCTGGCTGTAAACATAGGTCATGTGCTTCAGCAGGGTGGTTTTTCCATAGCCCCCCTTGGCACAAATCAACATTTGGCGATAGGTGGAAACGTTCTTGACCTGTCGCAGCACATCCCAAATAGATTGAATACAAGGTTCATCGCTCCCCGCTTTGAGGCGCTGTTTTTTGTAGCCGCCAAGCTGCGAATTGCCACTGAGTTCCAAAGGCACAAAGATTTCTTGCAGCAAGGGCTTAATTGCTGCGTCCCCAACGCCGTCCAACCCGATCGGGCGATCGCTTTCACAAGCCCATCCTTGACACTTTAAATACTTGCTTTCAAAGCCCGAGAGCTGCCATTTCATTGCCTCATCAGCAATTTTTAGCCAGCTTACTAACGTGTTGACATGGGCTGTTCCCCGTGCCGCCCCAATTTCCGACAGGCGATTGATCACGCTGTTGGTATAACGCGCCCAAAATGCTGCTCCTGCGGCAAACGGTAATGTCACCACCGCCAGCGCCCATTCCTGTTTCACCGCAAAAAAGAGGAAGGCTCCGCTACTTCCCCCAACCGGTGCAAATTTGGCCAGAGCTTGAATCGCTTGCACCACAAATCGTTGCTCGGCAGTCGGGCGGCCCTTTGCTTCCGATTCGGTCGGCTTGTTTTCGTCCTGCTTGGGTTCCGGCTGAGGCGCAGCAGATTCATTCGGCATCACGAGTCAGAAAGGCGAGATTTAAACCAATTATGCCGAATCAAGGATTTTGATGAGAGACAGGCGATCGGGGCGTGATCGACCGGTCGGCAAATGTACCCAACAACCTCCTAGAATCAGAGGGGTTAACCATTCACGCTAGCGCTGCAAAAACGCCACAATTTTCCTGTGGTGGGGGCTTTGGGCGCGTTGCTCAGGTTTTAAGGGGTCTGGATTATGGCTTTTGCGTCGATCGTGCGTGCTTTGCAGCGGTCTCCCTTGACGGAGGAGTTCTTAGGACGGCTCGATCGCGATCGCCAGTTGATCTTTACCGGCGCAGCCCAGTTGCCCAAGGCCTTCACGATTTCAGCCTTGGCCCAGGCCCGGAGCCGATCGCTGCTGGTGGTGACGGCCACTCTCGAAGAAGCCAGCCGCTGGGCTGCCCAGATGGAAGAGATGGGCTTTGGGGCGCTGCATTTTTATCCCACCTCGGAAGCCTCGCCCTACGAACCCTTTGACCCAGAACAGGAAACCCTTTGGGGTCAGTTGCAGGTGTTGGCGGATTTGCGGGGGCGATCGCTCCACGGCGACCCCAAGCCGATCGTGATTGTCACGACGGAGCGGGCGTTGCAGCCGCACCTGCCCCCGGTGGCGGCCTTCGATCCCTATTGCATCAATTTGGAACCCGGTGCGGAGTCGGATCTAGGCGATTTGGGTCGCAAGCTGGCGCGGCTGGGCTATGAGCGGGTGTCGCTGGTGGAAACGGAAGGCCAGTGGGGCCAACGGGGCGACATCATCGATGTGTTTCCGGTGTCGTCGGAGTTGCCGGTGCGGTTGGAGTGGTTCGGCGACCAGTTGGAGCGGATTCGGGAGTTTGACCCGGCGAATCAACGATCGCTCGATCCCGTCGCGCGGGTGGTGCTGACTCCGACGGATTTTGGGCCGATCGTCCGGGCGGCCTTGGGTTGGGAGCCGGAACCCCACCGAGACGACCCGGAGGCGGAAGAAGAGTTGCGATCGGACGCGGAAGGGGTGCGGCGGCTGTTGGGGCGGGCCTTTGAGCAACCGGCTTGCCTGCTGGACTATCTGCCCGAAGGGACGATCGTGGCGATCGATGAGATCGACCATTGCGCGGGCCATGCCGATCGCTGGGTGGAGCAGGTGGGCGAGCATTGGGCGATCGTCAATCAACACCCGGACAGCTTGCCCCACGGGGAACCGCTGCGCCCGATCCATCGTACTTTTGGCGAGGTGTTGGCGGCGATTGATCGGTTCGATCGCTTCTTTTTAAGTGAACTGGCGACGGAGGTGGTGTCGCCCCTGATTGCCAACCCGCCCCGACCGATTAATTTGGCTTCTCGGCCCGTGCCGCCCACGCCGCACCAGTTCAGCAAGTTGGCGGATTTCATTCGCGGCGAGGTCGATCGCAAGTTCGCGATTTGGTTGCTGTCGGCCCAGCCCAGCCGCTCCGTGGCCCTGCTGCAAGAGCATGATTGTCCGGCGCAGTTTGTGCCCAGCCCGCGCGATTTCCAGGCGATCGATCGGCTCCAGGGCAACCACACCCCTGCGGCGGTCAAATATTCCGGCTTGGCGGAACTCGAAGGCTTTGTGCTGCCCACCTATCGGATCACGGTGCTGACCGATCGGGAGTTTTTTGGTCAACACGCCCTCGCCACGCCCGGCTATGTGCGAAAACGCCGCCGCGCTACCTCCAAACAGGTTGATCCGAACAAGCTATCGCCCGGTGATTATGTGGTGCATCGCAACCACGGGATTGGGCGGTTTTTAAAGCTCGAAAAAATCGTTTTCGATAACCAAACCCGCGAATATTTGGTGTTGCAATACGCCGATGGGTTGCTGCGAGTTGCGGCCGATCAAGTGGGTAGCCTATCGCGCTATCGTCGCACCCAAGATAGCCCGCCGGAATTGCACCGGATGACCGGCAAAACCTGGGAGAAAACGAAAGCAAAAGTCCGCAAAACGATCAAGAAATTGGCGGTGGACTTGCTGCAATTGTATGCGGCGCGATCGGAACAGCGCGGCGAAGCCCTGCCGCCGGATATGCCTTGGCAACAGGAGCTAGAAGATTCCTTCCCCTATCAACCTACGCCGGATCAACTGAAGGCAACCCAGGAGGTGAAACGGGATATGGAGAGCGATCGCCCGATGGATCGCTTGGTCTGTGGTGATGTGGGTTTTGGCAAAACGGAAGTGGCCGTGCGCGCTATTTTCAAGGCCGTTACCGCCGGGAAGCAATGTGCCCTGCTGGCTCCCACCACGATTTTGACCCAACAGCATTACCACACGTTAAAAGAACGTTTTGCCCCCTATCCGATTCAAATTGGGCTGATGAATCGGTTTCGATCGCCCCAGGAACGGAAGGAAATTCAAAAACGCCTAGCAACGGGTGAATTAGACATTGTGGTGGGCACCCATGCCCTGTTGAGCAAATCCACCCAATTCAAGGATTTAGGCTTATTAGTTGTTGATGAAGAACAGCGATTTGGCGTGAATCAAAAGGAGAAAATCAAAGCCCTGAAAACCCAAGTGGATGTGCTGACCCTCAGCGCCACGCCGATTCCGCGAACGCTCTATATGGCGCTGTCGGGAATTCGGGAAATGAGCCTGATTACCACGCCACCGCCCAACCGCCGCCCGATTCAAACTCACTTGGCTCCCTACGACCCGGAAGCAGTGCGATCGGCGATTCGGCAAGAACTCGATCGGGGTGGGCAAATTTTCTACGTGGTGCCTCGGGTGGAAGGCATTGAAAAGGTAGCAACGCAACTGGTGGAACTGGTTCCCAGCCTGCGAATTGCGATCGCCCACGGGCAAATGGACGAGGGCGAATTGGAAGCGACGATGCTGTCCTTTGGCAGTGGCGAAGCGGATATTTTGGTCTGTACGACGATCGTGGAATCGGGCTTGGATATTCCCCGCGTCAACACAATTTTGATTGAAGATGCGGAAAAATTCGGCTTATCTCAGCTCTACCAATTGCGCGGCCGCGTCGGTCGAGCCGGGGTGCAAGCCCATGCTTGGTTATTCTATAACCGCCAAGGGTTACTATCAGAAGCCGCTCGCAAAAGACTGCGCGCGATCCAAGAATTTACCCAACTGGGATCGGGCTATCAGTTAGCAATGCGCGACATGGAAATTCGCGGCGTGGGTAACTTGTTGGGAGCCGAACAATCGGGACAAATGGAGGCGATCGGCTTCGATCTCTACATGGAGATGTTGCAAGAGGCGATCGATGAAATTCGCGGCCAAGAAATCCCGCAGGTGGACGATACCCAAATCGATTTGCACCTGACGGCGTTTATCCCCAATGATTACATTCCTGACCTGGAACAGAAGATGAGCGCCTATCGATCGGTTGCCGCCGCCAGCACCAAACGGGAACTCACGGAAATCGCCGCCGACTGGAGCGATCGCTATGGCCCAATTCCGCCCGCTTGTTTGCAGCTCTTGCGGGTGATGGAACTGAAGCAAACGGCTAAAAAACTAGGTTTCTCCCGCATTCGGATCGAGAATAAGCAGCATGTGATCCTGGAAACACCGATGGAAGAACCAGCTTGGAATCTCTTAGCGGAAAACCTGCCAGATCATCTGCGATCGCGCTTTGTTTACATGCCGAAAAAGGTGATGGTGCGCGGTTTGGGCGTGGTGAAACCAGAACAACAACTGGATAATCTAATCGATTGGCTGAGTCGAATGCAGGGTGCATTACCCGAAGCTCCCTTGAAGGCTTCCTAGGCAAACCGGAGCCTCTGAGATTTAGCAGCCCATCCAATGACTGGATAGGGCTTCTGCTTGCTGCAAAATGTTCTGGATTGCTGCGGTTTTGAGATCGGGTGGGTAGCCATATTTGCGTAAGATTCGCTTAACGGTAGTCCGTAGACGGGCGCGGGCACTTTCCCGATGGGCCCAATCGACCGTGATATTTGATTTCAAACTGATCAGGAGTTCATGGGCGATCACTTTTAAGCTGTCATTGCCCATCACTTCAACAGCGCTTTCATTCTCGGCCAGGGCATCGTAAAAAGCGATTTCATCGGCCGATAGGCCTTGCTCTTCGCCCCGCTGTCGGGCGGCTTTGATATCCTGCGCTAGGTGGATCATTTCTTGAATGACTTCAACGGTGCTGATCGCGTTTGTGTGATAGCGAGCGATCGCCCGTTCTAGTCGCTCAGAGAATTTCTTTTCTTCGGTAACGTTGGTTTGACTTCGAGAATGGATCTCGTCATTAAGTAGCCGTTTCAGGGCTTCTAGGGCGAGATTTTTTTTCTCCATTTGCTGAATTTCGAGCAAGAAGTCATCGGAGAAAATCGAAATATCGGGAGAAGACAAGCCAGCAGCGCTGAGGATATCAATAATTTCCGTCGAGACAACGGCGCGATCGATGATTTGCTGGACGGCGAATTCTTGGCCTGCCGTGGTTTGGTGAGCGGTTGCGGTTGATTGCACCAGGGCGGCGCGGATGGTTTGGAAGAAGCCCACTTCATCGCGAATTTGGCGGGCGGCATCGCTAGCGGAAGCGAGGGAAAAGGCCTTAGACAAGGCCAACACTGCATCTTGATAGTGGCGGTGGGCGCGTTTTTGGGCGTTTTCATCGGATGCTTGCTGGGCGGCTTGGTGTTGCTGTTCCAGAATCCATTCGATCGCCTCAGCCATCACCCCCAAGCGTGCTTGAGGCGTACCCATGAGACCGCGTTGGTAATCAAAACCGTGAAAAATGGCGCGCACAAGGTCGTATTTTTCCAGCATGACCGCGATCGCTTCGGTGGTATCAATGCCGGTGCGTTCTTGGTCTTGGGCAGAATAATCGCGAAGGGCTTCTTTCAGGTGTTGGGCAATGCCGATGTAGTCCACCACCAAGCCAGCGGGTTTATCCCGAAAAACCCGATTCACCCGGGCGATCGCCTGCATCAGGCAGTGGCCTTTCATGGGCTTGTCCACATACATTGTGTGCAGATCGGGCGCATCAAATCCGGTGAGCCACATATCCCGCACAATCACCAGTTGTAAGGAATCGTTGGGATCTTTTAGGCGTTTGGCTAACAAATCGCGGCGGGCTTTGTTGCCGATGTGGGGTTGCCATTCAA
This sequence comes from Limnothrix sp. CACIAM 69d, assembly GCA_001913845.2. GTDB lineage: Bacteria > Cyanobacteriota > Cyanobacteriia > CACIAM-69d > CACIAM-69d > CACIAM-69d. The sequence goes on along the minus strand of MKGP02000095.1, from coordinate 19,896 downwards.
GGGGATCAGCCGCAGCACCCGTCATCACAATTTTGATGCGGCCAGCGTTGTCATCGGCAGAATGCCAATCGGGACGGAGCGCAATAATTTGGTCGTAAAGTTTGACACAAATCGATCGACTCATACAAACAATCATTGCCTTGCCCGTCAGGGCCGCCACCCGATTTTCAAAGTGTTGAACTAAGTCCGCTGCAACCAGTTTGAGGCGAGAGTCTGCACCGACTAGGGCTTGCACTGTGGCCCATTTTTGATTGAGCTTTGCCCGTTCCGATTGTTCCTCTTCTTCAAAGAGTTCTTCAATTTCTGCGTCAATTTGGGGCTTTTGATCTTCGGGCAGTTGAATGCGGGCGAGGCGGTTTTCGTAATAAATCGGCACGGTTGCGCCATCTTCCACGGCGCGGCTGATGTCGTAAATGTCGATGTAGTTACCGAAAACAGCGGGGGTGTTAACATCACTGGCCTCGATCGGTGTGCCCGTAAAACCAATAAACGAGGCATTCGGGAGGGCATCGCGCAGATATTTTGCGAAGCCATAGGCGATGTCGCCTGTGCTGCGATCGACCTTGGCCTTAAACCCGTATTGGCTGCGGTGGGCTTCATCGGCGATCACGATGATGTTGCGGCGATCGCTCAACATTGGATAGGTAGTTTCGCCTGGGGTGGGGGAAAACTTTTGGATTGTGGTGAAGACAACGCCCCCAGCGGCCCGGTTCAAAATGGTTTGTAAATCTTCGCGGCTGTTGGCCTGTTGGGGTGTTTGGCGAATCAGATCGCGGCACATCGAAAACGTGCCAAAGAGTTGATCGTCTAGGTCGTTGCGATCGGTAATGATAATAATCGTGGGATTTTGTAGCTCAGGATGGCGCACCAATTGTCCTGCATAGAACGCCATCAGGAAGCTTTTGCCAGAGCCTTGGGTATGCCAAATCACGCCGGCTTTTTGGTTGCCTTGAATGGCGGAAACAGTGCTGGTGATCGCCTTTTTGACGGCGTGAAATTGATGATAACCGGCGATGATTTTCCGAATGCCGGAGCCGGAATCGCCAAACACTGTGAAGTTTTGAATAAGGTCTAGGAATCGTTGTTTGGCGAACACCCCTTCAATCAATACGGCCATTTCGGGCTGGCCTTTGGGGGCTGCTGTGCCGTCGATCGTCCGCCAGGGCATGAAGCGTTCGAGGTCGGCGGTGAGGGAGCCGATGCGGGCGGTGAGGCCGTCGGTGGTGATCAGGGCGGCATTGGTGCGAAAAAGGGCGGAAATTTGGGCTTTGTAGGTTTGGAGTTGGTTGTGGGCGGCGGTGAGGGGGGCGGTGGAGCTGCCGGGTTTTTTAATTTCGATCACGGCGATCGGTAGGCCGTTGATAAAAACCACCACATCGGGGCGGCGTTTGTGGCTGTTTTCAATGACGGTGAATTGGTTAAGAACTAACCAATCGTTCTGGTCGGGGTTTGTGAAGTCGATCGCGTAGACTTTATCACCGCGAATCGTGCCATCTTCGGCGTAAAATTCCACATCAATTCCTTCAACCAAGGCTTGATGGAGTCGCCGATTTTCTTCAATTAAATTGGGTTTTTCGGTGGCGATGATTTTTTTGAAGGCATCATCGCGGGCTTCGGCGGGAATGGTGGGGTTGAGGCGATCGAGGGCGGCGCGTAACCGTTGGCTGAGGATTGTGTCTGCGTAGGCTTCCCGTTCGGGTTGGGAACCGTCGGGGTTGGTGACTCCATCCGCCAGGTAGGTGTAGCCCAGGGCTTGGAATTGATCGAGGAGGATTTGTTCGACCTGGGCTTCGGTGAGGGAGGGCATGGCGGGGGCTGCTGATCTTTACGATGTTTTCACTGAACCAACATCCATTTCAGAATGCCCAGCACTTTTTGGACGGGCATGGCGGGATAGGTGGTCAAATCAACGGTGACGGTGTTGGCTTCTAGCTGGAGAAATTGCCAAAGTTTGCCGCTAGTGACTGACCCATAAATGACTGAAATGGGCTGTTCCTGTTGTTGGTTATAAATTTGGGCGGCGACCATTTCAGCGACGCATTGCCCCAGTCCCGATTCTAATTCGCCGCGCTTGGCTTCGACGATCATTAATACGGGTGCATCAATGGTTAAGCGGCTGTCCGATCGACTGAATAGGAAGTCGCAGAAGCCGTTGAGTCCCCGATCGCGATCGACTTCAAATTCTTCTCCAGAAAAGAGTTGTACTTGTCGGTTGGCGAGTTTTCGGGCTTCTAGGAGGATGGGACTCACTAATAATTCTGAGAGGGCTTTTTCGGTGCGGGCGGCTTGGGCAACGGGGAACCATTCGGCTAGGATGCTGGCCATTTCTGGCGAGGGTTCGGCCGAGGGAAGGGTTTCGCAGAAGGGGGCATCTTTGATTTTGAGTTTAAATTGATCTTTGACTGAGTTTAGGGTGAAGGTGTTGTATGCCATAGCTATTAAAAATGATTGGATAATGCGGCTGTTGTTTAGATAAGATCGGCGATGGTTTTTTCGGCTATGTTGACTCGGATTTCGCCGGACATGAAGCGCTGGGGGAGGAGACGATCGCGCAGGTCTGCCAAGGTGTGATCGGGCTGAGTGAGTTTGCTATACAGAAGATCGGGGTCGATGTCTGCGCCGTTGTCCCAACAAATTGTGCCGAGGTCAGGATCAACGCGAACGGTTAAAAAGTAGTCATGATTTTTGAGGGCTTCAAAGATGCCGGTAAATTCGATGATTTCGGTCAGATCAACGATGCCCTGCTGGTGATCTTCAAAGGTTAGATGAAGTTGATAGTCCTGAATGGGTTTAGCGGCAATGATATCTTTTGACATTGAACTGCTCTAAGAGATAAACAAACTCTAATACAAAGTTTGAAAAATGATTAAAAGTATTTCTAAAATAGGATTGGATGATTATTTCTGGTCAGGCTCTTCTACATTAGTCTCTAAGGATTGAATATTCATGAACTCAGCATCTCGGCAGGCATCAAGGGCCGCTTTATAGGCTTGCCGGTCAACTCCAAATAAGAGCCGTGAGGGTTGAATAGTAAGAGGAATTTCATCATCACTTGGCAATATAGCCGTGATAGAAAGGAACCCACCATCTTGATCCTCATTCACCTGCAAGACAGTATATTTATCAATTATGGTGTTGGAAAATTCAAACCGATCATAAGGTTCTAGAGTGTGTAATGGGTCTAATTCTTGCTCCAGATAAGCTTCATGTAAAAAAGTTATAATTGCATCGGCAGCTAAAATTGCAGTACGGCGGTGATGAATTGAGAGTTTTGTGATAAAACCATCTCTTCCGTGACTAATAGTTCCTGCTTCATTTCTGAGAACTCTCAGTGCTTCTGCAAGACGGTTATATTCTCGAATTAAATCTGAAAAAGCGCGATGTCTGATTTCTCCTAGCTTTAACATTTGGGTGGCAATCCCAAGAAGCTTACCCAGCTTAGGATCAGATTCAGTAGGTTTTTGAGGATTCTGAGGATCATCAAGGGTTTCGATAATAACCCTACAGGCACACTCAACCATTGCTTTTGCCGCGTCAATACAAGCATCCTGTTCGTCAGCAAAGGTTTTCTCTAAGGTTTCAAACGTATTTTGTAGGGTTTGGGCGTGATCCCAATGTTGGCAGAATGCCCGAATGCCGGGATACCAATCTGGTGTCATACTGCATCCTCTGCCATTTTCTCAGCGCCCTTTACCCGGAGTTCGCCGGACATGAGCTTGGGGAGGAGGCGATCGCGCAGGTCAGCCAAGGTGCGGTTTTGATGAATATTATCAATTATCTGATCTGTACAAGGTTGAATCATTAGATGAAAGTGCTTCACAAGACTTTCAGGAGGCAATGTCAAGTCATATTTAGCCATAATGCTCCAGCTTGTCCGGGGCATCTTAGTTCCAGTTGACGTTAAACTTGTATACTCAACAAAATTATCCGTTGAAATAATTGTTATCACGAATGATGACCATATTTCAGACTTTGCACGAACTACAACGATATCGGTAGAACAGATTCCGCTTAATGATGCAATACCCACTTTATGAAAGTAAGGCCGCAATTTTCCAAATAAAAACTCTCCAGTTTCAAACCTGAGTTTATTACTCGTAACCTTGCCAGCACCTTCCCAGTCAGACAAAGCTATAGAACGACGCGGCATATGCTCTAATCCAATGTAGGGAGTTTGTTCATCAATTTCCGTGGGATTAACAGTTCTATTTACCGATTCTGCAATAGATCCTAATGTTGCTAATTTCCACCCCTGCGGTAAGCCGGTCTCAGGGTCGATCGCCTCTGGAAACAGCGACCAGATATGCTCCGGCAGATAGGCAGCACGACCCGACATCTTGGCGCGGGTGGGGCCAAAGTCCACAAACCAATCCTTAAAGATTGCTCTCGCCATTGCCTCCAGCGTTTCGTTCATCCGCCGATTCAGTTCGATTTTGTCGTCGAGGGATGAAAGAATGCGGGCGATCGCTTTTTGTTGGGATAGGAATGTGTAAGGAACCATCAAAGATTGCAGATCACTACTTCTTACACCAGAAGCGCCCGCACCTTGCTCTACAATGGCTTCTATTAAAGATCTTCCTTGAGGACTTCTGAATAGATAGTAATAAAACTGAGGATCAGCCTTATTTTGATCTAAGCGGACTCGGATTATATGTGATTCAAAAGCTACTTTTTCAATATCTCCAAGAAATATAGAGCATTTTCCCGCACCTGCAAGTACTAGGGATTGCCGTGCAAAAAGCAAATCATCGTTTCTTAATAATGCAGACTTTTCATTTTCTGCTAGAGGTACTCTGTCGCATTCAAGATTTTTAAGGCGGTCGTGCCGAAAAATTTCACCCATGTTTACAAATTTAACTCCATGCCCTCGGACTCGTTTAGGCTTGGTTAATCCATTTCGAGAAGGTTCTGCATATAAAGAACCAAATTCACACGAAATCCATTCACTCACTGATCGCTACCTCCGCTACCTTCTCCTGAATCAGCACTTCTTTTCTTACGAGTCGTTTTCTGCTTGGTCTCCGCCTCAATCTCCTTAACCTTGCCCACAACCTCGCCAAAATCACGATCAACCGGCTCCGGTTCTGCCAACTGCAACTGATGAAACTTTTCGTATTCCGCCTCTGCCTTTTCCTTCGCTAACTTTGCCGAAATCTTGCCCGCATGGGTCAAAATTTCCCGATCCGACAACTTCAAAAAAGCATCTAACTTCTCAATCCAATCGCTCATATACATCGGTTTGCGATTCAGCGCCTGAAGCTCCGCAAACTCCAGATATGCTGTCACAATCCGATTCAACGCTTCCAATTCATCCTGACTTAAATAGTTTTTTGCAATCCCCACATCCCCCTTGCGAACCTTCCCGTGGGGCGCGGTTTTCCAAGACGTTAAACCCATATTCGGCTGATTCGCATCCGCCCGTTCCGCGATCACTTCCGCCGCCGTGTGGCCATGGGCCGCCCAGTGCATCTTATTTTGTACCGTTTTGAAAAATAGCTGCGAGGTCTCTGCATTGCCATCGTAATCAATACTCGTGGCGTAAATATCCAAAACCTTTTGATAAAACAGCCGCTCCGACGATCGGATATCCCGAATTCGCGCCAGTAACTCCTCAAAATAGTCATCCCCCAGCGTCCGGCCCGCCTTGATCCGCTCATCATCCATCGCGAACCCCTTCACCAGGAGTTCCCCCAAACGCGCGATCGCCCACTGCCGAAACACCGTCCCCCGCGCCGATCGTACCCGCATCCCCACCGCCAAAATCGCCTCAAGGCTGTAATGGTCAAGGTTTCGCTTGACTTGCCGCGCCCCTTCCGTTTGAACTATCCGGAATTTCCGGATAGTTGCCGACGAGTCCAGTTCACCTTCGCTGTAGATGTTTACAAGATGCTCATTGATGGTCTTAACCGAGACTTGGTACAAGTCAGCCATCAGGCGCTGGGTCAGCCACACCGTCTCCCCATCCAAACGCACCTGTAAATTCAGCCCCCCATCCTCATAAATCAGAATTTGCCCCGTGGGCGCTGGGGAAATATTCACCTCATTGCTCATTTCAGACTCCATCCTTTGCCACTCCGATCAACTTGCCAGGTTTAAACCGCATCAGGTGATGGCTCAAAAACAATCTCCTCATAGACCTGCTCGATCGGCAAACTCAAACCAATACTTTTTAGCTCCACCCGATCGCCCGATCGATAGCTCAAAATGAGCCAATCTCCTGCATCATTTTTATGATAAATATCGATCGCCATCTCATCAGCACTAACCAAAACATAATCAACTAAATTCGGATTCCGGCGATATTTCTCAAACTTCTTACCGCGATCATAGGCTTCCGTACTCTCTGACAACACCTCAACGATCAAGCAAGGATAAGTAATATAGAGTGGATGTTCTCGATCGCGAGCATCACAGGTCACACTAAGATCGGGATAGGTGTAGTTTGGCGTATGGAGAATATTGACTCGACAATCCGAGTTGTAAGCTTTACAGCCACTACCCCGAAGATGAGGTTTGATGATCGATAAAATGTTGCCTGCGATGTCGCTGTGATTCCTAGTTCCACCGGTCATCGCATAGACCCGACCATCAATTAACTCGTGCCTTTCTAACTGCTTTTCCTCCCAAATAAAATATTCTTCAGGCGTAAAGTACCGAGCATCCTCTCTAGCAGCAATCATCACCTCAGCCCTCCCATTCTAAAGTCGTAACAGTCCCTCAAAAGTCATAGCCCAGCCCGCGCAAATTCTCCCGAATAGCTACCTCCAGCTTAGACGATTCCTTAAACTGTTCTGCCAGCTTGGCTGTTAGTTCTGCCATGTGCTCCTCAAAGGGCACATCGTCCTCTTCCGCTGCCGCCGCGCCCACATAGCGTCCCGGAGTCAGCACATAACCATGGCCGCGAATTTCGTCTAAACTCGCCGCCTTGCAAAACCCCGCCACGTCTTCATAACCGCTGCCCTCGCGCCAGGCGTGATAGGTATCCGCAATTTTGGCCACGTCCTGATCGCTAAATTCCCGACGGGTGCGATCGACCATGTAACCCAACTTACGGGCATCAATAAACAAAATTTCTCCCCGGCGATCGCGCAGCTTTTTATCCCTGGCGATGCCGTTCGATTTGTCCTTAGCCAAAAACCACAAACAGGCCGGAATTTGCGTTGAATAAAACAACTGCCCCGGCAACGCAATCATGCAGTCGATCGCGTCTCCTTCAATCATCGCCTTCCGAATTTCGCCTTCGCCGCTCTGTTGCGATGACATCGACCCATTCGCCAACACCACCCCCGCCGTTCCCCTTGGGGCTAAGTGATGCCAAATATGCTGCAACCAGGCATAATTCGCATTGCCTGCGGGTGGAACGCCAAACTTCCAACGCCCATCTTCCCGCAGGCGATCGCCCCCCCAATCGGAAATATTAAACGGCGGATTTGCCAGAATAAAATCCGCCCGTAAATCGGGTAATTCGTTCTTGTGAAACGACCCCTCCGAATTCCACCGAATATCGGAATCAATCCCCCGCACCGCCAAATTCATCTTGCACAATCGCCAAGTCGTGTAGTTGCTCTCTTGGCCATAGATCGCAATGTCGCCAATTCGCCCCGCGTGATCTTGCACAAACTTTTCCGACTGCACAAACATCCCGCCGGAACCGCAACAGGGGTCATAGACCCGCCCCTGATAGGGTTGCAACATTTCCACCATCACCCGCACCACCGATCGGGGGGTGTAAAACTCGCCGCCGCGCTTCCCCTCCGACCCGGCAAATTGCCCCAAAAAATACTCATAAACCCGCCCCAACACATCCCGAGCGGCATCCTGCGCCTCACCCAAGGCAATATTAGAAATCAGATCGATTAACTCGCCCAACATCACCGCATTCAAAGCCGGCCGGGCGTATTCCTTGGGCAGAACTCCTTTCAGCGAGGCGTTTTCTTTCTCAATCGCCAACATAGCCTCATCGATCAGCTTCCCGATCGTTGGTTGCTTGGCGTTGGCTTGCAGATGTGACCACCGGGCTGCCTGGGGAACCCAAAAAACGTTTTCCGCCCTGTACTCATCCCGATCTTCCAACACATCGGGATCGTCCGGAAAGTCCACCGCCAGAGCCTGTCGTTGGGCATCAAATCGATCGCTAATATGCTTGAGAAAAATTAAGCCCAAGGCAACGTGCTTATAGTCCGATGGCTCCATGTTGCCTCGCAACTTATCCGCCGCTTTGAAGAGATCAGATTCGTAACCGAGGTTTGCGCCTTGGTTGGCGGTAGATGCAACGGACTTAGGCATGGATAAAGGAGTCAATCTTGAGCTGAGAGATCATTATGTATGTATATCTCAGAATCCTGGCCCGCTTTCATAACTTTTTCATGAGATTTTCCACAGGCAAAAGTAATGACTGGGGCGAGGATGGTGCGATCGCCCGTTTCAAAAGATGTAAAAAGACGTAATCTGGCTTCAGTTATTTCTTACGGGCTAAAGGGTTCTGGACACAAAATTCAGCTTTGCCTTAAACAAGTTTTGTGATAAAGAATGCTGTATCAGCTATTGCCCCGTCCCTTACTAATCTTTCGGGATCTTGAAGAAACATTCTCTGGACAAAATTGCATTAAAAGGTAAATACAAACACAATCAGTGAGTCTATGCGTCAACCTAGGCGATCACCCAATCGATTTCTGTCGCGAATGGCTCCCGGCCGTTGGCTAGCGATCGTGATGATCATTGGAATTTTGATCGGACAAAGCCGTGATTTCTTTCTGTTCGACAACGGTGCAGGAGGCCCTGATTGGAAAATTGGTCAACCCAAAATCATCCTTTGGACAGCACATCAAGGACGATCGCTTGCGGAAAGTCGGGCTCTGGCGTTGCAGTTGGTGAATCGTGATCGGCGCTTAAACGGTCTGAAACCACTTGCTGAAGATCCGGTTTTGGCGGAAGCGGCCCAACGCCATGCCCAAGACATGCTCGATCGCCACTACTACGACCATGTGACTCCCGAAGGCAAAACCCCATCCGATCGCTTTGCAGCCCTGGGTGGCAAAGGCGGAGCCGGGGAGAACATCATGAAAATGGAAGGTGCGGCGGGCGTTATTTTGAATTTCCAACTAATCGAGAAAAACCAAAAAGGCTGGATGTATAGTCCCGGTCACCGCGAAAATTTATTACTACCGGACTATACCCATTTTGGCTATGGAATCGTGGTCGATCCGCTGGCTGGTAAGGCTTACGCTGTCCAAAACTTCACTGTGCGTTAATCGAATTTCTGATCCATGATGTTGGGTACAATATTCCCTAGAATTGCCATAAATTTGATTACTCAACTAGCCCCAATAGATTAAGAATGATCCGGCTTGGGAACTCTGCGCTGATATTTCCACATCACGAAGCCTGTAATTAATAGGGCTAAGGGAGACAACCCAACAAAAACATACAAAACTCGAGTGAACGTCCCGCCGAAAGTGCCAAAGTGAACCGGATCAAATTGATTGATAATGGCTTCGGCACGAGTCGGTTTTAGCCCATCCGCCAACCGAATAACGCTGCCGCTAAACTGGTCGATCGCCAATCTTGTATTGCCCCATTCCGAGCGTTCTTGGGCTTGCCGCTTACCAACCAAGAACGGAGACTCTGGCTTGGCAGGCAGTGAAATATAAGTAACCACTGCATTGGGCACTGCCGCATCAGCTCGTTGCAACAAGTCGGCAATGGGCAGCGGTTGTTGACCCGAAATCGGCTGGGAAACGGGGTCGGCCGGTTGGGGGGTGAAGGTCACTGCATAGATCGCCTCGGTTACCTTTGCCTGGGGCACATTCCAAGCAAACCCAGTGAACCCAATCAAGCCCAAAAAGATAGCAGTAATGATGCCTGAAACCTTATGAAGATCAAAGTTAATGCGTTTGATATGGGCGTTCTGCCATTTGATTTTGAAACCAGCCTTTAGGTTCCGCCAACCGGGCCATAACACGACTCCAGTTAGACTCAAAATCAAGGTTAATAGCGCCACAATCCCCATAATTAGCGTGCCGGTTTCTCCTGCCAGAAGTTTGTAATGCAGCTCATAAATTAGGCCAACCCAACTGGTTTCCCATTCCCGATCGCCCATGATTTGCCTCGCGTAGGGATTGATCAGCACTTGCCAATGGTGATGGGCGGGAGTTTCTAACCATGCTTGATAGGGTTCGTGTGATGATTGCGGGGGCACAACGGTGGTTAGTCGCCAATTTTTATCCCCATAAGCACCTTTAACCAGATCAACAACGGCAGCGATCGACATGATCACACCCGTGGGAATCACAGCACCGAATTGCTGGGTTAGTACCCAATGATCAATCTCGTGCCAAAAGACGAGAATGCTCCCCGTTAGGCCAGCAATGCTCAGTAGAATTCCAACCGTTAGACCCAACCAACGATGGAGCAAAAAAGAGATTGCTCTCACTGGAGAACGAAAAAATCGACTCTGTGTTTTGGGTGGTTGCTGCTGAGTGGATTCCATGATCTTTTCCTTCAGGGGCGCTAAAAAGATGGGCGATCGCTGGATCTAAAATGTCCAAGAAAGGCTGGCTTGCACCGTGAGGGGCGCTCCATAAAAGATGCGGTTGCGATTGAAAGAGCCTTCAAAATATTCCACATCGAAGAGATTCTTGATGTTGATTGCCGCGCGGAATCCGTTGCGTTTGTAGAAGATGGCCGCATCGGTTGTCAGATAGCTGGGTAACTCAAACGTGTTGGCATTGTCACCGGCCCGATCGCCCACATAAAACAAGCCCACCCCAAATCCCAATCCTTGAAAATCACCCCCTTGAATTTCATAGGTTGTCCACAAACTCGCCGCATGGGGCGCGGTGCGTTGAACACGGTTATTCACCAAATCCGAGTTATTGTCCTCGGTAATTCTCGCATCGTTATAGGCATAGCTAGCAAAGATATTCCACCCTGGCAAAATCTCCCCAGTCACGCTGAGTTCAACACCCCGGCTCCGTTGCTCTCCCGTTTGCACTGAGAAATTATCATCAACGGGATCGGTGGTCAGCACATTTTTTTGGGTGATGTTGTACCAAGCCAAGGTTGCAGACAGCCGATCGCTCAAATCTGCTTTCACACCCATTTCAAACTGGGTTCCCCGAGTGGGTTCAAAAACACTGTCGTCGCGAGAACGACCAATACTTGGCTCAAACGATCGACTGTAGTTGGCATACAGAGAAATCGGCTCGATCGGTTGATAAACAATTCCTAACCGAGGACTAAACGCCTCGCCCGACTGAACCAGATCGGGATTACCAAAATCCCCGGTTTGTCTGAACATGTCAAACCGACCACCGATCAGCACCTTCAAGTTGTCTGCCAGGGCGATTTGATCTTGCAGCAAAATCCCCAGCTCATCGGTCACAATGTTGTCTTCGCTGCTAAAGGTCACCGCGCCAGGAGATGCGTCAAAGGTGGGATCAAAGAGATCAATGGGCGGGCCTTCTAGCCCTGTGAATCGTAGTTCGATATCCGATCGCCCTAAATCAACCCCGAATAATAATTGATGCTGAATGGAGCCGGTCGCAAACTTACCGACAACATTCGTGGTCATCCGATAGTCAAAATACTGATCAAAAATGTCAGAGAAGCTGGTTGATATGGTTCGATTGTCAGCACCAAGTGCTCCCGGAAATCGGCCAAAGGTGTCAAACTCCATCGACCCATATCGAAACGCATGATTCAATGACCAATTTTCATTAAATTGATGCTCCAGTTTGTAGCCAATGCGGGTCTGTCTAACCTCGGCATCACTTTCCGTTAGGTTGCGGCTGCGTGGCACATCCCCCAGGGGGTTATCCAGAATTGTGCCCAAGATGGGTAAGCCATGGGTGGCATTGTCGCGCTGCAAATACTTATAGGTGCCTTCAAGGCTGAGTGTGGTGTTTTCACCCAAAGCAAAGCTGAGAACGGGGGCAATCACTAGGTTGCTGGTTTGGCTGAAATCAGTGAAAAGTTCCTGATCTCGATAGGAAGCATTCAGTCGATAAAGAATGTTTTTGTCGCGATCGAGGGGGCCAGAAAAATCCACTTCGCCCCGGTAAAAATCGAAGCTGCCCCCGCTGGCTTCAATGAAGTAATAGGGATCGCTTAAAGGACGCTTGCTGACAAAGTTAATGGTTCCGCCGGGCGAGGATGAGCCAAACAAAATGGAGTTGGGCCCTTGCAGCACTTCAATTTGCTCAATGCCGGTTAGGTCGGGGCCAATATTAGAAGAAACCCCATTAAAGTCCCGCGTGATCATGCCATCAACGGTGGGCGAGGTGAAAAATCCTCGAACCTGGGCCCGCACCGCGTCAAAGTTAGACGGCGAGCCGACTCGCACACTGGGAGCATTCAGCAACGCACTGGTCACGTCAGCCCGTTGGTCTTGCAGCAGTTCTTGGGGAATGATCTGAATCGATTGGGGAATATCGCGCAATGGCGTATCGGTCCGCGTCGCTGTCGAAGAGTTGGGCACGCGATAGCCCCGTTGCCCTTCCCCGGTGACCACGAGTTCCTCGTCCGGTTCCTCCTCTGCTGGATTGAGGCTATAGGCCAGTCCGGCTGTGGTCAGGATCACTTCGGTGGTGGGCGGAGCGTTGGTTCCCGTGACGCTGACCCGGATGGTGTTGCTGTCTTGCTGCGTCACCTGCACCGTGGCAATATCCGCGATCGGGTTCTCCGCGACAAACGCTTGGCCGTTGGGTAAGGCCAGCACGGCATTTGGAATATCGGCAACGAGGCGATCGCCCTCGGTGCGAAACTGAGTCGCATCAATCTGGAGGGGTTTCCCTTCGGCCGTTTCCAGAACGATTTCGAGTTCCCTGTCGGTGCGGTTCAGTTGCACGCCGGTTACTTGCACGGTGGTGCGATCGATTTGGGCCCGCCACTCTTGGAGGCTGGTGGCTGGTTGCCTGAGGTCTTGTATCCGGGAAATTTGAGCGCTGTCTTCGGCCCAAGCGGCCTGCGGCCCCACTACGGACAGCACACTCGCCACAACCAGACCCGACAACCGATTCACCATGACCCCACACCGCAGTTGAGAAAGACTTTCAGGAGCCTATCAAGGGTCAACCGCAAAGCAAAGCCGTTTTGGTGAGTCGCGGTACTTTTTTTGGGGGTTAACAGAACTTTTTGCGCTGGGCCTGGTAGAGCTTGGGATTGATGCCAAACTTGGTTCTAAACTGCTTGGCGAAGTGGCTGCGATCGCCAAAGCCCACGGCGGCCGCGACTTCGGACACTTTGAGATCGCCGGTTTCCAATAACTGTCTGGCTTGCTCTAGGCGATGGTCATGTAAATAGGTGAAGGGCGGCTGACCAAACACCTGCCGAAAGCCTTCTTTGAGGGCCCGGCTGTTCAGCCCCACCCGTTGCGCCAGGGTCATCAATGAGGGCGGCTGCTCGAGGTGTTGCAGCAAAATCGATCGCGCCTGATGCAAGCGATCGATATCATCCGGCTTCAGGTTGGCCAATGCCGCACCGCCCTCCCAGGTCTCCGCTGGCCTGGGGGTTGGTTGTTGCTCCTGCTGAATTTTCAGCTCATCGGCCAACACCAACATCACCGCCTCCAGGGCCTTACTCTCCAGAAACAGCCGCTTGGTAATGCCCTGATAGGGACAGCGAATGATTTGCCAGAGCACCCGCTGCATGGTTCTCGAAACTTTGCCGACGCGGGTGTAATAAAGCTGATCCGCTGGGCGCACGAGGTGGCGTAAGGTGGGCGGTAGCTCCCCGTCCTGGCCCGCAAAGGACTGAAACACGGACGGTGACAGCCAAATATGCACCTCCAAGATCGGGTGCCGATCGGTGCCGATGATGCAATCTTTGGGAGCCAGGCCACTGCCGTAGAGGGCATATTCCAGATTGTGGACTTCGGTGTAAGTGTCTTGGTGCTGGCCAGAAAGGTGGAAGTGGAACGATAGCCACTCGGCCCGCTCGGGCAGCACTGCATCCCAGCGATCGCGCAGCCGGTAGTGATGGATTTGCACTTCAAAGCCTTCTCGGAGTTCCACTTCTCGCATGTGGCCTTCCCAGAGCCAAGCGGGGTAAACCAAGAGGCGATCGTGTCGATCGGTGGAGTCGGGATGTCGGGCCTGAGCAAGCGTCTCTTGATACAGCTCAACGGCGGCTTCTTCAGAGGTGGTGATGGTCATGGCGATCGCGCTGGCTGGGAAGACAGATTCTAATTAATGCGAAATTGTTGCATTAGAATTTGTCCCTGAGCAAGCCAACAACATCGTGATCTCGGGACATTTGCCAACCCGTTGTGGCTGCAACACCGATCGGGTTCGGCCATGCCACCGGGGCGATCGGGCTGCATCTGATTGTGGTTGTGCGGCGATATGCCATTGCCAAAACGAAGCACCTTGCCAAAACAGCAAAGTGCTTCGAGATATTCTGGGTTGCCAAGCTGGCGGGTCGGCTCCTGAATCGGGGAGCCGGTGAGACTAACGATAGTTGGTGAATTGCAGCGCCACGGGCAGATCTTCCTGCTTCAGACGTTGGATCACCAGTTGCAAATCATCTTTGGATTTGGCAGAAACGCGCACTGCGTCGCCTTGAATTTGGGCTTGGGCTTTTTTGAACTCATCGCGAATCAGTTTGCTGATTTGTTTGGCGATGTCTTGGGGAATGCCCTTTTGCAATTTCACCTTTTGGCGAACACGGTTGCCGCTCGCGGATTCAATGTCGCCAAAGTCAAAGATTTTCAGGTCTAGTTTGCGTTTGGCGGCTTTTTCGCGCAAAACGGCCGTGACAGCTTCAAGGGTCATTTCGCTGGCGGTTTCGATCGTGAGATCGGTTTCGCCCAGCTCAACGATCGTGTTGGTGTCTTTTAGGTCGTAGCGGGATTTCAAATCTCGCTGCAATTGGTCGATCGCGTTGACCAACTCCTGTCGATCGAACTCACTCACCACATCAAAGGAAAACGTCGAAGCCATAACCCTAATTTTTCAATCCACACCAATACAAAATAAATCGCCCAATTTGTGATCAATCTTCAGCCAGGGGCGATCGAGTTCCCATGAACCAGACTCGCCAATGGTGACTGATTCAGCCCCCCTAAGCAATTTGCTGGAGCGCCTGCACAAACAGCGAAATCATGGCAATTTGCCCAATGCCAAACATCAGCGATCGCAGGGGCGGAATGTTAGCCAGATAGGCCACCGAAAACAGCGCCCGCGCTCCCACAAAGGCCACCGCTGCCCAACCGGCCGCAGGGGTGTTGACCCCGGTGGCATAGGCTGCCAGGGCCGCAGCGGCGTAGGGGGCAAAGGTTTCAATGCTGTTTTGGTGGGCCCAAGTGGCTCGCTTCCCATAGTCCGGCAGGCGATCGAACATGGCCCGGGGCGCACCCAAATCCATCCCCACCTGGAACCGGGCATAGGCCACCGCCAAGTAAGGGAAATAGACCAAAAAGCTCGCCACAAAAACTGAACCCAGCAGCAAAGTGGGAATGCTAAAACCCAAAATCATGCGTTTTCACCTAGTCGAATTTCAGGAAGTTGAATCAACTAGTCGAAATAGAACAGCGTGACCACCCGGCGCTGTTCTTCGGCTTCCCGGCAGGTTTGCAGCAGGGTCACACTGTCATGGAATGCAAAGCAAATTAACTGCTGGCAACGGGAAATAATTTCGTGGTTGCACAGGGAGCTGGCTTCAGCCAAAGAAAGCTGGTCGTTTTCTGGTTTTTCAACCAAATGAATCACCGATTCCAATTGATCGCGAGATTCGCGCGGTTGCCGCTCCAGACTTTGGGGCAAAATCACGGTCAACAAATTGGCATCGGCGCGCATGGCTCCGCGAATGGCGGCGGCGTTGGTTCCCGTAGCACCCGAAGTAATAATTTGATTCCCGGCCAGCACCAATGCATAGCTGAGGGTTTCAATCAATTGTTGATGCGTAATCGGCACGTGGCGCGAACCCAGGATGGCGATCCGCTTGGAGCCGGTTTGCTGGATTGCAGCGAGTTCCTGCAAAAAATCGTCAACCTTGGGAAGATCGAGAGACGGACTCAAGGGTGCTACGGGGCAATAACAACGCCGCCATTTTAACAGAGACTTGGAGGCTGGCGTTGCGGCCCAAGAATTTAAAAATGGGGTGGGCTGGCGGGTGCAAATTCAGGCCAGGATTGGCAGAAGGATGCTTTTGGGGATGGTAATTCAGGGGATCGATTCGCAGAACAACGGCTTTTGCTAGACTGAAGGTTCAATGGCGCGTGACTCAAAACAGTGACCCGTGAACCGGAGGGCTGCGCTCTCATCTTCATGACCCGATCGCCCCAGTTTGTTGCCACCGTTTAAGTTTTGCTTGGGGTGGCGGCTGGGTTGATCGATCGACCGTCCATCAGCGTTTTGGTTTCGGGTTTCTGCGTTGTGCCATTGTTTGGTGCCATTGTGTTGCGCCATTGTGTTGCGCCATTGTGTAGAACTCACCTCGCCAGCCGATCGCGGCGACGTAATTTTGATGAGTGATCCGGATTTGAAGTTGAACGCGCAAGAGCTGGCCCTGTTGACGGCTGAGGGCATTGAAGACGAAGGGGACGATGAGACGGTCGTGGAGTTTGCGCCGCCTGTGGCCAAGGGGGCGGTCTATCAACTGGGGCGTGGTTCCAGCTATGAAGTGGCGATCGCGGCGGCCAACGCGGCGGACGATCGCAAAGGGGAAGACATTGCGCTGCTGGAGGTGACGGAGGTTTCCTACCTGGCGGACTATTTCCTGATTGTGACCGGGTTTTCGCGGGCCCAAATTCGCGCCATTGCCGACGCGATCGAGATGAAGCTGAAAACCGAGTTCGATCGCCGGCCCCAAAACACCGCTGGCTATGGTGATGGCGGCTGGGTTCTGCATGACTACGGCGATGTGGTGGTGCATGTGATGATGCCCACGGAGCGCGAGTACTACAACTTAGAAGCCTTTTGGGGCCACAGCAGGCGGCTGGAGTTTCGGCCCCTGCCCGCCTCCGAATCGCCCCACACGGCCGGCTAAGGATCTCAATTCCGATCCCCAATTCCATGATCCATGCCCGAGCGGCGCAACAGAGCTGATTAAATCCCTTGTCTATGACGCGATCGCCCCGTTCGGTTTGCCCCGTTCCTGAAGAACAACAACCCCTCAACGAGTTTTCCGAGTTGAAGGAAGCTTGGCTATTGTCTTGGCCCACCCTGCCGGGCCGAGGGTTAGCGATCAAGCTGCTGTGGATTTGGGCCTGGAGCTGGTTGGTGGTGGGGCCCGTGGCCGCCGCCAGCTTCCCCCTCAAAAAAGACCTGGCCCACTTTCTGTTGGGGGCCGGCGGCGGGGCTGTGTTGCCCGTGTTGCTGGTGTTGGCGCGGATTTATTCGGCCTGGAGCTATGTGGGCCGTCGCCTGTTCAGCGAAAAAATTATCTATGAAGAATCCGGCTGGTATGACGGCCAAGTCTGGGAAAAGGCTCCGGAAATGTTGGCTCAGGATCGGCTAGTGGTTTCCTATGAGGTGAAGCCCACGCTCGATCGGCTCCGGCAGTTGGTGCTGATTTTGGCAGGAACCTTGCTGGCGGGGGCGGCCGTTTGGGGCCTGGTCTAGGGGCCGGTTCGGTTAACCTGGATGGGGAACGGTGGGCGCGATCGAACTCGCTTGATCGCAAGGCCCCGATCCGCGAAAGATTCCGTTGAAGAATGGAAAACAACGAAGAAATGGGCTAATTGCCGAAGCTGATCTTAAATTGCGGTGAACAATCGCAGTTTTTGACGGAATTAATGTCTAACTAAACAAGTTTCAAACCAGTTTTTATGACTCGGGGCAAATTAACACGCGCGGCCGATATTGAAATTCGCTTGCTGCGAGAAGGGTTGGTGGAATCCACCCACATGGTGCAAGCAGTGGCCTGCGATGATCGGGGGCGCTTGTTGATGCTGGCGGGCGATTCCGGCATCTCCAGCTTTGCGCGATCGGCTCTGAAACCCTTCCAGGCCCTGGCCGTGGTTGCCTCTGGAACCTTGGATCACTTCGGCCTCAGCAATCGCGACCTGGCGATTATGTGCAGTTCCCATCAGGGAGACATTGCCCAAGCCCGCCAAGTGTTCAACATCCTTTGGCATTGCGGTATTGAACCCAGTGCCCTCCAATGCCCCATTCCCCAAGGCAAATCCAGCGCCCTTCAGCACAACTGCTCTGGCAAACATGCGGGGATGTTGGCCATGTGTCGCCACGGCAATTGGTCGATCGGGGACTACCTGCAATATTCCCACCCCGCCCAGCAAGCCGTTTCCAGTGTCATTGGCGAACTGCTCGGGATTCCTGCCCAAGAATTCGTCGTGGCCCGCGACGATTGCGGCGCACCCACTTATTTGATGCCCCTTCAGGAGTTGGCCACCCTGTTTGCCAAGCTCACATCCGGCGACAATCTGCAATTGGAGCGCATCGTGCGGGCCATGACTGGCTATCCGGAACTGATTTCCGGCCATGGTGGTTTTGATACGGATTTGATGCGGCTGACGGGGGGCGAAATTGTCAGCAAAGCAGGAGCCGAAGGAATGCAATGTATGGGCCGCGTGGGCGAGCGGTTGGGCGTTGCCATCAAGGTGACGGACGGGGCCAAACGGGCTAAATATGCCGCTGCGATCCACATCCTGAAACAACTGGGCTGGATTGGGCCCGATGTGTCGGAAGCGCTGGAAGAAAAATATGTGCAGCTCAATGCCTTTAAGCGTTTGGAAGCGATCGGGGAGTTAAAAATCGCCTAGATTTCGATCGGTTGAGCAGGCCAAAATCAACTCAATTCCTCCCCTGAATCGACATCTTGATCGGCATACTCAATCGGCAGGGTGATCGCCAACTCCCAGGAAAAGGGCGGCTCGATCGGGAACGTCTTCAAGGGTAATTTTGTTTCCACAAAGGCTTGCTCACGGGCTGGGAGATAGGCCTGCGCGATCGCGCTGGGCAGCCAGGATTTCAGGCTGGGATTTTCAGTGAGTAGCCGTTGAATTTCCCGGCGCGCGGAACGGATGCTAAACACCCAAGAATTGGATCGCTTACTAGGTTGAAATCGCCACTTCAAGAGGTGCAGATAAAGCCGCTCCAATTGGCTAACCAAAGCCCGCTTTTCCGATCGCCCCAAGCTTTCAACCTCTTCTAACAAATTCTCCAAGTCCAATTGATCAAACCGCCCCGATCGCAACAGTTCGGCCTGTTGTTGCACCCAGCCGTAATAGTCACTGTCGTAGGTGATCGGGGCGATCGCGTCAGTGGTGGACTGATTCATGCGGGGTCTTCATTGAAATATCTGTTGTCTGTCAAACAGTGGCCGTACCCAAACCAATATGAACTATACGGTTGTTTTTTTGGGGAAGACACACTTCACGGTGATGTTCAAGTTACAACCGGCTTTGCCATCGGCAATGTAGGGTACACCAGTGCGAACATCAACGCTAACCCCAAACTTCAGTTCAACTTCGCTAACTTCCGCGATCGCCAGATTCTTAAACGCTCTCAATGTATAGGCGGTGTAAGCCCGCACCGTGCCCTCGATCGCCTGGAAATTTTGGGTGATTTGTTGAGCGGGTTCGGGGGGAAATAGCCCCCGTTTAGGATTATTTGAATCGGAGAGTGGTGACTGACCGATCACCGCAGATGGCGCGGTTTCGGTTGCTTCAATATGAATAATTGTGCCGTCTTCTAATTCGATCGGGATGAGTTGTCCCATGGTGCAATTTCCTCAATTTTAGAATTTAAGCCTCGACTGCCAGGACTCAGTGACAGTCATCAATCAGTTTATGGTGTCTGAAATCTAAGTCTAACAGCTAATTCATAAAGAGAAGCTAAAGCCGACTTGGCAGCTCTAAATCTGGTTTTAGGCTAGACCTACCCGAAGCATCACCCAGCTCATGAGTCGTCTCCCGGTCATTGCCAATCCTACCCG
>MKGP02000001.1 GCA_001913845.2 Limnothrix sp. CACIAM 69d | reverse complement strand
TGGTGCAGTGGTCCCACGCCGATCCATCCCGAACTCGGTTGTGAAACGCTGTTACGGCGACGATAGTTGGGGGGTAGCCCCCTGCGAAAATAGCTCGATGCCAGGTTAATAATTGAAGAGAGGGAGAGAGGTTCTAGGTTGTAATCTAGAGCCTCTCTTCTTTTTTACGGGATGTTTGATGAACGATGAGCTTTGACTAATTTTGAGAACTTCTTGGTTCTCTTTAATAAGAAAATAGACTGAGCTAGTCTGTGCCATAGGCTGTAGCATTCCTGGTCTGTGTCGTTCAGAGATTATTGATAATGTTATTACTCAACGATCAGCAAGTTAAGCAATTGGGGTTATTGCGTGCTCTAGTTGTTCGGGACTTGGAGGCTAAATATAAAGGATCAAGTTTGGGAAATTTGTGGACGATCGCCCATCAAGTTTCCCAAATTTTTATTTATACCTACGTTTTTTCAATTGTTCTCAAAGTCAAGCTCAATCTCGTTGGAGTTGATTCAAATAGCTTTACGTTTGGTCTATGGCTCTATGCGGGACTATTGCCCTGGACTGCGATTACAAATGCCCTTGTTCAATCGTCTACGGTTGTTTTAACCCAACCGAATCTAGTTAAGAAGGTTGTTTTTCCTTTGGGGTTATTACCCCTTGTTCCCGTACTGTCTGCATTTATGGAGAGCTTTGCAGGGTTTCTTCTTTTGGTGGCGATGCTAGCAGTAAGTCACCAGGAACTACAGTTAACTTTAACTTTGATGCCGTTGATTTGGATTCCACAACTATTGCTGACGATCGGGCTGAGTTATTTGGTTGCTGGCTTAACGGTTTTTATTCGAGATTTAGCGCAGTCTTTACTGGTTGTGCTGAGTATGCTGTTTTATTTGACCCCAATTGTTTATCCACTCTCGGCTGTGCCGGCTGAGTGGCGTGATTGGTTGTTGTGGCTGAATCCGGCTGCGGTAGTCGTTGAAATTTATCGAGAGCTGGCGATTGTAGGGCAAATCACGCATTGGGGAGAATGGCTGGCAACGGTTGGTTATTCGCTCGTGGCTTATGTTGTGGGGCGTTGGGTTTATCGTCGGTTGCGGCCAGGATTTGCAGATGTGCTTTAGGAGATGCTGGATCCGACCGGGTGAATGCATCAATGCTGAGTAGTTTCTGCTAAGGTGTTTGGAACCTGCAAATTTGCGGTTTACCGGATCTGGGTCGTGGTGTGAAGATCTGGTGACTATCCTTGGTTGGAGTCTGACCGTCCTTAGCCCTAATGAACGATATTGTTATTTCGCTTCAGAGTGTTTCCAAGTCGTTTCAGCGGTATGCGAAGCCGGTCGATCGCCTGAAGGAGTTGCTGTTACCGAATCGTCAGCAAGCGAATGCGTTTTGGGCGGTTAAAGATCTCAACCTTGAGGTTCCCCGAGGACAAACCTTGGGTATTGTGGGCCGAAACGGTTCTGGGAAAAGTACAACCTTGCAGATGGTTGTGGGAACGTTACAGCCCTCCAGTGGCTCTGTGCAAGTGCAGGGGCGAATTTCCGCACTTTTGGAGTTAGGAAGCGGCTTTAACCCAGAATTTACGGGTCGGCAAAATGTATTTTTTAATGCCCAAATGTTGGGTCTTT
Source organism: Limnothrix sp. CACIAM 69d (assembly GCA_001913845.2). Classification (GTDB taxonomy): domain Bacteria; phylum Cyanobacteriota; class Cyanobacteriia; order CACIAM-69d; family CACIAM-69d; genus CACIAM-69d. The sequence continues at coordinate 30,198 of MKGP02000001.1, read as the reverse complement.
CACGTCGAGAAGTGGAGGCAAAGTTTGACCAAATCGCTGCATTTGCGGATATTGGCGAATTTTTAGATGAGCCAGTCAAAACTTACTCGAGTGGGATGTTTGTACGGCTAGCATTTGCCGTTGCTATTCATTCGGATCCTGATATTTTGGTGGTTGATGAAGCCCTCTCTGTAGGGGACGAGGCTTTTCAGCGAAAGTGTTTTGCGAAGATTCATGCGGTTCGAGATGCAGGAGGAACGATTCTCTTTGTTTCCCACGGAGCATCGACAATTATTGAATTGTGCGATCGCGCCATCTTGCTGGATCGTGGTGAATTGTTATTAGATGGTAACCCCAAATTAGTTGTTGATAAGTATCAAAAACTTAGCTACGCTCCACCCAACAAAGCTCAGGAACTACGAGAAGAAATTCGGCGCTTAAACGGCTCGGAAGCTAATGTTTTTAGCCACAAGGAACTAACCATTATTGAAAGCATGGCAGCTTCAGCGGATCTGCTGCAACCGGTTGCGCCCCGGACTCCGCAGAAGCACCTGGGAACAACCCGGCTTAAGGCCTACTTTGATGCTCAGATGCAGCCGCCACAGACGATCGCCTATATTTCTCGGGGCGCGAAGATTCAGGATCCAAAAATTACAACTTTAAATGGCGAGGTGGTGAATTATCTTGTTGGTCGGGATGAGTATCTGTACACTTACACCGTGAAATTTGAGCAAGATGTGACGCAGGTTCGCTTCGGAATGCTCATTAAAACCGTGAGCGGCTTAGAGTTAGGTGGTGCATCATTGGTGGGGCGTAATTTTGCGATCGAGCAGGTGAAAGCTGGCTCGGTTGCAAAGGTCAAGTTTCGATTTAAGTGTCTGTTAAATGCAGGCGCTTACTTTATGAATGCTGGAGTTTCCGGAACAATTGATGGGCACTTCGGCTATTTAGATCGCTGGATTGATGCGGCTATGTTTAAGGTGCAGGTGGAAGATTTTTCCCATGCCAGTGGCATTATTGATTGGGTGGTGGATCCTGATGTGACGGTTTATGCGGGGCCTACATCTGCCATCACATTGCCGCTCAAGGCTTCAGAACCGTGAAGGTTTTGAAGGTTTAATTGGTTTTAAGGATTGACATTTTTTCTGAATCATTTAACCCATAGGACAGTTTGCATCCTGAAGCATTGCCATAGTTTTTTTGATTCATCTGTTGATTTATTTGTTAATGGTTATGGCTCATTCGGCATCTGAAAATTTACTGCCCAGTAACATGCCGTTGATTGTGGCAGGAATGCACCGATCGGGCACTTCTCTGATGACGGCGGTGGTGGGAGCGCTCGGTGTAGATTTGGGCGATCGCCTGTTAGATGGCGATATTCATAATGCCAAGGGCTATTTTGAGGATGTCGATTTTCTAGAATTTCAACGCCGAATTTTGCAAGAGCGATCGCCTACAAATGATCTGGGTTGGCCAGATTGGGGCTGGACGGAAAGCGAGCAGCTAAATTTACAAAACCTAGATACTTATCTGCCGGGTGCTAAAGCTTTAATTGCCAGTCGATCGAGCCAAGGATTGTGGGGATGGAAAGACCCAAGAACAACTCTACTCTTAAACTTTTGGGCTGATTTACTGCCCAATGCTCGCTATCTACTAGTTTATCGATTTCCTTGGGATGTGGCTGATTCAGTACAGCGAGTGAACCATCCAACATTTGTGGCAAACCCCGATTATGCACTACGCAGTTGGTATGTTTATAATCGATCGCTCCTCAGGTTCTATGAGAAACATCAAGATCAGAGTTTACTAATCAATGTCAATACTTTTTTAGAGCAACCGGAAACCGGCTTGAAGCTATTACAAAGCAAGCTGAACTTAACAATTCAGGAGAACCATGCTGAGCCGGAAGTTCTGTCTAAGATTTTTGACCCTAAACTTTTTGCAACCTTGGGTTGGGATTACCCACTAGTTCGATCGCTCTATACAATTGCGCCACGATACTTTTCACTCTTAAAAGCATTGGATCAAGTGGCAGATTTATCCAGTTCTATGCCGGATTGGGTCACTGTCGCGCCCAGCATTGATGAAAATCCACCAGTTTATGATGGTGTGCCGCCAGAACGTGCTGTGTTGGCTCTGCATGGTTGCTTGATTCAGAATAATTTTCGCCATCAACAGGAAATGCATCAACTATCTCAACAGTTTGCAGAAAAACTAGATCAGACGCAGGCGCAGCTCAAAATGGTTGAGCAATCTAAAGGTTGGCGGATACAGCAAGCTTTGAAACGTCTGAAAGCCAAGTTTGTGTAGGGCGATTGATCATGAACTCAGGTATGCCCCAACAGGAATTGGTAATCCCTTCGGTTGCTGAAAGACCGGTGCTGTTATCTGTGGTGATTCCCTGCTACAACCATGGTGAATTTCTGAATGAGGCGATCGCCAGTGTGGAAAGCTGTGGCGGGAGTCATTGGGAAATTATTGTTGTGAATGATGGCTCAACGGATCCACTGACTCTTGAGCAACTCTCAGTGCTCAAAGCTCAAGGCTATCAAGTCATTGACCAAGAAAATCAGGGGCTATCGGCGGCTAGAAACCATGGAATTCGAGTAGCAAAAGGTTGTTATATCTTGCCCTTAGATGCGGATAATTGCGTTAAGTTTCCATACCTGACTCGGGCGATCGAGCTGTTAGATCAGCATCCAGAAGTGGGTGTCGTTTATGGCAACTTAGAGCGATTTGGAGCCGAGTCTGGGTTGGTGCAAGTGCCTCGATTTTCGGTCGATCTGTTGCTGCGAGGTAATGCGATCGATGCCTGTGCCGTGTTTCGGCGCTCAATCTGGTCAGAAGTTGGCGGCTATGACTCCAAAATTCCTGACCAACTGGGCTATGAAGATTGGGATTTTTGGCTCAGTATTGTTGAACGGGGCTGGCAATTTCTGCACTTGGAAGCGGTGGGGTTTGCCTATCGTTGTCGCCCAGCTTCGATGGTCAGTGGTTGCAATATTCCCGAGCAACGATCGCGCCTGTTTGAATATATTTGCGCCAAACATGCCAAGCTTTACGCAACACATTTTCCAGCAGTATTTGCGGGCAAGGAGGCGGAAAGACTAGCGGCGGTGATCGCGTGTGAGCGGCTGCAAAATGATTTGCTGGATGCTCAAGAGACATTAACTCTAGAGCGCGATCGCCTGCAACAGTTGCGCGATCGCCAAGTCAGTCAACTGGCCGAGTTAGCTGAGTTGAGACAATCGCAATCGTTTCTGAAAGCAGAACTCGATCGCCTGCTCGTGCATTGCGCGGCTCAGTCAGAGCAAATTCAAGCGCAACAAATGCAACTTCAGCAGATGGCTGCCACCCTCGAATCAACCCGAACAATGGCACAGATTCCCTGGTGGCGATGGCTCAAAAAACGGCTTAAACGCGGTCTAATGTTCAACTAGTTTTGGGTCGGTTTTTGATCAATTTTCGACCAATCAATTCTTTGATGAGTCTATTCACTAACTCAAGGTTGGTTGCCAAATTCAAATCAGAAAACTTCCTAACCCATCGATCACCTCAGTCACAATTAGTTTCAAATTATTAGTTCAATATGAAGCCCAGTTTTCTAATTATTGGTGTACAGAAAGGAGGAACCACTTCTCTTTATCAATATTTGCTGCAACATCCCCAAATTCAGTCGGCAGCAACTAAAGAAGTCCATTTCTTCGACTTGCAGTGGAACCAGGGACTTGATTGGTATCTACAACAGTTTCCTGCCAATTTAGAACCTCATGAAATGACTGGTGAAGCCAGTCCCTACTATATTTTTCACCCTCTGGTGGCTCAACGGGCTTGGGAATTTGATCCAAACTTAAAAATTATTGTTCTATTACGAAATCCAGTCGATCGCGCCTTATCTCACTACTACCATGAAGTGCGGTGGCAGTTTGAATCTTTGGACTTGGAAGCGGCTTTGGATGTGGAATCAGAGCGCTTGGCCGGCGAAGCCGATCATTTTCGATCGAATCCAGCCTATCAAAGCTATGCCTATCAGCATTACAGCTATGTGGCGCGGGGACGTTACGCCGAGCAGCTCGAACCTTGGCGATCGCGCTTCGGGTCTGATCAACTGCTGATTCTGAACAGTGAAAAATTCTACCAGCATCCCCAAGGAACCCTGGCGCGAGTTGTGCAATTCCTAGGATTGCCAGCCCATGAGTTTTCAGGATTTACTAAATATAATGCCGGTGATTATCCTACTCCGAACTCTGTGATTTATGAGCGCCTTCAATCACGATTTCTTGAAGCCAACCAAAATCTCAAACATTACCTAAAGCAGTATTTTCCAGAAACTTGGCAAGCTGAGTTTGCTAATCAATCAGATTGGTTAATTGAATAAGACCCATTAAAAGCTAATCACCAGTTCAAAAATTTAGGCTCTAGCATAATCTTGCTACAAAGCGTGATTTTCAGGACTATTGCAGGCAAAATAGGAAGGTTGTCTTGCGATTTTCCCTGAGCGAACCGCAATGTCTAGCGCCTCTCCCTCTGACCAGACCAAAGCGCCCAAAATAATTGTTTTGGACGATGACCCAACGGGTTCCCAAACGGTTCATAGTTGCTTGCTGTTGATGCGTTGGGACGTGGAAACCCTTTGTTTGGGGTTGGAGGATGCATCGCCAATTGTGTTTGTGCTGACTAACACGCGGGCTTTGACGGCGGAGGCGGCCGACGCGGTGACGCGGGAGGTTTGTCGTAACTTGAAGCAGGCGATCGCCCAAGTGGGGCTGACGGATTGGCTGGTGGTGAGCCGATCGGACTCAACCCTGCGTGGCCACTACCCCGTGGAGACCGACGCGATCGCGGAGGAGTTGGGGCCCTTTGATGCTCATTTTTTGGTGCCGGCCTTTTTTGAAGGGGGGCGCGTCACCCGCGACAGTGTGCATTACCTGAAGGTGAACGGCGTGGATACCCCCGTCCACGAAACGGAATTTGCCCGCGATTCGGTATTTGGCTATCGCCACAGCTACTTGCCGGACTATGTGGCGGAAAAAACGGCAGGGCGAATTCCCGCCGACCAGGTGGAGCGGTTTCAATTGGCCGATTTGCGCGGCGATCGACTGACCCTGGAGCAACGACTGCAAGCCTTGACCGGGAATCGATGCTGCGTGGTGGATGGGGAAGTGCAGGCAGATTTAAATCAATTTGCGGCGGTTCTGTTGTCTCAGGCAAGCCAGGGGAAGCGATTCCTGTTCCGATCGGCCGCTAGCATTCTGACGGCCTTGGCGGCCCTGCCGCCCCAGCCGGTGGCCGCTGAAGCCATGGCCCGGTATGTCCGCGACGGGCGATCGGGGGTGGCGATTGTGGGTTCCCATGTGCGCAAAACCACCGAACAGCTTCAGCAATTGCTAGCGGAGCCGGGGGTGGTGGGCATTGAAGTGCCCGTGGCAGAACTGCAAGGGCCCGATCGCGCTGCCAAAGCCGCTAGCCTGTGCGATCGCGCGTTGACAGAGGTGCAGCGGGTGCGTGCCGATGGTAAAACACCTGTGATCTACACCAGCCGCCAGGAGTTGACCTTTGAGACGGTGGACATGCGCTTGGAATTTGGGCAAGCGGTCTCAGCCCTGCTGATGGCGATCGAGCGGGGGCTGCCGGAGGATATTGGTTACCTCATCAGCAAAGGGGGCATTACCTCCAACGACACCCTCAGCGACGGTTTAGCCTTGCGGTCGGCCCGACTGCTAGGCCAAATCTTGCCCGGTGTTTCCGTCGTCAAAACCGCCGACTATCATCCCCAATTCCCGAACTTGCCCGTGGTTTTATTCCCGGGCAATGTGGGCGATGCCAACGCGCTGGCATTGGTCTATCGCCGTCTCAGCCAAATTTAGTGCAATGTCTCGGCTTGAGCGATTGCTGTTCAATCACGGTTCAGTGACGGCCCAGGTGCTGTTCGACTTTTGCGCGATCGGTTGAGCTAGCCCAAATTTCCTAGCCCATGACTGGGGATTGAAGGGGCCCGACCCACCAACAACGCATCGGAGCACTGAAGTACAACAGAAAAAGAATCAGGAGGTCTAAATTTGCCTCAATAGCAGCCTCAAATTTGCCTCAAAATCCTTGCCATGGGGCTTTTCCAGGCGAGAGCGTGATCGCGAAAACAGGATTCTCAAGGTTAGCGGCAAATATCCACCAAGATCCGCCAAAATCAGTGAAGATCAGCTCTGGACAGGGCGGCTTGGTGGGCATCTGTCCATCCCCCATTCGTGCTCGATCGCACCCACGCGGTTTTTGCACAGGGCTGGGGAGCTACGAACAGTGGTGCTCCAGGCGATCGCCGCAAAAATCTTGCCGCAAGCATCGCAACTCAAGGATTTCGACAATGATTTCGGCGATCTCAACGCACCAGCTCTGGGCTGAGGTCTCCGAGATAATTGGCGCGATCGCCATAGCGGTGCAATTCCTAGAAATTTCTTTGAAATCCCCCGATTCCATCCTTTTGCAATTGCCATCGACGATGATCCGACTGAGGAGGACACCTTGACTGACAATCCACGGCTTGCCCTGATTGAACGGATCGCCACCGCAAGGCGTGAGTGGCGCTGGGCTAATTCTGAGCTGGTGCATTTGGAAAAAGGGGTGAACGCTTGGAACCACTGGCGCTCTCGCCAGTCGGAGGCGAAACCCGACCTCAGTGGCATTGATCTGCGCGGCGTGGATCTCAAGGGGGTGAACCTGAGCCATGCCAAGTTAATTCGGGCGGATCTCTCGGGAGCGGACTTAACCGGAGCCAACCTAACCGGGGCGGATTTGGGCCAGGCAAACTTGACCCGGGCCAATTTGCAGGGAGCCATCTTGGTCGATACGGACTTGATTTGGGCCAAGTTGGTGGAAACCAATTTGCGCAAGGCTGATTTGCGGCGGTCGAAGCCGATCGAAGCGGAATTTATCGGGGCTGACCTCAGCGAAGCGAGCTTGGCCGATGCCAAACTCAGCCGCGCCAGTTTTATGGATGCGGTACTTTGTCGGACGGATTTCAGTCGATCAAAGTTGCTGGAAGCCAACTTTAGCGATGCCATTTTGGCCCAGTGCAGTTTTGCCGATGCCATTTTGATTGGGGCGGATCTGTGGCGTGCCCAGTTAACCGGCGCAAATTTGACCAGTGCGACGCTAACGGGAGCCAAGCTGAATAAGGCTGATTTCACCCGGGCGAATCTGTCTTCGGCGGATTTGACGGAGGTGGAAGCAAGGGGAGCCAGGTTCATGGGAACGGTGCTGACGGGGGCTTGCATCCAAGGCTGGGAAATTGATTCTGAAACGTCCCTCAGTGACGCGGTTTGCGATTATCTGTACCTGACGAGGGGCGATCGGCTGCCGGAAGGAACCCGATCGTTCATGCCCGGCGAATTTGAGCAAACGGTTCGCAACGAGTTGATGGCGATCGAGTGGACTTTTCCTCAGGGAATTGACTGGTCTGCTTTTGTGAGTGCCTGTCAGTCCGTGAGTGCGGTGAATCCCGATTTACAGTTGGGCTTGCAGTCCTTTGAGCAGCGGGCCAGCGGAGAGCTGGTTGTGCGGCTGGATGCCACGGGGGCGCGCGATCGGGCGGCGGTGTTCCAGCAACTGCGCACGGCCTATCAGGCGGCCCTGCCCTCTCCCAAGCCTTCCGCCAAGGGAGCACCCCCGGAACAGGAACCCAGTTGCCATAGCCTTTGGGCGATCGCTCAAACCCTGTCGCGAGTGCAGCATCTGCCCGTGGTTCCCTAGGGGCGATCGGGGCGATCGATCTCTGGTTGCCCACCTCCCCGGGGCCGAAATGGAGAAACCACCCTCAGAACCCCCTTTGGGGCCAGGGGGTTCAACAATGGTTTGGTATCCTAGAGACGGCCATCGGTGCAGTCGTCCTATTTTTTCCATCGATTATTGTCAGAATGTTGCCCAGCAGATCTTGTTAACGTCCTAGTCAGATCTGGTTTATGGCGCAATTGATGACCCGAATTGATGCAATTGGGATCTGTGCCGCTTGCCTAGTCCATCCGAAAGCCTGAGAATTTTGCAGCCTTTCTACGCATCCTGAAGCATTCCCAATGGCATCCATCCGCGAGCTACACCAACAACTCGTTCGCAAAGAGCGCTCGGCCGTCGAGATCGCCCGCGAAGCGCTTGACCACATTGCCCAAACTGAGCCACGGGTGAAGAGTTTCTTGACCCTGACGGCTGATTTGGCCCTGGAGCAAGCCCAGCGTGTGGATGCCAAAATTGCAGCGGGCGAGTCGATCGGCCCCCTAGCTGGCATCCCGATCGCCATCAAAGACAACATGTGTACGCGCGGCATTCGCACCACCTGCGCGTCCAAAATGTTGGATAACTTTGTGCCGCCCTACGAATCCACCGTGACCCAAAAGCTCTTCGATGCGGGAGCGGTGATGGTCGGCAAGACCAACCTGGACGAGTTTGCCATGGGCAGCTCCACGGAAAACTCCGCTTTCCAAGTGACGGCGAACCCCTGGGACTTGGAGCGCGTGCCCGGTGGTTCCTCCGGTGGGTCGGCGGCGGCCGTCGCGGCCGGCCAATGCCTGGTTTCGATCGGCTCCGATACCGGTGGTTCCATCCGTCAGCCCGCTGCCTTCTGTGGTGTGGTTGGCCTGAAACCCACCTATGGTCTGGTGTCCCGCTATGGGCTGGTGGCCTTTGCCTCTTCGCTGGATCAAGTTGGGCCCTTTGGGCGATCGGTGGAAGATACGGCCCTGCTGTTGGGGACGATCGCGGGGTATGACCCCAAAGATTCCACCAGTCTGAATGTGCCGATTCCCAACTATGCCAAGAGTCTGCTTCCGGATTTCCGCCCCAAGAGCAAGCTAAAGGTAGGGGTGATTCAAGAAACCTTCGGTGCTGGCCTGGACGCGGAAGTGGAAAAGGCCGTCGAAGATGCCCTGAAGGTGCTTCAGGAGCTGGGTGCTGAAATTGAGGTGGTCTCCTGCCCCCGATTCCGCTACGGGCTGCCGACCTACTACATCATTGCGCCGTCGGAAGCTTCAGCGAACCTGGCGCGTTACGACGGGGTGAAGTATGGTTTCCGGGCCCCCGGCGAGAACCTGCTCGAGATGTATGAAAAAACCCGTGCTGCTGGATTTGGCTCCGAAGTCAAACGGCGGATTGCGATCGGAACCTATGCCCTGTCGGCTGGTTACTACGATGCCTATTACCTGCGGGCCCAAAAGGTGCGCACCCTGATTAAGCAAGACTTTGAGCGAGCCTTTGCGCGGGTGGATGTGCTGATTTCGCCCACGGCCCCCACCACGGCCTTCAAGGCGGGTGAAAAGACTGATGATCCGGTGTCCATGTACCTGTCGGATTTGATGACGATTCCGGTGAACTTGGCCGGCTTGCCTGCCCTGAGCTTGCCCTGTGGTTTTGATCGCAACGGAATGCCGATCGGGATGCAAATCATTGGCGATGTGCTGCGGGAAGATTTGGTGCTGGAAGTGGCCCATGCCTATGAACAGGCAACTCATTGGCATGTGAAACGACCGGAGATCGCCCCCGACTAATTACGCTTCGTTTAGCGGTTTTCGACAGACTCCATGGGCTATCCCCGATCGATTAACGATCCTTCGCGACCGGTTTTGCGTGCTGTGGTGTTAGTGGCCCATGGCAGTCGCGATCATCGTCCCCGTCAAGCGGTGGAGTTGTTGGCGAGTCGGCTTTCGGCAATGCTGGCGGCGGCCAACGTGCGATCGATTGTGGCGGTGGCCCAATTGGAGGGGGCTAGCACGCCGCTGCATCAACAGTTAGTGGGGTTCGCCCAACGTGCGCGATCGGCCGGGGCGGTGCGGGTGGAAATCATTCCCCTCTTTTTGTCGATGGGGGTTCATGCCACGGTGGATGTTCCTGAGGAAGTGGCCTTGGCCACCCAAAGCATGGGGCCCCAATGGGGCGATCGATGGCAGCTTTATCCCCCCCTGGGTGTATGGCCCGGCTTAGATCGGGTCATGACGGAGGAGTGGCGCAAGGTGGCGGTGGAGTTGCCACGCCGGGCTTGGGTGCTGGTGACCCATGGCAGCCGCAATCCGCTGGGCAATCAATTGGTGGAACAGTTGGCGGAGCAACTGGGCATCACGCTCGCTTACTGGGCGATCGCCCCAACGCTGCTCGATCGGCTCACGGAGTTTGCGGCTGCTGGCCACCGGGCGATCGGCATCTTTCCCTATTTCCTGTTTGCCGGTAGTCTCACCGATGCCTTATTTGAGCAGGTATATAGCTGGCAGCGCGATCACACCGATGTGGATGTGCAATGGCTGGAGCCGATCGGCCCGGCGGCCTCCTTGGTTCGGCTCATGGCCAGTCAGTTGCTCGACGACCTAAACGACTGAATGCTTTCTTACCCGTCTCCGCTAAGCTAAAGGTCAAAAAATGGGCAAAAACTGCAAAACAATCATTCATTAACTATTCCAACTTTTGGAGAAAATCTAGAAACTCCTTAAAGGCAGGACACCGTTTGGCGCAAAGTTCCAAATTGAGCTTTGCAGCCAATCTAGCATTATCGTTCTCGCTGTAGCGTGGTTTCAGGTTTCCTTCTGTTGAAAGAGTAATCAACTTTTTCTTGGGATTTTCAATTTGGTCGGGATTAGGATGAGCTTTTCCCTTGCCTCGCCCGATATGTTTAATAACTTCTGGGTCAGACCAGAACCAGGCTTCTAATTCTTCAATAGGGATGCAAATATGTTTTGTCCCTGTAAAGCTTTTCTGCGCGAACTTAGATTCAATTATGCGTCTTAATTCATCTTCATTATTCAATGATTTACTGATTGGGTTTCGGTCTAAGTCATGCACAATAATGAAAATGCCACAGTCTTTGGGGACACTGCTGATGAATCTAGGCAATTCTTTTTTGAGATTACCAGAGCCTTTTGCTACCATTCTGATTATTTCAGGTCTTTTCCCTAAGAGTCGGTGAATGATTACGCGAATAGTTTCATGGTCTGTGAAACCTTCAGTGATCAGTGCAATCTTAGTCATCAAGGATACCGCTATATAACCAGTTGCCTAGGTCACCTTCTTCGCAGAGATAATTAACTACACTTTGAATCTCTGGCTCTTGCAGTTTGCGTATGTACGTACGATCGTTCTGACGATAGACTAAATTGATTTTATCGGGCTGCGTCCAGGATACAACTTGCGGTGAATGGGTGGAGAGAATTAGATTTTCATCGGCTGTATAAGCCTCAATCTCATTCAATAATTTTTCTAGTAATCCAGGGTGAATCTGAGTTTCCGGTTCTTCAATGATTGTTGTTGTCCCAGGGCGAGAGGTAATTAGCTCTAGGAGAAGATCTAGAATACGAAGTGTGCCATCAGAGAGTAGTCCAATATTCACGCCATCAAGTAAAACTGAAACGAGATGTTCTTTAGCCTCAGTTTCAGAGTTGCTTTGGGCACTGTTACCAGGAAAAAATTTTTGAACTATTATTTGGCTTCCAATACCAATTCTTTGACAAACAGTTTTAAGCTCATGTAGCGTATCCTTATCAAGAGAAAAGATCTTACGCACCAGAATGTATAACCTTCGGTATAGAGAAGGAGATGGGCGAGGCCGATCATTGGATACTTGGAGAAAAAATTTATTGCGATAGGGGTTCAAGCGAATAGGAGTCTTTCCTAATAGACGCACTCTACTCAAAACAGAGTAAATCCACTCCAGCTCTTCAGGCATACTGAGTTGGTAATTGCCCGATCCCAGTCGCCCTTGTTGTCGAAGTAAGCCAGTACGTCCAAGAATAGAAACAGCTTGCTCACCACTACTCTTTGGAAAAGTTGTCAGCCCTACATCAGTTTGCCATAGGACTTCTTGCGCTTGGTCGAGGTATTGGCAGCAGTCGTTCCACGATAACCTGCTCTCTTCAACATTCTCTATGCCGTCGATACTAGAGTCATCTTCTAACTCTTGTGGATCACCGAGATCCGCAGATAACGATACCAGTTCATATCGGTACTGAAGCCGCCGATTGTGTGGTGTTAAAACTTCAATTTCTAAGATATTTGGAATACTCTCAATATCAGTATCAAATATTTGTGATCTAAAGCGGTCAAATGCCCAAGATTTAATGGATTCAAAACCTTCGAGAATAGCTGATTTACCGGCTCCATTGCGACCAACTAAAACTGCCACGCGATCGCGCAGGTCAATAGACACTGGCCCCCCGAGAACATCCGAACCGTCGAGGGTAAAAGATAAAAGGTGCGGCGATTGTAGAGTGGGCACAGCGATAGTGTTGTCCTCAGCTAGCGATCGTTAACTATCAGTTTAATAGACTGGGATAAATTGACAAAATCGGGCTAGCCACAAGGACTAACCCGATTGTTGGTTCAAAAAGAAATTGTCGAACGAGATTCAGTGGTCTGCCGGGTCACAAGGGGCCGTGACCCCTTGCAACCGAACATCCAAGCTGAGCGTTGGTGCGGGGATTAGCCGAGCAGGGCCTTAGCCTTATCCAACACGTTCTCGACGGTGAAGCCGAACTTCTCCATCAGGATGCCACCGGGAGCCGAAGCGCCGAAGGTGTCCGTCCCGATCGAAGCGCCGGCCGAACCCACGTAGCGGGCCCAACCGAAGGTCGTGCCAGCTTCCACCGACAACCGCTTGGTGACGGCAGCGGGCAGCACCGATTCCTTGTATTCAGCGCTTTGCTCGTCGAACAGCTCCATGCAGGGCATCGACACCACGCGCACCTTGTGGCCGGCAGCGGTCAGTTGCTCGGCAGCGGCGACGCAGAGGCTGACTTCCGAACCAGTACCGATCAGGATCAGTTCGGGCGTGCCTTCGCAATCGGCGATCACGTAAGCACCTTGGGCCACCTTGTCAGCGCTGGAACCAGCCAAGTTGGGCAGGTTTTGGCGAGTCAGGGCCAGGGCGCTGGGGCGCTTGCGGTTGGCCACGGCCACCTTGTAAGCACCGGAGGTTTCCGTGCCATCGGCGGGGCGCAGGGTCAGCAGGTTGGGGATGATCCGCAACGAGGCGATCGTTTCCACAGGCTGGTGGGTCGGGCCATCTTCACCCAGGGCGATCGAGTCGTGGGTCAACACGTAGATCACACCGGCTTCCGCCAGGGCCGACAGGCGCATTGCACCGCGCATGTAGTCTGCGAACACCAGGAAGGTGGCGCAGTAAGGAATCAGACCCGAGCCATGCAGGGCGATACCGTTGCAGATGGCAGCCATGCCGTGCTCGCGCACCCCAAAGCGGACGTTACGGTTTTCGTAAGCGCCCTTTTGGAAGTCGCCGGAGCACTTCAGCTCGGTCAGGTTGGAGTGGGTCAAGTCTGCCGAACCGCCGATCAGTTCGGGCAGTTTGGGGGCGATCGCATTCAGGCTGATTTCCGAATGCTTCCGGGTTGCCACCGCCTTGTCAGCGGGGGTATAGGTGGGCAGATCCGCATCCCAACCTTGGGGCAGTTCGCCACGCAGCAACCGCTCAAATTCAGCCGCTTCCGCCGCGTACTGGGTCTTGTATTGGGCGAAGATGCTGTTCCACTCGGCTTCCAGGCTGGCACCGGTTTCGATCGCCTGCTTCGTCCAGCCTTCGGTCACTTCGGCGGGCACTTCAAACTCGCCGTAGCTCCAACCCAGGCTTTCGCGGGTCAGCTTCACTTCATCGGGACCCAACGCTGCACCGTGAACGCCAGCGGTGTTGGCCTTGTTGGGTGAACCGTAGCCGATCGTGGTGGTGACCTTGATCAGGGTGGGCTTGTCGGTGACGGCCTTGGCTTCCTCGATCGCCTTCGCGATCGCGGCCAAATCCGTGTTGCCATTGGTCACGTGGATCGTGTGCCAGCCGTAAGCTTCAAAGCGCTTGCTGACATCTTCGGTAAAGGAAATATCCGTGTTACCGTCGATCGAAATGTGGTTGTCGTCGTACAGCGCGATCAGCTTGCCCAAGCCCCAGTGGCCAGCCAAGGAGCAAGCTTCACCGGACACGCCTTCCATGTTGCAGCCATCGCCCAGGATCACGTAGGTGTAGTGATCGACGATCTTGGCATCGGGCTTGTTGAATTTGGCAGCCAAGTGGGCTTCCGCAGCGGCCAAGCCCACAGCGTTACAGATCCCTTGACCCAGGGGGCCGGTGGTCACTTCCACGCCGGGGGTTTCAAAGTTCTCGGGGTGGCCGGGCGTGCGCGATCCCCACTGACGGAAATTCTTGATGTCTTCAATGGTCACGCTGTCATAGCCCGTCAGATGTAGCAGCGCATACTGCAACATACAGCCGTGGCCAGCCGACAATACGAAGCGATCACGGTTAAACCAGTTCGGATTCTTGGGATTGAAACGGAGGAACTGATTCCATAGCACATAGGCCATGGGAGCCGCGCCCATCGGCAGACCGGGGTGACCCGAGTTCGCCTTCTGAACGGCATCGATCGCCAAAAAGCGAATGGCATTAATAGACAGTTCGTCGAGGGATTGGGTAGCGACAGCCATACTTGCTCGAACTCGTTCGACTGGAGAAGGTGAGTGGGGGACAGCGATCGGCGCGCGCCGCGATCTCAAGAAACAGCTAAATCCCGGGGTGTAGAGCGCGCGTCGCAGTAGGCAGATAGACTACGACCGCCCGAGTTAGCCCCTACACTATCTCACCAGAGGGGAATGGGAGCAAGCAGACGGTGGAATTGCTGCATGGGGAAGTCTTTGAGAGCCTAAGCGGGGCCCCGAAGGGCTTAAAAAAGGTGTGATGGCGGGGCGATCGGGGCGTAAGGTTGACCCAAAGCTATAGACCGTCCTTGAGCGAAGACCCGTGGGCTAACTGGCCCTGAACGCAGGCCCAAGCGATCTTTGGACAGGCGGCAAGTTAGTCAAAGCTCCTGCAAATTGCCTATTTCTCAAACTCTTTGGAAAATCGTTGGGACAGTTGAAACGGTTAACGGTTAAAAGCTGATGTATGGGTTTTGCGGGTTGGTGTTGAATTGAATGAATGTTTAGGATGAATTTGCAATCTGGATCTATGATTCTTGACCCAGAGAGATGATTCTTAATTAACTTGTAATCTTTGTTGTTCTTTTAAGTTGTGATCTGGTGAGCGCGATCGGGCTAGTCATTTTGCATCCCGTAGTGGGGGATACAACTTTGAGGTTGACTTTTGCTTAGGGTATGGTTGAGGGTAAGCTAAACATATATCGCTTCTAGGGTTCCGGCAGCCTCAAGGTAATTCCCAAAGAATTCCAAGGCGCTGCGGCTGGTCCGAGAGAAGCAAGCTGATAGCTCAGTGGCATGACCAGTGGATTCATCCCTAATTCTCTGGCCTTGAAAAACAGCTTTGAGCATCAGTTACACGGCGGGATAAAAGCCCGGGAGGTCAAAGGCACATCGCGTGGATTGCCTGGAACCACCGGGCTTTGTCGTTCGGATTTTCGGGAAATTCGCGCAGGTGACCTCAGCCGAATGGAGCGATCGATTCGGCCCCATTTCCGTAGTCATTTGCAAACCCAAACCCCCATCGCGATCGATGAGTATTTTTGAACGTCCCAACTATCAGGGTGGCGAATCCGAAGCCAAACGTGCCTTGGATTTAGAAGCTCGGTTGCCCATGACCGGCTGGCAGCAGGAAGTAGATCAGGCGCTGCGGTTCGGATTGGAAGCCGCTGACAGCATTAAAGATCGAACGATTTCCACCTTTTCCCGGGGCGAACTGCCGCACTATGCCGGGATTAATACCTTCATGAAAGCGCCCTACCTGGAAGATGTGAACCAGGTGGGAAATTATGACGTGGCCATTGTGGGTGTGCCCCACGATTCCGGCACAACCTATCGCCCTGGAACACGGTTTGGCCCCCAAGGAATTCGGCGCATTTCGGCCCTTTACACGCCCTATAACTTTGAGCTGGGCATTGATTTGCGGGAACAAATTACCCTCTGCGATGTGGGGGATATTTTCACAATTCCCGCGAATAATGAGAAGTCTTTTGACCAGATTTCCAAGGGAATTGCCCACATTTTTGCATCGGGTGCGTTCCCGATTATTTTGGGCGGTGACCACTCGATCGGCTATCCCACGGTGCGGGGTGTTTGTCGCCATTTGGGGGACAAAAAAGTGGGAATTATCCACTTCGATCGCCATGTGGATACCCAAGAAACCGATCTCGATGAGCGGATGCACACCTGTCCTTGGTTCCACGCCACCAACATCAAAAATGCGCCTGCTAAGAACCTGGTGCAGTTGGGCATTGGCGGTTGGCAAGTGCCGCGCCAAGGCGTGAAAGTTTGCCGCGAACGGGCCACCAACATTTTGACCGTGACGGATATCACGGAAATTGGGCTAGACGCGGCGGTGGATTTTGCCTTGGAACGCGCCTTAGACGGCACCGACTGCGTTTATATCAGCTTCGATATTGATTGCATTGATGCGGGGTTTGTGCCGGGGACGGGCTGGCCGGAGCCGGGCGGGTTGCTGCCTCGGGAGGCGTTGTATCTGCTGTCGCGGATTATTCGCCAAGCGCCGATCTGTGGCTTGGAGGTGGTGGAGGTGTCGCCGCCCTACGACATCAGCGACATGACTTCCCTGATGGCCACGCGGGTGATCTGCGATGCGATGGCGAATTTGGTGCTGTCGGGACAGTTGCCGCGCCGGGAAAAGCCGTCCTATATCCACGAGGAAGCACAGATTTTTGAGGACGGCTGGTCTTAGTTGCCCTGACGTTTTTGGGGACTGGTCATGAACCTCAACTATCTCGCCCAGTACCCGATATTTCAACCCAGTGCCAGACCTCTAACCCAGTTAAGGAATAGGTGCGTCCATGCATGAAGTCGATATGACCCGATCGCTTGTGTTGACATTGCGGGATTGGTGGGAGTCCCAGCCCGATCGCCCGCAAATTTCGCGGGTACATCTGCGGGTGGGGGATTTCACCTGCGTGGAACCGGCGGGGCTGGTGTTTGCCTTCGATGCCTATCGGGAAGGGACATTTCTGTCGGCGGCGGAGTTGGTGGTTGAGTCGGTGCCGTTGGTGGCCTTTTGCCACGCTTGCCAAGCGGACTATCGGCCGGAGATGGGTTTGCATTATGCCTGCCCCACCTGTGGCGCACCGATGGAGGACATTCGATCGGGTCGGGAGTTGAAAATTTCCCACATTGAGTATCAGAACGCCCATCGGGAAACCCAAACCGATCGCTGGGCTGTGGCCTAGTGGCGTTGCCGAGGGGAGCGTTGCTTTGGCGGTGGCGGATCCCCTCCGGAGGGACGGCATTGAAACGGCTGATCCCAATGTGGTTTAACGCAAATCCACCCTGAACGGCTGTTGCTGACTGTTCCTGGCTATTGCTAGCTCTGGCTATCTCGAATTCTGGCTATTCCTGAGCGATCGGGCTTTTGATCCTGATTGCTGGGTTCCCTTTCCATTGCCTGATTTCTTATCGTTTTGCTGTCGTTTTGCTGTTGCTTGCCCTAGGAGCTGACCGCCATGCACCAAACCTTTGACGCGGCCTTGGAAATGAACCTGCTGCACGCAAACCAAGCGGGAGCAGACCACAATCGCGAGCATTTTAACGAATGGGGGATCACTTGCCTGAATCTGATGAGCAGCCCCGGAGCAGGGAAAACCTCCCTGTTGGAGGCGACCCTGAGCGCGTTGCAATCGGAATTGGCGATCGCGGTCATTGAAGGGGACATGACCACGGAACTGGATGCCGATCGCCTGCGGCGGTGTGGCGTGCCGGTAGTGGCGATCAATACGGGGCGATCGTGCCATCTGGATGCGCGGATGGTCTCTGGGGGCATCCATCAGCTCAAGACGTTGGTGGATCCCCAAACGATCGATTTGGTCGTGGTGGAAAACGTTGGCAACTTGGTTTGTCCCGCTGAATTTGAGGTGGGTGAACATGCCAAGGTGGCGCTCCTGAGCGTCACGGAAGGGGAAGACAAGCCTCTGAAATATCCGGTGATGTTTCGGGAGGCCGATTGCCTCCTGATCACCAAAACGGATTTGGCCCCCTATTTGGAGGTGGATCTCGATCGGATCATGGCCAACGTGCGGCAAATCAACCCGGAGGTGGCGATTTTCCCGGTCAGTGCCAAAACTGGTGAAGGGTTGGCCGATTGGTTGAACTGGGTGCGCCAGGCCACAGGGCGATCGATCCAGCCGGCCACGATTCAACCGGGCGATCGGGTCGCCACCTTGGCCAGCGTCTAAAACCTTACAGGGCAGTTCTTCGGAATTGCCCTGTGTTGTTTGGAGGGGGTGATTGAGTTAATTCTGTTTGCTCAATTCCGATTCCTGGCTCCCTGGGTTTTGAATTCCCTGGTTTTGAATTGCTAATCTTCCCGTCCATTCACTGAACCCTGTATAAAAGCCCCTGAAAGCCTATGAATGCCTTCAATCTGAACGCCCTAAAGCGCCGTCGATTGCTCAGTTGGTTGGGCTGTTTTTTGGCCGCCCTGTTTCTCTCCATTAGCTGTGCGCCCGCGCCTGACTCCGGTGGCAGCCCCAACGGCACCCCCGGCAGCGCCACCGCCCCGATCGTCCGGATGGGTTTTAGCGTTTGGCCCGGTTGGGTGCCTTGGCAGGTGACCCAAGAAGCCAAAATCTTTGCCCAAAACCAAGTCAATGTGGATTTGAAATGGTTTGACGGCTATTTAGATTCAATTAACGCCCTGAATGCGGGGCAGTTGGATGCCAATGCCCAAACCCTGAACGACACGATTAGTTCTTTGGCCGCTGGGGCCGATCAGGTGATTGTTTTAACCAATGACAACTCCACGGGCAATGACAAAATTATTGTCAGCGCTGAGATTAAAACAATTGCTGATTTGAAAGGAAAACGGGTGGCTGTTGAAGAAGGAACCGTTGACCATTTCCTATTGCTCTTGGGCTTGAAAAAGGCTGGTTTGGCTCCGGAAGATATTCAAATTCAGCCGTTGGAAACTGGCGCGGCGGCGGCGGCTTTTGTGGCCGGCCAGGTGGATGCGGTGGGCGTTTTTGCACCCTTCACCACCAAGGCCTTGGAGCGACCCGGCAGCCGTGAACTTTTCAGTTCTCGAGATTTTCCGGGAGCCGTTTCCGATCACCTGGTGGTCAGCCGCAAGCTTGTGGATGAGCAACCGGCGGCCGTGCAAGCTTTGGTTGATAGTTGGTTTGCCACGCTGGATTACATTAAGCAAAATCCCGAAAAATCCTACAGCATCATGGCCCAACGGGCGGGAGTTTCCGTTGAGGAATATCGGGAATATGAGGCAGGAACCAAGATCTTTACCCTGGAGGACAATTTGAAGGCCTTTCAGCCGGGAAATGATCGCTCTTCGTTGGTGTTTGCTGCCCAAGAAATTTCGGACTTTTTAACCAGTTCTGGATTGGCAAAATCGAAGCCAAATCTGAACAAACTCTTTGACGATCGCTTCGTGAAGGCCTACGCCGCCAAACGCCAACCGGCAACCTAGTAGCGCGACAAGCTGATTGTGATCGGTCAAGTCAAATGATGGTTATCGTGACCCGATTGTTAGGCAACAAGGGGCTTAAGCCCCTTGTTATAACGACTGATTCCGCAGCTTTAACCCAATCAATTAAGGCAGCCGCGCCACTAGGGCGAGCCTTCAGTCTGCTGCCCGATCGCCCCTTTCATGGCCCTGCAAACTCACCCTCTTTCCTCAGACCATGACTTCCCATGTGCCCATTCCCCACAATCCGCCCCTAGTGCGCGACCCGGGGCCCGCTCGGATGCTGCGCCCCAGCACCTTTTGGACGATCGCCGATCCGATTCCGTCCCGGCTCAGTTGGTTGTTGATGGGGTTGTCGATCGGGGTGCCCTTGGTGCTGTGGTGGCTGCTGGCCAGCACGGGCTGGGTGCGGCCCCTGTTTTTGCCCTCGCCGGCCCAAGTGGTGGGAGCGATCGGGCAGCTTTGGAACAGCGGCGCATTGCCCAAGGATATTCAATTCAGTTTGATGCGGATTTTGGGCGGGTTTGCCCTGGCCACGGTGATTGCCATTCCCCTGGGCACTTTGATGGGCACATTCGCCAGCATTCGATCGCTCCTGGAGCCGATCGTGGGCATTGTGCGCTACATGCCCGCCACCGCCTTCATTCCGCTTTTGATTTTGTATTTCGGCCTTGGAGAAGTGCCCAAAATTCTCTTGGTTTTTATTGGCACACTCTTTTTCAACACTTTGATGGTGATGGACTCGGTGAAGTTTGTCCCCAAGAAAATGATTGAAGCCACCTATACTTTGGGTGGCAATCGATTACAGGTGCTCTTTCAAGTCATTTTCCCTTACATCACCCCCGGAATAATTGACACTTGCCGGGTGAATATGGCGGCGGCTTGGAACCTGGTGATTGTGTCGGAACTGGTGGCGGCTACGGAGGGCTTGGGGCGGCGAATTAGTGTGGCTCAACGCTTTCTGAAAACCGACGAGATTTTTGCGGGCTTGATTGTGATTGGTTTAATTGGCTTGGCGATCGATATTTTGTTTCGGATGTTTTTGCGCT
Source organism: Limnothrix sp. CACIAM 69d (assembly GCA_001913845.2). Classification (GTDB taxonomy): domain Bacteria; phylum Cyanobacteriota; class Cyanobacteriia; order CACIAM-69d; family CACIAM-69d; genus CACIAM-69d. Next base: position 9,777 of record MKGP02000001.1, on the reverse strand, counting down.
TTTCCTGTCGATGGGCAGTGAAATAATCCCACAAATGAAAAAGTAGTTATCACTCGATCAAACTAATTTGAAATAAGCACAAAATCAATGAACATAGTCATCGCTTGATCGAATTGATTTGAACTGGACGTGGCATGAATGAGCACGAGATCAATGAGTATGGAATGAATGAACAATGCATCTAGAAGTCAAGCATTTGTATAAGCAATTTGTCACCCGTCGCGGCCCGGTGGTCGCCCTCAAAGACATTAATTTGCATGTGGAAACGGGTGAATTTGTCTGTGCGGTGGGTGCATCCGGATCGGGAAAATCCACGATGCTGCGAATTGTGGCGGGGCTGGAGCAGCCCACAGCGGGGGATGTGTTGGTGGATGGGCAGCCGGTGACCGGGCCGGGAGCCGATCGAGGCATGGTGTTCCAAAGCTACACGCTCTACCCCTGGATGACCGTTGAGGAAAATATTGGCTTTGGGTTGAAGTTGCAGGGGGCCCCGATCGCCGATCGCTACGAACAGTCCCGCTACTACATGGATGTGGTGGGATTGTTGCCCTTTGCCAAGGCCTTGCCCAAGGAGTTGTCCGGTGGCATGAAACAGCGGGTGGCGATCGCCCGGGCCCTGGCTTCCCAGCCAAAGATTTTGCTGATGGATGAACCCTTTGGAGCGCTGGATGTGCAAACCCGCGAGTCGATGCAGGGGTTTCTGTTGGATCTGTGGCGCAATACGGGCACTACCATTTTGACCATCACCCACGATGTGGAAGAGGCGGTGTTTCTGTCCCAGCGGGTCTATGTGATGAGTGCGCGACCGGGCACGATTCGCCGAGAGTTATCGATCGATCTACCGGCGGAACGGGATGAGGCCCTGCGGCGATCGAGCGCTTTTCAGGACTATCGCTACCAAATTCTGGATCTGTTGCGGCAGACGGAATCCACCGCTCCAGAACTGACGGCCCCACCTCAGTCGGCCTAGGTTCTAGGCGATCGCCCCACCAAGAGGGGGGATCGTCAAATCGCCCGAAACTTTAGACTTCTTGCGCGAATCAGCTAACAGCCCTCATCCCCCAACCCCTGCTCCCAAGGAGGGCGAAGGGGAGCCAGAAATCGGGGGTGATTTTATTGTTGGTCGTCAAGTCCCTCTCCCAAGTCGGGAGAAGGATTTAGGGTGAGAGTCTTGGTTGATGCAAGAGGTCTTTTGATTCCGCCGTAACGCGATCGTTGGGAGCAAGGGGCTTGAGCATCTTGTTCCGACGACTGGGGCATGGCAAATCAATCGCTTTAGCTTGACCTCAGGCAATGACGACATACCCTAAGCCCTTTGCCCCCACAACTCTTAGCGCTGTCGTTCCCGTTCCAAGGCATCGATCGCATCGCCCAAGGCCGTGGTCAAGTCCCGTCGGGTGCGATCGTGGGCTTCCCGTTCCGCCTGGAGCTGCCGTACCAGTTGTGCCAGTTGCTCGCGCAGTTGCCGACATTCAATTTGAGCCTCGGCCAAGGTGGCCGGAGTGCTGGCGGGCAGGGCGGCCCCGGCGCTGGCAGCATCTCCCAGCGGTTCCCACCCGTCCAGCACCGCATCGGGATTGCCCCGCAGCCGATCGACTTCCCCTTGCAGCCGGGCCTGTTGTTGCTGAAACTGTTCCCGATCGGCTCGGCGCTGCTGGGCTTCCGTGGTGTAACGGGCTTGCCAAGCGTCGGCGGCCTGGTAGGCCGCATCCCGATCGCGTTTCAGGTCGGTCACCTGTTGTTTGAGGGCTTGAATTTCCCCAATCCATTGGGTGACCTGTTCGTGGGACAGGGGCCCCGCCCCATTCAGCCCTTGGTTGCTCATGGCCGATCTCCGAATGGTTGCCAACTGCTTGCGGACAATTGCTAATTTTTTAGCAACTAATTTTTCAGCAACTAATTTTTCAGCAACAGGTAGTAGAGCCGGCCGCGCGACCCGGTGACTCCGGCTCGATTCCCGGCGATCGGGCCCGTGCCCATGAAGTAGTCGGCTCGGCCGGGGCCAATCATGGCGCTACCGGTGTCTTGATCCAACACAAATCGGCTGACGTTGCGATTCACCACCCGTCCGTCCGCGCTGGCATAGGGCAGCGTTGTGTTGACCAAGGCCAAGGCTCCGGGGGGCATCAGGGAGCGATCGGTGGCGATCGAGCGATCGGGCGTAACGGGTACTCCCAAGGTTCCCGTGGCCGGCGCGCCAAAGGTTTCCCGGAAGAAGATAAACCGCGTGTTGCGGGGCAAGTAGTTATCCAATTCCTGGGGATTTTGGCGGAAATAGCGAATCATCACCGGCAGGGTCAATCCTTCAAAGGGCAGCTTGCCATCTTTAGCCAGCTCGCGGCCCACGCTGGTGTAGCCATAGCCGTTGTGGTTGGCATAGCCGACGGTGATCACGTTGCCATCGGGCAATTGCAGCCGGGCCGAACCTTGGATATGCACCAAAAAGGCTTCCAGGCGATCGCTCAACCAGGCAATTTCCTGGCCACGCAGGGGGCTGTTGGTTCCTTGGCCGTCTTTCCCTTCCAGAATTTCGCGAGTGGGCATGGGGGTGCGCCAACTGGCCAAGTCCGCCGGTTCCCGATAAATCGGATAGCGATAGGTGGCGGAGGGGGTGCGGCTGGCGCGATAAATCGGTTCGTAATAGCCCGTGAAGAACACATCACCGTTGCCATCCCGCCCGATCGATTGGTAAAGCGTAAATTCCCGATCGACCAAGGTGGTCAACTCGCGGGCCGATCGCGCCTGGGTCACCAGTTGCCGAAACCGCCGCACAGTCCGCAACACCCGATCGCGCGTGATGCCTGCAACGGGATAGTTTTGGTAAGCCGTGGCGGCCGCTGGCGATTGCAAATAGCGCAAGCTGTAGTCGATCGATTGCAACAGGTTACCGCGATCGCCCGATCGGCCGAACAGTTGCTCATCTAGGCCCAACAGACCCGCAATCGATCGCGCCTGTACCGGCCGCAGGGGAATTCGCTGTTCCGCTGGTGAGAGGGGGGTTTCGCCTTGGTGCAGGGGGGGAGGGGTAGGCCGAGTGGTGGACTGAGCCAGGGCCGTGGAACCACTGAAGGTTGAACCGCCCAACGCCAGAGAACCCAAAAGAGAACTCAGACTAAAAACCGCCCCCCAGTAACCCAACTTGGGAGCGGCATCATGGCCAGAACGGCGATTGGTGGCCAGGTCATCGAACTTAGCCCTTAGCTCAGATTGATCGGAGCGATGGCGGAAGCGATGGCACAGGACATCTTTCAGGGAATCTTTCAGACTCATGGGGGTGGTTGGGGTGAAGCGGTGAGGAGCAATCGCGATCCCCGATCAGCATGGGGCGACAGCGATCGGCTCAGAGGCGATCGGGTTGGGGATCGACGGACTATTGCTATCAGACTGGCGGGTGATCACGCAAGCCCCGATCGGGGAATTGCTCCCTCGATCGCCCCATGGCATCGCCACACCAGTTTTGAGACCAATGGCCAACCGCCGTTCAACCCCGATCGCCCCTGAAGCGACTGCTCAAGAACTCCTAAAACGATCGATCAATGCTGGAGTTAAACACCGGTTCCACCCGGATACCTAACACCTGCGATGGCCGCACCACCATATATTCGCCCTGGAGATTTTGGATCGGCACGCTAATGAAGGCCGAAGAATCCTGCTTCGGAACCAAGTCCGTGCTGTACCACTTTTGGAAGTCTTGAATCGTGCGGAAGCGCACTTCCTCGCGGTGACCGCCCGCCAACAGGATATGCACCGCAAACTCATCAGGTGTTCTCGGCATTGGCCCGGGATCCTTATAACAACAACAACTGCTGCCGCAGCAAACTACCCATCAACACGCTAATCAATATTCGTTCCGAGGCAGCTTGGTTGCAAGCGGCGATCGCCCCAAACAACCAGTGACCCACAATTGGCCACCTTAATCATGGAGCTTGCCCAGACTTTACCAAAAAAAAGCGTTGAAAGCCCTGTCCTGGTGGAGCAGCCGATCGAAGTTGCCAAGGCATCAGTCGAGATATTCATAAAGCAGCCTGACTCGATCGATTAGCTGAGTTGTGAAATCTTAGATTGTGAGAGCTAATCAAGATAATCGAAACTTGTTTTCAATGAAAAGATCATAAAGAGAAGCTTATGAAGATAATTTAGTTTTTGTTATTCCCAAGCTGATCGGGCATCTAGACTTTTTATGAAAGAACCTTTAGCATGGCTGAAGTTGCTAAAGCGGGAAGGCGCTTGAACAGCGGGATTCAGCCCCCATCATCAAGCTCCGATTTAAATTTCCTTAGCTCTTAGCGATCGGCTTTTTCACAACTCATGACAAATTTAGCGATCCCCCGATCGCCCGGTTTGTCGTGCTCAACTTTCACTTAAGGTTGCTAGCGCCATGTCTGATGAGTTCGGATTTTCGCGTCGTCGCTTTCTATTGACCGCTGGAGCCTCCGCCGCAGGCTCCATTCTTTTAAAAGGATGTTTGGGAAATCCCCCAGAAACCGGTGGCACTGCCGCGAGTCCCGCTGGAGGATCGCCCACCAGCGCCGGTAGCCCCGCAGCCCTGACCCCGGAAACCACCCCGGAAGTCACCAAAGCCAAACTCAGCTACCTCCCGATCGCGGAATCTGCGCCGCTGATCATTGCCAAGGAAAAAGGCTTTTTTGCCAAGTACGGCATGACCGAAGTGGAGGTGTCCAAGCAAGCCAACTGGGCCGCTGCTCGCGACAACGTGGTGATTGGCTCCAAAGCCGGCGGCGTGGATGGTGGTCAATGGCAAATGCCCATGCCCCACTTGATTACCGAAGGGATCATCACCAACGGTAAGAAAACCCCGATGTACGTGTTGGCCCAACTGGTAACCAATGCCAACGGGATTGCCGTTTCTGACAAGAATGCAGGCAAGGGTTTGGGACTCGACCTCAAAAATGCCCAGGCTTACATTAAAGGGTACGCTGCACAAAATGGGCGTAAATTCAAAGCCGCCTTCACCTTCCCCGCTGCTAACCAAGATTTCTGGATTCGCTATTGGTTTGCAGCCGGTGGCATTGACCCCAACAAAGATATTGACTTGCTCGCAGTTCCGCCGCCAGAAACGGTGCAAGGGATGCGGATCGGAACCATGGACGCCTTCAGTACTGGCGACCCCTGGCCCTATCGGATTGTGAACGACAAGATTGGGTTTATGTCTTGTTTGGTCACCGAAATGTGGCCTTATCATCCCGAAGAATATTTCGCGATGCGGGCAGATTGGGTGGATGCCAACCCCAAGGCCACCAAGGCCTTGTTGAAGGGCATCATGGAAGCCCAACAATGGTGTGACAAGCCAGAAAACCGTGCAGAATTGGTGAAAATTGTTTCCGGTCGGAACTATTTCAATATTCCTGCCAACATTCTGGAGCCGCCTTTCTCGGGTAAATACACCATGGGTGATGGCAAGCCTGACATCAACGATTTCAACAAGGGCCCGCTCTACTGGAAAGACCCGATCGGGAGCGTTTCCTATCCCTACAAGAGCCATGATCTTTGGTTCCTCACGGAAACCATTCGTTGGGGCTTCCACAAAGATTACGGTTTCACGGTTGCTAAGGCTAAGGATTTGGTTGAACGGGTCAATCGCGACAGCATTTGGCTGGAAGCTGCTAAGGAAGCTGGGATCACCGATGTACCCAGCAGCCCTTCCCGTGGGGTAGAAACCTTCTTCGACGGCATCAAGTTTGATCCTGAAAAGCCCGAGGACTACCTCAAGAGCTTGGCCATTAAAGCTTAGGAGTTTGCTCCTAAGGAACCGATTTCTTCAGGACGACTCACACACCCAATTGGTTGAATTTCGCTTCATTCAACTTCTTTCTTCGACTTTCGAGAGAACATCACCATGGCACCTTCTGTATCTCGATCGAATGGCATTTCTAAGCCCTCTGCCTTTGAGCAATGGCTGAAGAAAAATGGCAGCACGATTCTATTACCCGCGATCGGAATTTTAGGATTCTTGACCATTTGGCAACTGATTGCTTGGTCAGGCGTGACCCGGTTGCCCGGCCCCCTGAGCGTGTTTACTGATGAGCGCACCCGCACCCTGCTGCTCTATCCCTTCTACGATCGCGGCGGTTTGGATAAGGGGCTGTTTTGGCAAACCATGGCAAGTCTGGTGCGCGTGGCCCAGGGCTACACGATCGCCGCTGTCGTGGGCATTTCATTGGGAATTTTAGTAGGCCTTTCACCCGCCATTGATAAGGCGCTGGATCCGGTCTTCCAGTTTCTACGGATGATTGCACCGCTGGCGTGGGTTCCGATCGCCTTGGTCACCTTCCAACAACCGGAAATTTCTGCAATCTTTGTGATTTTCGTGACCGCTGTTTGGCCGATTTTGATCAACACCACGGTGGGTGTGAAGCAAATTCCCCAGGATTACATCAACGTCAAACAGGTGTTGCAACTGAAGCAAAAAACCTTCTTCTTCAAGATTCTGTTCCCCTCGGCTCTGCCCTACATCTTCACGGGCTTGCGGATTGCGATCGGTCTGTCTTGGTTGGCAATTATCGCTGCTGAAATCGTGATTGGTGGCACGTTGGGGATCGGCTTCTTCATCTGGGATGCCTATCAGCAAAACTACGTCAGCGAAATCATTCTGGGCGTGGTGTACATCGGAGCTGTGGGTTTGATTCTCGATCGCGCCGTTGCCTACATTCAAACCCTGATCCTGCCGGAATAACTCAGTAAATCGCCAGTTTCAGAGGGCGCAACGCTTGCGCCCCTACTTATTCCCTCCGCTGGTTTTTAGAGGATTGCCCCATGAGTGCATTCGTTGCGATCGAGAATCTCGAAAAAGTTTTTCCCCTCAACCAAGGTGAATACCTCGCCCTCAAGGGCATTGACCTGACCATCAAAAAAGGTGAATTCGTTTCCCTGATTGGTCACTCCGGCTGCGGTAAATCCACCCTGCTGAACATGATTTCCGGGTTGGACTTTCCCACCGATGGCCTCGTCACCCTGGAAGGGCAACGGATTAAAAAACCCGGGCCCGATCGAATGGTGGTGTTCCAAAACTATTCGCTGCTGCCCTGGCTGACCGCCCGCGAAAATATTGCCCTAGCCGTCGATGAAGTCATGGGTGATTTGCCCAAGGCCGATCGCGATGCGATGGTGCAAACCCATATCGACATGGTGGGTCTGAAACAAGCCGCCGAAAAGCGCCCCGGCCAACTGTCTGGCGGGATGAAACAACGGGTGGCGATCGCCCGAGCGCTGGCTCTGAAACCCAAGCTGTTGCTGTTGGATGAACCCTTCGGCGCACTCGATGCCTTGACTCGCGGGAATTTGCAAGAAAAGCTGATGCAAATTTGCGAGGAAAACCAAGTCACCGCCGTGATGGTGACCCACGATGTGGATGAGGCGGTGTTGCTGAGCGATCGAATCGTGATGCTCACCAACGGCCCCGGCTCGAAGATTGGGCAAATTTTGGAAGTGGATATTCCCCGCCCCCGCAAGCGAATGGAAGTGGTGGAACATCCCAGCTACTACAAGCTGCGATCGGAAATGATCTACTTCCTGAACCAACAGAAACGGGTGAAGAAAATCCGCGCCCGCAAGGTGGAAGTGGTGGCCAAGCATGGCTTGGAAAAAGTCAATTTGGAAATTGGCTTTGTGCCCCTGACCGCCTGCGCACCCTTGGCCATTGCCAAAGAAAAGGGCTTCTTTGAAAAGTATGGTCTCGATGAAGTCAACCTGGTGCGGGAAACCAGTTGGCGCGGCATTGTGGATGGGATTGCGGGTGGCTACATTGACGCGGCTCAAATGCCCTCGGGAATGCCCGTTTGGTTAACCGTTGGCGGCCATGAAGATCGCCCCTTGCCCACGGTCACCTCCTTGACCATGAGCCGCAACGGAAACGCCGTCACCCTTTCCAAAAAGCTGTTTGATGCGGGTGTCCAAACCGCCGCCGACTTCAAGAAGCTGCTGCGGGAAACGCCGGGTAAATCCCACATTTTGGGCATGGTTCACCCCTCTTCAATGCACAATTTGCTGCTGCGCTATTGGCTAGCAGCCAACGAAATTGATCCCGATCATGATGTGCATTTGGAAACCATTCCACCGGCCCAAATGGTGGTGGATTTGAAAGCGGGCAGCATTGACGGCTATTGCGTTGGTTCACCTTGGAACCTGCGGGCCGCCATGGAAGGCGTGGGCGTGACGATCGCCACTGACCTGGAAATCTGGCAAGGTCACCCCGGCAAAGTCCTGGGCGTGCGCGAAGACTGGGCCAACGCTTACCCCAACACCCATGTGGCTCTCGTGAAGGCGCTGCTGGATGCTTGCCGCTACTGCTCCGACCCGGCGAACCACCTGGAAGTGCGCAAAATTCTGAGCGATCGCGCCTATGTGGGCACGCGCGAGGAATACATCCACCTGGGTGATCCGCAGGAACTCACCTGCGACCTGGGCAACCCGATCGAGTATGCCCACCACTGGTTCTACGGCGAAGGATCCAACCGTCCTAGCCGCACGGAGCACCTGTGGATGATGGCGCAGATGGCGCGTTGGGGCGATGTGCCGTTCCCGCGCAACTGGCTGGAAGTGCTGGAGCGGGTGGTGCGTCCGACCACCTACAGCATCGCGGCTCGCGAGCTGGGCTTGCTGGATGAGAAGTTCCGGCGTGGGGCGATCGAGCTGTTTGATGGCTCGGCCTTCGATGCGGAAGACCCGATCAGCTACCTAAACAGCCTGGCAATTAAGGCTAACATCTCGATCGCGGAAGTTCACCTCGATCCGCCGCGCATCTTGGCTGCGTAAATCCCCAATCATGGGTGGGGGCAAGGGGCTTAAGCCCTTTGTCTGCAACCAGCTTCTGCAACTAGCCAACTAATCAGACCATTGGGCGCACGGCGGTGCGCCCCTACCAGCTCACATCGCTTCAGTTTGCAATCCGAATTAACCGATTCGTCGGAGGTTTTTAGGATGTCGATCGCCACCAACAGCGCCCAAAAAGTTGCGCTGCTCCAATCTTCTGGCACGCCCTTTCTCGAGTTCAAAGGGGTTAACAAAACCTATCCCACCGGTAAAGGCCCCTACGTCGTTTTGGATGGGGTAAACCTGACCGTTAATGAGGGCGAGTTTATCTGCGTCATCGGTCACTCCGGTTGCGGGAAATCGACCCTGCTGAGCATGGTTTCTGGGTTTGCCCAGCCCACCCATGGCACCGTGCGCCTCAAGGGTCAAGACATCAAAAAGCCCGGGCCCGATCGAATGGTGGTGTTCCAAAACTACGCCCTACTGCCCTGGTTGACGGTGTTTGAAAATGTCTATCTAGCGATCGATGCGGTGTTTCCCGAAAAACCTGAACGGGAAAAGCGTGCTATGGCTCGCGACAACCTGGCCATGGTGGGTCTCAGCGAAGCCATGGAAAAGAAGCCACCGCAAATTTCCGGGGGTATGAAGCAGCGGGTTTCGATCGCCCGCGCCCTTTCCATTCAACCGGAAGTCTTGATTCTCGATGAACCCTTTGGTGCGTTGGATGCGATCACCAAGGAAGAACTCCAAGAAGAATTGCTGAAAATTTGGAGTGGTCGCCGCTGCACGGTGTTGATGATCACCCACGACATTGATGAGGCGCTCTTCTTGGCCGATAAGTTGGTGATGATGACCAATGGCCCTTCCGCCAAAATCGGGGAAGTGATGGAAATTCCGTTCGATCGCCCGCGCGATCGGGATCTAATCATGGAAGATCCGCGCTACTACGATCTGCGGAACTACGCCCTCGATTACCTGTTCAATCGCTACGCCCACGACGACGAATAG
>MKGP02000077.1 GCA_001913845.2 Limnothrix sp. CACIAM 69d | reverse complement strand
GGAGCGACTGAAGCCACAGGCACGGCGAAACTGTGATGGGGGCAGCGAGGCGAGGCTTTCGTAGAGCATCTCCCGATCATGGTGACGACGACTTTCTACACTACTGCTTTATTCGTGCAAGAGGTCTTTTGAGTTGTGCTCTAATCAAAGATCTTTGACGGTGCTCGTTTTTCTACTTTCCTATGGCTTTGCCCCCTGTGCCGGCCGCTTGCTGGCTGATTAAATCTGAACCCACAACTTACTCGATCGCCCACCTAGAGCGCGATCGACAGACCCTTTGGGATGGCGTGCGGAACTATCAAGCGCGTAACTTTCTGCAAGCGATGCAGCCGGGAGATTGGGCGTTTTTTTATCACTCCAACACGGAACCACCGGGAATTGCGGGACTGGCGCAGGTGGTTGCGGCCAAGGTGGTGGATCCAACCCAGTTTGACCCCAACAGCAAATATTTTGACCCCAAGGCCAGTCCCGATCGCCCCCGTTGGTTCACGGTGGAAGTGGCCCATCTGCAAACCTTCGATCGGTTCTTGTCCTTGGAATGGTTGCGATCGCAATTCACGGCCGATGAGTTGCTGATTTTGCGACGGGGAAACCGCCTTTCCGTTACGCCGGTCGATCGCCCCGTAGCTGAGCGATTGCTAACCTTGGCCAGCTCGCCTCAAACCTCCCCTCAAACCTAAAAAGAGCCAAAATAGCGCCAAGTTTAAAATTGGGTCGCTCAACTCCATCGAGTTCCAGTATGTCGGGGGCTGGAGCGCCTTGCTCCGGCTTTGGAAAATTGTGCTTTAACCAAATTTTAAAGATAGGTTAAGCTGAGGCAACTGCCATTTTTGCTACGGTCGAGAGCGCGTCCGCCCCCAATCCCCATGATTAGCCAAGCCATTGCCCGCTACATCGAAGGTACCGACAGTTCCCACAAACCCTGGTTGCTGGTACAGCTTCGCCTTGCCAAATTGGAAGAGCAGCGCGATCGCCTTTCGCCAGCGGAATATTCCCAAGCCCTAGCGGACATTCACCAAGACTTGATGAATTTGGGTGAATGGTGGGTCGGTCGCGAACAGGAAATGTTTCGACCTCATGGGCCAGGCGGCAACGAGTAATGACTAGGGCGCAACGAGCTACCACGGAAAATCCCGATCGACCGGAATCGCAATCGATCGACCTACACGATTCGCAGTACTACTTCAACCGGGAACTGAGTTGGATTCAGTTCAACCGGCGGGTGCTGCATGAATCCATGGACGATCGCAACCCCCTGTTGGAGCGGTTGAAGTTCTCTGCGATCTTCAGCTCCAACTTGGATGAATTTTTCATGGTGCGCGTGGCTGCCCTCAAAAAGCAGGTGGAAGCGGGCGTGGCCAAGCGGCCCCCCGACGGGCGATCGCCCCAACAGCAACTGGTTGAAATTGCCGAACATCTGCGCCCGATCGTGGCCGAGCAACACCAACACTACGCCAAGGTGTTGCGCCCCCTGCTGGCCGAACAGGGCATTTACCTGCTGGATTACGTTGACCTGAACCAAGAGCAGCGGGCCTATCTCCATCAGCTCTTTGAGGCGGAGATTTTCCCGGTGCTCACGCCCCTGGCGGTGGATCCAGGCCATCCCTTCCCCCATATTTCCAACCTCAGCCTGAACCTGGCGGTGGTGGTGCAGGATCCGGAAACTCAGGAAGATCACTTTGGGCGGGTGAAGGTTCCCGAAAGCTTGCCCCGTTTTTTGCCCTTGGCGGCCGATAGTCTGGATCCGGCCACCCTCAGTGCCGATTGGGTGGGTTCCAATCCCGGTAAGCCAGTTTGGGTTTGCGTGGCGATCGAACAGGTGATTGCTCACAACCTGGAAAGCCTGTTTCCGGGCATGAATATCTTGGAATATCAGCCCTTTCGGGTCACCCGCAACGCGGACATCGCTGTGGCGGAAGATGAGGCCGATGATCTGCTGCTGGCGATCGAACAGGAATTGCGAAAACGGCGCTTGGGCGGTTCCGTGGTGCGGCTGGAGGTGCTGGACACCATGCCCACGGAAATTAGCGATCGACTGCTCGAAGAGTTGGAAATTACCGCCGAGAGCGTCTATCCCGTTACCGGTCTGCTGGGGCTGCGGGACTTCATGGCCTTTTTGGGATTGCCCCTGCCTCACTTGAAGGATCCGTCCTGGAACCCAGTGATTCCTAAGCGGGTGCAGCGCCTGCCGGAACCTTCGGAAAATGTGCAGTCCCCAGAAGAAGAGGAAGTTGGCGACTTTTTCACCGAAATTCGCCGCCAAGACTTGTTGTTGCACCATCCCTATCACTCCTTTTCGGCCACGGTGCAGCGGTTCATCACGGAAGCGGCCCGCGATCCGAATGTGCTGACGATCAAGATGACCCTGTATCGCACCTCTGGCGACTCCCCGATCGTCCATGCCCTAATTGATGCGGCGGAAAACGGCAAACAGGTGGTGGTGTTGGTGGAACTCAAGGCGCGGTTTGATGAAGAAAACAACATCAACTGGGCCCGCAAGCTGGAAAGTGCCGGGGTGCATGTGGTTTATGGCTTGGTGGGCTTAAAAACCCACACCAAAATTGTGCTGGTGGTGCGCAAAGAGCCGGAGGGCCTGCGCCGCTATGTCCACATTGGAACCGGAAACTACAACCCCAAAACCGCCAAGCTCTACACCGATGTGGGGCTGCTCAGTTGCCGGCCGGAGCTGGGGGCTGACTTGACCGATTTGTTCAATTACCTAACGGGTTATTCTCGCCAACGCGCCTATCGCAAGCTGTTGGTGGCCCCGGTGAACATGCGCGATCGGATGGTGGCCTTGATTCAGCGGGAGCGCGACTGGGCCCGCCAAGGTCAACAGGGGCGGGTTGTGGCCAAAATGAACGCCCTGGTGGATCCGGTGGTGATTCGGGCGCTGTATGAGGCCTCCCAAGCGGGGGTGCAGGTGGATTTGATTGTGCGGGGAATTTGTTGTTTGCGGCCGGGTTTGCCGGGCCTGAGCGACCATATCCGCGTGGTCAGCATCGTGGGCCGCTTTTTGGAACATTCCCGCATTTTCTATTTCCACAATGGCGGCCAAGATGAGCTGTATATTGGCAGTGCCGATTGGATGCCCCGCAATTTGACGCGACGGGTGGAGGCGGTCACCCCGATCGAGGATCCGGACTTGGTGCAAGAGTTGCAAGCGATTTTGGGCGTAATGTTGGCCGACACTCGCAACGCTTGGGAATTGCAATCGGACGGAATCTATAACCAACGTCAACCTCTTGGAAAAGCGGATCCCCAGGCTTCTCAGGTGGTGTTGATGCAGTTGGCGGAACAGGAAGCGGTGTTGAAGGATGACGATTAGTTGTCGCTAGTGGTGGATTGCAGTGATCAATTGCGGTGGCGGATACGGTGGCAGCGTTGCCTGATGCCCAAGGCCTTGGGGCCAAAAGTTCTGTAGCCGAAAACCCTGTGGCCGAAAACAAGGAGCCGATCGCCCCTGAATTACTTCGGCAACGGCTCCGATCGGCCATTTGCGATCGGCCCCAGGACTCGGATTTGTACGTGCAGTTCGCCCAGGTTCTAGCCCAACTGCAACGGTGGCCGGCGGCGGCCCTGGCCCTGTGGCGGGCGGCGGAGTTGGCTCCTGCTAACTGGCGGTTGTGGCTGCAAGGGGCTCAGGTGGCGGAAGGGCTGGGCGATCGCCCGATGGCGATTCGGGCCTATTTGCGATCGCTCCAGGCCAATGGCAACGGGGCCACCTGCTGTTTTCGGGTGGCGCGGCTACTGCGGGAATTGGGGCGCGATCGGGAAGCGGCCGACTGTGAGCGCTGGCAACTGCCCCCCGCGATCGTCCAGGAATTCGCGCGGTTGGACTATCCCTTGCACTGGTGTTCCGCTGCCGATTTACCCGCAGCACAAGTCCGCTGGCTGGAGCCGATCGCGCCCTATCCTCCCCTCAAAGCTGCCCGGATGTTGGGGCCTGTGCATCCACACCTGGATCCAGACACTGCCCCCCAACTGCCGCCCTGGCCACGCCCCGGGGTGGTGGCCCTTCCCCAGGGGCGGGCCCAAATTTCCCAGTTGGGGATTTGCATCACCACGGTCGATCATCAAGTTATCCAGGAACTGTCCTCGGGGATTGCGCCTTTGCAGGCGGTGAGCCAGCCACCCCCCGTTCGGAAGTTGTCGGGCACGGCGGCCTTTTTGTCTGTGCGGTTTCGGCCCAACTATTGGCATTGGATGGTGGACTGTTTGCCCCGGTTGGCTTGGTTGACGGAGGCGGGGTTTGAGCGATCGGCGATCGATTGGTGGGTGTTCGATCGCCTCGACTATCCCTTTCAATTCGCCACCCTGGAGCGCTTGGGCATTGACCCCGATCGCGTCGTTTCCAGCGATCGTCATCCCCACCTTCAAGCCGATCGGCTCTTGGCCCTGCCATCTTTGGGCCGCTGCACCCCCATTTCCGATAACACCTTCACTCCCCAGACCCGCGAATTTTTGCGACGGGAATTTTTACCGCTGGCAACGGCGATCGATCCGGCCCACTGTCCCGATCGGCTCTACATCACAAGGCGCAACAATGTGCAGCATCGCCGGTTTTTAAACGAAGCGGAAATCTTGCCCCTGTTGACCCAACGGGGGTTTCAGGCGGTGGATCTCGATGGTCTCAGCCTGGGTCACCAGGCCGCCCTGTTCCAGCGGGCCCGTGCCATTGTGGCTCCCCATGGCGCAGGTTTGACCAATTTGGCCTACGCCGAACCGGGCGCAACGGTGATTGAGCTATTTCCACCGCGTTATGTGGCAAATTTCTTTTGGTTGGTGGCCAACTGTAGCCATTTGAACTATTGGGCCCTGTTGGGGCGCGAAACGTTGCCACCCTTGCCGATCGGGGACTGGATGGCCCAGGCCCAAGCCTATCGAGATGACTTGGAAATCGATCCTCAGGCCTTGGCAACCATCCTCGATCGGGCAAATTTATAGAAATCAGACAACGATTGCAACTCCAGTTGCTGATCAGAGCTAGACCAAAGCCGGAGCCAAATCTGCTGCGGTCAGTTGGTTCGGCGTGAGGTTGGCAATTTTGGCGAGCAGCGTTGTGCCGTTGCTGAGGTTCAAGAAGCCATCACTTACCGCGAGGCTGAGGGACTCGAAGGTAATTCCAGTGGGCAGAACGAGGCGATCGATCCCATCTTCAAAATCAAGAATCGTCTCCGTGCCTTCACCAATCACAAAGCGATCGCTCCCCGCGCCACCGATCAGAGTGTCATCGCCCCGATCGCCCGAGAGAACGTCATCCCCCGAATTGCCAAACAGCCAGTCAGCGCCGCGCCCACCAAAGAGCAGATCGTTGCCAGTGCCAGCGCAGAGGGTATCCGCCTGTTGGTTGCCAAAGAGCGTGTCGTTGCCTTCACCACCACAGAGCAGATCCGCGCCTGACTCAGATGTTTCCCCTGGCGTAGTGCGATCGCCAAAGATCAGATCATTACCACCGCCCCCCAGAACCGTATCTGCGCCCAGGTCACCCGAGAGGAAATCGTTACCCGCCTCACCATTGAGCCAATCGGAGTCACGACCGCCAAACAGGAAATCATCGCCCTCGCCACCGAACAGATAATCCTGTCCCTGCCGTCCACCCAGAAGGTCATTGCCCGCCAACCCCAAGAGATAGTCACTGTTGGGAGTTCCCGCTAAAGAGTCATTGCCCTCAGAGCCAGTTTTGGAAGTGATGGGCTGGGGAATTGAAGGGTCTGCCAAAGTTTCGCAAGGACAAGTGGGCAGCGTCCGATCCGCAAGCGGCGTGGAATCAACGAGCAGTTTGCCAACCAGCGGGAAGCGATAGGATTGTGGGTCGCCATCGGTTTTGAGGAGAAACTGCCCTGAGTAGTCGCCCGGCTGACCACTGAGTTTCAGAGTGATGGAAACGGACTGACCGGGCAGCACAACGTCCGGCAGCGGGTCAACCAAGCTAAAGCCGTTGGGCAGCTCCAGACCCAGAATTTTGAGGGAATAGGGGCTGAGGCTGGTGATCGTCAGTGTTTGGATGGGATTGGAGATATCCTGGTCGTTTTCGAGGTGAACGGGAACATCCGTTGCGTTGAGAATGATGGGTCCGTTGTTGCCGAGGTTGATGGAGAAGTAGGCCGGCGGCGGGGGAGTAACAACAATGGGGACAGAGGGAGTGGGAGCGGGAGTCAGTGTGGTAGTGGGATTGGAAACGACAGGCGGCGCATCATTATCGGTGATGTTGGCGGTGACAGAAGAGAGCGCCAGAGTGCCGTAGTTCGGATCGGCACTGGTGGCGGTGTGAGCAATAGTGCCCGTATGTGTCCCCTCAAAGAGGAAATCATCCACCGCCGTCACCGTGACCGTTTGGGGTGTATTCCAGTTAGCCGCCGTGAAGGTCAGATTTCCTGTGGAGGTGGTGAGCTGAGCGTTGGGAGCCAGATTGACAGTGACATCACTGGTGGGTTGACTAGTGAGTCTGACGGCGTAGCTATCGGTGGCTCCCCCTTCGGTGAGCGCCAAGGTGGATTTGGAGAAGGTAACTCCAGCGGTGTCGTTGTCGGTAATGGTGACAGTAATAGGAGAGATGGTCAGGGTATTGTAGGCAGGATCTGGACTGGAGACTGTGTGAATAATGCTACTCTGATGTGTTCCTTCGATTAGCCCATCATCAACCGCTGTCACAGTGATGGCTTGGGTCGTATTCGAGTTGGCCGCTGTGAAGATTATTTCTCCTATAGAAGTGGTAACTTGACCATTATTAGGAGCCAAGTTGATAGTGATCGGAGCTGAGGGTTGGCCCAATAACATGATCCTGTATTCGTTGGTGACTCCCCCTTCAGTGACCGTAAAGTTTGTGTTTTGGATGAAGATGGCAACCATGCCGCTAATAACAGGGTCGTTATCCGTGATCGCGATGTTGGCAGTTGTGGTGGGGCCAAGGGTGATGCCGCTGCTGGGAGAAGCGAGCGCAAGGGTGGCTGTTTCAGCTCCTTCAACCAGTGCATCATCTGTCACGGTGAAGGTGACGGAACCCGTGGTTGCGCCGTTGGGAATAGTGATGGTGGAACTGCTGAGGCTGTAGTCACCAGCGGTGATGTTGGTACCGCTCACGCCGAGGTTGACGGTTTGGTTGCCCGTGACGGCGCTACTGGCAGTGGCGGTGACGGTAATTACGGTCGCAGCAGTTTCTGTACTGGCATTGGCACTGACAGAAAGATTAACTGTAGGTAAAACAGAAACAATACTCGCCCTTACTTGGTTAGATGTGCTGTTGATTAATGTGCCTGGGCTGTTGGAGTCTTCGTAAGCTGCATTAGCAATATTATCAATTTCCTGACCAGCAGTTGTTGAATTCACTTGTCGCTGAAATGTCAATTTTCCAGAGACCTGCGAAGGAATTCGCCCGATCAAATTGCTTATATATTTAGTAATATCGGCAGCAACTGTATTACCGCTTTGTTCGCCACCTAAAAAATTGGTGGCTGGAATGCCACTGAAAAACTGAAATGTTGATGCTGTTGTTGTTTGTGTTGAACCAAGTACATGCTTGGTATCAATTGCGCCATCAGAATCATTATCTTTCGCCCAATTACTCTGAGTGCCATCTTCATTAATAACGATCTTGTCGGCATTCAAAGATATATTGCCAATTCCAGAATCAACCTCAGAAATATTTTGGTACTCTACAACGTACTCAATAATGTTTCCTAGTGCAGGTTGTTTCGGTGTCGTCGAGAGAATTCCATCAGTTCCTTGGATAGCTGGCCCAGTTCCTTGCAAGATCCGCGATTGCTTCACCAGTTGTAGGTAGCCAGTATACACACGATTAATTGTGTTGTTTCTTGTTTCAAAATAGCCTACAAGTCCGTCGGCATTGGCATCAATGAACGCTGTAACGGGTACAGGAAAGCCCCGCTCAATGTTGGTATCCGTCGAAAGGGGGGTACCGGCGGGCAGATCAATACTGACTGTATAGTTAGCAGTGGCATTTGCGGCTAATGATCCGATTTGGACGAGGTTATTGGCGCCTAATGAGCCAGTGCTGCTTGTGTAGTTAAAGACTGTGCCATTGTATGTGTAGGTGGCAGATGCTGAGCCATAGGAAATGGTGACAACCGTACCGCTAGGCAAGTCAGCCAAATTGGCTGGCACAGTAGGTAACAAAGAGATGTTAGCTGTAACAGTATCTGCATTCTTGACGGTGTTGGTGAAGCTAACTAAGTCGGGATTTAAAACACTTCCCGGTGACGTATTGGCAGGAACTTGAAAAGATTGATTGGTAAAGTCATCATTGTTGTTAGTTGGCCCAATTGCATCAGGAGAGCCATTGGGTCCGTTGACGATATTTGGTGACATATCAGGGTGGTGGGTTGTAGTTGCTCCCAAAGTAATCCCGGCGAAAGGATTACTGATGATCAAAGCAGAAATCCTTTCGCCCCTTCACGGTTGCTGCGCTCTCGATGGTGGCATCGCTTACAGCGGTGAAGACGACAGAGCCAGTGGCAGCGTCATTGATACTAGTTATAGTGCCATTTGCAACGGCATGATCTCCTGTGCAAAAGCGCTGGACTCGAACACAAGGTAGTGCCTGTGAGGTGATGGTTGCTTACATCGCAAGACTTTCACTGGCTCATCATTTTGAATTACGGCACTCCCGCTTTGTAGATGATCTGACTGAAAGCCCAGGCTCAGATCAAAACCGGAGCCAAATTCGCTGTGGTCAGTTGGTTCGGTGTGAGGTTGGCAATTTTGGCGAGCAGCATTGTGCCGTTGCTGAGGTTCAAGAAGCCATCACTTACCGCGAGGCTGAGAGACTCGAAGTTAATTCCAGTGGGCAAAATGAGTCGATCAATCCCGTCTTCAAAATCAAGAATCGTCTCCGTACCTTCACCAATCACAAAGCGATCGCTCCCCGCGCCACCGATGAGGGTATCTTCGCCCCGATCGCCCGAGAGAACGTCATCCCCCGAATTGCCAAACAGCCAGTCAGCGCCGCGCCCACCAAAGAGCAGATCGTTGCCAGTGCCAGCGCAGAGCGTATCCGCCTGTTGGTTGCCAAAGAGCGTGTCGTTCCCGTCACTGCCCGCCAGCCAATCGGTTTCTGCGCCACCCCATAGCCAGTCAGAGTCACCCAGCCCCAGAAGTTGGTTGCTTTCGGCATTGCCCCACAGGATATCTGCGCGATCGGAGCCGGTCTGGGTGCGATCGGGCATCAGCAAGGGCGGTTGACACCCATTACCGCCGTCCCCGATCGGGAAAGCGCTGAGGCCGGGGAGAACCTGACCAATAACCGGGAAATCATAAACTGCCGGTTCGCCATTGGTGCGCAGCACAAAACGCCCGTCATAGATTCCCGGTTGCTCCGTGAGGGCCAAGGTCACTTGCAGGGTGGCACTGGGCAGAACGACGGGCGGCAGGGTTTCCAGAATGAAAAAGCCCTTGGGTAATTGCAAATCCAAGAGCTTCAGGGGTTCTGAACCAATATTGGTGATGCTGATGATCTGTTGAGGCCGGGTTGCGCGGTTCGCATCCGTTGAGGGCTGGGTGAGCTGCACGGGGGCGGCGGTATCGTCGAGGATGATTGGCCCGCCCCGATCGAGGGTCACAATCAGTCGAGGGGGCAGGGGCGGCGGTGGGGCGATCGGGCTGCTGGGGGGAATTTCTGGGCTAGGGGCGATCGGGGCCGGAGCGACAAAAGCTGGAGCAATAGGAGCCGGAGCCAAACCACCGCCCAAACTCAGGGGGCTGGGGGAGCTGACGGCCCCGTCGTTATCTTCGATCTCGATCGTCTGTACCAGGCTGCTGCCCAGGGTCAAGCCACTGGTAGTTGTTTTCAGGGTAATGGTGGCGGTTTCGGTTCCCTCCACCATCGCGTCATCCATTACCGTGAAGGTGACTGAGCCGGTTGTGTTGCCGTTGGTGATGCTGATTTGAGGTTGGCTGAGCTGATAGTCTTCCGGGGTGATGTTCGTCCCGCTGACTTGGAGTTCAACGGTTTGGTCGCCGATAGCGGCCTGGGAAGCGGTGGCCGTAACGGTGATAACGGTTCGATCGGTTTCGGTTCCGTTGTTGCGGCTGACCGAGAGATTGACGGTGGGGTTGGGTGTGCCGGTAAGGGAGAAGTCATCGATCGCCAAACCATGATCATCCCCCGCGTCATTTCGCTCCACCCAACGGAGCCAGAGTGTGTCATTGTGGCCCCAGCTCAAGCCGGACAGCGTTCCTCCAACGCCCGCAACCCGTCCCGCAGCATTCCCGTCAACCATGCCAGCCGTCGTAGTTGCCACAGGCGAAGTCCAATTGAACGTACTGCCCGGCGTTGTCCAGGTCGGAACGGTTGTGAAACTACTACCGAAGCCATATTCCAACACCATGGTTTGTGCAGTGGCGTTTCCCCCATTTCGCCACTGTTCACCTGCAAAGGAAATTGTGAGGCGATTGATCGTCGTGCCAGTGGTGTTTTTGGCCGCAAATGCAATCCATCCGGCAATATTTCCGCTGGCGGGACTCCCGAAATATGTACCGCCGGAGCCGATGCCGCCTAAGGCTCGATCGCTATTTTCAGTGAGACCAAAGCTATAGAAATTGCCTGTGTTGTCGTTGCCTCGGCTCGATCGATAAATGGCTAACGCCTGACCAGGAGCGGGCTGGCGAAACAAATACCAGCCGGACAGCGTAGTGTTATTAGTCCAAGCTAGATCACTGTTAGAACCACTCAAATTGAGAGCGTCGAAGTTCTGACTATAGGAACCGCTAAATGAAATAGCCATTGATGCACCCTGGCTTCAAATCTTTTTAATGACCGGTTGTTTAAGTTATGAGATCGGTATTAATTTTATCTTGAACAGGATGGTAATTGGTATCACAAAGAACGGACTCTAGGCGAGCCATGATTATCAGTCCTATGAGTAGCCATTACCATAGCGACCATCAACAGCGCCAAAAATGCAAAAACAAGGAGCGGAGGCCCCTTGTTTTCAGCAGTCTTGAAAAACTGGCTTAAAAGGTATGTTTAATTGGTCTGAGTTGATGGGCGACCATCCAACCAGGCTTGAAATTGAGAAGCCTACACCCGATCGCCCAGCCTTAGCGAGCGATCGAATGTAGGAGCATTCACAACCTCAAATTCAACAGAGTCACCTGTCAGAAAAGACCCACAGTATCCGCGCTTTAGGCACGGCTCAGGGGCGTTGCCGGCACAAAGCTCGGCACCACCACATCACTGTTCTGTTTGGTCAGTTGGTCATACAACCGGTTGGTGTTCGGGAAGTTTGCCGCTGGCAGCGTCGGGAACCGGCGATAGGGAACCGTATCCTCACCGAAGCACTCCGCATATTCCGGCGTGTTCAGCATGGCCGACACAAAACCCTTCAGACCTTCCGTCGCCAGAATTTGGTTGTACTTGCGAATTTCCACCTGGTTCAAAGGTGCCCGGCCCAAGAAATGCTTCAGACCCAGTTCGATCACCTTCGTGTTCGGATAGGGAGCATAGAATTCCTTGGTGTACAAGCGAGAGCCGCCCAACGATTCGATGAATTCCTTCATCGTGATTTCGCCGTTGCCTAGCTTGCTTTCCAGCGCCGTGAACTCAGCCCGCACCACATAGGGATCCAAGTCACGTTCAAAGACCTGACGATAGGCCGCCGCGATCGCCGTTTTCAGGGCCACCTTATCGGTCGTGGTCGTCAGCTTGAAGGTCTTGGTTTGCTCGCGACGACGGCTCACCCCTTGGCCAGCACGGTTGCTCGCATCCCCTTCCGTGCGGATCGAGAGCGGTTGCCCCAGCTCCACAAAGCGCGGTGCTTCCGATTCCGGCTTGGTCAGCACACCCTTGAAGCCCAAGTTACCCGGACGAGTCGTACGCAGGGCTTGGCCGCCTGCTGTCAGATAGCGCTCGTAGGGAACCGTATCTTCCCCAAAGGCTTCCGCGTATTCCGCCGTATCGAGAATTGCATCAATCAAGGCATAGAACCCTTGCTTGGCGCAAATGTCGAAGTACTTGTTGGTTTCGTTGCGGCCGTAGGTGGGGCGACCCAACAGACGACGGTGAATGTATTCCACCGCCTTCATCACGTACAACGAACTCCAGTAGGTCTTGCGGAACAGGTCCGACTTGGCCAACTGGCGGATAAATTCCTTGACCGTGATGTTGCCGTTTTCCAGCTTGATTTCGGCCACCGTCAGGCGCTGGCCTTCATACACATCGCGGCCAAACACTTGCAGGTAGGCAGCGCGGATTACGGCTTGGGTGGTGCTTTCCGAGAAGCGAATGCTGGCGGTCTTCACCGACTTGCCAATTCCGGGCAACTGATCCAGCTTGAACACCTTGGGCCCCATGGAGCCAGGAGCCTTGCCCACTGCACCCGGGTTGCTCAGTTGGTTCTCAATCCCGGCACCACGCTTGATCAGGATCCGACGGGTATCCTTGCCGAAGGGCGCAGGCCGGTTCTTGGGATTGCGGGTTTCTTTCGGGAAGATTGCCCCAAATTGGATTTCCAGCGGATCATTACCAACCCCGTAGGGATGCTGATCGCGCAGGGGTTGCACATAGTCCCCAAAGGTGGTGATGAATTGGGGAACCTTGCGGAAGGGGGCGCTGTAGTTGAACAGGTCGATCTGCGGGCCCCAGTTGCGGCACTCTTGGGCTTCTTGACCCAGGCCACGCAGGTAAGGCACGGTTTCTTCGCCAAAGTAATCGGCGTATTCTTGCGAATCGACCAGGGCATCGACCAGGGCCGCCAAGCCGCCACTCGAGATGATCGAGAAGTACTTTTGCACTTCTTCGCGGGACGAGGGGCCACGACCCAGGATGTGGCGGAACGCCAGCTCGAGAGCGCGGCTGTTGATGAACGGCTCAAAGAACTGCTTGCGGTACAGGGGCGACTTGGCCAAGCGGCGGACGAATTCCTTCATGGAAATTTCGCCGTTTTTGACCTTCGATTCCAGGTCGGAAATTCCCAAGGAGTAGGCGCGGGTGATGTCGCGCTCAAACACTTGGCGATAGGCCGCTTTCACCGCATCGTTCTTTTCGGTGGCCGACAGGCCGGGCTTCATCGCGTACTTCACGCGCTTTTCAGCGGCGTTGGCGTAGATTTGCGGCAGGGCCAGACCCTGTTGATCCGCCGAAGGCCGCTGACGCACCTTGTTGGACGGCGTGGGGGCCTTGAACTCCGTTAGCAATACGTCAAAGTATTGCTTGACGATTTCCGTGGCGTTGGCATCATCGCGGAAGTAGGTGAGGGCCGCTTGCTTCATGCCCTCGATCGCCACGATCGTGGCTGCCGTGGAACAGGCGTTTTCGATGATTTCGCGCAGACCACGGGTGTTCACGGCGATGATCGTCGGGTCACCGGCCACGATCGCGTAGGTCACATAGCGCAGAAACCAGCTCATGTCCCGCAAGGACTTTTGCATGTTCCGGGGGCCATAGCGGGCAACGCTAATGGGCCGGAAGCCAGCGGGAATGGGCGCGGAGGGGGTCAAGAAAAAGTCGCGTAGACCACTGAACAGGCCACCGCCGCTGCTCTTGGCTTCCACGTAGGTAACGGTGCCGAAGGTCATGCCTTCTTGCACCGTCTTGGCTACGGGGTTGGTGGTGGTGGCCATCACCGGTTCATCCGTTGGCGGCTTTTCTAAGAAAGCCAGGGGCGAACCACCGGTAAAGATCTTGTTGGCTGCTCGCGAGACGATGATTTCGGCGTTAACCGTCAGGACTTGAGCAATGGCCAGTCGTTGAGCACCGGAGCTAAAGAAAGTTTTAAGTTCGCTGAGTTCCGCTGGGGCTAGGTAGCGATCTTGTTGTTCTGCTTGGGAAATTTTAGATACGGGAACAGTGCTGTAGAGCTGCGGACGGGCAACCGAGCTTCCACCACTTGCTTTAACGCTCATGAGATTCTAATGGTCCTTTTCTAAGTCAGGTGAACGACCGTACCGGGTTCTGTGACATTGGACAGAACCTTTAGCCCTTAGCCTCAGGTTGGCTCGACGCTGGCAACCCTCAACGGCTGTCGGCGAACATGGAAGGGACGATCTCAACTCAATATGGTTGTGAATCCACCCATTAGACTAAAACGATTCTGTGCGTGGGGCGGCCTTTGTTAAGAAGTATGTATGCTTCTCAGGCGGGCGATCGCAGGCATTGGAAGGGCAGGGGGTGCGATAGACTCGATCGCGGTGATCACCCTTGCGAGTCCTCGTTTCAGCCTCTTTTCAGCAATTCCTATATAAACAATCAACCCAATCAACCCCCCTATTCAATTCCGATGGAAGCACAGCGCACCGCCCAAACCCTCGCCGCCGTCCAAAAGCTCTACGATACCTATCCGTTTCCGCCGGAACCCCTGTTGGATGAACCCCCGCCGGGCTATAACTGGCGCTGGAATTGGCAGGCGGCGCATCAATTTTGCACGGGCAGAAAGGCGGAACGCGCTGATATTCGGATTTTGGATGCGGGTTGCGGCACGGGTGTGGGCACTGAATATCTAATGCACCTGAACCCGGAAGCCAAGATCACGGCGATCGACCTGAGTTCAGAGGCGCTGGGTGTGGCTCGGGAACGGTGTCGGCGGACGGGTGATCGGGTTCGCGGGGGCGATCGCGTGGAATTCCGTCACCTCAGCCTTTACGATGCCCAGGAAATTTCCGGCAAATTTGACTGGATCAACTGCGTTGGTGTGTTGCACCACCTGCCCGATCCGGTGCGCGGGATTCAATCCCTGGCCGCCAAGCTAGCTCCCGGTGGTCTCATGCATATTTTTGTTTATGGGGAACTGGGCC
Organism: Limnothrix sp. CACIAM 69d; assembly: GCA_001913845.2. Lineage (GTDB taxonomy): Bacteria > Cyanobacteriota > Cyanobacteriia > CACIAM-69d > CACIAM-69d > CACIAM-69d. Next base: position 19,577 of record MKGP02000077.1, on the reverse strand, counting down.
GTTGGGAAATTCAACTGATGCAGCGAGCGATCCGCCTGCTCCGTGAAAGCCCCACGGGCCCGGCAGACTCCAATCCCTATCGCGATGGTGTTCAAATTGGGCGGTCTTTGTTTGCTGCTTTGCCCGAAACGAACCGACTGGTGCGACGAGAACAGGAGCGCTGGTCGATGGAAAACCAGCGGGATGAGTGCTTCGCAGATATGTATGTCCATCCCCAGGAAGTGGACTACAACATCGACACCCTTTTTGAACTCATTGAGGCTTCGGGTCTGGAGTTCCTGGGCTTTTCCAACCCTGATTACTGGCAGCTCGATCGCCTCTTGGGCAGCAATCCGGAACTGATGGCGCGAGCCGAGGGCTTGAGCGATCGACAGCGCTATCGCCTGGTGGAATCGCTGGATCCCGAAGGAGCCACCCACTACGAGTTTTGGTTAGGTTGCCCGCCGGTCAATCGCCTCACCTGGGAAGACTCCAGCGCCCTGGCCGCGGCCCTGCCGAGCCTGAACCCTTGTATGGATGGCTGGCCTAGCCGTTGTCTATTTAATCAGGACTATCGGATTGTCAGCTTGGACGATGCCACGTTCCAGTTTCTCAGTGCTGTAGCTGCCAACGAAACCGCTGACCAACCCCAGTCGATCGCCCAACTCCTGAGCCAGCAGCGGGGCTTCACCCTCGAAAACGTGCGATCGCTGCTTGATCAGCGCCTGTTGTTGCTGACTCCCCAACGCTAACTCAATCCCTAGCCAACCACCCGCCAAATCCGGGCACAGTCAAAATCGCTCCCCTCAGCAACCTCGCCCATTTCCCGTGAAAAACGCGCAACACCTGCGTGGTACAATCGCACCTGGCTTAGGGCCGCCGGGTCAGCATTCAACAGCCAGGAGTTTGCAACCGATGGACTCTCCAACGGTCGAACCAATCACCGCCGTGCCGGAAGTTTCTCCCGAAGCGATCGAGGGCACTTCCGAAAACAGCGCAGCCATGGAGGAATACTACAAACTCCAACGGGAGCTATTAATCGGCTCCTTGGTTGTATCCCTGGTGATTTTTCTGTCTGTTTGGGCCACCTACAGTCTCAACACTGCCCTGAGCTATTTGCTGGGAGCGCTGGTGGGCATTGTATACCTGCGAATGCTGGCCAAAGATGTCGCCACCCTGGGTAATGGCAAACAGCAATTGAGTAAAACTCGGCTAGCACTTTTTGTAGCCATTTTCCTCATTGGTGCTCGAGTTCAGCAACTTGAACTGTTGCCAATCATCCTTGGTTTTTTGACCTATAAGGCTGCTCTAATTTTCCACACGTTGCGCGCGATCGCAAAGCCCAACCCTTAGGCTAATTGCGAGAGCAATCTCGTCAAATGCCTATGCAAAACAGCGTTGCTATGTTCGATCTTTTTTCAAACATTCCGTTCTCTCCGTTAGCAGAACTGGAAGTTGGTCAACACTTCTATTGGCACATTGGCAACTTCAAGGTACATGGGCAAGTTTTCCTTGCCTCTTGGATTGTCCTAGGGCTACTGATCGTTACTTGCATCTTGGCAACTCGTAACATTCAGCGAGTACCGTCGGGATTGCAAAACTTCATGGAATATGCCTTGGAGTTTATCCGCGACCTTACCAAAACCCAAGTGGGCGAAAAAGAATATCGAGCATGGGTTCCCTTTGTTGGCACCTTGTTCCTATTCATTTTTGTGTCGAATTGGGGTGGTGCACTCATTCCTTGGAAACTCGTTGAGTTACCGTCTGGTGAATTGGCTGCTCCTACCAACGACATCAACACAACGGTTGCCCTGGCACTGACCACATCGGTCGCCTATTTCTATGCAGGATTGAGCCGAAAAGGGTTGGGTTACTTCGCCGATTACGCGCAGCCGACCCCGATCATGGTTCCCTTCAAAATCATTGAAGACTTTACCAAGCCGCTGTCGTTAAGCTTCCGTTTGTTTGGTAATATCCTAGCGGATGAACTTGTGGTGGCTGTACTGGTCTTCCTGGTTCCCTTGTTCGTGCCCATTCCGCTGATGGTTTTGGGGCTGTTCACGAGTGCAATTCAAGCCCTGATTTTTGCAACTCTGGCGGCATCCTACATTGGTGAAGCAATGGAAGATCACCACGGCGAGCATCACGACTAACGATCCCATTTTTAGGGGTTGTGAAACGGAGTCGTGAAAGCATCAATTGGGGATTGTTTCCCTTCTAATTACAAGACTCTCAACAACAATTCAAGGACGGACTACGACAATGAATCCTACGATTGCTGCTGCTTCGGTTCTGGCTGCTGCTCTGGCTGTGGGTTTGGGTGCAATTGGCCCCGGTATCGGTCAAGGTAATGCGGCTGGTCAAGCTGTGGAAGGGATTGCTCGTCAACCGGAAGCAGAAGGCAAAATCCGTGGCACCTTGCTGTTGAGCTTGGCGTTCATGGAAGCTCTGACGATTTACGGTCTGGTGGTGGCACTGGTGCTGCTGTTCGCTAACCCCTTCGCTTCGTAAATTTGGTTTTCGGCTTTTGCGAACGAGTTTTACCTGAGGCAGCGAAAGGTGCTTGCTTGATGCGAAAGCCTTTTGCTGCCCCAACTCGCGAAAAGGGGCTGTCAACCATCTGCTGGGAGTAAGCGAAATGCTATACGCACTCGTACCAACGCTGTTGGCAGCGGAGGCAGAAGGGGGTCTGTTTGACCTTGATGCCACCCTGCCCCTGATGGCAGCGCAGTTTCTAATTTTGGCTTTGATTTTGAATGCGGTTTTGTACAAGCCCCTGGGACAAGCCATTGACCAACGGGCCGACTACATCCGCAGCAAGCAACTGGACGCACAAGAGCGCCTGGAGAAGGTGAAGTCGTTGACGGCGGAGTATGAACAGGCTTTGGCGGAGGCCCGCCGTAAGTCTCAGTCCATCGTAGCGGATGCCCAAGCGGAGGCGCAAAAACTGGCGGCTCAGACGGTGGCAGATGCACAACGACAGGCCCAATCGGAGCGGGAAGCGGCTCAACAGGAGATTGACAGTCAACGGCAGACGGCTTTGGCTGCCCTGGACGGTCAAGTGGCGGTGCTGAGCCGTCAGATTGTGCGGAAGTTGTTGGGTTTTGAGTTGGGATGAGGTTGTGATGACGAACATGTTTTTGGGTTCGATCGCCCCTCATCTGTTGGCCCATGGATCGTTCGGGATTAACACCGACATCCTGGAAACCAATGTGATCAACCTGGCGATCGTGTTGGGGGTTCTGGTCTACTTTGGTCGTGGCTTCTTGGGTAACCTGCTGGGAACCCGGAGAGCGGCGATCGAAGAGGCAATCACCGAGGCGGAAAAGGCGCAGGCGGAAGCTGTGAAGGCCTTGGAAGAGCAACAGCGCAAACTGGCTCAAGCCCAGGCGGAAGCAGAGCGAATCACTGCTGAAGCGAAGGTTGCGGCTGAGCGGACGAAGGAAGCCATTTTGGCGAAGTCCACTCAGGATGTGCAACGGATGCGCGAGGCCGCTTCCAGTGACTTGGTGGCTGAGCAAGAGCGTGTGATTTCGCAATTGCGGCAGCGAGCTGTGGCCGCAGCGTTGGAGCAGGTCAATGACCAACTGCGCTCGCGCTTGAATTCGGATCAACAGCGGGACTTGGTTGATCGGAGCTTGGCCCTGATTCAAGGGGGAGGGAACTAACGATGCAAAGCAGTTCAATGATCGCCAGCATCGCCGAGCCTTACGCGCAAGCTTTGATGACCTTGGCTCAAAAGGAAAGCTTGGTGGAGCGTTTTGGCGAGGATGTGACCTACCTACGAGGTTTGCTAGCAGCCTCGGATGAGCTGGGCGCTCTCTTGGCTAATCCGTTTGTCAAGGCGGACGATAAGAAGTCTGTACTCGATCGCCTGGCGGGTGAAACGCTGCACCCGTTGACGGCGAACTTTTTGAAACTCTTGGTTGATCGCAAGCGGATTGCGCTGCTGGATACGATCGCCCAGAAATATCAAGACCTGCTGCGCCAGTTTACGAATACGGCCTTGGCGGAAGTGACTTCTGCGGTGGAACTGACGGAAGAGCAACGCCAAAGCGCCATTGAGCGGGTGAAACAGCTCACCGGGGCCGCCAGCGTGGAACTGGTGACGAAGGTCGATACCGATTTGATCGGCGGCGTGATTATCAAAGTCGGCTCGCAAGTGGTCGATGCCAGCCTGCGTGGTCAATTGCGACGCATGGCGCTGACTTTGGGCGCGATCTAGCTCTGTTTGTGAGCAAATCCCGAGGGCCGCAACCAAGATAGGCACCCCAAACGCTGGAAACAACGTTGAAAACTAGGAGTCGCAGACCGTGATTGCAATCAGACCGGACGAAATCAGCAGCATTATTCAGCAGCAGATTGAGCAGTACGACAAGGATGTCAAGGTGGCCGACGTGGGCACCGTGCTGCAAGTGGGTGACGGGATCGCTCGTATCTATGGCCTGCAAAATGCCATGGCTGGTGAGCTGCTGGAGTTCGAGGACGGTACTGTGGGTATCGCACTGAACCTCGAAGAGAACGATGTGGGTGCTGTGTTGATGGGTGACGGCCTCAACATCCAAGAAGGCAGTACCGTTCGTGCCACCGGTAAGATCGCGGCGATTCCGGTGGGTGATGCGGTTGTGGGCCGGGTCGTGGATGCGCTGGCTCGCCCGATCGATGGCAAGGGTGATATTGCCGCGACGGAAACGCGCTTGATCGAATCGATGGCCCCTGGGATTATTGCCCGGAAGTCCGTGTGCGAACCAATGCAAACGGGGATTACGGCAATTGACTCGATGATTCCGGTCGGGCGTGGCCAACGGGAGCTGATCATCGGTGACCGCCAAACGGGTAAGACCTCGATCGCGATCGACACGATCATCAACCAGAAGTCCGAGGATGTGATCTGCATCTACGTGGCGATCGGGCAAAAGGCCTCCTCCGTGGCCCAGGTGATCGACGTGCTGAAGGAATCGGGCGCGCTGGACTACACCATCGTGGTAGCCGCCAACGCCAACGACCCCGCCACCTTGCAATACCTGGCTCCCTACACCGGCGCTGCCATTGCTGAGTACTTTATGTACAAGGGCAAGGCCACCCTGGTGGTTTACGATGACTTGTCCAAGCAAGCCCAGGCCTATCGCCAAATGTCCTTGCTGCTGCGCCGTCCGCCCGGTCGGGAAGCTTACCCCGGCGACGTGTTCTATCTCCACAGCCGCTTGCTGGAGCGTGCCGCCAAACTGAGCGATGAGCTGGGTGGTGGGAGCATGACGGCCCTGCCGATCATCGAAACCCAAGCCGGTGACGTGTCAGCCTACATCCCGACCAACGTGATTTCGATTACCGACGGTCAGATCTTCCTGTCCGCTGACCTGTTCAACTCGGGTCTGCGTCCGGCCGTGAACGCTGGTATCTCCGTATCCCGCGTGGGCTCGGCTGCTCAAACCAAGGCCATGAAGAAGGTGGCCGGTAAGGTGAAGCTGGAACTGGCTCAATACGATGACTTGGCTGCCTTTGCGCAGTTCGCCTCCGACTTGGATAAGGCGACCCAAGATCAGTTGGCCCGTGGTCAGCGCTTGCGGGAACTGCTGAAGCAGCCCCAATACTCGCCTTTGGGTGTGGATGAGCAAGTAGCGGTCATTTACGCCGGGATTAACGGCCATTTGGATGAAATTCCGGTCAACCTGATCACCAAGTTTGTGGCGGGTCTGCGGGATTACCTGAAGAATAACAAGGCTGGCTATGGTGAAGCCGTGCGCAGCACCAAGCAACTGACGGAAGAGGCGGAAACCCTGCTGAAGGAAGCGTTGACTGAGTACAAGCAAACCTTCTTGGTTGCTCAGTAATCATCGCGAATCAAGCGATCGCCTAGGGGCCTCTGCCCCGGGCGATCGCGCACCCTAGCGACTCAGGCGACTCAAAGGACTCCACAGCTATGGCAAACCTCAAGGCAATTCGCGACCGAATTCAGTCCGTTAAAAACACTAAAAAAATTACTGAAGCCATGCGCTTGGTTGCCGCCGCGAAGGTGCGCCGGGCCCAAGAGCAGGTGAACAACACCCGCCCCTTCGCCGATCGCTTAGCCCAAGTGCTCTACGGCTTGCAGTCGCGCCTCAAATTTGAAGACGTAGATCTGCCACTCCTGCGGCAACGAAGCATTAAAACCGTAGGTATTTTGGTGGTTTCAGGCGATCGGGGCCTGTGTGGTGGCTACAACGGTAATGTGATCCGTCGGGCCGAGCAACGCAGCAAAGAACTGCTTGCTGAAGGGGTCAACGTCAAAATGATCGTGGTGGGTCGTAAGGCAAACCAATACTTCAGCCGCCGGGGCCATGACATTGCGGCTGTTTATGACGGTCTAGAGCAAATCCCGAGTGCTTCGGAAGCATCGCAAATTGCAGACGAGCTGCTCTCGCTGTTCCTCTCGGAAACGGTCGATCGCGTCGAACTGGTCTACACCAAATTTGTATCGCTGATTAGCTCCCGTCCCGTAGTCCAAACCCTGCTGCCGTTGGATCCGCAAGGTTTGGAAGCTTCGGATGATGAGATCTTCCGGCTGACGACCCGTGGCGGACAATTCCAAGTGGAGCGTGAGCGGGTCGATTTACCCACCGCCCCCTTGCCGCGCGACACCATTTTTGAGCAGGATCCGGTACAAATTCTGAACGCACTCTTGCCGTTGTACCTGAATAACCAACTGCTGCGGGCCCTGCAAGAGTCCGCAGCCAGCGAGTTGGCTGCTCGGATGACTGCCATGAGCAACGCCAGCGAGAACGCCAAGACCTTGATCGGCACGTTGACCTTGACCTATAACAAGGCACGGCAGGCCGCTATTACCCAAGAAATCCTGGAAGTGTGCGGTGGTGCTGAGGCGCAGCGCTCCTAGGGATTGGCTAGGGATTCGAGAGAAGAACCATGAGCACGACCTATCAGGTTGAAATTCAGCACGAAGGGCAAACCCACGTCCTGCAAGTGGCGGATGATACGCCCATTTTGACGGCGGCGGCAGCGGCGGGGCTGACGCTTCCCAGCTCTTGCAATGCGGGGGTTTGCACGACCTGTGCTGCCCGCGTAGTGGAAGGGACGATCGAGCCAGGCGACAGCATGGGCTTGAGTCCGGATTTGCGCACAAAGGGGTTTGCGCTCCTTTGCACCGCCAAGCCCCGTTCTAACCTCAAAATCCAAACCGGTTGTGAGGATGAGGTTTACGAACTGCAATTTGGTCAATTCCAAAAATAAATTTGGACTCGGGGAAACCCGGCTGTTGGGCGATCGCTGGATCGCTCGATCCAAACTGAAATCTGCAAAACATCAGGTGCAAAATCTTGACCCTAGATTTTGACTTGCCTGGTGTTTTGTCTTTTGGGCAATTGAGCGATCGGGACAAAAATCACAGACTCGGAACGGCCCTCAAAGATTAGCTGTCTGAGGAAGGATGTTAAAAACTGTTAATCCAAGCGAGGGTCAACGGGCTTCATGCCTGAGAATAAGTGTTGATTTGCCGGGGAGGACACCGAGTGCGGTCTCAGGACTGTCGCTGGTGGATTTCGAGCCAAGAGTTAAACGACCTGGCTCAGAAAATTTCTCGTTGCTCCCGCTGCCTGAGCAATCGCAGCGATGCTAGTCGTTTCCTCGGTGGAAGCCCCAATCTCCAGTCAAAACTTTTTTCCTTTCGGAGGAGTTTATTCAATGAGTATCGTCACGAAGTCAATCGTGAATGCCGACGCTGAGGCCCGCTATCTCAGCCCCGGCGAACTGGATCGCATCAAGGCTTTCGTGTCCACCGGCGCTCAACGCCTGCGCATTGCCCAAATCCTGACCGATGCCCGTGAGCGCATCGTTAAGCAAGCCGGCGAACAACTGTTCCAAAAGCGCCCCGATGTGGTTTCGCCCGGCGGTAACGCTTACGGTGAAGAAATGACCGCAACCTGCCTGCGCGACCTGGACTACTACCTGCGTCTGGTGACCTACGGCATCGTGGCTGGCGACGTGACCCCGATCGAAGAAATCGGTTTGGTGGGTGTGCGCGAAATGTACCGCTCGCTGGGTACCCCGATCGACGGCGTGGCTGAAGGTGTGCGTGGCATGAAGGCTGCTGCTGCTGGTCTGCTGAGCGGCGAAGATGCAGCTGAAGCTTCGGCTTACTTCGATTACGTGATTGGCGGCTTGAGCTAAGACCTGGGTTCTCCCTCGCTAGCTTGACTTGCTTCGGCTTTAATGAAAGCCATTTCCTTGCAAAACCGACTTATTCAAAAACGATCATGCAAGACGCAATTACCTCCGTCATCAACTCCTCCGACGTTCAGGGCAAGTACCTCGACTCGAGCGCTCTGGATAAGCTGAAGAATTACTTCGCTACCGGCGAACTGCGCGTGCGCGCTGCTAACGCGATCGGCGCTAATGCTGCCACGATCGTCAAGGAAGCTGTTGCCAAGTCGCTGCTGTACTCCGATGTGACCCGTCCCGGCGGCAACATGTACACCACCCGTCGCTATGCTGCTTGCATCCGCGACCTGGACTACTACCTCCGCTACGCCACCTATGCCATGTTGGCTGGCGATCCTTCGATCCTCGATGAGCGCGTGCTCAACGGCCTGAAGGAAACCTACAACTCCTTGGGCGTGCCCATCGGCACCACCGTGCAAGCAATCCAAGCCATGAAGGAAGTGACCGCCGGTTTGGTGGGCAGCGACGCTGGTAAGGAAATGGGCGTGTACTTCGACTACATCTCCTCGGGCTTGAGCTAAACAACAAATGGCTTGGCTGAATTTCGACTCACCGGGTTGATGGTTGTGGTTTCCCCTGTTGGGTTGAAATGAGTGAAGCCACGGGGTCTGGGATAGTTGCTGAACGCTCAAAGTTGCATAGGCTCCGCGATCGCGTTGTCTGGTTAGCTTTGGGGGCAGCACGGCTCAGACCTCGTTGTTTAAGGACTTGGTCTGAATTTTGGTCAGATTTGTCGTTGAAGTCACAAAGGTTTCTCGCCATGCGGATGTTTAAAATTACGGCTTGCGTGCCGAGCCAAACGCGAATTCGGACGCAGCGCGAGCTGCAAAATACCTTCTTCACGAAGTTGGTTTCCTACGACAACTGGTTCAAGGAACAGCAACGCATCCAAAAGATGGGTGGCAAAATCGTGAAGGTCGAGCTGGCTACGGGCCGCCCGGGCACGAATACGGGTTTGCTGTAGATTGGCAAACTGTGAACCGCCTGATCGGCCCCTTTTGCCCTTTTGGGGTCAGGTGGATCGATCGAGTCGGTGACCCAACCCTCAGTCATTTTTGGAATTGGAACACCAATTCCGAATTCAGCCGATCGCGAGTGACAAGTGAGCCTGCCTACGGGTAGCTGAAACTTGTGGCTCGCGATATTGTTTTGAATAGGTATTTTGCATCAGCATTGTCAGGACTGACGCAGGATTTTCCGAAACCCTCGCCCCTCTCCCAAGCAGGGCGAGGGGAACCCAGAAGATACTGACTCCCCTGCTCCCGTCCTGGGAGAAGGGGTTGGGAGATGAGGGCAATTGAGATTTTGCGTAAGTCCTGATTGTTTGAAGTCAGCAGCGCTTGGCCCCCGCTGGTGGGGTTGCTTTCTGGTCTGTCTTTGCCCCTTGAGGTTGCCTGCGATCCATGGCCCAACGTCGCCCCCTTGTTTGGAGTGATTGGCTCACACAGTTCCGAACCTCCGTGGGGTGGTCGGCAGTGGGCTGGGCCGACGAAGCCCGCTGGTTGCGTTGGCTCACCTTCTTTTGGCTGTTTGTGGGGTTTCTGATTTTGCTATCTGCCTCCTACGCCAGTGCGGAAGCCACGGAAGGAGACGGTTGGTACTACTGCAAACGGCAATTACTGTGGATTGCGGCGGGCTTGGTGGGATTCCAAACGGCCGTTTCCCTGCCCCTGCGTTACGTGCTGGCGATCGCCCATTGGGGGTTATTAGTCACCCTGATGCTGATGTGGGCGCTGCTGGTTCCTGGTCTTGGGCGATCGGCCAACGGAGCCGTTCGCTGGATTGAAATTGGGGTCTTGCCGATTCAACCCTCGGAACTCTTAAAGCCCTTTTTGGTGCTGCAAAGTGCCCGTATTTTGGGTCAGTGGGAACGGTTGACCGATCGCCATCGCTGGTTTTGGCTGGGAACCATCGGTGCAGTGTTGTTGGGAATCTTGTTGCAACCTAATCTCAGCACCGCAGCGGTTTGTGGGATGACCGTTTGGCTACTGGCGCTGACGGCGGGCTTGCCCTATGCCTATCTGCTCAGCGCGGCGGGAGGTGGGCTGGTTTTAGGGTTAATTAGTATTAGCCTGCGCACGTACCAGCAGCGGCGAATTGCGTCTTTTCTCAATCCTTGGGACGACCCTCTAGGCATTGGCTATCAATTGGTGCAAAGTCTCCTGGCGATCGGGTCGGGGGGCTGGTGGGGGACGGGGTTTGGCCTCTCGCAACAAAAATTAGCCAGCCTGCCCATCCAGTTCACGGACTTTATCTTTTCAGTGTTTGCGGAGGAGTTTGGCTTTGTTGGTTCCCTGCTGTTGTTGACCCTGTTAGTCGTTTACGGTGCATTGGGCCTGCGAGTGGCTGCCAATGCGAGCGATCGCTCTCTGCGACTGGTGGCCGTCGGTGCTGTGTTGCTGCTGGTGGGCCAAGCCCTGGTGAACATTGGCGTGGCAACCGGTGTGCTGCCCACTACAGGACTGCCGTTTCCCCTCATGAGCTATGGCGGTAGCTCGATTATTGCCAGTCTGTTTCTAGCGGGGTTGCTGATTCGGGTGGCCCGCGAAAGCAGCGCGGCCACGGTTGTTTCCCTCGATCGCCGCCGGCCCCGTCGGCCTTAAAGACGAATCGCGATTTGTACTATCCCCGTAAAGGAAGACGGGCGATCGTATCAAAAAATACTCGTGTTCTACCGATAGTTAACAGCCATGACCATGCTGCATGATTGTTGAATGGCGTACAGACTGAAGCCACCCGAGGTTCAGAGCCACTCTGACTTTAGGCGATCGCTGACTTGATAGTCACTGACCTCATGAAAGAGTGAACTAAACTCAGAAATTCATGAAAAATTTAGCGATTGTGGGTAACGGCAAAGCACCGTGAGTGAAGACTGTTAACGAGTTTTGAGTCAGACAATTTTCATTGAATGGGCATAGTTGTGACTCAATAGCTCGCTGAAAGCAGCTTGAATGCCGTTTAAAGCAACTAAAAGCTAATAGGCTCAAGTTTCAAATCTCAAATCATCAATCGCCCCAATCATCCCAATCAGTCAAACATCAATCAAAAATAGAACAGCACGCATCAGTTATGAGCCAAATAACTTGCATGAAATGAATCATCTTGAATAACAGTTGCCTAGATCCTTGCTTGACGCTTGATCACTCATTTTTTCCTTTCTCTCTGGATTGCTGTCGATGTTATCTTCTTCCGGGAATCCCGCCAAGGCTGATATCTTAATTGTGGATGACTTGCCAGATAATCTTCGTCTGCTGTCTTCCATGCTGGAGACCCATGGCTATCGTGTCAGAAAGGCAATTAGTGGTCGATTGGCACTAAGTGCTGCTCGGTTGGCTGCACCAAATTTAATCCTTCTGGATGCTTGTATGCCAGATTTGGATGGATATGAAGTTTGTCGTTACTTAAAAGATGATCCTCAAACTCGTCATATTCCTGTTATTTTTATTAGCGCTTTAGATCGCCCAACCGATAAGGTTCATGCCTTTGAGGCCGGTGGAGTTGACTATATTACTAAACCTTTTCAGGTTCAAGAAATTCTGTCGCGAATTGAGAGCCAACTGCGCCTGTATGCCCTTCAGGAAGAGTTGCGATCGGCGAATCGTCGCTTGACTGAACAGAATGAACTGCTACACAAACAAATTGTTCAGCGCCAGAAAGTTGAAATTGAAATTCGGCTGTTGCTGGCGGCTTCCCAGGCGATCGGGCGAGCCTCGGATTTTGATGCATCCCTTGAAGCCATTTTGCGGCTGACTTGCCAAACCATTAAGTGGGATTGTGCAGAAGCCTGGGTGCCCAATGCCCACGGGACGGCGCTGGAGTGCAGCCCCAGTTGGTATGCCAGCGACCCATCGTTTCAAGCCTTTCGCCAAGCCAGTTTGCAGCTTCAGTATCGATCGGGAGAAGGAATGCCCGGTCGAGTTTGGGCCCAGCGCCAGGCGGAATGGCTGGAGGATTTAAGCCAACCGGGAATTTTTGCCCGTTCAGAGCTGGCCGCTAGTGTGGGTTTGCGATCGGCCTTTGCGGTTCCTATTTTGGACGGCTCCCAGGTTTTGGCGGTCTTGATGTTCCTGCGACGACAGGCCTCGACCCTCGATAACAAAATCTTGCATCTGTTGGAGGCAGTGGGAACCCAGGCCGGAGCCTTGATGCAACGGAAGCAGGCAGAACAGGCCCTGCGGGACTTGGCCCGACGCGAAACCGCGATCGCCCGAATCATCACCCGAATGCGGCAATCCTTGGATCTGGATGAAATTTTTCTGGATACAACCGATGAGCTACGGCGGGCCCTGCTGTGCCATCGAGTGGTGATTTATCGGTTTAATCCGGACTGGAGCGGTCAATTTTTGGTGGAGTCTGCGGCCGATGGTGTGCAGCCCTTGGTTAGTCCGAGCGGAGTCACCAAGGATGTGGATCACCTCAATCCGGCCCTGTGTCACAAAACTTGGCAACTGACCCAAGGCGGCCCCTTCAACTTGGGAGCCAGTTATGTCAGTGCCAGCGATGTGGATCAGGCGGATTTGGCCGATACCTGCTTGGAATTGCTCGATCGATTGGCGGCCAAAGCCTTTATTTGCGTACCCATTCATTGTGGACGGGAACTGTGGGGAGTCCTGGGAGCCTATCAAAATGAACGCCCCCGCACCTGGAGCGAATCAGACATCAAAATTCTGGTGCAAATTGGGGCACAACTGGGCATTGCTGTTCAACAAACCCAATTAGTGCAACGTCTTCAACATCAGTCCACGGAATTGCAACTGGCAAAAGAATTAGCCGATTCTGCCAACCGAGCCAAAAGTCAATTTCTGGCCAACATGAGTCACGAAATTCGGACTCCTTTGAATGCGGCTTTAGGTACGACAGATTTGCTGCTGCAAACGCCCTTAAATTTAGAACAGCAGGACTTAGCTCGCATCTTAAAAACCAGCGGCGAGCACCTATTGTCGTTGATTAATGACATTTTGGATTGGGCGAAAATTGAAGCTCGAGAAGTGCAACTAGAGTCCATTCCCTTTGACCTAAATCAATGTATTGAAACCGTCGATCATCTCCTGCGGCCCCAAGCCCAAGCCAAGGGATTAACGCTGTTGACGCTGCTGGATAGTAATGTGCCTTGGACGGTGGTGGGTGACCCCACAAGACTGCATCAAATTTGCATCAACTTAGTGGGTAATGCCATTAAATTCACGGATCAAGGACAGGTGGTTTTTCAAATGTCTTTGGAATCCCAATCAAACAAGATGGTGGTGATTCACTGTGAGGTGCGAGATTCAGGGGTGGGGGTCTTGCCGGAGCATCGCCACAAGCTGTTTCAGTCTTTTTCGCAGGTGGATGCTTCCACAACCCGCCGCTATGGAGGCACTGGGTTGGGGCTGGCCATTTGTCGGCAGTTGGTGGAACTGATGGGGGGCGAAATTGGCTATGAGGCCAATGTGGGTGGGGGCAGTACGTTTTGGTTTTCAGTGCCTTTGCAGCGCCAGGCGTTGACGGATGAGGCGGAGCAATGGTCTTTTTTGCGCCAAGAACGGTTGCTGTTGGTGGATACGGATCCCCGCCAGCAATTGCTGATTGGTTCTCAGGTGCGGGCTTGGGGTGGGCGTTTGGATCGTGTGTCGGCGGATCAGATGTTTGGGGCGATCGAGACGGCCAGCCACAGCGAGAACCCCTACACGATCGCCCTTGTGAATTTGGAAGACTTGGATCTGACTTGGGAACCGTTGCAGCGACAAATTCAGCAGCAACCGGCCTTGGCCGCTTTGCACTGGATCCTGTTGCTGAAGCCAGAAGCGCGATCGCTGGGCCATCAACTGGTGGGTCAGGGGGTGATTAAGCATTACCTGACGATGCCGATTTTGGTTTCGCAACTGCTGGATGCGCTAACGGCGGCGGTGCGTCACGAGTCACCAACCTTGCCTGCGGTGCTGGAACCGCTAACGGTGGCTGAGCGTGATGGGCGATCGGCGGCGCGATCGCTCCATCCCCTGGTGCGGCCGGTGCATTGCAAGATTTTGGTGGTAGAAGACACCCCCCTGAATCAACAAATTGTCTTGCGGCAGCTCAAGAGTTTGGGTTGGGAGAATGTGACCTGTGCTGACAATGGCCAACAGGCGCTCGATCGACTGCTACGCGAGCCGTTTGATTTGGTGTTGATGGATTGCTTAATGCCGGTGATGGATGGCTATCAGGCCGTGCAACGGTTGCGGGCGGAAGCGGGCCCCAATCGGGACGTGACGGTGATTGCCATGACGGCTAATGCTTTGGCTGGGGCCCGGGAGGAATGTTTGGCGGTGGGCATGAATGACTACATCAGCAAGCCGATTAGCTTGGCGGGCTTGGCGGCGGTGCTCGATCGCTGGGTGATTCCCATGAGTCGCAATTCGCACACGGAAGGCGACTTGCCCCCGACGGAACCGACTCCCAAGCCAAGGCTGAGTGCTGGGAGCTCTGCTGCTGAGTCAGCACCGCCGATCGATCGGGAACGGTTGATGGAGATTTCCATGGGCGATCTGGAGATCGCCCGTGAAATTCTCAGTATTTTTGTGGAGGGCATTCCGGAATATTTGGAAGCCCTCGATCGGGCGATCGAAAGCCAAAACATCAAGGAAGTCTATCGGCGGGCCCACCAAATTAAAGGTGCGGCGGCCAATGCTGGCGTTTTGGAAATGCCGGATTTGGCTTGCCAACTGGAAACCAATGCCCTGGCCGATCGGCTCGATCGGGCTGAAATTTTGTCAGCTCAACTACGGGATGTGATGAATCGCGTTTGTGCCTATACTCAGCAGCTTGATCAACTCGATCAAATTCAGGTCACCCCATCCCGACGTTGAACTCTGTAAACCTGGACGTTGGCAACTGAAAACGAACGAAGCGTTAATTCAGTCCTCCGTGACGAGTGCCGAACTAGTACCGAATGTGCAAAGTAACCGTAGCTTGGATCGTCTGTTCACCAGCCACCACGGGGGTGCTGGCGGCGGAGTCGGCCACGCCTCGCAGCATGGGGCTGGGGATCGACATCATCGCCCCCTCTACCTGAATGCCCATCACTTCCTGCCGAGTTAGCCCCAAGGTTGCCAAAACCGCATCGGCCTGGGCTTGGGCATCACGGGTTGCTGCGGCCAAGGCCCGATTGCGCGCCGCGTTGTTGGTGGCATCATCGATCGTGAACTGCACCCCATCCACGCGGGTGGCTCCCGCTTTCACGGCCGCATCCATCAGCGCTCCAGATTCGGTGGCGGCAATTTCAAAGCTGACCGTGTTGGTGGCCACAAAGCCCACGGGTTTGCTGTTGTTGTCGTAGTAGGGGCTGAGATAAACGCCCGTGGTTTGCAGCTTTTGGACATTGCGACCCCGCAGCAGCGCCACCACCGCGCTCGATCGCTTGGCCATTTCCGCTTGGGCCGCTTCGGCGGTGGCGGCCCGGGCTTCCACTCCCAGGCTCACACGGGCAGTGCTGGCGCTGACCAGTTCACTGCCTCGGCCCGTAACGGACAGGATCCGATTGAGCCGCTCTTGGGCCTGGGCGGGCAGAGCAGCGGCGATCGCCACAATCATGCCCAGCCCGATCGCCCCCAAGCGCAAACCAACGGCTGTTTTAAGGTGGGGAGATTTGTGGGAATTCAGCAAGCGCATCATGGCAAGGGTTAGCCATCCCTAGGGATGGGGTTCGATGGGTTCGTCGCCGCCAACCCCGATCGCCGTGTCCTGAATCGTCGCGCCTGTGAGGGTTAAGTCCAGCATCGACGCGCCGGTCACGTCCACGTCATTGAGGGTGGCGGCTGTGAGATTTACCCGATCGAGCCTCGCTTGGGTCAGGATGGCATTGGTTAAGAATGTGCCGGTTAAATTAGCGTCCGTTAGGTCAGCCCCGGTCAGATCGGCCCCTTCCAGGTTGGCGTTGGTTAAATTAGCCCCCCGCAAATTGGCATGGCGCAAGTCAGCCCCAATCAGGTGCGCTCCTTGCAGGTTTTGCCCCGCCAAGTTGGCCGTCGCCAAATTACAACCGCCACAGAGGCCCGTTTCCAAAAGTTCTTTCAGGTCAGTGGGAGCCGTGGTGGCAGCGGGTTCCGCCGCCGCTCGCGAACCTACCGCACCGAGGAGCGCCGCTGCCAAGACTACACCACTAAGCCAACGCAGATGCTGATGGGTCATCACTCCTCCTGCTTGCCCCGTGGAATGGGTTCTGGCAAGGGTGGGCCGGGGGCAAGAACCTTTGCTCTGAGCCTAGCGCGATCGCCCCGATCCCTTCGTGATCGGAGACGAATCTTAGGATTTAGCCATCGATAGCAATCTGCAAATTTTGCGAACTTAGAGATGATCGTTTAGGTTTCCGTAGCAGCGGGCGTTGGGGGTGAGGCGATCGGGACAGTGGCTTGCAATTGTGCGATCGCCTCCAGCATTTCCCGCTCAAAGGTCACCTGGGCCCGATTGGTGCGGCCACCCACATAGAGCGATCGCCCCTCCTGCAACAGCCAAATTTGTGAGTGGGAAAAATAGCTCATCACCACGCCCACCATCAGCAATCCAAAGCCCAAATAGACGATCGGGATGCTGGGATCCGCCTTGATCTGTAGCCCCGTACTGCCAATCAAATCATCCACGGCCAAAGTAAGGGTGCGATCGCCCAGGGTAATTGGGGTCGATCGGCCCACCCGCGTGGTGGCGATCGGGCGGCCCGTTGCGTCATAGATCAGCACCGCCCCTTGCAAATCTCGCGCCAGTAGCGAAACCCCCTCGCTCAAGTCCGGTTTGGTGGGAACCCAAGTGCCCCAAATCCGGCCCGCGCCCGGCAGATTCAGCTTGCCCATGGGTAACTGAATTGATGGACTGTTGTTGATGCGTACCTTCACCGCTGCGATGCCCCAGTCGGTTTGGTACATGGTCACCCCTCGGTAGCGCAGGGGCTGATTCACAAAAATAGTTTGTCGATCGCGCTCTTGACCCGCTTGATCCAACACTGACAAATCAGAATAGAACTGGTCGATGTTGCCGTCCGGTAAATATTCAATCCAAAAGCGGTTGACCTTCACAGACCAATCTCGGGGCACATTACCCGCCGCCAAAGGGCCGCCATCAATAATATTGGTGACCTGAAACGTTTGACCGCTGGGAATCATTTCTTGGGCGATGAAACCGGTGAGCGCACCAATGATGCCCCCCAACAACACAATCAACATTCCCGCATGGACCATGATCGGCCCAATGCGGCCCACAATGCCCTTGCGTGCATACAGGCTGCTGCCTTCCGCAAAGACCCGGTAGCCTTTGGCTTGCAATAGGGGAGCTGCTGGGGCGATCGCGCTGGTGGCTTCCCCCAAGTCCAACCGGGCACTGAGGGCCAATTTCTCAAACTGTCTGGGGGCCCGGTAATAACTCCAATGCTGGGCAGCTTTCAGGGCCGGCCATTGGCGCAGGGCAGTACAGGCGGCCAAGCTCGTGCCAAACAGCACCAACAGCCCCAAATACCACCAGGTGCGATAGACGGTGTTCAATCCCAAGGCCAGCAACACTTTCCAGCTCAGGAAACCAAACAGGGCCGGATCCTCTGGATAGTTTGCTTGATAGAACTCCAAGCCCTGGCCCTGCTCGATG
Organism: Limnothrix sp. CACIAM 69d; assembly: GCA_001913845.2. Taxonomy (GTDB): domain Bacteria; phylum Cyanobacteriota; class Cyanobacteriia; order CACIAM-69d; family CACIAM-69d; genus CACIAM-69d. The sequence goes on along the minus strand of MKGP02000077.1, from coordinate 1,802 downwards.
ACTGTGCCGGTGATGCTGGCCACCGCAATCACCAATAACAGGACGATCGCCAACCGCAGGTCAGCAATGATGCGCAACCCTTCGCGCCACCAGCTCCGCCCGATCGCCCCGCTCAGGGGAGTTTGCTGCAATCCGTCATTCGCATCCATGATTTTTGCCCTGCCCCCAGTACTTTGGTCTTTCCTTAATCCGCCCTAGTGTGTTGACCCTGGCTATTGGCCCTGTGTTTTTAGCCCTAGTTTCCTAGCGTCTCATGGGGCTGGCAATCCGTTGACTAGCAGGGCGTTGGCCATTCACCCTAGCCGATCGGTAACCGACTGAGCAGCGAAAATACGCCGAATCCCACCAATAACGCGCCACTGGTGGGCACAATCCAGCCCGATCGACTCCGCAGCGCCAAAACACTCTTCAAAGAGGCGGCAAACGTGCCCACCAACACCAACGGCGACACATAGCCGATCGCATAGGCCAACAGCAGACCCCCACCCGCGATCGGGTCGCGTGTGGCCGAAACCCATGCTAACAGTGCTGCCAAAACGGGCGTACTGCAAGGGGAAGCCGCCAGCCCAAACGTTAGCCCCACCAAATAGGATCGCAGCGATCGGGGAACCCCCGTCGGCACAGGAATCCATTGTCCTAGGGATGGAAACTGAAAGGGCAACACCTCCAGCAGATTCAATCCCATCACGATCGCCACCCCGCTCACCAGCAACGGCAAGCCCCAACCCACCTGGCCATAAACCCGACCAAACCAGGCCGCCGCCACCCCCATCACCGCCAGGGTGGTGGCCAAGCCCAGGGCAAACCAGAGGGACTGCACCGCCGCCGCCCAGCGCGATCGCCCATTGGCGGGTTCCGACTCGCCTGAGGTGTCATACCCCCCGAGATAGCCCACCGCGATCGGCAACATCGACAACATACAAGGGGTCAGGCTGGTGAGCAGGCCCGCCCCAAACGTCACCAGCGCAGTCCCCAAACTGGGATGAGCCAACTGTGCTTCCACCAACGCCGTGGCCCACTGTGCCAGGTGATATAAACCCGTTTGTACTGATTCCCACACCTGCGATCGCCCTACTTGTTCAGGAACTGGCTGGTTTGCCCTGGCCCAATGGCATGGCCCCATGGCCCACAGGATTAATTTTAGGGGGTGGATGGAAATTGCCGATCGCCCCAGTTGCCCACCGCTCGGGTTAATCAACGGCGCTGCTCACTAGTCCAGCAACCAATCTATCAATCCCACTGGCTCCCAAATCAACACCACCCAACTCAGCAGATACAGCCCGATCGGCAAAAACCGGTAGCCCACCGCCCCTCTGGACTCTGTTTTGGCCCAATAGCGCCAATGGGCCAAAATCGCCACCGCCGTCAGCACAAACCAAGGAATCAGGCTCAGAGCTGTAAACCCCAGGGCCAAGCTTGCCGCCTGCAACCAAGCTTGATAAGCCGCGTCGTTGTGACCGAACAAATAAGGGTCATTGATCCAAGGCTGTGGCACTTTTCCTAAAATTCGGGTGGCCTGGAGGCAAGCCCCCGCTCCGGTGATCAGTAAGCTGATCGGGGCGATCGCCAAAATCCAATGAGCCACCGTCAGCCCCCGCCGCGCGATCGGGTGCATCATCACGGGCCGCAAATTCAGCCGAGGAAAGGATCGCATCCACTAAGGCCCAAAAAACAAGGAGAGCTTCAAGACAGTAATGCTAAGCGCCAGTTGCGTAGCAGATCAATCGTGCCATTCACCCGAAATTTGGCAAATAATGCCATGGTCAGGTCAACCATATGTACTGATTTAGAGACAACCTTTG
>MKGP02000018.1 GCA_001913845.2 Limnothrix sp. CACIAM 69d | reverse complement strand
AGTCTTTGCACTTAAATCGTTGACGACCTTTGACTAAACCACTCTTAATGATGTTTTGAGAATCACAATGGGGACAGTGCATTGTCATGGCCAAGCTGAACAGCGACTCACCCCATTCTGCCATAACATTATCTACTTGAAGCTCTCAAATTTAGAACAGAAACCATAGAGGTGTTGGAACAATTAACTAGACTGGCAGCCCGATTAGTGGATTTACAGTGCCTGGGAAACTGGCTTACCAAGTGCTGTTATTGTACTCAATGATCGAGAAAATCATATCGTTGAGAAAGTTTCTGATTTTTCTGAGAGTCATAAATAAATTACGTCGCCTAAAATATTTTCTTTCAGGCTGGGCTTGAGATTTTCGGCAATCACAAGATCAATTTTTTTGCCGAATTTTTCGGTTAGGGTGTTTTCGATGTGACAAAAGGTGATGAGTCCGAAGGTGATGTCGGGATCGAGTTCGATGAGTAGATCAATGTCGCTATCTCCGGTGGCTTGGTTCCTATAGTCGTAACCAAGCCACCGAGTTTTTTGATGTTGTATTGTTGTTGGAGTTTGGGGAAGAGTTGGCGTAGGGTTTGGAGGATGGTTTCGACGGTGAGGGCTTGGGTGTGTTGGATCATGAATTAGGGGTGATAGATTTCGTATTCGCGAATGGTGGTGAGGGCGGCTTCGAGGGTGATGTTTTCGTGGGTTGTCCACCACTTGCCGGTGTGGCGGAAGTAGGCGAGGTTAAATTGATCGGGGGCGACGTATTCGAGGCGGGTGAATCGCTCTTCGATCGCCTCTCTGATCACGTTATCTTTGAATTCTGCGAGCGCGGCTTCAACGGTTTCAGAATCTTTCAGGCGGCAGGTGTAGCAGAAATAAATAAAGCTACGATGCCATTTGGTGAAGAGGCTTTCGATCTGGAAGTAGGTGTGTTGGTCTTGGTGGAGGTAACGGGGGGCTAGGTCAGTGTCAATTAGGGATTGTACCTGCTGGGTAATGGCTTGTTTTTCGGCTTCGGGGACTTTGGGTTTGTTGTGTTTGGACGGGGAGTGAACCCACAAATATTTCTTTTGTTTAGGCATGGCTTCAGTCCTTGACTTTTCTGGTTACAGCTTCAGCAATCAGATCTCATTTCAGATTTCATTTTAGTTCATGCAACTCTTTCGATCGCTCATGTCTCAGGAAATTCATAACTACGCCACCCCATAATGAGTAAATGGACGCTTGAACGACGGCTGCAACCCCAGGACAATATCCGATCGCTCAACCCCTAACTCAATCAAGGTCTCAGCCGGGTCAGTATCCGTTGAATTTTGCTGAAGCCAAACCTTGCCATCCTTAATCTCCAAATGAATCACACAGAAATAAGTCCTCTTCGATCCCTCTCAGCCCACATTTAGCCAAAGATACCGATCGCGAACCTCATCAAAAATAAGCTGAGGATCCCACGCATCCTCCACATGCGGTTTCACCTCCCGCAAAACATAGCCGTGAACTGGATCCACCAACGGGATTGGTTCTGAATCCCGTAACTGACTGTCCGATTCACACGCCACCCACACCTCAGGGCGATCGCCCGGAAAATAGCCAAAATCTTGAGCTGCTTCAGCGACAGCGCCAACGCCTCCCGCTTCCCATCGTTCAATTTTGCACACGCCCCTTGGCCGTTGCGCCGCCGCCCGCCCCGATCGAACGCTAGGATAAAGAGCGCTATTTTCGATTTGCTGGCGTTTGTTGCGGTGGTTGCCCCCATGGCTAGTTCTGCTAATTCCCGTCCCCATCCCGATCGCCAGCCACAGCCTCCCGAAGTCCGCGAGCGGATCCATGTGCGCGGCGCAAGGCAACACAACCTGAAAAATCTTGATTTGGAGCTGCCCCGCAACCAATTAATTGTGTTTACGGGGGTGTCGGGATCGGGAAAGTCTTCGTTGGCCTTTGACACGATTTTTGCGGAGGGCCAGCGGCGCTATGTGGAGTCCCTAAGCGCCTATGCACGCCAGTTTTTGGGACAGGTGGATAAGCCCGATGTAGATGCGATCGAGGGGCTGAGTCCGGCCATTTCGATCGACCAAAAATCCACCAGCCACAACCCCCGATCGACCGTGGGCACGGTGACGGAAATTTATGACTATTTGCGCTTGCTCTACGGGCGGGCCGGTGAGCCACATTGTCCGATTTGCGATCGCGGCATTGCGCCCCAAGCGATCGATCAAATGTGCGATCGGGTGATGGAACTGCCCGATCGAACCCGGTTCCAAATTCTGGCCCCGGTGGTGCGCGGCAAAAAAGGAACCCACAAAAAATTGCTATCGAGTTTGGTCTCCGAAGGGTTTGCGCGGGTGCGAATCGATGGGGAAGTGCGCGAACTGAGTGACGCGATCGAACTGGATAAAAACAAGTTTCACGACATTGAAATTGTGGTCGATCGCCTGATTAAAAAAGAAGGCATCCAAGAGCGCCTAGTAGACTCCTTACAAACTTGCCTCAAACATGCGGGCGGGGTGGCCGTGGTGGATATTTTGCCCGCCACCCATGCGCCGGATTCCGGAGCCAAGGGCGCAACGGCTGCGGATTCCACCCATGGGGAAGCGAATTCCGAAACGGAAACAGAATTGCCCCAATCTTTGGTTTTTTCCGAGAATTTTGCTTGTCCTGAACATGGCGCAGTGATGGAGGAATTATCGCCGCGACTCTTTTCGTTTAATTCGCCCTATGGGGCCTGTCCCGCTTGTCACGGATTGGGATTTTTACGCACCTTTTCTCCAGAATTGGTGATTCCGGATCCCAAGTTACCGGTTTATGCGGCAGTGGCTCCTTGGTCTGATAAGGACAGTACCTATTACCTATCCCTGCTGCACAGTGTGGGGCAGGCCTTCGGGTTTGAAATTCAAACGCCTTGGAACCAACTCAGCGAAGAACAGCAACAAATCTTGCTGTACGGCACGGATAAACCGATTTGGATTGAAACGGATTCCCGATTCCGAGAACGCCAGGGTTATCACCGAAAGTATGAAGGGATCTTGCCGATTTTGGATCGACAATATCGCGAATCCACCTCTGATCAATACAAACAAAAGCTAGAACAATATTTAGTGGATCAAGCTTGCGAAGTTTGCCAGGGTCAACGGTTGAAACCGGAGGCGCTGGCCGTGCGTTTGGGCCCCTACCGAATTATTGATTTAACCAATGTGTCGGTACGGGAAGCCTTGGCGCGGGTGCAACAACTCACGGGCAGCGTTGATGGCCGATCGCTCCTTTCGGAACGGCAACAGGCGATCGGGGCCTTGGCGCTGAAGGAGGTGGAGTCGCGATTGAAGTTTCTGATTGATGTGGGGTTGGATTATTTGACCTTGGATCGATCGGCGGCGACCCTTTCCGGTGGCGAAGCCCAGCGGATCCGCCTCGCCACCCAAATTGGCGCAGGTTTGACCGGGGTGCTCTATGTGTTGGATGAACCGAGCATTGGTCTGCACCAACGGGATAACGATCGGCTGTTGGCAACCCTCACCCGGTTGCGGGACTTGGGCAACACGTTGATTGTGGTGGAGCACGATGAAGACACGATTCGGGCTGCGGATCATTTGGTGGACATTGGCCCCGGCGCGGGCATCCATGGGGGCGAAATTGTGGCCCAAGGCTCCCTGGCGGATTTGCTGAAGGCGGAAACCTCCTTAACGGGGGCCTATCTGTCCGGTCGGCGGCAAATTTGCACCCCGGCCGAGCGTCGATCGGGTAATGGCCTGAGTCTGAAAATTCTGGATGCCCACCGCAATAATTTGCAGCATGTGAGTGTGGAAGTACCTCTGGGCAAATTTGTTTGCGTGACGGGGGTGTCGGGTTCCGGGAAGTCCACCTTGGTGAATGAGCTGCTGTTGCCCGCCATCTATCACCACTTGGGTCACAAGATTCCGTTTCCGGCGGATTTGGGGGAGATCCGCGGCCTACAACATATCGATAAGGCGATCGCGATCGATCAATCCCCGATCGGGCGCACGCCCCGCTCCAACCCCGCCACCTATACGGGCGCGTTCGACATCATTCGCGAGGTCTTTACCCAAACAATCGAAGCGAAAGCCCGGGGCTACAAAGCTGGTCAGTTTTCCTTCAACGTCAAGGGCGGCCGCTGCGAGGCCTGTGGCGGCCAGGGCGTGAACACGATCGAAATGAATTTCTTGCCCGATGTCTATGTGCAGTGCGAAGTCTGCAAAGGCAAGCGCTACAACCGGGAAACGCTCCAGGTGAAATACAAGGGCTACTCGATCGCCGATGTGTTGGAAATGACGATCGATGAGGCCTTGGAGGTGTTCCAAAACGTGCCGAAAGCTGTCAGTCGTCTGCAAACCCTCTCCGATGTGGGCTTGGGTTACATCAAGCTCGGCCAGCCCGCCCCCACCCTTTCCGGCGGCGAAGCCCAGCGGGTGAAACTGGCCACGGAACTGGCTCGCCGCGCCACGGGCAAAACCCTTTATCTGATCGATGAGCCGACCACGGGCCTCTCGTTCTATGACGTACATAAGCTGCTGGACGTGGTGCAACGGCTGGTGGACAAGGGCAACACGGTGCTGGCGATCGAGCACAATTTGGACTTTATCCGTTGCGCCGATTGGGTGATTGATCTGGGGCCCGAAGGGGGCGATCGGGGTGGGCAAATCATCGCCACCGGCACACCGGAACAGGTGGCCGTGAATCCGGTTTCCCACACGGGACGCTATCTCAAGCTGGCCCTGGAGCAGCATCCTCCCAGTGGTGATTGAGGTTGAACCCTGGGGGCGATCGAATCTCCGACAGACAACCACTTTAGGGGCGATCGCCCAGTCGCCGCTCCCTCAAGGCAACGGCTAAACTGATTAGCAGCCTGAGAGACCCGAGGAGACTGGATTCAATGAAATATGGCATTGACATGGGCCACAACGCGGCCCCCGACACTGGCGCAGTGGGCATCAAAAAAGAGGACGACCTCACGATCGCCGTCGGCACAAGGGTGATCAGCCAACTGCAAGCCTTGGGTCATCAGGTGGTGAACTGCACCCCCAAAAGTGCCTCCAGCGTCATGGACTCGCTTTCCAAGCGTTGTTCCACCGCCAATGCCAACAATGTGGATTTATTCGTCTCCATCCACTTCAACAGCTACAACGGCCGCACCAGCGGCTCTGAAGTTTGGTACGCCAGCAATTCCGGGAAGAAATTTGCCCAACCCGTGCTCACGGAAATTCTGAAGCTGGGCTATGTCAACCGTGGCATCAAAGAGGGCAATTTTTATGTGCTCGCCCATACGGATATGCCCAGCATTTTGGTGGAATGCTGCTTTGTGGACTCCGCCGATGATATGAAGCGGTTTGATCCAGACCAGATGGCGCGGGCGATTGTGGCGGGCGTGACCGGCGGCCAAACGGCCACTACGCCGCCCCCAGCCCCCAGCGACCCAGAAATTGTGAAATTGCAGCAGGCCCTTAACCGGTTGCAGGTTTACGCCACACCCACGGGCCAGCCCTTGGCCGCCGATGGCAAGCTGGGGCCCCAAACCAACCAGGCGAAACAACGCCTCAAAACCATCTTTGCCATTTCGCCTGCGGAAACGGAAGCCAGCAATCGCGCCATGTGGGAAGCGATCACGTCGATCACGGTCGATCGCGTTGTGTTGCGACCCAATCACGGCTACGGCCCGGCGGTGCGCTATTTGCAATTCCGATTGAGTGTTCCACCCACGGGGTTATATAGCGACGCAACGGTTAGCGCAGTGCTGGCCTACCAAAAAGCCCAAGGGTTGGCGGCCGATGGGGTGGTGGGCCCAGCCACCTGGGGCAAATTGGTTCCCTAGGCCAGGACGTTGGGCGATCGAGCAGGCTATAGTCTCCAAGGTGTTGATGTTGCATGGCTATGCGTTCTACCCCTGACTGGTCACCGGAATCCGATCCCAACGAGGGGCGATCGGAGGATGCGGCCCTTGAGGCGCAAGACCCGTCAATCAATACTCACAATGCGCAACAGACCGTTCAGAGTGGCAATCAAGACGGTTTCCAGAATGACGCTCAGAAGGGTGCTCAAAACGCCCAACCGGACTCCGATGCCGAGGATGACAGCGATGGGCCCATGCGGTTCTATAACCGCTTTGAGGACTATATGGAAATCGCGGCCGACCCGGAAACCTTCGCCAACTACCTCGATGGGCATCAGGAGTGGTTCCACCGCTGTGCTCATCCAATGCAGGTCAACCCGATCGACCAAAACAGCTATGCCATCACGATCGGGCACTTTGGCGCATTTGACTATTACGTGGAACCGAAAGTGGGCCTCGAACTCCTGCCGCCGGAACAGGGCGTTTATGGGATCCGCACCGTACCCGTGCCCGACTATGACCCACCGGGCTACGCCGTAGACTTCCAGGCCGCCATGAAACTGGTGGCGGTGGACAATCCCGACGAAGCGGCCGAGCAACCCGTGAACACCCACGTCACTTGGACGCTGGATTTGAATGTGGATGTGTGGTTTCCGCGCTTTATTCGGGTTTTGCCCCAAGGATTGATTCAAAGAACGGGCGATCGACTGCTGGGGCAAATTGTCCGCCAGGTGTCTCGCCGGTTAACGGCTAAAGTCCAAACGGATTTTCATGAGTCTCGAAGTTTGCCGTTTCCCCAGCAGTTGCAACGCAACCGCAGCTTTTTTTGATGCGTTCTTAAACTGAATCTTCACCTCGTCATACGCGTTGTTTTTGGTTGACTAGCCCCGCTGGTTGCCTAGCTTTGCCAACGATCAGTGCCGCTGGCTGGCTGTTGGCTGACTGTTTTGTGCTGACTCATCGCGGCAAACTCTCGATCCTCACAGGTCAGTTGTCCCTTGCCCACAGGCTCAATGGCGCAATGTCTTTGGGAAGGTGTTGGCTACGCCTAGTTCGATTGCAACGACACTGACGACGGTTACTCCGGAGTCGATACGAATCAGAATATCCGTGGAAAGATGGTTTTTGTATCTTGAAATACTAGACAAAAACGGGCAATTAATTTAAAGACGAGTGATGCATTCGCGACTATGCCGATCGAAACGTGAAAGCGCCTAGACCACTGCAGAAAAATACAAAGCACGAGAGTTTTTTAGTTCAAATACAGTCGCGAAAGCCTTACTAGGCAAGACAAGCAGCGATTTGACACCGAGAATAAAATTCCGATTTTTCAGGCCTTCACTCGACGCTTGTTCGATCGATTGAGGGGAATATTCAAAACTGAACTTGCATAATTCTTGAGATCTGTGTAATATTTTTTCGAGAAAATACGGTATTCCGATCTGAATATCGTATTTTGCAAAACATGGCTTCAATTCATATGCATAGACCAAGCATATGGGCCAGCCATATCGGTCAGCCCCATTCAACTGGAGCCGCCAATTAAACCAGCCACGAAATGCACGCTTTTAAAGCTCAAAAGCGTTTGCATTCTGGCCTCATCCCCACCTTTTGATTGAACGTGAGTAGCCAACTGTGAATGTCCTTTGGTTTATTCCAACCTATGGTGATGGACGCTACTTGGGGACGAATATTGGCGGTCGTCCTTCAGATTTCGCCTATCTCAAACAGCTTGCTCAGGCGATCGATGCCCTACCGTTTTCGGGAGCACTATTACCCACAGGGCGGGCTTGCGAAGACGCATGGGTTGTTGCCTCGGCACTCATCGCCGTAACGCAGAGAATGAAATTTTTGGTCGCCGTGCGACCCGGACTCACAATGCCGGGTGTGGCAGCACGCATGGCCGCCACGTTCGATCGCCTCTCCGGGGGGCGACTGCTGATCAATGTGGTGACCGGTGGTGACCCGGTGGAATTAGCAGGCGATGGTCTGCACTTAGCCCACGACGATCGCTACGCCCTAACTGACGAGTTTCTGACGGTTTGGCGCAAGCTGCTGCTTCAGGAAACCGTGAACTTCACAGGTCGCCACATTGATGTGCGCGGTGGGCAGCAAGTTTTCCCACCCCTTCAGACACCTTATCCGCCCCTATGGTTTGGCGGCTCATCAACTGCCGCGCACCGGGTCGCAGCCAAACACGCAGACACCTATCTGACTTGGGGCGAACCACCAGCCGCCGTCGCTCAAAAAATTGCCGATGTTCGACAACAGGCCGAATCCCAAGGGCGATCGATCCGGTTTGGAATTCGGCTGCATGTGGTGGTGCGAGAAACAATATCCGAAGCCTGGGCAGCCGCAGAAGACCTACTGCGTTACGTGGACGAGTCAGCAGTGGCTCGTGCACAGGCAGATTTTGCTCGCATGGATTCTGAGGGCCAACGTCGCATGACCCATCTCAATCACGGCAGTCGAGAGTCCCTGGAAATTTCTCCCAACCTCTGGGCGGGCGTTGGCCTAGTGCGCGGCGGAGCTGGAACAGCGTTGGTCGGCGATCCCGAAACCGTTGCTGAGCGCTTACAGGAATATGCGGACTTGGGCATTGATTCCTTCATTCTCTCGGGTTACCCCCACTTGGAAGAGGCCTATCGCACAGCGGAGTTGTTACTACCTCGACTCCCTCTGGCTCCCGTTGAGCAACAATCCACCCAACATCTAGTCAACCCCCTGATGTTTGGCCCCTTTGGCGATGCCTCAGCCCAGAGCTTGCGCGATCATTTGCCCGCGCCCCAATCAGTATCGGTTTAGTTCATCCGCTGGCAAGCACTAGGAATTCCAGCAAGAAATCGTCATCGCCGCTTAACCAACATTGTCAATCCATCAAGTCCTCAATCCATCAAGTCCTCAATATGGCCAGGAGCTGAGTATGAATAGTCAAAGTAGAATTGTTCGTTTCATTGCCAAAACCTTCAAGCTTCCTAAATGGTTGCTAAGTCTTGCCCTGGTTTTCATCGTTTCCGTGGGATGCAGCAATGCAACCAAAACGGACTTGCCCAAATCCATTCGATTAGATTACGCCTATTACAATCCTGTGAGCCTTGTTTTGAAAGAAAAGGGCTGGGTTGAATCGGAATTTGCGAAAGATAAAATCCAAGTTGAATGGGTTTTAAGTCAAGGCAGTAACAAAGCCTTGGAGTTCTTGAATGCTCGTAGCTTGGACTTTGGTTCAACGGCTGGAGCTTCTGCCCTAATTGGGAAAGCGAATGGTAATCCCATCAAGTCAATCTATACCTATTCCAAGCCCGAGTGGGTGGCATTGGTCACCAAGGGCAAGTCATCAATTCAAAGTGTTTCGGATCTCAAAGGCAAGAAGGTTGCTGCAACCCGAGGCACTGATGCCTTCATTTTCCTGCTGCGCTCCCTGGATCAAGTGGGACTGAGTGATAAAGACGTGACAATCATCCCGCTGCAACACGCAGATGGTCGTGCTGCGCTTGAAAAGGGTGACGTTGATGCTTGGGCCGGCCTAGACCCACATATGGCAAAAGCCGAATTGGAAAGTGGCGCTCGTTTGTTTTCCCGCAATCCTGAATTCAATAGCTATGGCGTGCTGAATGTTCGGGAGGAATTTGCACAACGCTATCCGCAATTGGTTGAACGTGTGCTTCAAGTCTACGAAAAAGGGCGGCAATGGGCACAGGAAAATCCGGAAGAATTGAAAGCGGTTCTTGTCAAGGAATCCAAGCTGAGTCCTGCTGTGGCTGCCAAGCAACTGGAGCGAACTGACCTTTCAAATTCAGCCATTGGTGGGCAACAGAAAAATGCCATTGTGGCAGCGGGGAGTGTCCTCAAGAAAAGTGGCATTATTCCAGAGTCGGTCAATGTCAATCAGGTTGTAGATAGCCTCATTGATCCCCAGTACATTGATCAGATTGTCAAAAAGTAATTGACTGATTCCGAGAGTTGGCTTGACTGAGCTGCTGAGTAATCCATTAACAGCGGCAGGCAAGTCAACTCTGAAACCAGACTGGTCAGGCAAATCCGGAAATATGAACCTAGTTGAGGCTTGTCAGAACAGTGACCACCACCATCAAACGGCAATCTGAAATTAGACGACTGCGGCCCAATCAGAAAATTCGTTGGCGGGATTCATCCATCTTCCAAGGAGGAATTTTGCCAGTAGCTCTACTACTGACTTGGGAAATCCTTTCGCGACTCAGCATCTTCCCAGAGAACTTGATGCCTGCACCATCGGTCGTTTTGCTAACACTTTGGCAACTGACCGTTGATGGTCAACTGTTTGGGCATATTGGCATCACGCTTTACAGAGTGCTTTTGGGTTTTTTGATTGGTGGTGGTTTCGCAACTGTTATCGGCGCTCTGACAGGGTACTTCCGATTTTTTCACCAATTGTGCGATCCCCTCTTGCAGGCACTGCGGAGTATTCCATCCCTGGCTTGGGTTCCTTTGTTTATCCTTTGGCTAGGTATTCAGGAGCCTTCAAAAATAGCCCTGATTGCAGTGGGAGTCTTTTTTCCGGTTTATCTCAATCTAATGACGGGAGTTCGAGAGGTCGATCGCAAGCTGGTTGAGGTTGGCAAGGTATATCGATTAAGCGATTGGGAATCCATTGTGCGCGTTTTTATTCCAGCCACGCTACCGGCTTATTTAGTTGGGTTACGAAGTGGACTGGGATTGGGATGGATGTTTGTGGTTGCTGCCGAGATTATGGGTGCCAGCCAAGGATTGGGGTTTTTGTTGGTTGATGGACAGGCCACCGGGAGGCCCTCAATTATTTTGGGCAGCATCTTGCTATTCGCAATCATTGGGAAGGCCACAGATTTGATTCTTCTGATTTTTGGTAAGCGTCTTTTGCATTGGCAGGATGTTTATGGATCAAGTGAGCAATCTGTTTAGACCATTTTCCAAGAATGCCAGAATAAAGCATTGTCAAACTGTAATGCGGAATTTTTGAAATCTGGAGAATTCCGAATTTGGATGCATTTGAGCCTCGGTTAGATTGATGAACCTGAACATGATTTGCTTTGAATGAGGGCTATTCAAGATGCTAAAAATTGATGGAGTTGGAAGACAATTTAAAAATGGCTACATTGCCATTGACAGAATTGATTTGACCCTAGAGCCGGGCGAAATTGTTGGATTAGTCGGTGCTAGTGGCTGTGGCAAAAGTACTCTACTGCGAATTATTGCCGGTCTGGATCACCCGAGTCTGGGACAGGTTCTGATTGATGATGAGGTGATCCAAAAACCGCATCTCAAGGTGAGCACGATCTTTCAGGAACCGCGCTTAATGCCTTGGCTGACGGTTCGTCAAAATATTGCCTTTGGCTTGTCAAAATTACCGCCTCCCGTTCGTGATGAGCTGACCACTGATGCTATTGCACGGGTTGGTTTATGCCAGTTTGCGGATGCACTCCCTCGACAGTTATCAGGTGGGATGGCGCAGCGCGTGGCGATCGCCCGTGCTTTAGTCACTCGTCCATCGATTCTTTTGCTAGATGAACCATTTAGCGCCTTGGATGCATTTACTCGCCTCAAGCAACAAGATCATTTGCTAGATCTTTGGCAAGAGGATCGCCCAACTTTGTTACTTGTAACCCATGATGTTGAAGAGGCGGTGCTACTCAGCGATCGAGTGATTGTTTTGCAATGTCCTGGACGGGTTTATCGAGAGTTCAGCATCGATTTGCCACGTCCTCGATCGCGCACGAGCCTGGAGTTTCAGCGTTGGAAGATCGAAATTCTAGATGCACTCAACTTTTCTAGGGAGCTTCAGTTGGCACAGCGTTAAACCCAAATTTCAGGACTATTGGAACTGGCTTGCTGAGCGAACTGTAGTTGATGACCGATTTCTTGATCGCCAAGGACGTTATGACGAATTTAAGACCTGAAAGATCTAGTGTTTTGGTTAGTGATTGGACTGAGCAAAACCGGCTTGACCCGTTGGCAGTTGCTCGATCTTTAGTAGAAGATTTTTCGACAACGGTGATTGAGCGCGACGCAGCCGGCGTGACTCCCTTGCTTGAGCGCAATTGCCTACGTCACAGCGGACTCTTGAAGCTGATAATTCCCAGCTCTGCCGGTGGCTGGGGAGAAAATTGGATTCTGGCAATGCGAATTAGTCGCGAATTTGCCAAGGTAGACAGCTCGATCGCCCATGTTTACTCCTACCACAACTTGGGAGTGATTATTCCCTACCTCTTTGGGACTGTTCAGCAGCGAGATTATTACTATCAAGAAACTATTCAGCAGAGTTGGTTTTGGTGTAATGCGCTCAACCCACTAGACCAAAATCTCAAGTTAAGTAGAGAGGGCGGGATCTATCGCCTGAATGGATTTAAAACATTTTGTTCAGGAGCCAAAGACTCGGATATTTTGCCGACCATGGCCACTGAAGAAGCATCCGGCAAGCAGGTCATCGCCATTTTGCCTACGAGACGTGCTGGAATTGAGCTGCAAAATAATTGGGACAATATTGGGCAACGTCAGACCGATAGCGGCAGCGTTGTTTTTAACAATGTTTTGGTGAAGCCGGAAGAAATTTTGGAGGATCAAACTCAAATCAATCAGCCATTCCGAACCATTCGGGCCTGTTTGACACAACTCAACTTAGCCAATATCTACTTAGGAATTGCACTGGGGGCGTTAGATAGCGCCAAGCTTTACACTCGCCACTGCACTCGTCCTTGGCCCACCGCCGGAGTGCCCACTGCTGGCGACGATCCCTATATCCTTCAACGATATGGTCAATGGTGGGCTGGGTTGGAGGCGGCTACGGCGCTTTGTGACCGTGCGGCTGAGCGCTTGCAGACCGCTTGGGATCGCAGTTGGGCCCTTTCATCGGAGGAGCGAGCTGAGTGCGCCCTGGCAATTGCCTCAGCTAAGGTGATTACCCACCAGGTTGGATTGGATGTGACGAGTGGAATTTTTGAGGCGATGGGTGCGCGATCGAGCAGTCGATGCTACGGGTTTGATCAGTTCTGGCGTAATCTCCGAACCTTCACACTTCATGATCCGATTGATTACAAGATCAAAGCCCTTGGTGATTGGGTTTTGAATGAGCGCTTACCCAAGCCTGATTTTTATCTTTAGAGGATATCCGAGAAGTATCTTTGGAGACGGGCCCAGCATTAATCACAAGCGCCAATTGTGGCGGGGGCAAGGGGCTTCAGCCCCTTGCCCACATTAATTACTGGGTTAATTACTGGGGCATACAGAGTCATAATTTTGGCTCTTCAGGCATCCTTTCAGGGTTGGGGACTTCTGAAGGCTGAGCGAAAAATTGCGCCAAGCATTTCTGTTCTAGTTCGACCGCGCGGGACAAGGGGTTTAAACCCCTTGTCTTTCGCTTTGACAATTTCCCAGCGCCAGGATTAGAGCCTTGGCAATTGGATAATGATCCTTGACGCTGGCAATTGTGCTGCGGGTTAGCGCTTGAGGTTATTGATCCATTCGCGGAGTTGCTCACTGGCCACATCACGGCCGCCCAAACCGAAGGCGATCGCGCTGGCCACGGCCACTGCGCCCAAGATCAACCCAAAGGCCAGGTTCACAATATCCGGGGCAATTCCCATCTGTTGCAACGCCATGGCCCCCACCAACACGATGATCGCCAACCGGGCCACTTGAGCCAGCAGGGTAGCTTGGCGAGAGCCGGGCATGGCAATCACCCGGTAAGCCAAGTTAGCCAGATACAGGCCCACGGCGAAAATCAAGGCCCCAACGAGCACTTGACCGAGGATGGTGGTTAGCCCCGCCACGAGGGCTGTCAGTTCCGGCACTTTCAGGCTGTCGATCGCGGCGATCGCGGCAAACAGCATGATGCCCACCAGGGTGATGATCCCGGCAATATCCGAAGGAGACTTGGCCCCCACGGTCATGGGCAGCCCTAGGGCGAGGGGCATGTTGTTGAAGCCCACGCCACTCAGGAAATTACTGACCAAATTGGCCACAAACCGCCCGATCGCGTAGGCGATCGCCAGAATAATCACGGCCCGCAGAATATACGGAATCGCCAGCAGAATCTCATTCAGCATGGCCACGGCGGGTTCCGAAATGGCCTGGATTTGCAACTCTTGCAAAACCGAAATGGCCGTGACGATCAAAATCACCGTGTAGGCAATGGTTCCCGCAATCCAAGACAGGCTTTGGGTTCCTGCCAATCCGCTCAGACCAATGCGGTAACCGAGGCGATCGACCCCTGCCGATCCCAGGAAGTTGGTCAACACCACCCGCACCAGGCGGGCAATGAACCAACCGATCGCCCCCACCAGCACCGCCTTAAAGATTCGTGGCAGCGCTTCTAGCACCTGAGCCACGGCCCCTTGAATTGGCTCCAGCGGCCCTTGCAGAGCCAAGGCATCCAGCACAAAGGGCAGGAACAGCAGCAGAATCAGCCAGTAGAGGATATTGCCGAGGGTTTTGTTCAGCAGAATCGGACTGCTGCCACCCATTTGACTCGCCAAGCGATCATCTAGGGAAAAGCGCTGTAGCCCCCGGGTGAGCAGCAGCTTCACCACCGTGGCCACAAGCCAAGCCAGCGCCGTGAGAACCAGGGCGCTAAAGATGCGCGGGGCATAGCCCAAAATTTCCCCTAAAAAGCGCTGAAGGGGAGTTGAAGCCGCCTGCAGGCCGACCGCATCCAGGAAAACCAAAATGGCAAAGAGCATGATCGTCCAAAAGGCGATCGCCCCGGCCCAGTTTTCGATCGGGACAAGGGTGGCATCGTTAGCCGACTGACCCGACAGCCAACCCGACAGCCGCCGCCCCACATCCAATCGGCTGAGGAGGTGGCGCACCACGCTGGCCACCAAAATAGCCAACAGCCAGCCCACCAACAGGGCCACCAGCCCCCGCACCAGGCCATTCAAGAAGGGGGCCACATCCGGACTCGTGCCCGGAATTGGGGGCACTTGGGCCGAATAGAGGGCCGCAGCCCCGGGCAAGGCAAGGGCTGGGGGCATAGAAACGATTTGCCAAATTGCGATTGTCATGGATTGTGATGCTCCAGTGGAATGCACCTGAAGGGATGGAAGGGCCACCACGATCGGGCTGTTACCCTTGGCTCCGCCCTAAGTTTGGGGATTGGGGGACGGTTGGCCGATCGCGGTGATCGCTGGGCCCCCATAGGCGAAACCCACTGGGGGCCAATTGGGGCCACCAGCACCATTCCATCAGGCTTCAAAGCACAGCTAGTAACGGGTTGAGCCGCCTTGGCCGTTGCGATACCGTAAGGCTAACAGATGGATTACGGAAGGTCTCTGGGGAGCCAGCAGTTCAAGGGGCCCGATCGCGCCGTTGGCTGGCGGTGGCCAACAGGCTCAAAACTTGCAAACTGGCGGCTGTTGGCATCCCGGGCGCGGGATCAGGTTTCTTGAGATCCGTCCGGGGGCATTCACCCCCCAATAGAAAATGTTAAAGTTTGGGGCGTTTCTCTCAGGATTTCGATCAACAGAAAACGCCGGCAGTCCACAATTCTCCAGCGGTCTCCGCCGTCTTCTGTGGTTCACTGAGGGTTCAGCCCCTTTCACCCCGGGTTTCTCGATCGCTGCCCCCCTCAAACAACCCCGATCCAGGCATACTGGTCAACGGCTTAAAAATAGCCCTTTGCCAGTTAACCCTCCGTCGGCCGGCCGGTGCATGGAATTGGATCCATCAACGTTTTTCTCTGTTTTTCTGGGCCGAAACAGCGGCTGATGGCCGTCTGTGCCTCAGGCCATGCCCGAACCACTCCATTCCTAGTATTTGCCTTCGAGTCCATGCTCTCTCTGCTCCTTGGCTTGTTTCCGCTCCAGGTGGGGCCCGTCGCTCAACTGCCCCCGATCGAACAGGCCGAACCCGATTCCCCAGGGAGCCGGGATGCCGCAGAAGATGAAATTTTGGCTCCGCAGCCCGTGCGGCGGCGAGAGATTACCCAGCGCCATGAGGTACGGTCGCTCCCCGGGCGACTGGACAACGTGCCGGTTTTTAACAGCAACAGCCCTGAGGTGGTTCTGACGGAAGGGATTTTGCTGTCCACATTTCCGGCCAATGGCATGGCTGTGCCCGCAGCACACCTAAACTATGCCTTTCAGGGACGGTTTGATATTTTTTCGCATCACATTTCCCGAGCGGCGGCCTATCAGGAAGGGCGCACGCTGTTTCAGGGGGTGATGGTCTATAACCCGGGGCCGCGTACCGTTGAGGTGAACATTCGCGAGGCCGCTAGCTATATCAGCCGGTTTGAAGCACCCTTTAAACCCTTGCCGGCCTATCTGGAAGACCCGATCGGGGCAGTCTATTCCGGGGCAGGTAGCCGAGTGGTAGGGGATGTGTTGCGCGGTCGGCGGCGGGGCCTGCTGCGATCGAGTCTGCGGTTAGGGCCTCGGGAAGCGGAAATGGTGGTGAATTCCCCGATTCCAGTGGGCAAAATCACCCCCTCCTCCAATACCCGATCGACCCTGATTCGGGCCGAGTCCAATGGGCCGGTCTATCTGGCCAGTTTGGCCATGTTTTCGCCCAAAACCCCCGACGGCCGCGAACAAATTCCCAGCCTGCGGGAGTGGCAATACCTGCTGGTGCGCAGCGGTCTTTCGGGCCCGCGTGATGTGGCTCCCACCTCCTTGAGTTTGGCGGAAACCAGTGCTCGATTCTTCTATGGGCGAGTGGCCGGCGTGGCCAAGGGGTCGCGCTGGGAGGCCACCCTCACGGATCCGGGGGTGAATGAGCTGCGAGTGCCTACCGATGGCGGGGCCATTTCCTACCCGATCGCCACCTTGCCCCGAGGAACATTGGGCACGCGCCAGGTGCAAAGTGCGCCCATGGTGGCTCGCTATCCCGACACGGCCTATCTGGCCCACGGTAATTACGGGGTGCAATATAGCTTGACCTTGCCCTTAACCAATCGCACCGGCAGCCCGCAACAGGTGGCGATTTTGTTTCAAACCCCTTTAAAGGAAGACGGGCCTAACGATCAACTGCGATTTTTAGAGCCGCCCGAAGAGCGGGTCTTTTTCCGGGGGCCCATTCGGTTGCAGTACCAAGATGATTTGGGCAATCCGATCGATCGCTTCATCCATGTGGTGCAACATCGGGGTGAACAGGGGCAACCCCTCGCCACCTTGAACCTACGACCCGGTTCCAAGCGGGTGGTGCAGGTGAATTTTCTCTATCCACCCGATGCCACACCACCCCAAGTGCTGACGGTGCAATCCATCCGTTAGGGGCGATCGGCCCTGAATCGTCGATTTAGATTTCTGGGCAACGGCCAGCCTTATCATTCGGGGGAAGCAACGGGGAGCTATTCCATGACATTTCTGTCGCAAGTCTATGGTTGGCTGCTGATTTCAACGGTGGGCCTGTTTTGGCTGCTGCCCTGGCGATCGGGGCGATGGGGCTTGCTGTTGGTTGCCAGTCTGATTTTTTATGGTCTGCGGCAACCCCTCTACGTCCCTCTGTTGTTGGTGGGCACGGCCCTGAACTACAGCTTGGGCTGGATGTTGCGTACCGATCGGCGATCGATTCGGCATTACGTGGGCGGGGCAAATCCGGAAGCCCGACAACGACAGCGCAAACGCCTGCTATGGGTGGGAATTGGCCTCAACTTGCTGTTGTTGTTTGGGTTTAAATATGTGCCCTTTGCCCTCAACTCCCTAGGCTGGGCGTTCCAGAGTCCGCCCCTGTTGGATGCAGCCAATTGGGTCGATCGGATCGAAGCACCCTTGGGCATCAGCTTTTTTTGCTTTGAATGCATTGCTTATCTTGTGGATGTCTATCGCGGTGCGCCCCCGGCCCGCGATTGGCTGAAATTTTGTACCTATAAGCTTTTTTTCCCCAAGCTGATTTCCGGGCCGATCGTCCGCTATCACGGATTAGCGAGCCAACTGGAAGAGTTGGATCATCCACGCAATCCCCGGGCTGAACAAATCACCGAAGGTCTGTGGCTGATTGCCTGCGGTGCCATCAAAAAGGGACTGATTGCCGATTCCTTAGGTCTGTGGGTACGCACGATCTTCAGCCCCGGAACCCTGGAGCGGGCGGGCAGCGGGGACTTGTGGTTGGCGATCGGGGCCTATGGTTTCCAGCTCTATCTGGACTTCAGCGGCTATGTGGACATTGCCCGAGGCAGCGCGATGTTGCTTGGGATTCAACTGCCCCAAAACTTTGATTTTCCTTACCTGAGCACCAGCATTGCGGACTTTTGGCGACGCTGGCACATCACCCTTGGCGATTGGCTACGAAACTATCTCTACATTCCTCTGGGGGGTTCCCGCCAAGGCCTGGTTCGCACCTGCATCAACCTAATGATCGTGATGTTGTTGGGTGGCCTGTGGCATGGGGATAACTGGGGCTATGTGCTGTGGGGTGGGGCCCATGGGTTGGCTTTGGCGGTGCATCGGTTGGTGGATGCGGCTTCCCACCGTTTCAGTCCCCTGGCAGCCCTGTGGGCCCATCCGGCGGGGGTGGCTCTGGCTTGGGGCCTGACGCAACTGATGGTGTTTTTGAGCTGGGTGCTGATTCGGTTGCCGGACTGGAGCCAATCGAGCCTGGTGTTTCAACACCTTTGGGGCCGATCAAGCGATGTATCTTTCCTAGAAAAGGTTTACGACGAAGCGTTGGGGTTGGATCCTTGGCGGTTGGGAGCGGCCTTGGGGGCGATCGCGCTGCTGATGGTGGTGGCTTGGTTTGGTCAACGGGGCCTGCGGTTGCAGCTCACGCAACCGGTAAAAATCGCCCTCGTCCCCATCTGCCTTTATCTGGTCTGGATTTTGGGGCCCGAGGGCGTGCCGTTTATTTACTTTGACTTCTAGACCTCAATTCTGGGCCTAACTTCTGGATCTGACTGCTAGGCCTAACTTCTAGGCCTCGCTGGGCCTCGCAAAATCTAGCGAGACCCTTGGGGGCCTTGGGTCACTAGGCCGCGATCGCCAGCCAGAGGGATTGCACTTGGTCAAACAACGCCAGTTGCAGGCTGTGGGTAACCGGTAACCCAGCCAAAACGGCTCCGGCACAGAGCAGCATTAGGTAGCCGATCGAGTATTTGAACAGATCCCGGGCCACGGCCCGATCGCTCGGTAGGGCCAGCAGTTGCCAGGACTTTTGCACCAAAATGCCCCCCAAAATCAGGGCGATCGCCCCGTAGAGCCAACCGGTTTCGCCCAAGGGCCAAGCCAGCGCCAAGGTCAAAGGAACCAGGGCGATCGAGTAGCCCAAAATTTGCTTCGCTGTGGCCTCGTCGCCACTCACCACCGGCAGCATGGGCACACCCACGCTGGCGTAGTCGTCGCGAATCATCAAAGCCAGCGCCCAGAAGTGCGGCGGAGTCCAGAGGAAAATAATCCAAAACAGCGCCCAGGCGGGCCAATCCAGCGTGCCCGTCACGGCGGCCCAACCCACCAGGGGCGGAATGGCCCCCGCCGCGCCGCCAATCACGATGTTGTGGGGGCTGTGGCGCTTCAGCCAGTGGGTATAGACCACCACATAGCAGCCAATTCCCGCCATCGCCAACAGGGCCGCCAGCAGATTGGCCATCCAGGTCAGCAGCCCAAAGGACGCAACGCCCAAGACGATCGCAAAGAGCAGGGCATCGCGGGGGCGAATTTGCCCAGAGGGAATTGGGCGCTTTTGGGTGCGCACCATGATCGAATCAATGTCGCGATCGTAAAAGCAGTTGATCGCATTAGCGGAACCGGCGGCCAAGGCCCCACCGGCCAGGGTTGCCAAAAACAGCACCGGATCCACATCACCCCCTCCAGCCAGGGCCATGGCCGCTGCGGTGGAAATTAGCAGCAACACAATGATCCGGGGCTTGGTGAGCTGAATATAGCTCCGAATGATCGACCCGGCTCGCTGCCAGGGCGACGCAGCCGCTTCCTCGGTCATGTTCGACAGGTTTTGCACAATTTCTTGCATAGCAGCTATTCCGGCAACATCAACAACCAGCGAGTTCTTGGGAGTTCTTGGGGAATTCTTGGGGAATTCTGGGCGAGTCCTGAGCTGTTTAGGCTGTCAGACTATCGGGCGACTCCCGCAACCGATCGCGCCCAGCCCAAACCGTGAAGGCCACCAGCGAAGCCAACAGGGCCGCCGCGATCGCCTCATGCAGCACCGTTAGCCCTGCCACCCGCAATTGAAAGTGATAGGTGCTGTAACCAATGGCCAATTGCGCCACCAGCAACAGGGCAATCAGACTCCGGAGGGAACGGAGGCGCGGATTCAAAGCCGGGGTGCGCCAAGCCATGATCAGCAAAATGCCAATGGTCAAGACGGCGGGCACAATGCCCCAAAAGTGGGTGTGGAGAACGCCACAGAGCTGATCGCCCTCCAGGCATTGGTGTACCGCCCAGCGCGATCCGACAATGCCACCGATCAGACTTTGGATATCGATCGCGATCGCCGCCAGCAGGGCCCAACCCGCCAAGCCGGCCGCCGTGCCCGAAGCCTGTTGGGGAGTCAAGCCCGCCGCGATCGCCACCAACAGGGCCAAAAATGCCAATGCCGTGCCCAAGTGCGCCGTCACCACATCAAACCGCAGCAACTCCGTCACCGTCAGGGCCCCCAGCCCCGCTTGCAACACCACCAGGGCCAAGGCTGCCACCGTTGCCGGAACCACCCAACCGGGCAGTTCCCGCCGAAACCGGACTGCCGTGCCCGCTAAGCCCATGGCCCCAAAGGCCACCACTGCTGCATCCAGTCGGTGGAACCATTCCAAAAACACCTGCCAATTCATCTGGGCCCAGGGAACCGCCTGGCCATAGCAGAGGGGCCAATCGGGACAGGCAAGCCCCGCATTCGCCACGCGGGTGGCCGAGCCGATCGCCATCAGCAACCAGGCCGCCACCGCCAGCCGCTTGGCCAACCACCGCACTCGATCGCTTCCCAAAGATGAATTGACCTCGGCGATCGCGATCGAGGTCTTCACCGATTCGGAAGAATGCCCCGCCTGATGAAACACGGTTTCCGCCATAGGAATTCTTAAGAAAATCTTGAGTCTAAAAAGCAGCAATCAGGTGCATCGCCACCATAACTCAGTTCCGAAAATTGCGGAAATGTCATGTCGAAGATTGCAACACGTTGCAATGTACAACAATTAGCCGATTCGACCTAAAATTCGCGGTCAACTAACGGTAAGCTCATCAAGAACTGCCCATTTGAGCAAAATTTGCCCCCAAGAAAGCGTTACATATCAAACGATTTTGGATTTAGTTTGTATTGTAAATAACAGCTTTCCCAGGACTTCCGTTCTTCGTTCCCCTAGGGTAATTTTCCGCCCAATCCTCAAATAATCCCTAGATATTGATGTATCAATGGGCGATCGCCCCAAGATTTCAAGATTTTTGGCAGTCGATGAGTTCGCACAATCTAGAGCATGTTAATTGTTGATGACAAATCGCAGCCAGAATGACTGAAAATCACCATCGACAGACTCCAGGAAACCCAAAGATTTCCTAAAGGTTGTTAACGGCAAAGAGAATCCTAAAGATATTTAAAAATATTGACAAACCAAATCAGCTCCCTGAAAAAAACGTCTACCTTTGAAGGCAGTAACGCAGTGGCAAGCGCAATGGGCCGCTGCCCCCGCTCCTTTCCCCTTCGTTGGCCGCCGCCCTCGATTGGCCGTTGGCCCCCAACGGAGGGACAAACCTGTCCCGATCGCCTGTTGCCCTTTGCCTTTGCAGTCTTGCGTGACGCACCACCATGAATGTTCCTAGTACGATCCTGACCCTGCTGATGGGCATTGGCTTGACGCTAATCAGCCTTTGGGTTGGGCAAAACTATCATTTCCTGCTGCCGGTGTCGGCTACGGACGTGTCGCCCGAGGTCGATCGCCTGTTTGGGGCCATGTTGACCATTGCCACGGGCCTTTTTCTGCTGGTGCAAGGATGCTTGATTTATGCGATCCTGCGCTTTCGGCGCAAGCCCGGCGATGACACCGACGGCCCGCCCATCCGAGGCAACATTCCCCTAGAAATCCTTTGGACTGCGATCCCCGCCGTGATCTGTTTGGGCATCTCGGTCTTTAGTTTTGATGTGTATAACTCCATGGGGGGCTTGGATCCGATGGCCAGTGGAGCCGGGATGGGCATGGCCCACCACCACGGACACCACACCGCGATCGCCGCCACCTTGGATGAGGCTCCGGCTATGACTGGCACGGAAGTGGCCCTAGGGCTGGGGGCGGCTCCCGGCTCCCAAGGCCAAGCCCCCGACTTGCAAGTCAATGTGCAGGGGCTGCAATACGCCTGGATTTTTAACTACCCTGACTTGAACGTGATGGCGGGGGAACTGCATGTGCCCGTGGGTCAGGATGTGCAGCTCAACATCTCCGCCATGGATGTGTTGCACGCCTTCTGGATTCCGCAGTTTCGGATTAAGCAGGATGCGATCCCCGGTCGCCCCACGCAGTTACGCTTCCGGGCGACCCAGCCCGGCCGCTACCCGATCGTTTGCGCCGAGCTTTGTGGTTCCTTCCACGGGGCAATGCGCACCGAAGTGCTGGTGCAAACGCCGGAGGAGTATGAAGCCTGGGTGGCGAGTGTGATGCCCGAGGCGGAAACCACGGAAACGGGCCAAGGCTCAGCGGTGACCCTGGCGCAAAATCCTCAAAATTTGACGGATTCGGAATATTTACAGGTTTACAGCGATCGGCTGGGGATCGAGACCCGTTCGATCGCCCAATTGGCCCCCGCTGCGCTGTAACCAGCGGCCACCCTTGGCCGCAGCACCCGGGCTGGGCTGAATTGACATCCAACTGTTCGGTTTTTGTTGTTTCTTGTTGTCTCTTGTCGTTGCTATGGCTCCAGCAGAACTCAGAACGCCCGGTGCGATCGAACCCGATCCCGAACCCTGGCAACGGTTTTTTAGCTTCAGCGTCGATCACAAAGTGATCGGCATTCAGTACCTCGTCACCAGCTTTTTCTTCTTCCTGATTGGTGGAGCCTTGGCCACCGCCGTGCGCGTGGAGTTGGCTACTCCGGAAGTGGATTTCGTGAGCCGCGAACTCTACAATCAGCTCTTCACCATCCACGCAACGGTGATGATTTTTTTGTGGATTGTGCCGGCCGGGGCAGGCTTTGGCAACTATCTCATTCCCCTAATGATTGGGGCCAAGGATATGGCCTTTCCTCGGCTCAACGCGATCGCCTTCTGGATGATTCCGCCGGCTGGGCTGCTGCTGATTGCCAGCTTTTTTGTGCCCACCGGAGCCGCCGCCGCCGGTTGGACTTCCTATCCTCCCCTCAGCTTAGTCAGCGGCCAATGGGGTGAACTGATTTGGATCCTCAGCATTTTGCTGTTGGGAACCTCCTCCATTTTGGGCGGGATCAACTTTGCCGCCACCATTCTCAAAATGCGCATCCCCGGCATGACCTTAAATGACATGCCGCTGTTTTGTTGGGCCATGTTGGCCGCTTCCATTTTGATTTTGATGTCCACCCCGGTGCTGGCTGGTGCATTGGTGCTCTTGTCCTTCGATTTGATGGCGGGAACAGCCTTTTTTAACCCCACTGGGGGCGGCGACCCGATCGTCTATCAGCACATGTTTTGGTTCTATTCCCACCCAGCGGTTTACATCATGATTCTGCCGCTGTTTGGAGCCATTTCCGAAATTTTGCCCGTCCATGCTCGCAAACCGATTTTTGGTTACAAGGCGATCGCCTATTCCAGCATTGCCATCAGTTTGTTGGGCTTGATTGTTTGGGCACACCACATGTTCACCAGTGGCACACCGGCATGGTTGCGGATGTTTTTCATGATTGCCACCATGATCATCGCCGTGCCCACCGGCATCAAAGTGTTTGGTTGGGTGGCCACCATTTGGGGTGGCAAATTGCGGCTTAATTCCGCCATGCTGTTTGCCATCGGGTTTGTGTCGATGTTTGTGGTGGGCGGTCTCAGCGGTGTGATGATTGCCTCCGTGCCCTTTGACATCCACGTTCACGACACCTATTTCATCGTTGCCCACCTGCACTACGTGTTGTTTGGCGGCAGTGTGTTTGGTCTCTATGCGGCGCTTTACCACTGGTTCCCCAAAATGACCGGGCGAATGTTGAATGAACCCTGGGGAAAAGTACATTTTGTTTTGACCCTGGTGGGTTTCAACCTTTGCTTTTTGCCCATGCATTACTTGGGCTTGATGGGAATGCCCCGACGGGTGGCGGAATATGATCCCCAATTTTCAACGGTGAATGCAATTTGCAGCATCGGTTCCTATATTTTGGCTGTGTCTACCATTCCGTTCCTGGTGAATGCGGTTTATTCCTGGGTGGCTGGCGAAAAGGCATCGGCTAACCCCTGGAATGCCTTGACATTGGAGTGGACGGTTTCTTCGCCGCCGCCTGAGCATAATTTTGTGGGTCAGCCGGTTTTGAAAACGGGCCCCTATGATTACGGGGTGACGAAACGGGGTGAAAGCCGCAAGCCAATTTCGCAACTGAAGGCTTCTGATATTTTGAGTGGTTCAACGCGCTAGGAATTTGGATTCTCATAGCGCGGCAGCCGTAATTCATGGGGGCAATGCTGTGGAGTTGGTCGTGATCACAAGGGGCTTAAGACCCTTGCTACCTAACGATCGAGTCACAGCAACAAGCCATTGAATTAACCGATGAATTAACCGATCAAAATCAGCTTGCCGTGCTATTGGAGTGATGAAGCAGTTGTCGTGATCATGCAATGCACGCAGACCCTGTTCAGTTAGGGATCCTTGGCCAAGCATGATCACTCCTCGGTACTACCGATTTTGCAAGTCTCAATCCTAGAAATCTGCGCAAACTGGATTTCAAGATAGCCGTTCCATTGTCCTTCTTTCCTTTGGGTTTCTATGCAAGGTTCCGCAGTTGATTCTCAACAGTCGATCGCCCTCGAAAGCACGAGTCATGGCAGCGAGGAACATCATCCCGATTTACGGCTGTTTGGCATTGCTCTGTTTTTGGTGGCGGAGGCAATGATCTTTTTGGGTCTGTTTGCGGCCTATCTGACCTTTCGATCGGTTGCGCCCAGTTGGCCCCCGGAAGGCACGCCGAAGCTGGAGCTATTGTTGCCAGGAATTAACACCCTAATTCTGATTTCCAGTAGCTTTGTGATCCATAAGGGCGATGATGCCATTCGGGCCAATGATGTGAAGGGAATGCGCCTATGGTTTGGGATCACAGCCGCCATGGGGGCCGTCTTTTTGGTGGGGCAGCTTTATGAATATTTCCACTTGGAATTTAGCCTGACCACCAATCTGTTTGCGAGCACCTTTTATGTGCTAACGGGTTTCCATGGACTGCACGTTTGCTTTGGCCTGTTTTTGATTTTGGCGGTGCTGTGGCGATCGCGCCGTGAAGGTCATTACAGCAACCAAAGTAAGTTTGGGATCGAAGCGGCCGAACTCTACTGGCACTTTGTGGATGTGGTGTGGATTGTGTTGTTTGCGCTGTTGTATTTGCTGTAGGTCTACTGACTATCGGAATGGGGGCGATCGGGTGGAGGTTGGTTGATTCGCCCCCAGCCCTGTGCCAAATCAGCGACCCAGAGGAGGGCGATCGGGAGGAGATCCCCGATCGCCCTCTGTGCTGAATGGGCGATGCCTGAAGCACTTCGCCGTTTCGTTAAGGAATCTTACATTTTCCGTAAATTCCGTTAATGTAAGAGCAGTACCTTACGCAATTAGCCCGGGATCGCGCTCAGGATGGCTATTGAACACGGCATTGTTCTTGACTTTGCAACCGTCCTTGGAACTTCCGCTATTGGCGGATATATCGCAAATAAGCTCCGACAGCCGGTTATTTTGGGCTATTTGGTGACGGGTCTCATTATTGGTCCCTTCGGCTTGCAATTACTCAGCGATGCAGCCCAAACGGAAGCCCTTGCGGAAATTGGGGTGGCGTTTCTGCTGTTTGCATTGGGGATGGAATTTTCTCTCTCAGAATTGGGGCGCGTTCGCAAAATTGCGATCGAGGGTAGCCTGCTGCAACTGGGCTTAACCACCGCGATCGTGGCGGCGGCCACCACGCTCACCGGCTGGGCGAAGGATTTGCCCGAGGGAGTGTTTTTGGGGGTGGTGTTGGCCCTGTCATCAACGGCAGTTGTGCTGAAAACCTTGAGCGATCGGGGCGAAACCAACACCCCCCATGGCCAAGTGATGCTGGCGATTCTGATTGCCCAGGACATCGCCTTGGGCTTGATGTTGGCGGTGCTGCCCGCCTTGACCCAACCGGAAGATTTGGGGCAGGCGTTGGCGATCGCCCTGCTGAAGGCCTCGGCTTTTTTGGGGGCGGCCATCCTGGCGGGTAAATGGGTTGTGCCGCGCTTAATGAGCGCAGTGGCGGCCACGGAAAGTAATGAAATTTTTCTGCTGACCACGATCGCCTGGTGCTTGGGTGTGGCCTTCGTGACGGCGGAATTGGGGCTGTCGATCGAAATGGGAGCCTTCGTGGCGGGTGTGACGATTGCCGAACTTGACCAGGCCGATCAGGCTCTCTCGAAAATTCTGCCGTTGCGGGACACCTTCGCCAGCCTCTTTTTTGCCTCGATCGGGATGTTAATTGATCCCCACCTTTTGATCGAAGAAATTTTTCCCATTTTGGGACTGGTGGTGTTGGTGATGATCGGCAAAGCGGCGATCGTCACTCCAGTGGTTTTGCGATTTGGCTATTCCTTTAAAACAGCAGTTTTTGCCGGATTTGGCATTAACCAAATTGGAGAATTTTCCTTCATTTTGGCCGCCCAAGGCTTGGCCATGGGCTTAATTGATAAAAAGCTGTATTTGCTGCTATTGGGAACCACCGCGATCGCCCTAATGCTGACTCCGCTGTCTTTGGCCACCGCACCTTGGATTGTGGAAGTGGCGGGGCGTTGGCCTTGGGTTAATAAGTATTTTTCGGGTCTGGGGGAGCCAAAATTAACCTCCATGCCGGATGAATTGGCTGGGCAGGTGGTGGTGGCGGGCTATGGGCGAATTGGTCAAACCATTGTCAAAGTCTTGCGCGATCAAGGCTATCCAGTTTTGGTGATTGACAACAGCGAAGCCGTCATTAATAAACTGCGAGAAGCCAAAATTCCTTACCTATTTGGGGATGCGGATTCGGAGTTGGTGTTAGAAAAAGCCAGGATCGATCGCGCCAAGGCCCTAGCGATTGCGTTACCCGATCCCGCCAGTACCCGCTTGGTGTTGCAACATGCCTTGAAGATTGCTCCGGATTTGGATGCGATTGCCCGGGCTCGCGATGGCGCGGAAATTGAGCGGCTGACCAACTTGGGAGCCAAAGAAGTGGTGCAACCGGAGTTTGAAGCGGCTTTGGAACTGACTTCCCATCTGCTGCTCACCTTGGGCGAAGACGGCGACGATGTGCGCCAACTGACGGGGACAATTCGCCAAGACTGCTACGGCATCAACCCGCCTGTCCAAGCCTTAGCCATTGAGCCGCAGGCCGAACCGGAACCCCAGGAGATGGCGGCCTAGAAGACTGTTGAGGGCTAAAACACCGTTGAGGGCTACGGCCCAGCGATCGCCCGGGAGCAACCGGCTCGATCGACCCGAGAGCTGTTGATGACCCTCCAGAGGCAACGCAGGCCGTTGGTCTAGTACAATCAACGGCTATGCGAATTTTGATCTTGGGCGGAACAACCTTTCTGGGGCGGCATCTGGTGGATGCGGCCGTGGCTCGCGGCCATGAGGTCACCATCCTGACGCGGGGGCGGCGCAACCCGGAACCCTTCCCAGCAGTGGAACGGCTGGTGGGCGATCGGCTCACGGATGACCTGGCCGCCCTGAGCAATCGCACCTGGGACAGCGCGATCGACACCAGCGCGATCGTGCCCCGAGCCGCTCGCTACACGGCCGCCCGGCTCCAGAATGCGGTGGGTCACTACGTTTACCTATCCAGCATTTCTGTTTACGAAGATTTTGGGTTGCCGGGGATCACGGAAAACGATCCCCTGCGATCGCCCCTCTTGGATGACCAAGCCTCGATCGAAACCGGCGACGACTACGGGGCCCTAAAGGCGGGTTGCGAGCAACTGTTGGGCGAATCCTTTGGCGATCGGTTGCTGATTGCTCGCCCCAGCTTGATCGTAGGGCCCTATGATCCCACCGATCGTTTCACTTACTGGGTGCGTCGCCTGGCCCAGGGCGGTGACCTGTTAGCTCCATCGCCACCGGAGCAGTGGGTGCAACTGATCGATGCCCGTGATTTGGCTGCTTGGCTGATCAAAACCTGCGAAACCCAGCGATCGGGGGTTTACAACGTTGGCACTGCCGAAAAATCCCTCACCCTCGACAAGGTGTTGGATGAATGCGCTCGGGTCACCCGCAGCGATGCGCTAATCGATTGGGTGCATGAGGACTTTTTGCTAGAGGCGGGGGTTGCGCCCTGGACAGAGCTACCCCTTTGGATCCCCAGCAAGGAAGCTCCCATGCGCGGCTTCACCAGCATGGATACTCGCCGGGCGGCGGCGGCTGGTCTGAAATGTCGCCCCCTGGCGGGCACGGTGCGCGATCTGTGGTCTTGGGATCGATCGCGCCAAGCGGATTTGAAAGCAGGCCTTTCGCCGGAGCGGGAGCAGCAGCTTTTGGCACAGTGGCGCGTGAACCAAGCTCGCTGGTTGTAAGAGCTTGGGCGGGCGGCTGGGCCCAATCGACGGTCAGGAATTGATCAGACTGTGCCGTTGATTAACCTTCAGTGCTGAAATCTCTGTGTCCCAAAAATCCGAAATCGAGCAACAAAGTGATGCTCGCCTAAGTTTTGATTGAGTTAGTTTCCGATGTTCGGTGATGGGCTTGTCGGTTGGTCTTGCCTCTAGACTGGTCGGTTGATGGGCCCCTGTTAGCGATCATGATGTTGGCCCTTGACCAGATTCACCAGTGATCTGGATCGCGTTGGAGATCTGGATCAGTCACGCGGGGGCTAGAAAGCAGTCACCCAAAGACCTTGAGCCGATCGCCCCTACAAAACCAAGGAATCACGGCCAGGGGGGAGGGCGATCGCTGAATTGATCAGTAATTTTGGCAATCATAACGAAGAGAATTCACCCACCCGTCTGATCTCCGTCGATCGGGCGCGTGAGTTCAACTCCCCGCACGGCCCACGGGGCAGCGGGGCCTAACACCACGCCTTAGATGGCTGGGTGTTAGGCGTTTTAAGCAATTAGAAATTGCCCCTTGATTCAACCGCTGTCGCCGGGGAAGCATCGCCGTCTAGACCCAACTCTGAGCCAATGATTGCGAAAGTCCCCACAACCATCAATCCCATGGAGTCTCCTCCTCGCCCTCCCGATATTTCTGCCCGGGTCAAGCGGCGATCGCTGGCTTGGGTGTTAACGTTTCCGTTTGTGAGCCTTTCCTGTGCGGCGGTGGTGGTGGCCGGGGCCCTATCCCTGTGGGCAGGAGAGCAATCGGTTCAAGAGCTGTCCGATCGCCTGCACCTGCAACTCCGGGAACGAATTCGCGGTGGTCTAGCCCAATACTTTGAGCAACCCAAGCGGGCCACCCGCCTGTTTCTGATGGCCCTCAATTCTGGGTTGGTCTCTCCCCAGAATTTGCAACAGGTGGGGCAATATAGCTGGCAATTACGCCAGGCCTTCGATGCCAGCTACGTCAACTTTGGCTTAGCCACGGGGGAGTTTGCAGGCTCCGGTGTGGGGCGGGATGGGCTGATTGTGGGGGAGCGATCGGCCGCCTTGGGTTGGCGCTATGAGGAATATCGGGCCGATCGGCTGGGTCGTCGTCAGCAACGGCTGGGCTTGTATTCCTATGACCACCGCAAAGAACCCTGGTATCAGGCGGCCATTCGGCGCAACCGTCCCAGTTGGAGTGCCATTTACGCCTGGGACAGCACCCCAGAGTTTGTGTCCATTAACTACGCCGTTCCCTTTCGCGATCGCAGTGGCCAACCGATCGGGGCGATCGGGGTTGACCTGTTGTTGGCCCGCATCAGCGCCATGCTTAAGGAGTTGAACGTTCACCCAGAATTAACCATCACCATTCTGGAGCGGAACGGCAACTTGGTGGCCAGCAGCAACGAGCAACCCCTGTTTGTGCTCAAAACCTCTGAGCGAGGATCAACCCTGGAGCGCATCACTGCCCGCACCAGTAATGATCTGCGATTGGTCGCCGCCTTCGATCATTTGAATCAAAAAGGCGGTTTGGGGGCCGTGGTCAGTCCCCTATCAGAAACCTTCCAGGTCGATCACCAAACCTATCTCCTCTGGACTTCCCCTTGGCGAGATCCCGACGGTCTCGATTGGGTGATCGTGGCCACCGTGCCTCGATCGGCCTTCATGGGGCAAATTGAGGCCAATCGCCGGGTCACAACCCTGCTCTGCGGTTTGGTGATCGTCCTGGCTGTGTTTCTGGGCCTGGTGATGGCGCGTCGTTTGGGGCGGCCCGTGCAGTCCCTGGCCGGAGCGGCCGGCCAGTTGGCGGCTGGCCAGCTTGACCACCGAACCGGAACCTTTGAGATCCGCGAATTGGATGAGTTGGCCCAAGCTTTTAACCGCATGGCCGACCATCTCCGCAATTCCCTGATTGCCCTGGAATCCGCCAATCAAACCCTAGAAAGTCGGGTGGCCACGCGCACGGCTGATTTAGCCCAGGCCCTTGAGAATCTCAAAAGCGCCCAGGCTCAATTAATTCAGACTGAGAAGATGTCCAGCCTGGGGCAAATGGTGGCGGGCATTGCCCACGAAATCAACAATCCCGTTGCTTTTATCCATGGCAACTTGGGGGTGCTGCGGCAATACATTGAAGAACTCACGGATTGTTTAACCCTGCTGGGACTCAGGCAATCTGGGGCAGGATCAGGGGCGATCGACCCGGTAGCCAATGCCACCATCGACACAGAGGAATTAACCTTTGTGCTGGATGACTTGCCAAACCTGATCCAATCCATGGAGGAAGGCACTCGCCGGATTCAGGAAATCGTGCAGGGCCTGCGTAATTTCTCACGTTTAGATCAGGTAGATCTCAAACCCGTGAGCTTGCATGATGGCCTCGACAGCACATTGCTGATGTTGTCCCATCGCCTAAAGCGGTATAGCGATCGCCCAGAAATTCGCATCGTTAAGCAATACGGCGACCTACAGCCCGTTTGGTGCTATCCCGGGCAGCTCAACCAGGTATTTATCAATCTCCTCAGCAACGCGATCGAGGCCCTCGATCAGGCCTGGCAGCAGATGGCTCAACAAAGCTCAGGAGAAACTGCCCAGTGGACACCCACCATCACCCTGCAAACGGTGGCTCTGAAAACCGACCAGGGCCCCCAAGCGGAATTGGTCATCCAAGACAATGGCATCGGCATTTCTGAAACCATTCGCCATCGGTTGTTTGATCCCTTCTTCACCACCAAGCCGGTGGGCAAGGGAACCGGCCTAGGACTGGCGATCGCCTATCAAATCGTGGTCGATCGCCACGGGGGCCAAATCAACTGTGAATCGGTGCTGGGGAAGGGAACCACGTTTCGACTGCGGTTGCCGGTGGGGCAGCCAGCCACTGACCCGATCGCGTAGGGCCCCTTCTTAATTGGGATAAGTCAGCAAAACCTGACATTTTCCGAAGCGGGTTTTGCGCATCCGGATCAATATGTCACGAATCAATGACATTAACCTCGATCGCTCTCGACGGGTGGGGATCGAGTTCAGTAGGATAACGGCCATCAAGAGCTGAGATTGGGATCGCCCATCCCAAACCGTGCCCAAAGCATCATCGCTGCTATTGACGTGCGATCGCCCTTTGATGGCCTGCCCTATTCGCTGAGGAGCTTTCGAGTTGATGAGCGCGCCCAAAGAACGTCCACCCCTAGAGGAAATGACACTGCGCCAACTGCGCCGTGTTGCCAGCGAGTTAGGTATCTCGCGCTATAGCCGAATGCGGAAAGATCAGCTTTTGGCCTCCATTCAAACCAAATCGGCTGGTCTGTCGGCATCTAGCCCTACGCCACCCACCGCCCCGCCAGCCATCGCCCAAGTTATTCCCGTTCGTACCATTGAGGCCCAAGAAGCTGTGGAAGCTGCAAAATTCGACCTCGGACAACCGAACAATCTCGCCGACCTCTCCGAAGAGCTGATTTTGGATCCGGAAACCCTCTCCGGTGTTGATGAAGGATTGCCCGACCTGCCCGGTGGCTATGGCGAAAGTCGGATTCTTCTGTTGCCTCGCGATCCCCAATGGGCCTACACCTACTGGGACATTCCCAACGAGCACAAAGCTGAGTTGCGGGCCCAAGGGGGTCTTCAGCTTGCGTTACGGGTTTATGACGTAACCGATTTGGACCTGAGTGTCCAACGGGCCCACACGGTTCAAGAGTTCCCCTGCGATGAATTGGCTCGGGAATGGTACCTGCCCATTCCGATCAGCGATCGGGACTACGCGATCGAAATTGGTTACCGCTGCGGCGACGGCCGGTGGCTCGTGTTGGCGCGATCGGCCCCGGTTCGGATTCCGCCCGTGTATCCCTCCGACTGGATCGAAGACGTGTTTGTAACCGTTGATTGGGAGCAGGATCTGCGCGGCACCACCGTGGCCACCCTGATTCCTCCCGCCCAAAAGGCCGCCCAAGCCGCCGAAAACGCCATTTACCAACAGGTGTTTGGGATGGCCGCCGGAGTCGAAGCCATGCGTGTGGCCGGTTCCCTCTTTGGTTCCATGCAGCATGTGCCCGGTTCCGTTCCCGCAGGCTCAATCCAGCACCTGGGCGAGCAAGCCATCAGCTCCTATGTCTTCCCCTCGGGTGTGGGCATGTGGGCTGGTGCGGTGGGTGCGCCGGGTCTGCCGGGGGCCCTGTCGGCTTCGGGGATGGGCATGTCCGGTGTGGGCATGATGATGTCTGGGATTGGGTTTGGGGCTTCGATGCCGCCCATCCGCCCGCGTCAATTCTGGCTGGTGGCCGATGCGGAACTGATTGTTTACGGAGCCACGGAACCCGATGCCACGGTGACGATCGGCGGACAACCGATCAAACTGAATCCCGATGGGACATTCCGCTTCCAGATGTCCTTCCAGGACGGCATGATCGATTACCCGATCATGGCGGTGGCGGCCGATGGCGAACAGACCCGATCGATTCACATGAAGTTCGAGCGCCAAACGCCCGCCCGCAACACCAACAGCAAGGAAGAAGCCAAGTTAGAGTGGCTGTCGTAAGGACAGGCTAATCTTGCGCCAATCTCATGTCCGTTTTGAGCTGGTTTGCATTTTTTGATTCAACCAGTTTCTAAACAGTTGTTACTTGGTGCTGGAGTTCTTGCTCGCGTCCATTAACTCGTTCTAGTTCCTCGAATCGCCCATGACCTCATTGCAGGTCTGGGCGATTTCTGATGTTTGTCAAATTAGTTGCTTACAAAAATTTAAAAATCCATAAAGAATCTACAAAAACTCACCGAATGATTCATATAAAGTCATTCATTAATCGTCATTGATCAATGGTCGTGACTCAAAAGTTGTGACTCAAAACATGATTAGAAACAAATCAAGGCAAACGGAAACAAGGCAATTGTCAACTATGATGCAAAAGCAAGAAAAGCGTAATGATTTTTTATCGTATTTTTACATCGTTATTTGATAATTCGTCATCCTTTTGAGTCTAATTAGGTCTGATATTGAAGATTTTTGACAAAACCGGTGTTTCAACGGAAAGCCCTAAAATCAATTCGTATTCTGGAAGTATATTGATGGGCAGAGCAACGGGGCATCGATAGCGAGGCAATCACCCTCATCATTACACTGCCCGATCGGGTGCATTTTTAAACCAGACTGAAAATTCTGCCCCAACCCCAGGAGACCATTGGCCAGCGCTCCGATGGCTCAACATCAACTGAATTAACATCAACAAACGCGATCGGCCCCACGGCCATGACTCAATCGTCAGGAAATAAACAGCCAAATAACCCCGATTTCAATCGCTGAGTGGAGTTGGTGTTGGATTGGAAAGTTTGCCAAGACCAGTGATGCAGCTTCAGGGTGAATGCTGAGACTATGGAGCGATCGCCTCAGGGAAAGTTTTAGCTGGGAGGATTGGGGCGATGCAAGGATGGATGGAAATGTATCAACAAATTTCACAGGTTTTGGGGGCGATCGGGGGGCGATCGGGGCGTTGTCCCGGATTGGTCATTGATAGCCAAATGGTGCGCGATCGCCTGAGTTCCGTAAACACAATGCTGATTGATCTATTGCAGTCCTTAATTTTGGCCGCTAGCTTGGGTTTTCTGATTCCCGTGGCGGGTTTGGGAATTTTGCTGCTGGCGATCGGGGTTTGGGTTTACGTGCCGGTTTTGAATATGATTGCGGCCACAACATTGCAGCAGATTATTTTATTTTTAACTGTTTTTGGTAATGGCTCCCCCGTTCAAGGCACGTTGGTCATTGGGTTGGCCTGTAGCTTTGTTTGCGTTTTATTTGATGCATTTGTGTTTTATCAATATCGCAACCTGCGCCGAGAAGGTTAGGGGTGTCGTCGTTTCGCCGAAAACCCTGATTCCGCCGTGAGCCGATCATTGGGCAGCAAGGGGCTTAAGCCCCTTGTTACGACAGTTGGGGCAAGGAAAATCAGCCGCTTCAGTTTGTTTTAGCTGGCACTCAGGAAATGACGACAAGTCCTAGGGTTTGGGGCAAATTTCTCTTAGTTATTTCCCCTAATTATTTCCCCTAGCAATGTCTTCTGGCAATTTGCCCTAGCTTAATTCTGTGGTTGCCGGATTCTAGGGATCGGAAACCGCTGCTTGATGCTTTCGGGGTGAGAGCTTCAGCCTGCTAGCGCAATTCTAAAGTAATGTTGGAAGACACAAAAAAAGCGCACGATCGTACGCCTTTTCGGTCAGATTTTTGATTAGGAGATAATGAAAATCTGAGTTGATCTAATTCAGGAAAGCTGTGTTGAACTGAGCTGAATCAGTGGGTGATCGCTCCCGATCGCGCGCTCAAATGTCCAGTCGTTGAGCCACAACCCGGACAGAAAACCTCAGGTCATTAAGCTCAGAGAAGCTTAGAGAAACTCAGCGAGACTGGAACAAAATTGGACGCTTTTGGACAATTTTGGATGAGGACGGGGTTCAACAGGCTGGTTTTCAGCCTGGGCCTAGCCGAAGGGTGTCGTGCTTTAGCGGAAACCAACAGCAGCTTGCCACACAAAGGCCAGCGCCAGGAACAGCAAAGGGATAATCGGCAGAACGTCAACCAACGGCGAGAAGGCGGAGTAAGCTTCGGGCAACTTGGCCAACAGCAAGGCGGCTTCCATTGTGGGTATCCTCTCCAACACGAATTTTATTAAAAGCTGCCGAAAATTCTATCAGAAAACCGGGGTTGCAGCCCCGCCCTTTTGGGGCTGCAACGATCGCCGCCTGCCCACCCCAATTCACCGCTTGCCGATCGGGATTCGATCCTGAGCCAGGAGAAACAGGAAAAAACACGAAAAAAGCGCCGGCTCTGTCGGACGGCGCTTTAGCTGTGCTGAGTGTGCTTTAAGGGCTTTAGGCATCTCAGGGGTTGCCTAGAAACCGCACTGAGATGCAAAAGCGGTGTGGATTTGACTGGCGCGATCGCGAGGGAATTGCGATGCTTCGGCCCGATCGTTGAAGTTTTTGCCCTTGGGTGGATGGCGGCCAAAGGGGTTGACCGCCAACCCGAAACGATTGCTGTGACTGAGTTTGAGGATATCAAGGCAGCCTTCAGGATTGAATCCTGGGATCCGCTGACCCCGCTACACCAGTGTGGACAAATCGTTCACTATCTCCACCCGCCCACGACGAATCGATCGCAAAAGACGATCAATAGAGGCTCGTTCCTCTTCCGTGATCGAGTCGTCCAGGAGCGCTGCGAGCAAGCCGTAGCGATCGGCGAGGGTGAGGCGACCGGTCGCCGTCACTTGGGCAAATAGCTCGGATAATGCAAAGGGCAATAGTCGAACGGGCGGTTGCATAATTCACCCCTGCATCGACATTTGCAGTCGAATCTACGTTTCTAATATGACGCTTTAGGTGCGCTGGCCAGGTGATTCACCCCAGTAAGGAAGCGTGATCATTGCGGAAGATCAAGGCGATCGTAATAGACCGTATTCTGTGATACAAATCTTTACTCCCTGCGATCGAGATCGTCATCAGACGTGCATTGTGTCACTGAGCTTCCTCAAGTCCGTCAGTAACGGGGCTTGCGCTAAGCTAATAGCGAAATGGCGATACTCCAGGTGTTTTTTAGAGAAAAAGCCATTTTGAATCGGTAATTTGGCAGATTTTTCCAAGATTTTCCTTAAATCACCCTGAAAAAACATCGGGCGCTAGGAACTGCAACAGTTCGGTAGCGCCCGATGGGAGGAGATCATGAGGAGATCATTTAGAGCGCGAGCCTAGTCAGCACTGGGCAAGCGCCAACCGGGTTTCACGACTTGGCGCGATCGGGCAATCACCAAGGCATCGTCGCTCACGTCTTCGGTGACCGTGGAACCGGCGGCGATCGTCACGTCTTGGCCAATGGTGACGGGAGCTACGAGCACTGTGTTTGCACCGGTTTTGCTGCGATCGCCGATCATGGTGCGGTGTTTGTTCACACCGTCGTAGTTCGCCGTGACGGTTCCTGCGCCGATGTTGACCCGATCGCCCAAGGTGGCATCGCCCAAATAGGACAGATGGGAGGCTTTGGTGTTGCTGCCCAATTGCGCATTTTTCAGTTCCACAAAGTTCCCCAGGCGACAATCGGGGCCGGTGCTGGCATGGCCGCGCACATGGGCAAAGGGCCCCACTTGGTTATTAGGGCCAATTTCGCTGTCGGTGACGACGGAATAGAGCACTTGGCAACCGTCCCCGATCGTGGCGTTTTCAATCAGTGAGCCGGGGCCGATTCTGGCTCCGGCTCCGATCGAGCTGTGGCCGCGCAGATGGGTTTGGGGTTCAATGATCGCATCGGGGCCGATGGTGACCGTATCGTCGATCGTGATGCTGCTGGGATCAATCAGGGTCACGCCCGATCGCATCCATTGCTCCTTAGTGCGTCGTTGCAACACCTGGGCCGCCGCCGCCAGTTGCACCCGATCGTTAAATCCCCAAATTTCCTCCGGATCGGCCACATCCAAAGCCATCACCGGATCCAAGGCCCCGATCGCATCAGTTAAATAATATTCCCCTTGGCTATTGTCATTTTTGAGCTGGGGTAAAAAAGCCGCCAATGCCGACCAGCGAAAACAATAAATTCCGGCATTAATTCGGCAATTTTGGCGTTGTTCGGGGCTGCAATCTCGGTCTTCAATAATTTCTTGAACAATCAGATTTTGATCACAAAAAACGCGACCATAGCCCTGGGGGTTCGCCAGTTGCGCTGTCAGAATAGTGGCAGCATTCTGGTGAGTTTGATGAACTTTCAGAAGGTTGGCTAGGGTTTCTGGGCGCAAGAGGGGCACATCCCCATTGAGCACCAGCAAATCACCTTCATAGTCCGCTAAAGGGGCGAGTAATTGTTGAACAGCGTGGCCGGTTCCCTTTTGTTCCCGTTGTTCCACAAATTCCATTTGCGGCCAGGCGGCCAGGTGCGATCGCACTAAATCTGCTCGATGGCCAACAATGGTCAGGCATCGATCGACCGATAATTGAGACAGGCTCTCCAAGACTCGGGCGATCGCGCTTTTGCCCCCCAATTCATGTAACACCTTGGGTAAATCAGATTTCATGCGCGTGCCTTTACCGGCCGCAAGAATCGCAACGGCAACCACAAGAATTCCCTCAGAAAATAATAGGAAACAACAGAAAAAAGCAGCGGAAAAAGCAATGGTGTAGACCAGTCGCCCAAGCAAACAGCCCAAACCAACGGGGCAGACAATCGCTCATCCAACAGCCAAGGATCTTGATCATTAGACATTTTGGTGATCCCTGGCGATCTCTGACGAGAAATTGATGGCGATCAACAACGCTCTACAGCCATCCATGATGATCCATGCAACCGTTGCCGCTGGCCCAATCTCGACAACACCATAGCCGTTGATTGGCCCTGAATTTACCCGAAATTCGCTGGAAAGAACGGCGCGATCGGGGAACTCCCGCGCTAGGCTGGATGCGAATCCTTGGCGGGTTTGCCCCGGTGCTGGGCCCTTGGGCTTTGGCTCCGGCCGCCGCTCGATTTTGCCCATCCGTTCGATCGACCCGTTTTCTCAGGAGCAAGCAACATGCCTGACTTCGGTAACTTGGTGCAAAAAGCCCTGTATTTGGGTGTTGGCCTTGCCAGCTATGCCGGTGAAAAGGCCAGTGAAACCTTCACCGACTTGCCCAGCAAACTGCAACAACTGGCCGATGAGATGGTGGCAAGAGGCGAGATGTCCACCGAAGAGGCTCGCCGCGCCGTGGAAGCCTTGATTCAACAATCCCAAGACAGCGGCCCCAGCCACGAGCCATCCGCCGGCCAGGAGCCGCGCCGCATTGAAATTTTGGATGCGGAAGTGAGCGCAGATGCGGCCAATGGTGGGGCCAATCTGGATGCCATGCGCCAAGAAGTGGAACGGCTCCAGGCGGAACTGCGACGGCTGCGGGATCAGGCGGGATCCTAGGAGCGCGGCTGCCTTAGCGTGATAGGCCAAGTCAACTGACTGTTGTCGCCACCAAGCCGTTAGGCAGCAAGGGGCTTAAGTCCCTTGTTAGCACGACTGCCTTTGCCGCTTTGACCCAATAAATTAAGCCTGTCACCCTCCTAGTGACCGTTTTCCTCGCGATCGCCCATGGCCGATCGCCCCAATTCCCGCAGGGTGGAAACGGAAGCAAAGGTGGCCACCAAATAGGGAACCATGTAAGTTAGCCCAATTTTGGCGAGGCGATCGGGCGGACAGTCGCGCCGCAGCAGAGCATCGCCGTGATTAATGCCCACCAAGATCGTGCCCACCAACAGCGAGGTACGCAGGGCCCGCTGCACCACGGAGCGCTGGCGGGCCAACAGCCACCAATCAGGCCCGCTGGCGGGCTGTTGACCGGCAGTGGGGGAATTGGACGGACTCAAGCGGGGCGATCGGGAATGGGCGGATGGTTCAGGTTGCGGGGGAGATACCAAAGGAGCCATAGCATCAGCGAATAAGAACCCAAAGTCGGAGATCTGAACAGCAAGATCCAGCAATCAAGATCCAGCAATCTCCTCGTTATCATGGCCTAAACGTGGCTCTCCGCTGGCTTCCCATGAACCGTTTGCCGCGCAAGCGTCATCACCGCGTCATGTCTGTACCATAACCCCGTCAAACAAGCTGACTAGATTGGGGTCAAACAGGCCAGAATGGATAAGGACACAGCCCGATGACGTTTCGACTGCCGAAAGCTGCCATGACATCTCCCAACGATCGCCCCGATCGGGTGCAATTTCAAAATCCCCCCAATCGTTCCGGCGGCGGATCGAAGGGCCTGCTCTACGTTTCCCTGATCCTGTTTGGGGCGGGGGCGGCTTTAGCGGGGGTGCGGATGGTGTCACCGAATGCCTGGGGAATTTTAGCGAGTGGGGGCGAGCCGGCTTCCCTGCCTAACACCAGTTCCGTGCCGGTGTCGCTGCCGTTGGGATCTGCCGCCAATGCCAACAACCCTGGCAACTTCGTCACCACCGTGGTCAATCGCGTGGGGCCCGCCGTGGTGCGCATTGACTCTGCCCGCACTGTTCGGAACGAAATTCCCGGTGAATTTAGCAATCCCTTTTTCCGTCGCTTCTTTGGAGAAGAAGGGCCCGCCCCCCAGGAGCGAGAAACCCGTGGTTCCGGTTCGGGCTTCCTGGTGACCAATGACGGCAAAATTTTCACCAATGCCCACGTGGTGGAGGGAGCCACTTCGGTGACCGTGACCCTGAAGGATGGGCGCAAGTTTGATGGCAAAGTGGTTGGGGCAGATTCCCTGACAGATGTGGCGGTGGTGCAAATCAACGCCAAGGATTTACCGACGGTCAACCTGGGCAACTCTGACCAGTTGCAACCGGGGCAATGGGCGATCGCGATCGGGAACCCCCTGGGGCTGGACAACACGGTCACCACCGGCATT
Source organism: Limnothrix sp. CACIAM 69d (assembly GCA_001913845.2). GTDB lineage: Bacteria > Cyanobacteriota > Cyanobacteriia > CACIAM-69d > CACIAM-69d > CACIAM-69d. The sequence continues at coordinate 76,675 of MKGP02000018.1, read as the reverse complement.
ATTAGTGCTACCGGGCGATCGAGCAATCAGGTTGGCGTACCGGACAAGCGGGTGAACTTCATCCAAACCGACGCAGCCATTAACCCCGGTAACTCCGGCGGCCCGCTGATCGATGAGCGCGGAGCCGTGATCGGCATGAACACGGCCATCATCCGAGGGGCCCAGGGGATTGGCTTTGCGATTCCGATCAATCGGGCCCGCCAAATTGCCGAGCAACTGGTGGCCAAGGGCCGGGCGGATCATGCCTTCGTGGGGGTGCGGATGGTGAAGCTCACGCCCGAATTGAAGCAGCAGATCAACGAAGATCCGAACAGCAACGCCAAAATCGAACTGGATGCGGGGGTGCTGATTGTGCAAGTGATGCCCCGATCGCCCGCTGCGGAAGCGGGTTTGCGCCCCGGAGACACGGTGTTTCAGATTGATGGCAAGGTGGTGGAAGATCCCAGCGAAGTGCAGCAAATGGTGGAAGCCACGGGCACAACCCGTCCTCTCACTTTCGCCATCAATCGCAACGGTCAAAACCTGTCATTGCAGGTGAAACCCCAGGTCATGAGTCCCGATCGCGCCAATGAGTGATGAGCAAATGGTGGGATAACGGGCGATCAAGCAATCTTGAATCAAGAACTCGATCGCCCCATCTCGGCCCTGCTCACCGATTCCCGATCGGATGGGTATTTAGAAGCGATCGACTCCCTCAACCAATCGCTGTGCTGGAGCCTGAGCATTGGCCGCTTCCCCGCAGGTTTTGGGTGTAGGAAACACCTTATCAGGATTGGCTAAACGCAAGGGATCAAAGGCCGATCGCAGCCATTGCATCGTCTCCAAATCCGCTGCTGAAAACATGTCGGGCATATAGCAACGCTTCTCTGCGCCAATGCCATGCTCGCCAGAAATCGTACCGCCCGCTTGCACACAGCGCTTGAGGATTTCGCCGCCCATTTCTTCCACCGCTTCCAGTTGTCCCGGCACGGACTTATCGTATAAAACCAATGGGTGCAAATTGCCATCGCCCGCATGGAATACATTGGCCACTTTGTAGCCATATTCCTCACTCAGTTTGGCAATTTCTTGCAGAATCCAAACCAATTTGCCGCGCGGCACAACGCCATCTTGCACATAGTAATCGGGGCTGACATGGCCGGCAGCAGCGAAGGCGGACTTGCGACCTTTCCAGAGTTTGAGACGTTCTTGGGAATCGGTGGCGATCGTAATATTGCGCGCCCCATTTTCGCGGCAAATTTGGGCCACGCGATCGCTATTGGCGGCCACTTCCACCGCCAAACCATCCAGCTCAACCAATAGAATCGCCTCCGCATCTCGGGGATAGCAATTGGTTTTAGCCACATCCTCCACCGCATTGATGCTGAGGTTATCCATGATTTCCATGCCACCGGGAATAATTTTGGCGGCAATGATATCGGCTACGCTCTTGGCTGCTGCATCCATACTGGTGAAATCTGCCAGCAAAACGGCAATTTCATCGGCAGTTTTGAGGATTCTGAGCGTCACTTCCGTAGCAATGCCCAACGTGCCTTCAGAACCTACAAAAATTCCCGTTAAATCGTAACCGGGCATCTCAGGAACCGCGCTGCCCACCTCCACAATTTCCCCATCGGGCAACACCAGTTTCAGACCCAAAACATGGTTGGTGGTTACGCCATATTTGAGGCAATGAACCCCGCCGGAATTCTCCGCCACATTTCCCCCGATCGAGCAAATAATTTGACTCGATGGATCGGGCGCATAATAAAATCCTGCACCGCTGACCGCCTGGGTCACCCAATTGTTAATCACGCCCGGTTGCACCACCACGCGCTGGTTGCCCAAATCCACCTTTAGGATTTGTTTCATCAGCGCCGTGACGATGAGTACGGAGTCCTCGATCGGGAGTGCGCCGCCCGAAAGGCCCGTACCCGCTCCCCGCGCCACAAAGGGAACGCGAAACCGATTGCAGAGCTTGACCGCCGCCGCCACCTGCTCCGTGGTGCGCGGCAACACCACCAGCGCCGGCCGATGGCGATAGCTGGTTAGCCCGTCGCATTCGTAGGTCAGCAGTTCATCTCTGCGGCGAATCACCGCCCGATCGCCCAGCGCATTCACAAATTCCCGGGCGATCGCCTCCCAATCGGGGCGCGTAGCCGATAGCGACGGTGCAAAAACCATGGTGGATGACACAGAAAACAGCGAGGGAAAACGGCGACAAACCTTCAATCACTACTATAGAAGATCTCGATAGAGCTACTAGCCAAATCGTCGGAAACAAGGGGCTTAATCCCCTTGTCTCAGGTGGTCAACATCAAATTCTGAAGCCTAAGATTCGGCTAGCTCAGATAATTCAAGCCAGCGCTCGGTTCCTTGATCGATTTGGTGGCTGAGATCTGCCAATTTTTGCGATAGTTTTTCGACCTCGCTGTAGCCGCTGGGGGGATTTTCGTAGAGGCGCTTTTCGAGGGCCGCCTTCTCCTCTTCCCACTGGGGCAAATGGGTTTCCAAATGCTCAAGTTCGCGCTTTTCCTTGTAGGATAATTTGCGCGATCGCCCTTTGGCAGAATTGCCTTGATCTGGCTCCGCTTTAGTTGCAACCTCAGCCTTCTTCTCAGCCGATCGCCCGTTTTTCTCGGGAGCCTCATTGGGCACATCGGGCGATCGCAAATCCAAATAAACCGAATAGTTACCGGGATATTGGCGAATCTGGCCAGCTCGCTCAAAAGCGAAGATTTTCTCAACGGTGCGATCGAGAAAATAGCGATCGTGCGACACCACAATCACACAGCCGTTGAATTCCTCTAAATATTCCTCCAACACCGCCAAAGTCTGCACATCCACATCGTTGGTCGGCTCGTCCAAAATCAACACATTCGGCGCTTCCAGCAACACCTTCAGCAGAAATAAGCGCCGCCGTTCGCCCCCCGAAAGTTTGTTGAGAGGCGCATATTGTTGGTCGGGCGGAAACAGGAACCGTTCCAACATTTGGGCCGCCGTGATGATTTGCCCATCGGCAGTTTTCACCAGTTCCGCCGTTTCCTTCAGGTAATTCAGCACTCGCATATCGCCTTTGTCGGATAAGTCATCCGAGTGCTGATCGAAATAGCCAATTTGGATCGTGCTGCCCCGATCGACCTGGCCCGCCGTCGGTTCCAACTTGCCCATGATCAGGTTCATCAGCGTTGATTTACCCACCCCATTACCGCCGATAATTCCCACCCGATCGTCCGGTAGAAATTGATAAGTGAAATCACGAATCAACACCCGATCACCCACTTGATAGGTCAAGTTCTCTAGCTCAATCACTTTCTTGCCAATTCGCCGCCCGGCCGTAGCAATTTCCACCTTGCCTTGGTTGGCCTTGAATTCCGTTTCGCGCATGTCCTGAATGCGATCAATCCGGGCTTTCTGCTTCGTGCTGCGTGCCTTTGGCCCCTTCTTCAACCATTCCAATTCCCGACGCAACACCCCCTGGAACTTGCGCTGGCGGCTATTTTCAGCGGTTTCCGCCTCGGCTTTTTTCTCCAGGTAATAGCCATAGTTGCCCGCATAGCTAAACAGATCGCCGCGATCGAGTTCCAAGATCCGATTCGTCACCCGATCGAGAAAATAGCGATCGTGCGTCACCAGCAACAACGCCCCACGAAATTGTTGGCGCAAATAATCTTGCAACCAGTTCACCGAATCCGCATCCAGGTGGTTGGTTGGCTCATCCATTAACAACAAATCCGGCTGGGCCAACAACGCTGCCGCCAGCGCAATCCGCTTGCGATAGCCCCCGGAAAGGGTTCCCACCTTCGCTTCAAAATCCTCAATTCCTAACTTTGAAAGCACGATTTTTGCTTGGGTTTCTAACTCCCAAGCACCCGCCGCCGCCATTTTGTCGCCCAAGCTAGCCAACTGGGCCATCAACCGATCCAACTCCGGCCCCGTGGTGTGACCCAGCCGGTGGGACAAATCCTCATATTCCCGCACCAGGGCCATTTGCTCGCCACTGTCGGCAAACACCTGCTCCAGCACCGTGCGATCGGGGTCGAGCGGCGGATCTTGGGGCAAATAGACCAGCCGATAGTTGGGGTTCACCAGCCGATCGCCCCGGTCGATCGGCTCCAGCCCCGCCAACATTTTCAGCAGTGTGGACTTGCCCGAACCATTCGTACCAATCAAGCCAATTTTGTCCGTTGGCTCGATGCTAAAGGTTCCATCCCGCAGAATTTCTTTGATTCCAAAATCCTTGTGGGCATTCTTCAGAGACAGCAGACTCATGCGATCGGGCAGGGGCTAAACACTACTGTCTATGATTCCACGGCCCGCCCCGATCGCCCCCGCCACCTTTGCTACGATCGACCCATTGCCCCGACATCCCACCCGATTCATGCCAGCGATCACACCTTCAGTTACCCCCGCAACGCTGCTATTGCGATCTCGCCTGATCCATTACCGGGAGCAAATCCAGGCGATCACCGCTGACTACGGCATTAGTCACATTCGCATTTTCGGTTCCGTGGCCCGAGGGGAAGCAACCGCCGAAAGTGATATCGATTTTTTGGTGGAGATGAGACCCGATCGCAGTTTGCTCGATCGAATTGGCTGCATTCAGGATCTATCGGACTTGTTGAACTGCCCGGTTGATGTTGTTACCCTCAAAAATATTCGCGAAGAATGGCGCGATCGCATTCAACACGAGGCAATTTCACTGTGTGAAGTCCAACACGATCAAATTTGATTTTGCTGGAGTTAATCGATCGCGTAGCCCGTATATTGTCGAACGGTGGGAGCATGAAAAGCTAAAACAATATAATCTTTCGGAACTCCCAACTCTGTTAACTCATTGGCAATTCCACCTTCAATGCCATCGTAGTGAATCCAGATTTTTTGGTTCCGAATTTCGGCATGAACTAGGCAACCATGCACTCTCTGATTCTCTTCCCAGCCTTCTTGCATGAGCAGGAAATGATTGCAATCTTGGCTCACCACTAAGTAGGTCACTACATTTCCATAGCGATAGGGCAACTTGGCATAATCGCTGAGGATTTTTTCTAGGAGCGATCGCCATTGATCTAGGTTGGGTGTCGTCTTGACTTCTAACGCTTCCATTCTGTAATTTTCTCCGTTTTTGCATCAAAAACAACCAAATTAAACCCTGGCTCTTCTAATAAAAGTTGACCGATCGGCTCTTGAAAAATTGTATTAAAAGTTTCTTGGGTTATGGCCAAGTACAGAGTCCGATCGGGTTCGCGTTTCTCTAGGACGCGAGCATACATAAAGAACTGTCCCCAGGCATTTTCGAGATCACTGACAAGAGAAGCACTGAGAAAGCTTTTAATCTCGATCGCAATCTTTTCAGAACCGCGTTCAGCCGCAATCAGACGTTCTGCACCCAAATCGACAAACATCGATCGCGCCCCAATTTTGAGAATTAAGGGATCATCCGTAATTGTCCAACCATCATGAATGAGGGCGTTGCAAACGGTTTGGTGATAGAGATCTTTAGCGGGCATGAAACTATTTTAATCCTGTCGGTTAAGTTGAATTGATACTCTATACCCCAATCGTCGTAGACAAGGGGCTTAAGCCCCTTGCCCCTCACGATCAATTAGTGCCTTAGTGAGGTTGTTAGGATGGGGCGAGTGCTGGCCCGATCGCCCCTCAGTGAAGCAACGAGGCTAAGATTGTCACAAGTTTTGTGGGAATCGCGATCGTGCCCCCATCCTCCTCTGCTTCGTTTGCATCCAATCCATTCAAATATTCTGAAGTCCTGAGCGATCGCGCCGAGCTAGTTGGCCGTGACGAGGCGATCGCCGATATTGAATCTCATCTGTTTTGTGAGTCGCCGCGCAGTGTGAACTTGCATGGGGCGATGCGGTTGGGCAAGTCGTCGCTGCTGAAATATTTTGAGACCCAGGCGGTTAATATTGCCCAAGCCAACCATCTGGGGACTTGGGTGGTGACGGGGGTTTCGCTGAAGGATGCGGAATGTCGCACAGTGGGCGGGTTTCATCGGCGGCTGTTACGAGATCTGGCGGAGCAGTCAGTGGTGCGGGCTAACCCGACGATCGCGGATGGGGTGAGCAAGGCGATCGCGGCGATCGACCAAGACAGCACCCAGGATGGCCGCAGTTTGGAGCAGGTTTTGGCGCTGTTGCGGGATGCGGGGTGGCGCTGGCTGATTTGTTTGGATGATTTTGAAGATGCGATGGATCATCCCGAGGCGTTTGGGATGGATTTTTATGATGGGTGGCGAAACCGTGCCCAAAACTATCGAGTGTTGTTGCTGGTGGCTTCGCGGCGGGATGTGGAGATTTACAGTCGCGAAAAGAAGATTACCTCGGACTTTTTTTCGATTTTGCAGAAGGTGAGTTTGTCGCCGCTGAACCGGGCGGCGGCGGAAACTCTGTTGAGTTGTCCTTGGGCGGGAGCGGGGTTAAACGACGAAGAAAAGGCGGCGGCGCTGAAATGGGTGAAGCAGCCTGAAGGGTACGAGCCGGAGCTGTTGCAAAAGGCGGGGCATTATTTGTGGCGGGCGCGGCACGAGGGCAAAACCATCGATTGGGCCCGTCAAAAGTTTTTGGAACAAACGCGGCCGGTGAAGCTACCGTCGGAGCCACAACCGGGGCAAGGGAAGGAAATTTTCGCGGCGATCGTTGGGCCGTTTAAAACCGTGGGGCAGTTTGTCCAGTGGTTAGCAGCAAAGAAAGATGGAATCCAATCAACTTTATGGGGCGTGGTGACTGTGATTCTATTGTCTTGTATTGCAGTGGGTTGGTTGAAACCGCCACAAGTACAAGGTGTGATCAAGAGTGTGATGGATTTGTTGGATCGACCATCGGAGCCAAGCAATGAGAAATAAACCGAAGCAGGCTCAGTCTTGGGCACAGTTTGGGCGATCGGTTCGCTCTGCTTTGCGGTTGCTCTATTTCAGCTATTTCAAACCCTTTTCACTACAGGCTGAACTGAAGACAATTCATCCTGATTTGAAGTTAAACTCTAATCCCTTTCTTTTACTCAAAAAGGATCCAAATAATCGACGATTGGAGGATTATGTGAACCAAGCCTGGTGGCTGACGGTAGTTGTACCAATCATGATCACCATGATCATTGGTGGGCTAGGGCAGTTCAGCAACTTTGACTTCCTGACAGATACGTATTTTGTCAGAGCTGGATCAATTTTAGTGGGCTGGTTAATTGGATCGATATTAGCCCGTCGAGGCCGGTCACAACGTAATCGCTATTTGATGGCGGCTGTCATATTCACCCTAGGATTAGGGTTGAGTTTATTGATAGGACTATTAATACCTGGTGAGCTTGGCCGAATGGCGGTAGACGTGGCGGTAGGCGTGGCGGGAGGCGTGGCGTACGGCGTGGCGGGAGGCGTGGCGGGAGGCGTGGCGGTAGGCGTGGCGTTAGGCGTGGCGGGAGGTGTGGCGGGAGGCGTGGCGGGAGGCGTGGCGGGAGGCGTGACCTTTACGATTGGTTGGCTTTTAGGAATTTTCCGGATGTATTGGGGTATTTTCATGCCGGTTTGGTCGCTAGTCCTGGATCGGTTCATGATTGGGAATTCAGTAGCAGCAGCCATTCCCTATTTGCCCTATCGTCTAGATGAAATTATTTATTTGCCTTTGCCATTTTTAAATAGAAATCTAATTCGGCTTTATCAAGAATCACCCCACCTAGGGAAACAAGAACTAGAGTATTTATTGGAATTTACGAATCAAAAAAAGCGTGCTCGTCAGGTCATGTATAGTATCGCGACCCTCCGGCTTGCAGACTGTCGCAATGTGCAAGATATCAAGGCTGTTGCTCAGGAAATTGCTTGGATTCCCAATCAGAGCTTCGATGATGAAGCCAATGAGCCAGATTGGGTGTCTGATTCATTTGATCGAATGGTATGGCAATTTTCCCAATTCTTCTCTCGATTAGTCAGAAAAAAAGATCGCATCAATCCAATTTTGTTGCGTTTTCTGGAGCTGGCTAGAGATATTCATGCTAGCGGTGCGGCTACCAGTCCCTATCGCCAACGGGAAAACTTGGAATTACCCAAGCAAGCCCTAGAAAATCTCAAGGGAGACATTGCCGCCCTACCCGATCGCGCCTTGATTCCTGATTTGTTGCGGGCCGTGCGCCAATGGCAACAGGCGATCCAAGACTTGCAAGACCGCCTCAGCGAAGCCGCCCAACGCACCGGCGAAATTCCCAATCCCTACAGCCCCAACGCCAGCCTGATTGACCCCGCCGCCGTCCAACAGTTTCGGGGGCGACGCGACGTGTTCCAAGAACTCGAAAACCTCGCCCAGGCCAGCTCGCCGCCCATGCTGCTGCTGTGGGGCAACCGACGCATGGGCAAAAGCTGGGCCCTCAACTACTTGCCCCGTTGCCTCAACAGCCGCATCGTGCCCCTGCGCGTAGACCTGCAAGGCTCCGCCGGTTCCGCCACCAGCCTGGCCGGCTTTGCCCGCAACCTCGCCCAAGACATCACCAAAGCCGCCGACCAAGCCCGCAACCTCCAGTTCCCCCCACCCAACGCCCAAGCCCTCAAAGACGATCCCTTCTCCGAACTTCAGCACTGGTTCAGCGAAATTGAACAGCGCTATCCCGATCGCCGCTTCTGGCTTTGCTTGGATGAATACGAACGCCTAGAAGCCCTCGTCAAAACTACCGACAGCCACGCCCCCCTCAACTTTTTTCGCTACATTTTCCAAAACCGCCGCGCCTGGACGCTGTTGTTTTGTGGCTCCCACGACCCCAGCGAACTCGCCCCCTACTGGAGCGACTACCTGATCAACACCCGCACCGTCAAAGTCTCCTACCTCAGCGAAGCCGACAGCCGCGACCTAATCATCAAACCCGAACCCGATCGCGCCTTCCCCGACATCTACGACCCCGCCGCAGTCGATCGGATCTGGCACTGGACAGCCGGCCACCCCTGCTGGACTCAAAGCCTGTGCTATGCAGTGGTGCAACTGCTGAACCACGAACAACGCCGCCGCGCTACGGTGGAGGATGTCGATCGCGCCCTCGATCGGTCGATCCAATCCAGCAGCAACATCCTTCAGGAATTTTGGCGAAGCTCGCTCACGGAGTCCCAACGCATCCTGTTAGAACGACTCCTGACCCAGCAACCCCTCCGCCCCGAGGACGATCGCCCCCTGCAAAAACTGCTCGAAAAGGAAATCCTCCGCCCCGACCCCACCGACCCCACCGGCTATCGGTTCTGGGTGCTGCTCTATCATCACCACCTCACCACCGCCCAACCCTGGCGCGATCGCCCCTAAGGAACCATCCCAGCCGTAGGGCGCATGGGAGAACCCTTGGCCATTAACAACCCTTTCCCCATCCCTCCCATGCACCGCAACCGATCGCGCCAAAACAACAATCCTCGATCGGTTGAATAACCACAATCCTCGGTGCATGGCGTAACCGCTACAATCACCATAGAGGAGGCAAAATTATGCAAATTAAAGACTTAACGATCGAAGAATTCACAAACTTATTTAAAAGCTTGCTGCGGGAAACCATCCAAGAAGTTCTCGCAGAAATGCTCACGGACTCCGAAGCCGATTTACCGCTCAAACCCGGCCTGGCCGAAGCACTCTTGCAACAGCGCGATCAGCGGCAAACGGGTCAAACAACACCCCTCAGCGCCGAACAAGTCATGGCCCATTTAGGACTCGACTAACCATGAGTTATTCGGTTGAATACGACCCACAAGCCGTCATCGACCTTGAACAGTTGCCCAAAACAATTCAGAAACGAGTGGTCAGCAAAATTCAATGGCTAGCTGATAACTTTGCCCAAATTCAGCCCCTGCCCCTCTCCGCAAACCTAGCGGGTTTCTATAAACTCCGAGTGGGCGATTATCGGATTATTTATGAAGTCGATCGCATCATTCGAGTGATTACAATCGATCGCATCGGCCACCGCCGCGACATCTACGAATCCTGAGCGCTTTTCCACGCATATAAAAGCGATCAACTGACTTGCACCACCGAATCAGGCAAGACAGCCGATCGCGCAAAAACAACAATCCTCGGTGCATGGGAGTACCAATCAACCCTCTCGTGACCATAGGCGATCGCCCGGGAAAGGCTGGGTCGTTCCTGCCCTAGCGAGCTTGGGTGGCAGGAGCATCCGGGGCAACATTGGGCTGCGGAGTCATGGGTTGGTAGCGCTGGAGCGCTTGGTTCGCAAACTGGCGCAACTGTTCAGCCTTAGCGTAAGCAGTGCTGGCCGGGTGAACGCGTTCTAGGTTGTTTTCGATTTCCTGGAGCGTTCCCAACAGTCGGGGATTGCTGGGGTCAGCAGCGGCCAGGGTGCGCCATTGGGCAATTTGCCGATCCGCTTGTTCCAAAGACTCGATCGACTGGCGCTCCAAGGCCTCTCGCTGCTTGGCAATGGCCAAATTTTGCGCATATTCCGCCCGAAGTTGCTGGGCGGCGGCAAATTGCGGATCGTCGTCCTTAATTTGGGTCAACAGGGCCAAGGCCTCTTGCCACAGGTTTTGCACCACCCGCCACTGTTCCACCGGATGAGGGGGTTTTTGAGCCGCCAAGGCCGCCCGAAACCCATATTCCTTGGCTCCCGTGATTAGGCTGCCCACTTGTTGCCGCCCCACCGCCCGACCCGTGACCGATTGAAAATCCCGATCGATCCCAACCAACTTGGCGCGGGCTTGCCGCCCGGCCAAGGTTTCCTGGGGCACTTCCCGCAGGCGATCGATTCCCGATTGCCAATCACCAAGGGCCGCGTTTTGGGCGCTGCTGTCCTTGGCGCTTTGGTGCTGTTGGCGGGCCGTTTCCACCGTTGCCAAGGCCTGATTCAACAAGGCTTGGGCATTGCGCTCCTGAAACACCTGTGCTTCCAAACGGGCCACGGTTTTGCGGGCGGCGGCAAATTCATCCAACGAGAATCGCCACCGGCATGAAACCAGGCTGCAATAAACCTTAGGCCGAGACCCCAAAAACCAAACGGGCAGGCGATCGAGCGCCGCTTGGGCCGCTTGGGTCTTGGTGGCTCCCAGTTCAATATCGGCCGCACTGGTGGCATTGTCGAGCAATTGCTTGGCCTGGGCCGTGGCAGCGGTGGCAGCTCGATAATCTTGATCCATCATCCAAAAGCTGGGCAGCAACAGCAATGGCGCGTTGTCTGCCACCACATTCCGAATCGGCGGCAATGGCAGGTTGGCCAGGGCAATCCCCCCCGTCGCCACCACCAATCCCGCCAAACCACAGCCCCAAGATCCCCAAGCCCAAAATCCCCAGCCCGTCTTAGGCTGGTTAAGGCGAGCGGCAGACTTGAGCAAGCCCAGATCAAAATCCGGGAAAGCATCACTCACGATCGCCCGTAGATCTTCAAAGCCGGCCGGCTCGCCAGACTGCAACCGCAACTTTTCTAACCGCTGCCACAGCACTTCCTTAGGAATCCGGGCGGCGGGTTGTTGTTGATAGCGGGCACGGATAGCTCCCTTCAGGAGTTGGTAAGCACGATCATTGAGGCGAGACATGATCCACGGGGTAGAAAGGGCCGATCGCGAGCAATGGTTGAACCCGATCGCGCTGTTAATCGCGGGCGTACTTTGGGGAAGTACCTATGTTGTTGTCAAGTCTAGTTTAGAGGCCGTTGCTCCAAGCGTTTTGATGTTGGTGCGGTTTGGGATTGCCACGATTGCGCTGCTCCCGATCACCCTTTGGAGCGGTTTACCGAAAAATTCGGCCGCTTGGGCAGTCACTGGGCGTGGCGGCTTGGAATTAGGCTTCTGGATGGCCTTGGGCTATGTAGCTCACACGATCGCGCTGCAATACACCACGGCGGGGCGGAGCGCGTTTATCACCGCCCTCTATGTGGTGTTGGTTCCGTTGCTGACGGGCGTTGCGGGCCAGCGGCTGTTCCCTAAGGTTTGGTGGGCCGCAGCGATCGCGGCCTTGGGGGTGGCGTTGCTGTCCTACGATGGCGCACCGCCCAATATTGGGGATTTGTGGAGTGTGGGCACGGCCATCACTTGGTCTTTTTATATTTGGCGGATGGAGGCCTACGCGGCTCGGGCCCAGGTGCTGTGGCTGTCGTTGATTCAGTTGGGGATCACGACCCTGGCGGCGGCCCTGTGGGTGTGGGGGTCTTCGTTGGCGATTTCATCTGCCATTTGGAATCCGCAGACCATTCCTTGGCTAGATTTGGTCTATTTGGGAACCTTTGCCACGGCGGGCACGGCCTGGTTGCAGGCGATCGGCCAGCGATCGGTGGCGGCTCCGGTGGCGGCGATTTTGTATACCTTGGAGCCAGTTTGGGCGGCCCTGATGGCGGCGGCTTGGTTGGGGGAACAGTTGGGCGATCGGGGCCGGGTGGGAGCAGCTTTGGTGCTGGGAGCTTGTTTGTTGTGCCAGCTCCCGGTGCGATCGCTGGGGCGGCAACTGGGCCGGGCGATCGTCTCAGTTTGGCATCGACCCTAACCGTTGATTAACCCCTTGTCCGAAACGAGCAAAAAACAGAGCGGGGACATAGGCTCACCTCCCTTGTCCCCGCTCAATACGGTGCAATTGCTCAAAAAACTTTACCGATAACGGCGCTTCCGGCGGGCAGCAGCGGCCTTACGCTTGCGCTTTTCGATCGGGGTTTCATAGTACCGGCGATATTTCACGTCCGCCAAGATACCGGCTTTCGAGACTTGGCGCTTGAAACGGCGTAGCGCGGATTCGATTCCTTCGTTTTCACCCAAAACCACTTGGGTCATGCGGTTTCACTCCTTGCGATAGGTGGACAAAATACGGCGCACAGGCCCAAAGGCATGACGCTGACTCTTTTGGGGCGAATTGGGCGCTGGCAAAAGAGGGCGATCGCTGGGTAAATCGCCGAATATCTATCCTACCAAATGGAACCACTTTGGGCGGAATCGTTTGCGGGAGTTGTGGCCGGGTGCTAACCGCCAAGCCACTGACCCAGGGGCGATCGGCTCCAGGCCAGGGCTGCCGCGCCGCTGCTCCACAGGCCGTAGAGCCGGGCGCTGTACCAAACCAGCCCGAGAATCAGCAGCCCGCGCCCGATCGCCCGCCGAAGCAATCGCCCGATCGGCCAGACCAGTCGCCGTCGTGCCCATAGTTCCACAGTCCATTGCAATCCCAGACCCAGTAAAACCCCAAACAACAGAGGGCCGAAGGGATGGTAGCCGATCGCCCCCGGCCAGTCCCCCCGGGCGATCGCTACGAACGATCGGGTTAAGCCGCAGCCGGGACAGGGCAACCCCGTCAACCAGTGAAAGGGACAGATCAGCGGCGAAGTTTGGTGACTGCGGGCCAGCCAGTGGGCCGCAACGATCGGGGAGGCCACCAGCGACAGACCGATCAACCGATACTGGCGATCGGCAGGGGCAAGGGGACGGTGAACCAACAGCGGTCGTTGCATCACGAAACGAGGTTAATCAACAATCAGGTTTTCAGGAATTGGGTTCTCAGGAATTGGGTTCTCAGGAATTGGGTTCTCAGGAATTGGGTCGATCGCGATCGCCTGTGGGCGCGGCTGGCGGAAAGAGTCCATGGCCAGCCCCATCCCAACCAATCAGCCCAAGGTTTAGCAACGGCTGATCCGGTGCGACGATATTAGGCAATATCTTTCAGAGATCTTGAGCATAAGGGTAGGGTCATGGGCAACGGCTTAGGAACGATCGCGCCATTTTCTTTGCAGGAAGTGGCCCACATCACGGGAGCAACGATCCAGCACTTACCCGATCGCGCCTTGGCCCAGCCGATCGCCCAAATCAGCACCGATAGCCGTGCGATCGGCTCAGGGGAGTTGTTTGTGGCCCTGCGGGGGGCAAATTTTGACGGTCGGGCCTTTGTACCGGGGGCGATCGCGGCGGGGGCCGTGGCGGCGATCGTTGAGGAGCCGATCGCGGAGCCGTTGCCGCAACTGATTGTGCCCAATGCTCTGGCGGCCTATCAGGCCCTGGGACGGGCCTGGCGCGATCGGGCAGCCATCCCTGTCGTGGGCGTGACCGGTTCGGCGGGCAAAACCACCACCAAGGAGCTGATCGCCGCCGTCCTGAGCACAGCGGGCCAAGTTCACAAAACCCACGCCAACTTCAACAACGAAATTGGCGTACCCAAAACCCTTTTGCAAATCACCGGAGCGCATGATTTCGCCGTGGTGGAGTTGGCCATGCGCGGTCGGGGACAAATTGCCGAGCTAACCCAAATCACTCGCCCAACTGTGGGGCTGATCACCAACGTGGGCACGGCCCATATTGGATTGCTGGGATCGGAACAGGCGATCGCGGAGGCCAAGTGCGAACTGCTGACGGAAATGCCGATCGACAGTGTGGCGGTGTTGAATGCCGACTGTGCCCGGCTGATGGAGACAGCCAGCCGCCTCTGGCCGGGGGAAGTGATTGACTACGGTTTTGCCAACGGAACCTTTCGCGGTGAATTGCTGGATGCCCAAACCCTGAGCGTGGAAGGCAAAACCTTTCCCCTCCCGTTGCCCGGTCGCCACAATGCCCTCAATTTTTTGGGTGCTTTGGCCGTGGCCAAGGTTTTGGGAGTGGATTGGGAGCCGATCGCGGCGGGCTTGACGGTGGAATTACCCGATGGGCGGGCCCGTCGCCACGACTTGCCCAATGGGGTGACCCTGTTGGATGAAACCTACAACGCTGGTTTGGAATCGATGACGGCGGCTCTGTACCTGTTGGCGGAAACACCGGGGCAGCGGCGGTTGGCGGTTTTGGGAACCATGAAGGAATTGGGCGATCGCGCTCCCGAGTTCCATCAACAGGTGGGCGAGTTGGCCCGAGATTTACGCCTAGAGGGCCTGTTGATTTTGGCCGACGACCCCACGGCCTTGCATATCGCGGCGGGGGCCGAGGGCATTCCCTGCGAAACCTTCACCACCCATGAGGCGCTGACCGATCGCCTGCAAGGGGAGTTGCGATCGGGCGATGTGTGGCTCCTGAAGGCTTCCCGATCGGTTGGCCTCGATCGGGTGGTGCGGGCCCTGTTGGCTCCGAATCGCTAAACCAACTGGGCCAAGGGCTAATTAAACAGCTAAATTTCCAAGCTCAGGGCTTCGGGGGTTCCGGCGGCAGATCCAGGGCGATCGCCCCTCGCTGGCTCACCCCCGCCACACGCGCTTCCAACCAGTTGGCACAGAGGCCGTAGGCATTGGTGAAGTCAGCCCCCGCCAAGTTAGCCCCCTGGCCGTTCACCTCTTCCAAATTGGCTCCGGTTAAGCTGGCTCCGGCCAAATCGGCCTGGCTTAAGTCCGCCCCCTGCAATTGGGCTTGGCTCAGGTTGGCTCCCCGCAAGTCGGCTCCTCGCAAATCCGCGCCCCGCAGATTGGCTCCGGCGAGGTTGGCCCCGCTCAGAACCGCCCCGATCGCCATGGCCCGAGTCAGGTTCGCCCCCATCAGGATGGCCCCCCGAAAATTAGCCCCCCGCAGATCTGCTTCCGCAAAATCCGCCTGGGTTAAATTGGCCCCGACCCAAATTCCCCGGGCGATCGCCCCAGTGGCTTGTAGCCCCACCCCATTCACACCCGAAAGCACCGCCCGGTTTAAGCAAGCGTGGCGCAGATCTGCCCCGGTCAAAATAGCTCCCACCAACCGACTTTGACTCAGATCCGCCCCGGATAGCTGGGCCTCTTCCAAGTCCACACCCGTCAGATCCCGATCAGCTAGCTGCAAAAGCTGGCCATCGCGAATGGCATCCAAATCAAGCGGAGAAAGACTAGTCATAACACCGGCCAAACTGAAAGTGATGGAGATGAGCAGGGGGCATCGCCTAGGAGATCGCCCCCTCATCCAACAGCCACAACCCCGAGGAAGCTCGCAGCGACATCTGTGGCAATTCCCAGCCCTGTTGCAATCCCTGGGCCAACAGGGTCAAAGCCTCCAAAAGCTTTGGATCCCAGCGTCCTGACTGATCACGGTAGTGCTGCAAAATTTCATTCGGCTGCTCACCGCACGCTCGACGGTGCTGGAAGTCGGCACAAAGGGCCACCACTCGCGACTCCAGCGGAATGGCATCTCCCGCCAACCCCGAAGGCTGCCCGGAGCCATCCCAATGCTCCGTTAAATGGTTCAAAATATGAGCGATCGGGCGCAGGCGCGGCATCACTCGCAACACCTGCACCGCACTGAGATCGCAACAATCGGCGGATGGGTCAGCCAGCCCTTCACGCCAAACGGCGGGCCAGCGACCCAAGCGATGAAGCGCGGCGGCCAACCGCATTCGTTTGAGTTGGGCCGCTGGCAAATCCAGCAGTTGCCCGATCGCTTCCGTCAGCGCCGCCACTTCCGCCGCCGATCCAGAATTTTGCCCATCGGACAGTTCCAGCAGTTCCGCCAATCGCAAAAACGCCTGCAATTCGTTGGAAACCAGGTTTTGATCCAGAGGGGCCCCCACTTCAAACCCCAATTGCCCCGGTTGCAATTCCGGGTGGCGATGTTGATGGGTGACTTGCAAGTAATTCACCACCTGCTGGGTAATGGTTAACCAGTCTTCTCCTGGGGCCGTGGCCTGCGCTTGGGCCACCGCTACCAATTGCCGTTGGAGCTGTTCTGCCAGGGCTGGTTGATAGCGAGCCACCCGTTCCACCAGCAAGGCCGCACCGCGATCGACCCACTGGGGCACAAAAGTCCACAAGCCATAGAACTTACGCTCTAAGTCCGATTGGGGCGGCCCTTCGGGGCCATAGTCCGCTGCCGTCAGTTCCTGACAAAGCACCATGGCACAGTAGGACGGCGACACGATGGTTAAGTGCCATTCTTGGGCGACCGGATCCGTGGGACTGAGGGGCACGATCGCCACGTTCGATCGTTGGCTGGTGGAATGCTCCGTAAACCCCGCATCCGGCGCAGCCAAAATCACAATTTGGCGCGATCGATCCGCCAACTGCCCATAGCGATCGGCCTCTTGCAAATACCACTTACCCAGTTGAAATGCCGCCAGCACCACCGGCCGGCCCTGGGACTGGGCGATCGCATCTTCCAAGGCATGGCACAGGGCCACAAGCGTATTTTTGTAATAAACCCCCAAGTGGAGCGTTGCCCCTTCCACTCGGGCCAAATCCGTTAATTGCTTCAGAATCGATTCAGGTAACACAAGCGATTAACTACAAGCGAGGGATGAGGGCGATCGAAATTGGGGCGATCGTGCAATGGCGGCATTACCAGCCCAACAGTCCTTCATTCTCGCCTATTTCCAGGCCCCGGCTTGCGGCCAACCGCAAAGAACCACCATCACCCCACTGCCATCTTGGCCCCATCATCATCAGAATTTCCGCCCAACGGCAGTGATCTCCACGTTCGATCGCCCGCCGGACTTTCGCAACTTTTTTAAAGATTTGATGAAGACGGTAGCCAAAAACTTGTCGAATCCCCTGCTCCTAGGGAATAATCAGGACAGCAACTCAGGCGAGAGAACACAGATGCTGACGCTCTCTTGAGTTCGTTCTTGCTCTTACCTCTGTCTGGGATGACTGGCGAGTAACCTTGGGTTGCATTCGCAGTCCTAGCTCAGCTTTACCTGAAACCTTAATCGTTAGGGCAGGTCAACGCAGGGATCCGCCAAGAAATGCTTGATGAGTTACGGGGGGTAACTCACTAGCCGGTGGTTCCACAAAAGCCTGATTTGACCAGGATTTCGATAAAAAAAATCGGAATCGCGAGGGGGGAAGGCGACTCCGAATTCGTCTACGTCTTTTGGGAGGAAAACTTGAGGGCTACTTGAACGTGGCCCTTTGGCTTTCGCTCTAATTGGATATTAGCATTTCACGAAGCAAAAGTTTAGTCTTCTTGTAGAATTTTTGCCGATTCTGGGTGAGATACGGGCTGAAAAGCTTCCCAATCACCGGAATTGGGAATTCCTCATCCTGAAAATTGGAGCAACCAGCCAGGGAGCGCGATCCGGCTCGGTGATCCGGAGCAGAGTATTGAAATAAGTCCTTGGACGCAAATCGGGGATGACGCGGGGAAGTGATAAGACACCCCCAGCCCCTTGCCTCCATGATCGTTGATGATTGGCGAGTGCCGGGGGATGCTTGTTGGGCATCTCCTCAGCTCGGCGTTGGCGATTCAGCTTAGGGGGCCGGTGAACCTTGGGGCGTGGGAACTGAGGTAGTGCTCAAGACTTTTTGAGTTTTTAGATCCAACTCTGCCACATTCAGCACTTGATCACGGGTGTAAAACACCGAAAAGCGCTGATCTTTCACCCCCGATGCACCGTGAAACTCGTCCACATTCTCAATCAACAATGCAAAGCGCTCACCATTGGCATCGGAAATCGCCAGGGTCTTGCGATCTTTTTCGGTCAGGCGGCGATCCTGGTTGCTGTCAGTTGTAATGACTAGATAAACGAACCCAACTGGCGTTGCGGCTGGGGGATCTGTGGGCTTGGCGGGAGCGGCTAAAAGTTTTTCATCCACCCAAATCAGTCCCCGATCGGGCGGTTTGAGCCAATAGGTTTGACGGGTCAGCTCGTTAAAAAAGAGATAGTTTTGTAGGGAATCTGCCTCTTTGGAATAGGAGGAGCTGCCGAATCCACGGCTTTGTTCATAATCCTGGGTTAGGTGCAGCGGTGCGCGTAAGGTGTTGGTTCCCTCGATTCGTGCAAAATTTCCCAATCGGGTTCGGGTTTCAATTGATTGGGTTTGGTCAATGTTCATCACCTGCGAAGCTGAGTGCGATCGCGAGTTGTGCAGCAGCATTGAGATCAGCGCCAATCCCATCACACCCAGAGAGAGCAAACCGCCCAACAGGATCAGGACTGCATTCACACGCCAGATTTGGACAAAGACTTGTCGAAGTTTCATAGATAACAGGCGCAATGATAACAGGCGCAATAGTTAGAATTAGTTGATTGAATTGGATTGCACTAGCGTCGATCTAGCATCCACTCCAGTCAGCCAACTCAGCCGATCGAGCGCCAGACACGAATCCAGTTTAGAAAGCCGGCTTAGAGGATGTCTGAAAAGCCAAAATCGATACTCTGCACGCCTCATCGATCGACGAAGACAAGATGCTCAAGCCCCTTGCCCCCACGACTATTGGTGCATTGCCCGTGCCAAAAGACACTTTTCAGACATCCTCTTAGAAAATTGGTTCAAATCCTCAATCAAAATTCTATAGACCATTGAAACCCTAGTAATTCAAGTATCGGCCACTTTTTGGCGTGACCGATCATTGGTGTATGATCAGTCATCAATTGTTAATTTTCTGAATTGTTGATTTTTCACTTGATTTTTGATTAATTATTGAAAACTTTTCAGAACAATTTATTTCAGTCTAGAATTTCTTTTTACCAATCGGCTTGCCGAAAATAGCAATAAAAAATCCCCCAACGGAGGATTCTGTCATAACAGGTCAGTTCAGGTTCTAGGGCGTTCATGCAATCTGGGAAGTCGCATGGTACTGAGTCACAAAACAGCCAAATGATGGAAAACGCGATGCTCAGAAACCAGCTTCAGCAACTGACTCATTGGCTTTCGAGTCGCCTCAAGCCATGCACCTGAATTTCGCCCATGATCATAACTGGGGAGTGAGACAGCGTTGCTATGATGCAGGCTCGATCGATCCCAATGAGGCAGTTGCTCTGGGTCATCTCAACTCGTCACCACAATTCAAACAACCAAAGGTCAGAAATCGCTAAACTCGCGCTAAATTAACCTTCAGCCAACCCTAAACCAATGCTGAACCAGTGACGAAAAGACTCGATCGACTGAGATCATCTTTGTCTCTGCATTGATCAAATATTGTTGGTCTATTGTTGGTCAGTTTTGCCAGTTAGGTTATCTAATTTCGCCACGCCTTTAGCCACGACGTTCATCACCACGACGCGGGGGATCTTGATTGCTAACCGCGCGGGCCACGACCAAGAGGGCTTGGGATGAGTCTTGATCGTGAGCAGAGGTTGCCTGAGCGACCAACGGGGCAGCATTTTGGATCACGCCTGCCGCTGTGATGGTCACAACCCCAGTGGCGATCGCTGCACCTACGCGGGCAAACAGGGACGGCTTGGTAGGGGAAATGTGCATTTGAGTCATACAACCTCGTGCAATATTGAGAGTCTCTAGTCCTTCTTTCGGTTGACCTTTCGCATTTCGGGAAAACTGCAACCGATCGCTCTAAAACTGACAATAGAAGGCCTCAAAACCAGCACGAGGATTAGTATTTTCACTTTCGCGACTGCACTTCAGACTTTGATTGATCCGGATCAGTTCATCAATTGACCTTGAGCACAGTAACGTTGCGCTCTCAAGGGTTTGGAACCTTTCAGCCCTTTCACAAGGGATGGTGCTGGGCGGGGCAATTTAGAAACTGGCACGAATACTTCGCGAAATTTTTAAAAATCTTCAGCTTTAACAAGAGGTCGTATTATGAGATGGCAATTCCATCGAGACTCCAAGCCCGATCGCCCCGAACAGGCTGACACTGGCGCGTAAACGTTTTTCATCACCAGACGCTCTGGCACTGTTGAGGGTGAAAGCGTGCAAACGACAGCGTTAAATCACTATCGACTTGGGATCGACTCGTTTGGGTATCTAACTCGCTTCATTTAGACAGCCAGCCAGTGCATTCACCCGGGCTGTCGCTTTCCGAGACTCAGGAGGCTTTTCGTGAAATCGTTGTTTTCTCGCGCTTCAGCCGCAACCCTGGCCGCCGTGAGCGCGGTGCTGGGATCGATGGTCTGTTTCCCGTCGATCGTGCAGGCCCTGAGCACCGATGAAATTGTGCGGCGCTTGGATGTGGTGCCGTTGTTTTCCGTCACCCAAGAAAATGGCCAGCCCATTTTGGTGTTCCCCAAGCAACAGGGCCAACCGGCCGCCGAACCCAAACCGGCTGATGGCGCAATTTTGCACTTTGTGGATCCGGAGGATGTGCGAGCCTTTGCGAATCGCGTTCAAAGCGAAGCGCCGCCTGAATCCCGCAAAGTTAGCTTGGCTCTGTTGACGCTGGGCCAGTTCTATCGGATGTGGACTGAGGCTCAAAATAAGCCAGAAATGCCCGACTTGGTGGTCACTCCCAGCAAAGAGGATGTGGAAGCGGCGATCACGATTTTGAAGCAACAGGGCCAGTCCGTTGAACAATTTGCGGGGATTCCGTTGTTTTATGCGGTAGATCCCCAAGCGGAGGATGCACCTCTGACGCTGCGGGCGGACAATCGCGAAGTAGTACCGTTTTTCTTCAGCAAGCGAGACTTGCAAGCGATGCTGGATGATTACAAACAGCGTCAACCGGACATTATCAACCGGGCCCAACTGCGGGTCTTTACGCTGGATGGACTGATTGAGGAGCTGAAAAAGGCCACGGATCCTAACTCGTTGGTGGGCAGTGTGCGCTTGATTCCGTCCTCTTCGGCAGCGGCGTTTTATATGCGGGCCATGCGATCGAACCAACCCGGCCAGCCCAATGGTCAGGGCGCTGGGCAGTCGGGTGCTCGCCCTGCCACTCCGGCTCCCGCGAGCGGGGCTGCTGGGTTGGGAGGACAACCGGCTAATCGCTAATCACACCCGTTAAATGGTGTGCAAAACCGACCGGGGCAATTAGCGCACTGGTCGGTTTTGATTTTGGAAAGTGGGTTAGCTCCTAGACTGGTTTGGGAATCGCCTTGGGCATGGAACCGGGCGCGTGAACGGTTTGATCAACAGGATGGAATGGACGATGGTGAGTTTGGGATTGCGAGAGCGTTGGCAGTCAGTGCGATCGAACTGGCGGCAACTGGCCGGAGGCTGGGCGATCGGCTCCCTGGCTTGGTTGGCCGCGATCGGCCCCTTGGCAGCGCTGCCCCCCGAGGAAATTGCCCGCAAATTAGAAGCCGTGCCGGTTTTTGCCCTCACCGATGCCCAAGGTACGCCCGCCCTGATTGATGTGGGAAATGCCAATGGCCAGCGCACAACGGTGGCTCGGATGTTTTTGAACCCACAAGATGCCCAAGAGTGGCTGAAGCGACTGCAAGCGGGAGCCGTGAGTTCATCCAGTGAATTACGGGTCAATGCCATTCCCCTGTCGGCAATCTATGAGCTATTGCAGAAACCATCCACCGAATATCAATTGCAACTAATCCCTGATTTGGAAGAGGTGAAATTAGCCCGGGAACTGTTGGCATTAAATCAACAACCGCCGGAAAAATTGCAAGGAATTCCACTCTTTTTGGTCACCGCAAGCGATGGGTCAGCCCCCACCTATGTCACGGTCGATCGGGATGGAACGGAAGAAATTCGCTTTTATATGGATCGGGCCCAAGCGGAAATGGTGGCCAAAACCTTCGCGGAACAAAATCCCGAACTAGCCGCCACCGTTCAAATTCAGGTGGTGGATTTTGATGAGTTTCTTTCGGTTCTTTCGGAACGGGAAGATGAGTGGCTATCGCGGGTGCGAATCATCCCTTCCCAAACTGCCCAGGCATTTTTTGAAACCATGGGCAACTAGGCTGTTTTGAAAGCCCAATCAATCTTGAACTGTTAATTAACCCCAAAACAAAGCCCCCACTCATGAGCTGAGCAGGGGCTTTGCGATCGGGCAATGAAGGTACAAAGGAACCTAGGCAGCAAATCCTAGAAGTTCATTTCGGCGGCTTGCACTTTCTCCACCTGTTTCTTCTTCAGCACCAACAGGATTTGGGTGATCATCACCGCCACAAACAACGCCAGCAGACCCAGGACACGGTTGGGATCTTGCAACACGATTTCCGTATCGGTTTGACCAAAGCCACCCACGTTCGGATCGTTGGTGATCGCTTGACCCGCCGCTACCACATCGCCTTCCTTGACGATCGGTTGAGGGCCAGCGGGAATTGCATCTTCCACGGTCGAGCCATCTTCCTTGGCGATCGTCACGCGGTAGCCACCATCATCGGTCTTGGCGATCGCGTTGATCGTGCCAGCGGCCGAAGCGTTGTAAACCGTGTTGTTGCTCTTGTCGCCCGTGGGGTAAACCTGGCCACGGCCACGGTTGCCACCCACATGCACCGCGTACTTGCCGAACTTGATCGCCTTGTCCTCAGCGGGGTTGGGCGACAGCACGGGGAACACGATTTCTTGGTATTGATCGCCGGGCAGCGGGCCCACGATCACCACGTTGTCTTGACCTTCCGCGTAGGACTGGTAGAACAGGCCTTCGGTTTTTTCCTTCAGTTCTTCAGGAATCCGATCTTCGGGCGCAATCTTGAAGCCATCGGGCAACATCAACACCGCACCCACGTTCAGGGGGCCGGGTTCGCCCGTGCCGGTGACTTGTTGCACGCTGGTATCGTAGGGAATCTTCACCACGGCTTCAAACACGGTGTCGGGCAGTACCGATTGGGGCACTTCCACGATCGTTTCTTTCTTAGCCAGGTGGCAGTTGGCGCAAACAATCCGGCCGGTCGCTTCCCGGGGGGTTGCCGGAGCCACTTGCTGGGCCCAGAAGGGGTAGGCCATGGCGGCTTGGGGAGCCACGAGGTCGCCGCCGATCAGCAGGGCGATCGCGGCGATCGCGGCGATCGCACCGCGAGTCAAAACCTTGAAAGCAGTCTTCATGAGTTGTCTAAAAAGTACGGTCAGCCGCAATATTGATGAGCAATTGTAGAAATTACGACCACCAGGGTTCTTCGCCGGTGCGGAAGTCGGTTTCCGGCCAGGGGCTGAGGCTCACGTTGTCGTCATCAACTGACACATGGGCCAAGGCCAAGGACAGGGGAGCGGGGCCGCGAACCACTTTGCCTTCGTTGTTGTATTGCGAGCCGTGGCAAGGGCAAATAAATTTATTGGCGCTGGCGTTCCAGGGCACGACGCAACCGAGGTGGGTACAAACGGCGTTCAAACCGTAGTCGGCGATCGCTTCTTTGCTGTTCACGATCAGATAGGTGGGGTCGCCCTTGAGGCCTTGAACCAACACCCGATCGCCCACATTGTGCTCAGCCAGGAACGAGCTGAGTTTGACGCTGTTGCCCAGAGCATCCTTAGCCGCTACGCCGCCACCAGTACCACCGGTCGAAGGAGGAATGAAGTAGCGCACAACGGGGTACAGCGCGCCCAGGGCGATACCCGTTGCCGAGCCAAAGGTCAGAAAATTCATGAACTGGCGGCGACCCATGCTGGGTACGTCCGCAGGGCTGGAAGCTTGAGCCATAATGCCTACTCGCGTGCCTTCTCTTGGGGGTTCTATAACGAATCTTAAAGATTGTATGACTGCAAGGGTGGGGTTTGAACGGGCCAAACAAAGCCACCGCAATTGCTAGGGTATTATTGCATCTCTCGGGCCAGGCGATCGCGTTGCTGAGGGGCGATCGGGCGGTCGTAACAGATTCGTATAAAACTTCATATTGCGTTACAAATAATCATTCGTCTCCCTAAACAGATCTCACCCAACAAGGGGCTTCAGCCCCTTGTCTCCGTGGGGCAAGTTTGAAACCTGTCTGCACCATGCCCAGCTCCTTAAATCACCATCCCCCGATCGCCCTATGACTGGTCAAGACTTACACCAATGGATTGTGGACAAGTGGGGCTTTTCTTACGATGTGCAAGTCCGCAAGATCAAAGACAAAATTTTTGTGCAGGTGATGTGGCGCTACCTGGAGCAGGTGTCGTTTCCGATGACGGAAGCGGAATATTTTGAGCATCTGTCTACGGTGGCCACCTACATCCAAGGCTGGGGCGCGGCGGAACAGGTGCGATCGTTTATTGAAACTACTAAAAACCGACCCCGGCAGGGCAAGGCCGTGAGCATCCCGATCGACCTGGGCGATCGGGCCTCCGAGTGGCTGCTGGACTTGTCTTAAACCCAGGCCCGAAAAGCCCGAACGGGGGCGCAAATTGCACCGCCTTTCGGGTTCGTTGGCCTCAGCTCGTACTTTGGCAATCGCCTTCGGTTGATGGGGTTGGAACGTTCCAGAACACCGCCTAGAACACCGCCGCGCCCGCTGCCGCCACCGCGTGATCCTGTTCACCGGAGCCACCGCTGACCCCGATCGCCCCCACCACTTGCCCATCACGATGGAGCGGGATTCCACCGGCAAAAATCATGATCCGGCCGCCATTTGACGCATGAATCCCGAAGAATTGACCGCCGGACTGGGAATGCTCCGCCAAATCCTTCGTGGCGATGTCAAACGCCCGTGACGTGTAGGCCTTATTGATCGAAATATCAATACTGCCAATCCAAGCGCCATCCATCCGCACGTGGGACACCAGGTTGCCACCTCCATCGGCCACGGCAATGTTCATGGGTTGCCCCAGTTCGATCGCTTTTTGTTCCGCCGCCGCAATTACTCGCCGCGCATCCGCTAGCGTCACCATATTCGGTCAGCCTTCGTTTTTGGGTAGATGTTTGATGGACGTTATAGACGATCAACATTAGGGCCTGGTCATCAGATGCCATTGATGGAAGCTG
This sequence comes from Limnothrix sp. CACIAM 69d, assembly GCA_001913845.2. Lineage (GTDB taxonomy): Bacteria > Cyanobacteriota > Cyanobacteriia > CACIAM-69d > CACIAM-69d > CACIAM-69d. The sequence continues at coordinate 51,342 of MKGP02000018.1, read as the reverse complement.
AAACGATGACGTACCGCGCCCAAGCCGTTGTAACAAGGGGCTTAAGCCCCTTGCCACCTCACGATCCGATAACGGTGGAATCAGGGTTTCAGACATTTGATAACAAGCACTAAGCAAAGGTAATCACCTCTGGCCCAACGGCTGATGAGATCGCCCTGTTGTATCCTCGCCCACGATATCTAATGATCTACATAATCTACATGGGTTTGCTGGATATACCCTAGGGCTTGGTCGCCACCAACACGCCCATCAAGCCGCCCACCAAAGGATAGTGCCGCACCGACTGGAAGCCGATCGCCCTGGCTCGTTCCACCTGCTCGCGCCCCACGGGGAACCGCTGCAAACTAGGCAAGATGTATTCATATTCAGCCGTTGCGCCAAACTGCTGGGCGACGGGAACCACCAGCCGATCGAGATAAAGTTGCTGAAATTGCTGGGCGATCGCGCTGTCGGGCCGATGGAAATCCAGAGCCGCCAGGGTCGCGCCGGGTTTCAGGACGCGATCTAGCTCCCGCAGCGCTTGGTCAAAATCAGTCACGTTCCGCAGGCCATAGCCCACCGTGGCGCAGTCAAATTCCGCATCGGCAAAGGGTAAATTCAGCGCATCCGCTTCCACCCAGGCGATCGGGGCCAAAGACCGAAACCCTTGGGGCCGCTGCCGAGCGCGATCGAGCATTTGTGCCGAAAAGTCCGCCCCCACCACCTGACCGCCGGGGCCAACGGTAGCGGCCAACCGCAGGGCCAAGTCACCGCTGCCGCAACAGAGATCCAGCGCCCGATCGCCCGGTTTTGCGCCGCTCCATTTCACGGTCATCTGTTTCCAGACGCGATGCAGCCCGAAGCTCAACCAATCATTGAGGTCGTCATACACGGGCGCAATCCGGTTAAAGATACCTTGGACGCGATCGGCGGAAGAAGTCATGGGAATCCAAAAAATCGTTGGCTACGGATGGGATTGGCGTTAATCGACAAAGGCCGATCGCGCCTGTTGGGTTTGTTCATAGCAGGTTTGCAGCGCGGCCCAATCCTGTTGGTCGATCGCCCCAATGATTTGATCCAACTGATCACGATAGCGCTGGAGCGATCGCAGCAATTCCGGCCGGTTGAATTGGGCCATCATCACCCCCAACTCCGGATTGCCACCGCCAACCCGGCTAGTGTCTCGGAACCCAGAACTAGCCAAGGATTGAGCCAATGCCAGGGTTTCGGGATCTGGCTCCGCTCCGCAGGCTGCAATCAGGCTGGCGCTAATCGCCACGGGCAAATGGGAAATCCAAGCCACGGCCCGATCGTGCTGTTCCGGGGTGCAGCGGTACAGGGTCGATCGCAAATCCTGGGCGATCGCCGTGACCCGGGCGATCGCTTCGGTGGGAGTACGATCGGTGGGTGTAATCGCAAAGGGGCGACCCACAAACAAGTCCGGCAGGGCCGCTTCGATGCCGCTGTCGGCCGTGCCCGCCATCGGATGAGCCCCGACAAAGTTCGGCCAAAGGGGTTCGATCTCCTGAACAATCGCCTGTTTCACCGACCCCACATCGGTCAACACCGTGCTGGGGCTGAGGTGGGGAATCAGTTGGCGCACCGTGGGTTCGATCGCCCCGATCGGTGTACATAAAATCACCAGATCAGCATCGGCCAGCAGCGACAATTCACAGCCCGCCCGATCGGCGATTCCTAGTTCGATCGCCCGGGCTGCCGTTTCCGGCCGCCGCACCACCCCCAAAATTTCATGACCCAAGGGCCGCAGCGCCAGCCCCAGCGATCCGCCAATTAAGCCCAACCCCACCACACCAATTCTCATGGCTGCTTTTTCCCAAAACCCCTGCCAAAACAACGGGGTACGGCCCGGCCGCACCCCGACTCCGTATTCCTTTCCGATTGCAGTGTTTGGAGGCTAGGACACCACAAAGGCGATCGCCATCACCCCGAGCACCAATCCCAGACCCAGAGCGCCCAAAACAACGTAGTTCCGCTTTTCCGTTGAAGAGGGCGTGTCAGCGGTATACATCTTTGGTTCTTTGGCGAAATTATTCAGGCGGCCGCCATCTTCCGTGGTGTAAGGCATTTGTTACAGTCCTTTGCAATTGTTAGCAACACAGCATTAATTCGCCACTGTAACAAACATCGACCGGCCCCGGTCAAGGGTTATCCCTAGCTGCTGGTCACCAAACCGGTCAAAGGCGAGCTGGCGCTAGCCAATCCCTTCACCGGAATCCGCCCGGCCAGGTAGCCCAACCGACCGGCCGCCGTACCCAGGGCCATGGCGCGGGCCATGGCGGCGGGGTTTTGGGCCTGGGCGATCGCGGTGTTAATCAACACGGCCGCAGCACCCAGTTCCATCGCCTGGGTGGCTTCGCTAGGCGTGCCGATCCCCGCATCCACCACCACGGGAACCTTGGCGTTTTCCACAATGATTTGAATATTGGCGGCATTTTTTAGGCCCTGGCCCGACCCGATCGGGGAACCCAAGGGCATCACCGTGGCGCAGCCCGCCTCTTCCAAATGCTTCGCCAAGAGCGGGTCGGCGTTGATGTAGGGCAGCACGGCAAAGCCTTCTTTCACCAACTGCTCGGCGGCCCGTAGGGTTTCGATCGGGTCGGGCAGCAGGTATTTCAAATCGGGAATCACTTCCAACTTCACGAAGTTGTTATCTTCCTGGCCCAGCAGCTTGGCCATCTCGCGTCCCAACCGCGCCACCCGAATCGCCTCATCGGCCGTTTGACAGCCGGCCGTGTTGGGCAGCATCCAAATTTTTGACCAGTCGATCGCCTCGGCCAAGCCTTCATGGCCCGGGGCTTGGGTCTGCACCCGGCGCACGGCCACGGTCACAATTTCGCAGTCACTCGCGGCAATGCAGGCCTGCATTTGCTCGATGCTGCGATATTTACCCGTGCCGGTCATCAGGCGCGATCGAAAGGTGCGACCGGCGATCGTCAGGGGCAAATCAGACACCAAATCCGTGGGGATCCAATCTTGGGCCGCAAGCGTCGGTGCGTTGGAAATCTGCGTCATGGGAAATCCTGGCTGGAAATAAGCTGAGAGGGCGAACCCTTATTGTCTAACCAGTCGGACGCTCAAGGGGGTGGGATTTTTCGATCGGCTGGGGGCAGTTCTCGCGATCGTTGCGATCGCCCCGTTGCGTCGCTTTGAGTCCTGCGAGCACTGAAGTTGAACGAAAACCGGAGTACGATCGAATTGCGCCGGATCTGTTTTGCTGGATTCTTAACTTCAGCGAACCATCGGCCAATGATGAGCAGATTTTGGATGCTGCTTGATCCAGAAATTGATCATCAATTGCCCTTCGTATGGTTATTTTTGGAGTTTAAATTATCTTTGCTTTGGTCTTGTTTGCTTTGATCTGGACTGATTGGATTTTGACTGATTGTTGCTGTTTTCTTGTCGCGTCCTATGGCCGGAACTGAATCCTCGATCGCCCCACCCACTAGCACGCTCAACGCTCCGATCTTGCTCGTGGAAAGTGATGATTCGATCCTCGATCGGGCCATGACGGATCTCAAAAACGCCGGGTATGCCGTCGCCACGGTCAAGGATGCCCAAGCCGGTTTGACCTATGCGCGAGACTTGCCCGTCTCCCTGATCGTGGTCGATCGGCTGTTGGTGCCTGGTGAATCGGGGCTGTGGCTGTGCAACCAACTGCGCGAGTTAGGGAACGTGGCCCCCGTGTTGTTGATCATGGCCCGCGATGAAGTGGAAGACCGGGCCGCTTGCCTGGAAGCCGGGGCCGATGACTATTTGCTCAAACCCTACCGCAGTGAAAAATTACTGGAATTGGTGCGGCTTTATCTACGCCCCACGGAAACGGGCACACCCCTGCTGCACTTTGCCGATTTGGCCTTGGATCTCGATCGCCGCACCGCCATCCGCAATGGCCACACGATCGCCCTAACCATGAAGGAATTTGAGCTGTTGCGCTACCTGATGGAAAACCCGCGCGAAGTGCTCACTCGCGAGCAAATTCTCGAAAACGTTTGGGGCTACGACTTCATGGGCGAATCAAACATCATCGAAGTCTATGTGCGCTATTTGCGTCTAAAGCTCGAAGACGAAAGCCAAAAACGCCTGATCCAAACCGTGCGTGGCGTGGGCTATGTGCTCCGAGAAACCTAGGCGATCGCCCCTTGGTCTCAGTCCCTCAAAACAATAGACCTCTTGCACGAATTAACCCCCTTTGATCAAGAGGGGCTAATTAACGATCATTTCGTAGGTTGGGTTGAGGCATGAAACCCAACAGCAGCAAGGCTTACAGCGATCAAGTTGGGTTTCGCGAAGCTCAACCCAACCTACGGAACAACCCAGGGTTTGAGTGTTTTTCAGTCAATCAGGGATCTGGGAGCGGGATTTGGGATGAGGTTCTTGATTAATGCAAGAGGACTAAAGACAAGGGGCTTAAGCCCCTTGCTCCCGCGATTTTGCAACACCAGAATCAAGGGTTTAGGACTCTAATTTTGAATCCTGGTTTTTGGTTCTGGAGTTAGAGCCTAGTGCTCAATTTTCACAGACAGAATCTTGTCATTGGCACGGATTGCATTCACCACATCCATGTCCTCCGTGCGACCAAACACCGTATGCACACCGTCCAAGTGCGACTGGGGCGAATGGCAAATGAAGAATTGGCTGCCACCCGTGTCGCGACCGGCATGGGCCATCGACAAGCTCCCCGCCATGTGCTTGTTTGAATTAATTTCGCACTTGATTGTGTAGCCCGGGCCGCCGCGACCATCACCATTGGGACAGCCGCCTTGGATCACAAAATTGGGGATTACGCGGTGGAAGGTCAGACCATCGTAAAAGCCCTTTTCCGACAGATCCACGAAGTTTTTCACCGTGTTGGGAGCATCATTATCGAACAGCTCGATATGAATCGTGCCCTTGGCGGTTTCCATAATGGCGCGCGTCATGCGGTTGCCCCTTGTGTAGTCAGTTGAGATTGTTAGGTTGAATCCCTGGTGACGCGATGCTGGAAATGGGCAATCACAACGAGGTAACCCACAGTCCGCAACTGTCGCCAAAGAATGCTGTCTGAGTTTACCGCTGCCGGGGAATTTCGATCCCCATACCAGGATTAATCTCTGCTTAATTCACCGTTATTTGACCGTTGATTAAACCTATGCATTCATGCCCGATCGCCCCGGGAATTAGCGCTGCATTCGCCCAGCGCATTTAGGCATGGGTTTGGGATTTTTCCGAGGCCGCAGCGGTCGATCGCACCCAAGTTAACAGCTCCTGAGGATGCTGAAACAGCATATCCGGCTGGCTGTTGCGCAACGCTCGTTCAGAATTAAACCCCCAAGCCACGGAAAGACTGACCACGCCCGATCGGCGGGCCGCTTCCACATCTCTTGTTTCGTCGCCCACATAGGCAACGGCTTCGCGCTGAAGGCCGGCCTGCCGCCGCACCCGCGAGATAGCGCGATCTTTGCTGAACAGGCGCAAACTGGCATCAATCCAGGTGAAATAGTGCCGCCAGCCCATCAGGGTGAGAAATCGATCGACGGTCGATCGCTGGTTGGAAGTCACAATCCCCAGCCGGTAGCCCGCCGATCGCAATTCTCGCAACACGTCCTCAATGCCCTGAATGGGCTGGAGGCGATGCAGATCAGCCCGGAGTTCCCGTTTCAGGCAATAGATCAGCCAAGGGCGTTGCCAAGTGGGCACGTTGCTGTTTTGCAGCACCATGCGGGAGTCGCAGTCCCGCAGTCGGGCAATTCGTTCCGGGGTCAGACGGGGATAGCCAAAGCGTTCTGAGAGGCGATCGAGAATTTCAACCACCGCCTGAAAGGAGTCTGCCAACGTGCCATCAAAGTCGAACAAAATTAACCGCAAGTGCTGAGGATTAACCGATACAGCACTGGTGGGCAGGGACTGCGGCCCGCCGGCCGCCGCCGTAGACGCAAGCACGTGATGGGCGTTCAAGGATGAGACTCAGAATCCAGTTGGGGATCCATGGAGGGATCGATGGGGCGATCGGGAGGGGAATCAGCCGATCGGGGCGGAGACAACGACGAGGCTTGCAACGAAACATTCGGGTCTAATTTCAGACTAGCACGGGCGTTTCGTCGCCACATCGCAGGCTTAATGCGTCGTAAAGCGGATCCCCGAAAGGCTTGATCCCAAGCATCATCGCTGAGTTGAGCAAGCTGATCCAAGCGCGGAGCTACCACCCCCGATCGAGGTCGAAAGTCTTCAATATCCGTCGGCTGGGCAAATCGTTGATTCCAGGGGCAAACATCTTGGCAAATGTCGCAGCCCGCAACCCAACCCTGAAGGTTCTCGACAATTGCCGGAGGCAGGGTCTCCGCGCGGTTCTCGATCGTGTGGTAGGCAATGCAGCGGTTGGCATCCACCACAAACGGCTCGGGAATCGCCCCCGTAGGACAAGCCTCCAGACAACGGGTACAAGTGCCGCAATGGCTGGTATGCGGGCGATCGGGCAACAATTCCAGCGTGGTGAACAGCTCCCCCAAAAACACCCAGGAACCATACTGGCGCGTAATTAAATTGCCATTTTTGCCAATCCACCCCAAACCCGCTTCCTGGGCCCAGGCCTTGTCCTGCACCGGGCTGCTGTCCACGGCCCAGCGGCTCTGTGCTCGGGGATCCAACGTCACTAACCACTGAGCCAGAGCCTTCAGGCGGGTTTCCAAAACTCGGTGGTAATCCCGTCCCCAGGCATAACGGGCAATTTTGCCAAATTGGGGCTGGTCAAGTTGAGGCTGGTCAAGTTGAGGCTGAGCTTGGGCAGGCTCGATCGCTGACTCAGCTTGGGAAAAGGATGGGTTCAAGGGCCGCTGTTCGAGGGGCCGCTGTTCAGGGCTGTAGTAATTCAGGGCAACGCAGATGACCGATCGCGCTTCGGGCATAAATTCTCGCGCATCAAATCGCTTGGGAGCCGCCATCCATTTCATTTCGGCGGCAAACCCGCGATCGAGCCAGCGTTGAAGGGCTGATACGGCCGATGGTAAGGGTGGGTACTCTGAGCTTATAGCTGCTATTCCCACCTGATGAAACCCCAGGGCGAGAGCTTTCGTTTTCACTTGGTATGTGTTTCGGCGAGCGATCGCCACTGGGGAAGACCCGCCCACAGCAGGGTCATACTCCAATGCGGTTGTGTCCATCGCGATTGGCTCACAAGACACGGCAGAGTAGTTGAGAGCCGGTCATGAACGATTGGTGCAAAAGACTGCGAGGGATCGTCATGGAGGGCGGTGCGGTTACTGCAAACGAGATGTGTTTGGTTACTCGGGTTGAGGATGCTAAAGCGGATCAGCGCCTCAGCGTCCTTAGACTTGAACTAGCCAAGCACCTCGTTTAGTCATCTTCGAGGATCCGTTCCAATTGCCACAGAATTTGGTTGCCCTCACGTCGTACGCGAGTCACAATCCAGTTCCGCCAGACCCAGTTTTCACCCCGACTGGTCACGGCACTGGCGTTAACGTCCATCAGATCAGCCAATTCCGAGCTGGCAATCAGATATCCTCGATCGGCGACCTCATCCGCAATACGCAGGGTTTCGATCAAGTTGCGCAATTGACCCACACGCACGTCGCGCAGATCGGCATCCGTTGGCGCGATCGCCAGTTGATCCAAAACAGGTTCAGACATGGTTTCAGGTATAGCTGCTATCGAGACTGTAGTTGTGTCTGAAGCGTCGAGATGGGATTTGCTCGCAGGCTCCGATTCCGGAAGCTCCGAGCGATCGAAAATCTCTAGCTTCAATTGATCTAATTTAGGCGATCGGCCGGCCGCAAAAACGCGGGCAATTTCATCACATCGTTCATTTCCCGCCTCGCCCGAGTGGCCGCGCACGTATTCCCAGCGCACAGCGGGGTTGTTCAAAGCATCCAGGCGCTCCCAAAGATCTCGATTGAGCACCGGTTGTCCGCTGGCAGTTTTCCAGCCTTTTCGTCGCCAGTTTCGCACCCATTCTGTAATCCCTTTAATAACGTACTGACTGTCCGTTAGTAAAGTGATTGACTCGCCTTGACCGTATTGATGCCAGAATTGCAGTGCTTCAATAGCAGCCTGCATTTCCATCCGATTATTAGTTGTGTTGGAAGTACCTCCACCCAATTCATGACAAGAACTATTTGAGAATCGCACTAAAACGCCCCAACCGCCGGGCCCTGGATTACCGGAGCAAGCCCCGTCAGTGTAGATACGCGAAATTTGATGTGAGTTGATCGACAATGGGGGCATAGAGGCGACGGGAGAGGGTGTCATTGTTCGTGGTGGGGCCGTTGGCAATCAATTGTTATATTTTTATGACTTTGCTGGCTGGAAACCCTAATGGCTCTGGGTTTTTCTCAACATCCCTACTAGGCCTTGTCCAACCTTGCTGAGTCTAAAGCACTCAATCTGGTTGCGTTCTTGAGTGGGTGTTGATGGATCCCGGTCGATCGAGCAGCAGCAGGGGGACTCTAAAAGGCACGTTTTTAAAGTGCATATTTTCAAAGTGAACATTTTGCAATGCACGTTTTGCCAAAGGCCTTTTGATCACCCGATCGGCCTTTGGCTCTCAACCTGTTCAAGATTTAGAGGCAAGTGGGAAACAACCGCTCACGCCCGGCCCAACAACCGCAACGTTCAGCATCAGCAGACCGCTTGGTCTTTCACTCTGTTGCCGTTCATTCTTGGCTGTTAGGCTGCGATCAATCGTTGACCCTATTGCCTGATCAGGGCTATTGCCCTACTCATATTTTAGTCGTTGAGGAGACAACAGGGATCGAAAGATAACACTCAAGATCGAAGAATCTGTGAGGGTGATTTTTTATTTTTCAGTAATGCCAGGAGGCGGACTTGAACCGCCGACACGAGGATTTTCAGTCCTCTGCTCTACCGGCTGAGCTATCCCGGCTAGGGTTTTCAGGCGCTGCTGTTTTCAGCGCCTAAATAAATTAGCAAACTTGATCAGGATTGGCAAGGGATTCGCTAATTTTTTTGGAAGAACCGACTTGCTAACACCTATTGGATCGGTTGTAGGCGGGTGACCTTGAGCTTGAAGGGGCCGCCAACGGCTTTGCCAAAGGTTTGAACCCGCACCACATACTCGCCTGTGTTCTGAATGCTGGTAAAAATCAAAGAGTTCGTGCCGCTGTCGGGGCCGTCGTCGTTCTCGGCAACGCTGGAACCGTCATCGGCAATGAGCATCAGGACGGTATCGAAGCTGTCAGAGCTGGCGGTGATTTCAACCCGATCGCCTGCCGTGAGGGAGATTTTATAGTCCCGGGCAAATCCCCCTTGGCCGGTGGGAATGTCCTTGGTCGATAGGGTGTCGTTCAACTCGCTGCTGCTGGAAATCGTGCCCGGTTGATAGGTCGGGCTGGCTTGGGCGATCGCCCCGCCACTGCTGGCCGTGACCAGGGCGATCGCGCCCATCATTCCCACTACACCACGCCGCTGCAAAAAAGACCAAAAAAGCATGAAATCACCGTCCCAAGGGCATTGCTCCGATTATAGCCAGTCCGATTGAAAATCCCAGTTCCGGAGCCAACCCGATCGCCCTGAATCTCCGGATTAAGTCGAGCGATCGCCCGGCTCCGAAACTCTGGCTAGTTTAATTACGTCACCGATACGTCACCGATCTAGCGGTAGCCAGACCCCTGCTCCGGAAAATCAGCCCAAACAGTCCCAACGGTTTCTGAAGGGCCGAAAATCTTGGAGAGGTTGCCAAAACCTTGCCCAAACGTTCCCGATTCGGAACCCTTGGCGGTTGAATTTTTGATTGGCTGAAAACCCAGGGACTGGACTTGCCTGATATTTTGGTTTTGAAGCAACCCAACCGATTTTGCGAATATGGCTCCTGCGGCTCGTTTAAATGGTTCCGCCACCGTAATCATGCTGGTGAACGGTCAGTCCGTCGAAATGGCGATCGATGGGGCCAATGCGCCCGTCACGGCCGGCAATTTTGTGGACTTGGTGGAGCGGGGATTTTATGACGGCATTTCGTTTCACCGCGTGGTGCGATCGCCCGATCCCTTTGTGGTGCAAGCGGGAGACCCGGCGAGTAAAGATCCCAACGTGCCGCTCAGCAGCTTGGGAACGGGCGGGTTCATTGACCCAGACACCAACCAAGCCCGCAACATTCCCCTCGAAATCAAAGTTCAGGGCGCAGCGGAACCGATCTATAGCCAAACCACCACTCAACCGGTGGCCTTGCCCCACAAGCAAGGAACCCTGGCCATGGCCCGGGCCCAATCGCCCGATTCCGGCTCGTCGCAGTTCTACATTGCCCTGAAGGAATTGCCGTTTTTGGATGGTAATTACGCCACCTTTGGCCAGGTGACCCAAGGGTTTTCGGCGGTGGATGCGATTCAAGCGGGCGATCGCATCACGGCGGCCAAGGTGGTGGATGGAGTTTTACCGGGCCGGACTTCGGTGGTGCTGACGGATGCAACCCGCTTGAACAATGCGCACAACTTTCTGAACCGGGCTGACTTGCCGCGCCAATTCACCTTCCTCGCGGAAGCAGCAGAAACCGTAACCCTGACAGCGGCCCAAAGCCAAAGCACCCCCAGCGGCGTGCGGGGGTTGGGGGGCGATGACGTAATCACCGGCTCCAGTGCGGCGGATATTGTCTGGGGTGATGCGGGCAATGACTCGATCTTCGGCGGTGACGGAGATGATTACCTGCGCGGCATTGATGGCAATGACCTGATTAATGGTAACGGGGGCAACGACTTCCTCAACGGTAATCAGGGCAACGATACGGTCAATGGCGGCACAGGCGATGATTTTGTGCGCGGCGGCCAGGGCGATGATGTGCTGCTGGGGGGCGATGGCAACGATGTTCTTTGTGGTGACTTTGGGGCTGATACGTTGACCGGCGGCGCGGGGGCCGATACGTTCCTGCTGCGCACCGATACGGCGATCGGGATTCGGGCGGCGGCGGATTTAGTGGTGGATTTCAGTGCGGCTCAGGGCGATCGAATTGGCATTGTCGGTTCCGTGAGCTTGGAGCAACTGACGCTGCAAAATCAGGGCGGCTCCACGGTGCTGCAATTGCCCACGGGCCAGACCCTGGCCACCATCACCGGAGCCACTCCCGATTTGGTGCGATCGGCTCTTGTGGCCGTCAGCGCCAGTGATGCGGTCATGCGCCTATAGGTTTCCTAGGGGGTGTCGTCATTGTTCGAGGTGCTGCTGAAGCGGTTGATTTTTCGTCCCCCGTCGTCGTAACAAGGGGCTTAAGCCCCTTGTCCCTCACGATCTGACAATGGTGGAATCAGGGTTTCAGGCGATTTGACGACAGGCCCTAAGCCCCTTGCTCCCCACGATCCACAAACGGCAGATCGTGGGTTTCGGGCTAAACGCCGATCGGCTTTGGCCCGGCTCCCTAGTCAGTTTCAGGTGTTGTTTCTCGGCTTGATTCTGCACAGTAGAGATGCAGCCCCAACTGAGCTATAACTAGCTATTAATCAGTCACTAATCAGTCACGAGTGACTGGTGCTTGGGCGATCGCCACGACAGGCCAAGCCCAATCGTGACATTCACCCTCATATTTCGATCGGGAGGACAGGAACGTGGGTTGGCGAGTCCGGGCCATTCGAGGAGCAACTACCGCAACCGAAAACACCATTGAAGCCATTCGGGAGGCGGTTCATGAGCTACTCGACGCTTTGGAAACCCACAATCGCCTGGAGATGGATGAGGTGGTGAGCGTCACCTTTTCGGTGACCCGTGACCTGGATGCAGTGTTTCCCGCCAAGATTGCCCGCGAGCGGCCCAACTGGCAAAACGTGCCCCTGATGGATGTGCAGCAAATGCATGTGGATGGCAGTTTGCCCCAATGCATTCGACTGCTCGTGCATTTCAACACCCCTGACCCGATCGCCCGGATTCATCATCCCTATCTCCGAGGAGCCAAGCACCTGCGCCCTGATTGGGTTTCAGCCCAAGAAGTACGCCAAAAGGAACTGATCGTTAACTCCTAATTCTTTCAAGGGTTAAGCTAGCGGCAGTTTTGAGACTGAGACCTGTGACTGCTGAGCGTGCTTCTGTTCCCGATCAGTTAACCTTCCCAGCCAAGCTGGCCTATGGGGCCGGCGACGCAGGCCCCGCCATCACCGCCAACCTGCTTGTCTTTTTGCAGTTGGCATTTTTAACAGATGTGGCCGGGTTGCCCGCCGGGTTGGCTGGCTCGGTGTTGATGGTCAGCAAAATTGGCGATGCCATCAACGACCCAATCATCGGCGTAATGAGCGATCGCACCCGCTCCCGTTGGGGTCGTCGATATTCCTGGATGCTCTGGGGGGCGATTCCCTTCGGAATTCTCTTTTTCTTACAGTGGCTTGTGCCGCCGGGCAACACCTGGCTGCTCTATGGCTACTACGTGGTCTTGGGGCTGCTGTTCAATATTGCCTATACGGCGGTGAACTTACCCTACACAGCCCTCACCGCCGAGCTAACGGATGACTATGACGAACGCACCAGTCTCAACAGCTTCCGGTTTGCCTTCTCGATCGGGGGCAGTCTCCTCTCGCTGATTTTGGGCAAGGTCGTTGCCGATCAAATTCCCGACCCCGTTTGGCAATACATCTGGCTAGCCGCCATTTGCACCCTACTTTCCGTGTTGCCCATTCTCTGGTGCGTCGTGGGCACATTCCGGTATGGCATGGCCGCCGAGCGCCGCTGCGCCGAACGAAACGAAGCCGCTCCCAGCTTGGGTCTGAAACAACAACTGGCGATCGTCTTTCAAAATCGCCCTTTCCTCTACGTCATTGGGATCTATCTCTGTTCCTGGCTGGCTGTTCAACTCACCGCCTCCATCCTGCCCTATTTCGTTGTGAGCTACATGGGGCTACAGCAGGCGGACTTCTTTATGGTTGCGATCGGGGTGCAGCTCACCGCCTTTGCCATGTTGTTTGTGTGGAGTGCCCTCAGCCGCCGTTGGGGCAAACGGGGGGTCTACTTCGCAGGCATGAGCCTTTGGATCATTGCCCAAGCGGGTTTGTTATTGCTGCAACCGGGGCAAACTGGCCTGCTGTACCTGCTGGCCGTGATGGCGGGCGTTGGGGTCTCCACGGCTTATCTAGTCCCTTGGTCGATGCTGCCGGACGTGATTGAATTGGATGAGCTAACCACCGGGCAACGCCGGGAAGGTGTGTTCTATGCCTTCATGGTCTTTTTGCAAAAGTTGGGGTTAGCTCTGGCCCTGTGGCTGGTGGGTATTGCGCTGGAAGTGGCTGGCTATCTGCCCACAGCCGCCGGAGGCACGCCGGCCAACCAACCGGCCTCAGCCCTGTTGGCCATTCGGCTGGCGATCGGTCCCTTGCCCACGGCAGCCCTGATTGGCGGCTTGGTTTTGGCTTATTTCTACCCCATTACCCGCGACATCCACGCGGAAATTCTGCTGAAGCTGGCAGAGCGCAAACGGGCCAATCAACAAACCAGTCAGGACTAGGAAACCGCTAGGCAAGGATCCATCCTCCGGGGCGATCGCCCCGTTCCTCTGCCTTGCGAACCCGGTTCAAAAAAATTCAGAAAACCCCTTGACCCTTCTCGGAAGTTGTTGTTACTATACTCAAGCCTTCGGGCAATGGGGCGTCGCCAAGCGGTAAGGCAGCGGGTTTTGGTCCCGCCATTCCTAGGTTCGAATCCTAGCGCCCCAGTCTAAAAAGCTAGTGACAAGAAGCTTGTTGATTGCGCTTCAATCAAGCTAGCCAATAAAAACCAAAAAATAAAATCAAGAGTAATCAAGGGTAATTAAGATCAAGAACAGTGTCTTGGTAATTTATGCTCTGGGTAATTTATGCGGGCCTACACCCAGACGTAAACTTAGAAACCCATTTAGGAATTGAGATATCAATCACTGAGGCACGATCGAGACCCGATCGAGGCATGATTGAGAGATCAATTTTGCAACTCAATTTTGCAACCCAATTTGGCAACCGAGTTTAGAAACCCAATTTAGAAACCGAATCGGGAACTCAATTGGCAAGGCTCCTGGTGAACTCCAGCGCAGCAAAAAGCCAGTCATCGGTGGTCAATTTTGCACAATCCATCAACCCTACTGACGAGGACAACTGAGGTGGCAACCTGGCAATGTATCAAAGGCTGTGGAGCCTGCTGTCATCTCGATCCCAACGAACGCCCCGACTTGGAAAGCTATTTAGAACCTGAGGATTTATTGCTCTATCTGAGCATGGTGGGGCCCGATGGTTGGTGCATGAATTATGACCAATTGAACCGAGAATGCACGATCTATGACGATCGCCCCTGGTTCTGTCGGGTACAAGTCGAAACCTTTCAGCGGATGTTCGAGATTGAGCCAGCGGAATTGAACGACTTTGCGATCGAGTGCTGCCGCGATCAAATCAGCGGAGTCTATGGCGATCTGAGCTTGGAAATGCATCGGTTCGATCGCGCCGTGGGCTTCACCCTCAGCACCAACGCCCCAGCAACCCCCGATCCGCTGGCGTTGGATCCGTCTGGATTGGATCAATCGGCATTTGAGCAGCAGAATTGACTCAACGGAATACTCAATGCCCCAAACAATGCAACAAAATGCGCAATGTAGTGAGATCCCAATCGCGCAGAGGGCTGCATTCGGATTAAATTGAGGATTGGCTCTTTCAGTTTCCTGAGTTCCATGTCTGACCCTAACGCTTTACCCGACTGGATTCGCCAAATCGTGCAGGATCAACCCCTCAGCAACGAGCAGGCGACTTGTTTGCATTGGATTGGCGATGCTTACCAACTGCTGATGCAGCTCAATAGCTTTAGCTTGAGTGAGTATTCTGAGCAGATTCAGCATCTCGATCGGGTAGCGGAAATGGCTCGGGCAGGAAGTCGGCTGGCTCAACATGCACCGGAAGTGGTGGAAGCCTTGGTTCAACAGCAGCCGGTGGGCCGCTCGTCCTGATGTTCACCCCCGAACAATTGGCGCTGGTGGTGGTGGCGATCGCCCTGGGGGTTTCCGTCGGAAGCTTCTTGAATGTGGTGGTTTATCGCCTCCCCGCCGGTTTATCGCTGCTGCACCCGCCCTCCCGCTGCCCCAAATGTTTGCACCGGCTGGCTCCCCACGACAATGTGCCAGTTTTGGGCTGGCTGTGGTTGCGGGGCCGTTGTCGCTATTGCGCAGCCCCGATCGCCCCGCGTTATCCCTTGGTGGAAGCCAGCACAGGGCTGCTGTTTGCCACGATCGCCCTGCGAGTTAGCACCACAGAACCGGAAGCGGTGTTCAGTCCTTGGGGCCTGAGCATGATTTTTGGGGGATGGGTCTTCGTGAGCTGGCTGTTAGCCCTGGCGCTCATTGACTGGGACACCCTCACCCTGCCCAACTCGCTCACCCAATCGGGCCTGCTGTTGGGATTGGGATTCAGAACCGCCTTCGGAGTGATTGACACGGGCCAGGGCAGCGGCGCGGCGGCCGGATTGCTGGATGCCCTGTTGGCCATGGCGCTTGGTTTGTGGTTGTTTCAGGCGATCGCCACCCTGGGCAGCTTGATTTGGGGACGCACGGCCATGGGGGCCGGGGACGTGAAGCTAGCGGCCATGCTAGGAGCTTGGTTGGGCTGGAAATTGCTGTTGCTGGCAAGTTTTTTGGCCTGCGCGATCGGAGCAGTAGCCGGTTTGGGCGCAATGGGCCTGGGTTGGCTACGGCGCGATCGGGTCTTGCCCTTCGGCCCATTTCTGGCCCTGGGCAGCCTGATCGCCATGCTCTGGGGCCCGGAAATCATCACAGCCTACTGGCAATTTTGGGTGCGCTAGGCCCGAGTCAGAGCCTGGCCACCACCTCCTCCACTGAGGATGGCCAATAATTTCCCCAAGCCAAATTCAGCAACGTCCCTTGCATTTCACAGAGGCATTGCACCAGCCGCTGGGCAGTCCGCACCATGAGCGGGCTAGTTTTCAAAAAAGCAGCCACTTGAACCGCCTGGGCCGATCGCTGCAAGGTGGGTGAAATGGCCGTCACCGTGGTGATGAACGATCGCTCTTGCCATTGATCCAAATCCTCGCGCACCGCTTGCCAGTACAGGACTTGGAATTGTACAAAATCAAAATCGCACTCCCGCAGCACCCGCTCAATGCGGGCATAGCGGTTCAAACACCAGTTGCGCAAAATGACCCAAGATGGGTGTAAGTCCCGCGCCAAAACCAGCTTGAACGCCCGACGGCGCAACTGCGGCAAATAATCATCCACCCAAAAAACCATCATGTCGCGATAGGCCGGTGTGCCGATGCACGATCGATCCAAAACCGCCGCCCGATCGACCCCAAACCGATCCAACACCTCCTGGGGAAAGTAGCAGATCCCCTGGCGCGCATCCTCATCGATGTCGCGCAGGTTGTTATAGAACTGATCGACTGCTCCAAAGTGATAGGCCGCTTCCCACTGGGACGGACTCAAAAACGGCAGAATCTGGAAAAAGGAACCCGCCAACGTCTCCAGCATCGTTTCATAGTCAGCCAACGTTTCAATCCGTAGATTGTCCGTGTGGTAGGTCAAGATTGCATCCAGATACCGATCCCACGACTGCACCGATAAGCGATCGCTCAGACTTGCCTCCGCATGAAACCAGCGCTGTTGCATTGTCGCCAGCAAACTGGCATCTTCTGTGACCATGGCCGCCGGGCCATGACTCAGCAAACGCTTCCAAGAGCGATAGAACGCGAGGAAACTAGGCTGCTCCGTAGATGTGTGATTTTCTTTACAGACAAGTTCTGCCTCCGCCAATCGATCGACCTTACGAATCCAACCAATCCGTTCAATCCAGTCCCGTTGCACATCTGACTCGAGTCCTAAGACCCAAGCAGCGTTATCTTCATCCTTAAGAGAATCATCAGCAATCGCGCAGTATTGCGACGATTCGACCAGCTTGGCCACAGCCGATCCGTTCATGATGCACCCGTGAAATCCCTGACGCACTCTATTAGAACTTTAGCCCCTTGTTCTGGTAGATGAACAAATACCACCAATTTCTAAGGAAGTCTTAGCCGTCAGGGGCGATCGCCCTTTGTTTTAGCAAGAAATGGCCAGACTTTATTGCTGTGTGACACCCCCTAATCTCAGGAATTGAGAACATCAGCCAAATCTAGCCAGGATTGAAATTTAAAGCGCTTGTTTTCAGGCATGAAATTCTTTTTTTAGGCCATGAATTAGTGATGATTCTCAATCTTTAAAACACTTGTATTTTCTACTACATCAATTCAGAGAGAAATCCCTTAAGGTGTCTCACCACCCAATTGATGGTCTCCGCAAATTCTCGGAGCTAATGCCCCCAAGTGCCAGCCTTTGGGATGCACAACCAGCGCGACAACACGGAAGCCCCCTAAAAAAAGGCACGGGCTAACAGGGCGCAAGTTTTGAGCAACTGCCGCCGTTGGCTGACTCGATCGCCGATCGAGTGCGCGCCTGTTTATGACTCAAATCAAGGGTCTCGCTCGCTGAACCCGAGGTTGGATTGAGACCAGATCGAGGCCGCTGAGTCCAACCGTCAGTCCAAGGTTGACCCAAAATCGATACAACCGAATGGATACGATAGCTGCAATGAGTGATCGCGGATCGCGCCGATCCCGATCCTGGAAAAATTGTGCTGATTGCCGCTGATCACGACACGATTCACCGGATTGCGACCCTGGACTACAAAACAGGGCGATCGGCAAATCCAAGCGCATTATGGCTAAGGGAAGAATTTTGGGTTCTGGGCCAGAGCGTGGGAAACTAGGGCAGCGATCACCCGCTGCTGGCAAGGGCGCATCTGGAAGCAGGTAAACTGCGCCGGCCGAAAGCAGCAACGCATTTTGGTAGCCCTGTTGGAACGAATCCGCCGAGCCTCTGGGATGGTTTACAACACCCCCAATCGACCGTTACCAGTGCCTTTGACGCAACCGTTTCTGGTGTCCGCAAGAGTATTGTAACGCCCCGAGGGGCGGGGAATCTACCCGGAGAGTATTGAACCCATGTCGTTGTTTGATTGGTTTGCAAATCGTCGTAAGAGCGATCCGGCTGGACATTCAGGCCAAGAGCGAGAGATCGCCGATGGCCTCTGGACAAAGTGTGAAGCCTGCGGCGTTCTCGCCTACACGAAAGACCTTCAGGCAAATCAGATGGTTTGTCTGGATTGTGGGCATCATATGCGGGTCTATAGCGATGAGCGGATCCAGCAATTAATTGACCCGGGCACTTGGGTGGCGTTGGATCGGGATGTGCGCCCGGTGGATCCTCTGGGCTTTTTCGATCGCAAGTCCTACAGCGATCGAATTGTGGAGGCCCAAAGCAAGTCCGGCCTCATTGACGCGGTGCAAACGGGCTTGGGGGACTTGGAAGGCCAGCCGATCGCCCTGGGGGTGATGGACTTTCGGTTCATGGGCGGCAGTATGGGATCCGTGGTGGGCGAAAAGCTAACCCGGGCGATCGAACGGGCCACCGCTGAACGCCGGGCCATGGTGATTGTTTGTGCATCCGGGGGGGCCCGAATGCAGGAAGGAATGCTGAGTTTGATGCAAATGGCCAAAATTTCCGGGGCCCTGGAGCAGCATCGCGAGGCCGGCTGTCTCTACATCCCTGTGCTGACCCATCCCACCACGGGCGGTGTGACGGCCAGTTTTGCCATGCTCGGCGACATCATCATCGCCGAACCCAAAGCGTTGATTGGGTTTGCGGGCCGACGGGTCATTGAGCAAACTCTGCGCGAAAAGCTCCCGGATAACTTCCAAACGGCGGAATATTTGCAACAAAACGGGTTTGTGGATGCGATCGTGCCGCGAACCCAACTGAAGTCTACGTTGGCCCGCTTGGTTCGGTTGCATCATGCTTCCCGGCGGGCGGTGGCCACGGCTCCCACAAATGGGGCCCGGCTGCGGGATGAGGTGATGCTGGATGGTCAACGGGATGGGTTGCATGTGGAACGTTCGATCGCCCCTGGCTCGATCGCGGCCCAGCCCTAAATCCTCCAACCGGCTATCCTCCAACCGGCTTTCAGGAATTTGATTTGCCCAATTCGATTCGCGCCAGCAGTCATCTTCAAGATTGCAACCCGAGATTGCGATATGTTTCCGAGCGATGGTTTCAGAATCCAGGCTCTACGGGGGATCACCCCACCCCCAAAGCGAGACTAGGGCCATGGGCTGAAAGCCTTGACCCCCAACGGTTATTCAGCCCCCGATCTCGGACAGTCATGTCCACTGGCGCGGCTTGAGTTGATCACTTGCCATCTCCCGGAGCCTGAAAGGCGGGGGCTTTGCCCTCAATCCGGTAAGATTAAAATCAACTTTTGGCTACCGCATTTTTTCTCCAAAACATTTACCGTTTAGGGCTTTGCCGGCCAAAGGCAACCGTTATCATTACCCGGCGATCGCTGGGTGAGACTCGGACACTTTGAAGAGACACCAAGGCCAACCTCGCTCCCGTCACTGGGCAGTGGAGAGGACTTTGGGGTCAAACCACCGATCGATGCAGTCGTCTTAGCTGGCTGCCTAGATCGGGAATCCCCGTTGCTCTAGCATGGGGAGGATGTGAATTGTGGTTAGAGTGCCGCAGCGGGGGCGATCACGCGATCCGAGCGACAATCTAGCCGGCTATAACATCGGCCTGACTTTGATCGAGATCAAGAGACTCAAGTCTAGAAAGAACCATGCTGAAAAAGGTTGTTTTGCTAGTTGTAGCGGTGGCGTTTTTTGCCTTCCAACTGGCCGTTAGCCCCGTAAGCGCGGCGGAAATGAAGCCGGAACTGCGCACGGTCAAGGTCAACGAAAAGGGTGATACCGTCACCTTGACCCTGGAGCAAGTGGCTCTGGGCAAGAGATTGTTTAATGACACTTGTGCCCAATGCCATGCGGGCGGTGTGACCAAGACCAGCCCTGATCTGGATCTGTCGCCTTCGACCTTGGCAGGTGCCATTCCGAGCCGCGATCACATTGCTGGTCTAGTGGATTACATGAAGAATCCGACCACCTACGACGGTGAAACGGAAATTTATGAACTGCACCCCAGCACCCGCAGTTCTGACATTTTCCCGGAGATGCGGAACCTGACCGATGAGGAATTGGAAGCGATCGCCGGTCACATTCTGAGCCAACCCAAGGTGATTGGTTCCCGTTGGGGCGCTGGTAAGACTCGTTATTCCACTTGATGCCTGGATGGAAATGGAGGGCGATCGAGTAGCAGGGTAGATGATGCCCGATAGCGATGCCCTCAGGGTTCTCTGGATGGTCGTTTGATTCAGTTGCCCCATTCAAGACTCATCATCGATTGCTTGCCCGGTTAACCGAAGGATGGTGGCCGGGTATTTGTTTGGGATTAATTGGGCCTTGGACTGAATTAGGCTCTGGGATTCCTTGAGCGACGGTCACCCCGCAATTTTGCAGGGTAGAATCAAAAAGTCTCTGGGCTAAGGTTCCATGGCCGCACGAGTTCCACTAGCTGTGCCGTTTGCCCCGCGTCATCATCATGTCTAAACGTCAGTCCGATCGATTTGCGCTGGGGATCCTGTTGGGGGCGGCCACCGGAGCCGTAGCAGGATTATTGTTGGCTCCCCGATCGGGTCGAGCCTCTCGCCAGCGTCTACAACAATCTTTGCAAAGCACGTTGCACAACACCCTCCAAAAAACGGTGAAGCAATCGGGCGATCGCCTGCCGGGAACCTTGGAAGAGTTGGGGCAAGTGGTGCGCGACCAAGCGGCCATTTGGTCCGATCGCACCCGCGATCGCCTGGAAGGGGCACTCGATCGACTGCGGGACGCGATCGCCAGCGGTGTGGCCGCCAGCCAAACGGTGGATCAGGAAGAGGTCAGCCTGTCGGAGGAGAGCGACGCAATTCCAACCGGCGCAGCCCCAACACCGAAGCCCCGCCAATTGGCCTATAACCGAATGGCCGCCCCCATAACCCAAACGGGCGATCGCTAACGGCGCGCATTCCGTCCTCTGAACCCATGATCGATCCGTTATTTTGGCTGGGGCTATCGTTTTTGCTCGTCAGCGTTTGCTTGGCGATCGCCCTGGCCGCTGCTATTCCTGCCCTGCAAGAATTGGGGCGGGCCGCCCGCAGTGCCGAAAAGTTATTTGACACCCTCACCAGGGAATTGCCGCCCACCCTGGAAGCTATTCGCCTCACGGGTTTGGAAATTAGTGACCTGACCGATGACATGACCAATGGCGTGCAAAGCGCCGGTCAAGTGGTGCAAAAGGTGGACAGCAGCTTGGACACGGCCCGGCGACAGGCACGGCGAGTGGGAGCCACGGCCCGGCGGGCGGCGGCAGGTCTTCAGGCCGCTTGGCAGGTGTTGGTGAAACCCGGTCGCGATCGCCGTCGAGATAACCGATTGGAAGGGCGCAGTGAGCGCAATGAATTGCGGGGCGAACTGCGAGGCGACCTCAGGAACGATCGCAATGAACGGAACGATCCAAGAGATAACGATCCAAGAAATGAGGGGCTGAACCGGCGATCGGAACGGCCGGGACTGCCGAGTGGATCCACTTGGCAACCACCCGATCGCTATGCGGAGGCCTACCTAGAAGACGAGCTGGATGATGATCTTGATGATGATTTGGAGGATCTCGATTTATTAGAGGATCCGGATGAAGTAGATCGTCTGAGCCATCGAGCCAACTATGGAGATCAACCGGCGCTCCAAGATTTACAAGATTTTCGAGGCCTGAACCATTCAGCAACCTCCGGTGAACTGGAACAGCTAGGTAATGATCCCGATTCGGGCCGCGATCGAAATTCAGGTCATAATCGCAACCCTGAAGCAAGCACTAACTCAGACCCTGAATCTGGAGATGGAACCCTGGTTGAGCGATCGCCATGAGCCTTTGAGATGAGCCTTGATTTGCAGGACTGGCCCTTAAAACTCACTCCCTTAAAACTGACGGATTTACCCGAGACGGCTTATCTAGTCGGTGGAGCCGTGCGGGATGCCCTTTTGGGACGACAACGCAACGCGGTGGATTTGGATGTGGTGCTGGCGACGGGGGCGATCGAACTAGCGCGATCGATTGCTGGTCGCTACGATGCGGGGTTTGTGGTGCTAGATCGAGAACGCCAGATTGCGCGGGTGGTTTTTGCCCAGGGAACGCTAGATGTGGCGGCCCAGGTGGGCGACTCGATCGAGGCAGATCTGCGCCGACGGGACTTCACGGTGAATGCGATCGCCTATCAACCCCATCGTCAGGAGTGGGTTGACCCCCTCGAAGGCCGGCGAGATTTGGCCGATCGATCCCTGCGAATGGTGTCCGTGGAAAACCTGCGGGAGGATCCCCTGCGCTTGTTGCGGGCCTATCGGATCAGCGCCCAATTGAACCTTCAAATGGAGCCGACCACGGCCCAGGCGATCGCCCAACAGGTACCGAATTTGCGGCTTGTGGCCGCCGAACGGGTGCGAGCTGAGTTGGACTATTTGTTGGAAACGCCCCGGGGCGATCGGGCACTGATGGCGGCCAGTGAAATTCAGCTTTTGCGCGATTGGCTGCCCCCTTGGCAAGGCAACCACCGGACAACCCTCCCGGCCCTATCCAGGGCGATCGAGCAATTACAAAGCCTTTGGCCCAATGCGCCCCTCAACTGTCCCCTGCCCAATGGGCGATCGCCCTTGGCGGCGGCCCGGCTGGCCTGTTTGTTGGGGTCAGATTTGATGATCGCCCAACGGGCCCTGGAGCGACTCAAAACCAGCCGGGTTGATCAGCGCATCCTGCTGGCGATCCTGGCGGCCAAGGCGAGCTTACCGGCCGATCGCCAATCGCCTCTCGATCGCGCAGCTCAGTACCAATTTTGCAAGGCGGCGGGGGAAGGATTTTTGGCGGCCGTGCTCCTGGCCTTGGCGGAAGGAACAGCCCCGATCGCCCTGGCCGAGGCGATCGCCCGTTGGCAAGATGCCACCGATCCGGTAGCCCACCCCAGCCCACCGCTCACGGGTCACGAGTTGATAATGGAATTTGGCTTGCCCCGGGGGCCGATCGTCGGTCAACTGTTGGCGGCCCTGGAGCGGGCCCAGGCCATTGGACAAATTCAGGGTTCCGAAAGCGCTCGGCAGTTTGCCCAAAGCTGGCTCCAGTCAGCCCAATCCTTCCCGACATAGCCAACCTTTGCGGGCCAACCTTTGCAGGTCGATCGCGAAAGGCAATCTCAAGGCGATCGAGATGCGCTATGCTAGGTGGGCTGAACGGGAAATGGAACATGGCAAAGCGCCGTAACCTCAAAAAAGAAAAAGCACAGCGTAACTTGGCTTACGCACGTAAATTCCGCAAGCGCTCCAATAGTGGACGGATGCACCGCTCTCGTCGCCCGTCTGCATCGGCCGAAGCGGAAACCAATGAAGAGGAAACGACCACCGACGTTCAAGACGGTGCAGCGGTCTAACCCAACCCAAGTCTCTCTTCTGTGGCCGAAGCGGCCTGTGGCTAACAACGTTTTGGGTTTCCTTGCTCCGTCGTGGATCCAATTTTCCATTAACCTTTGGGTTGTGCCATGGATTGGGTTTAACCCACGGCCGGAGCCAGAAGCACCCGATTGCGGCTTTGAGGAAGCGCAGCAGTTCTATTAACTGTTGCGCTTCTCTGTTTTTGCCATTTATTTTGAGCATTTATTTTGAGCATTTATTTTGAGCATTTATTTTGAGCATTTATTTTGAGGATCATCTCACTTGACCAAAGGTAACGGCCGAGTCAGGCGTTGTAGATGTGGGAAATTAGACCTCTTTCACGAAAATCCCTTTCCTCCAGATCGGCCGATCAACGATCATTTTGTAGGTTGGGTTGAGGCACGAAACCCAACAACAGCAAGGTTCGTAGTGATCGAGTTGGGTTTCGCAAAGCTCAACCCAACCTACCGAAAAACCAAGCATTTGAGCGCTTTGTCAATCAATCAGTAATCTTGGAAAGGAATTTATAGTTGCTTTATCAATCAGCTCTAAAGACCTCGTTAAAGATTTTTAGAGATTTTTCAGAAAGTCCTCCATTTCTTTCGCCTCAGTGACCATTCCCAAGGCTTGGAAGTGCTCGATCGCCCGTTCGGCCCAATTACGCGACTCCTTACGCGATCGCCCGGCCAAAGCGGCGCGGGCCAAATGTTTGCAGCAATAGGCACAACACCGCTGATCAACAATCACTGCCGCCAATTGGTAGCTGGCTTCCAACTCCCGCAAGGCCCGGGAATATTGCCCCTGCGCCATCCGCACCTGCCCGATCGAGGACTGAATGTAGGCCGTTCCCCGTTGCCAACCCAGCGCCTGTGCTTTTTTCAGGGCTGTTGTATAAAGTCGCAAGGCTTCGGTTGAATTCTGTGCCTGCTGTGCCAAATCGCCTTCGTAGTAAAGACTTTGGCACTCCAAGCGTAATCGGTGCTCGGCGTTGAGCTGGGGATGGTGAATGAGCTGCTCAACACGGTGTTTCCACCGATCGCCATGGTCGATCGATCCCTGTTCATAGGCCAGGCGCAGTTGGTTAATGGCTAAATCCGATTGCAAATCTAGATCCAGATGATCCCGCAATTGCCAAACGGCCTCAAAATCTGCGCAGGCCTGGCGAAGGGATTGGGAGTCATTGCGGAGGGCATGGGTCCAACCGCGATCGAACAAAAAGCGTGCCTCCAAGGCCGAATTCTGTTGCTGGCGAGCCAGCTCGATGGCTTTGGCATCGCGGGCAATCCGCTCCGGCCAATGGCCGCGAAAGTGACTGTAGCCCCTGAGGGGTTGAAAAACCTGCCAAAACGACTCCAACCGCCCGGCCGCTAAACACCAATCCAAGACCTGATTCAGGGTGTCCCAATGGCGATCGATCGCTTGGTGATCGGTTAACCACTCCAGGCGATCGCCCTGGCCATGTTGCTGCACGTAGTCGATCGCCCATTGCAACCATCGTTCACGCATCGCCATTTCTTGAGTTGCGGCCAGGCGATCGACCCCCACCGTTGCCACATAACGCCGGGCCAAGGACGACAGACCATAGTGCCCGTCACCATGGAGGGTCACCATGGACTGCTCAGCCAGCTTGGCCAAATGGGCCCAAGTGGCGTGGGCGGTCGGATCCACTCCGGCCACTTGGGCTAACAATGCTGGTTGCACGGGAACCGCAAACCAACTGAGGGCCAACAGGAATTGCCCCGCCAACTGCCCGCCCAAAGCCTCCAGGGTGTTGGCACAGTAAAACTGCGTTACCCAATGATCCGGCTGTTCCAATTGGGCAGTGACCCAGGCGATCGGTTGGCCCGCCGCCAATTGCCCCAACCCCCAGGCGATCGGCCCTGGCAAGAAACCCGCCGCCGCCACCAAGCGCCGATATTGCCCCAGAGACCAAGGCCAACCCGCTTCCGGAACCCGCTGCGTAATCCATCGCAGGGCTGCCTCCGGTTCCAGGGAGCCTAGGTGGAGCGATCGGGCGATCGGCAATCGATAGCGGCAGGTGAACAACACCTTGACCGTGGCCGGCAATTCATACAAAAACGCCAACGTGGCCTGGGGATCTGTCATTTCTTCAAAACTATCCAAAATCAACAACATGGGTTGTTGAGCCATCAAAGTCCAAGCCTGTCGCATTTGATCGGGCAACGGGCGATCGTTCCATTCACTTGTTATTCGATCAGAATCGAATGTGAGATTTTGTAAAATTTCCGATAATAACTGCTCTAGGGTTTGTTGCGATCGCCATCCTGGCAACAGCCCCATTCCCGTTAAGTAATGGGTTTTAGCGGAAGTGAACAAGACCCGCTGGAAAGGGCAAGAATTTTTTTGAATTAAATAATGAACGCTCGCTAAAGCCAGGGCCGTCTTACCGGTTCCACCAGCTCCTTCAATCACCAAAAATCGCTCTTCTTGATTCAGTTGTAGCCAGTGAATCAGGTGTTCCCACTCCCGATCACGGCCCTCCAAAATCGCACTATCCTGAGCTGGCAAATAAACCTTCAAGTTCTGATGCTCCGCAATCGGAGCGGAAGAGATTCGATAGGGACGTTCTGCTAACATTGCCAAAATTCGGCGACGACAAAAACGCCCTTCCCAATTTAATAACGTTTTAAGATAAGTGTAAAGCTTGTTTGTGAGTTCTGTTCGGAGAGCATTAGCATTAACTTCAAGCACTGTAGCCAAGGCCTCAATGCTCATTCCTGTGAGAAATCCGCGCAAATAGAGTCGTTCAGCGCGGCTGAGTTGCGATCGCCGAGGATCACCAGTGGCGGGAAACTCCGGACAGGGTAGCCCCCGCTTTGCCCACAGCAGCCGGGCCTTGACTCGGCCCAAGTCGCGATAGAGACCTTCGAGATTCCATTCGCACCCCACCTCCTGAAACAAAGTGCTTTTGCTATCCATTGCTCGCTGGTCAACCTCCTTCGGGCAAGGCTCAATGAGCCAAAGTTTGTGGTCGGGATTCAGGTCAGTTTCATCGAATTGATCGAAGATTTGAGATTTACCTAAGATTTTAGGGTTTTACCTAAGATTTTGGGTTTAGCTCTTACAAAATGAATCGAGATATTCTGATTTTCAAGCTGATTTCGCCACCGATTCCGCACCGATTTCGTGGGGAGAACCGATCGCTCAGCCCTCGTGAATTTCTGTTAGTTCAAAGGATTGGTTCAAAGGATTGGTTCAAAGGACAGACCTAGGGTCGATCGCCCCTGGATCTGAGTCAAAAGCCGCGAGCAATTCATCTGGGTTCTGTGCCACAGCCCGCTGTCATGGGCACAGCCGGATCCAAGCCAATGGGCTGCTGATGGTTTTTGGGCTAAGTCCACAACAATTTCAGGTCTTGGAGCCTGCATAAAAATTTCCAAGCAAGGCGATGTTAATGCAGTTGATGTTGGGTTTAGGGCTTGAGTAATTGCGCCCTAGCGGCTTGCTCTGTGTTGCTGAATTCTTGAAACTTTGGTCGAGAATGCCCCATGATCCTTCCCTCTCCGGTGTTGTCTCAGGATCGGAAAACGGCTTGGCCCGACGGAACCCTGATTCACGATCGCTACAGCATCCTGCGGGGGCTGAATGCCGCCGCCACGCGATTTCCCCAAGTTGGTCAGGTGCAGGTGTTTGAGGTGGTGGACTTGGAAGACGACGATCGGCCCAAGGTTCTGAAACTGTTGATTCGTCAACCATCAACCCGGCTCGATCGGCTTTACCGCGAAGCGGAAGTGCTGATGCGTGGCCCCCAGCATCCCCAAATCCCCAAGGCGGCCGTGGATGGCTTCTTTTGCTGGCGACCGATCGACAGCCGCTGGCCCTTTCAGGGGTTGGTGATGGAGGCGATCGCGGGGGAATCCCTAGAGGCTTATCTCGATCGACAGGGGGCGATCGACCCCCTGGAAGCGATTCGCTGGTGGGTTCAACTCAGCAGCCTGCTTCACAACCTTCACCAGGCCGGCTGGGTCCATGGGGATGTGAAGCCCGCCAATCTGATTCGGCGGCCCCAGGGGGATTTGGCCCTGGTGGATTTTGATGCGGCCATGGCGGTGGGCGATCGGGCGGCGGCCTGCGGCTCCGCTGGCTACATTGCCCCAGAGCAGCGAGAACGGGAGCCAGTGGGCCCCGCCAGCGATTGGTTTAGCCTGGGCCGCACGATCGTGCATTGGCTCACGGGGCAGCATCCCTTAGATTTGATTGCCCAAAGTGTTGACTCTGACTTTGACTGGCGCTGGGCTGTGCCGGGGTTGCCGGACTCGATCGCCGATGCGATCGACACCCTGATGGCTCCCAACCCAAGCGATCGCCGAATCATGCCAGCGGGAACCACCGCCACTTCCTTGCTTCCCCTGGCTCAGCGCCTGGCGCGGCCGCCCGTTGTCGCCACGCCCCCTAGGCAGTTCCCGGAATTCCCGAGGGCTGCCTAGGGAATCCCTGGGAATCCCAGCAACCTAGGAATTTCTAGGGGTTTCTAGGGATTTTCTAGTGTTCCTCCACACCACAATCTCTCTATTCAATTCGGCAGTGGACTATGCTCCACGAGCCGGATTTTTTTGTGGCCAATCTTGGTGGCAAATCAACGCGGCAAATTAGCGCGGCACTAGGGGCGATCGCTCCGGTACGGAATGCCAAGGGCGCGGGACTCCATACAACGCCACCGTTCCCTGGCCGTTCCAGCGCTCCCCATTCGGCAGGGTAGCCCGCCGAAAATCCGCTTGCTCCAATTGGGCATCGTGCAAAACGGCCCGGGTGAGATTGCTGGCAAACAAAATGGCTTGGGTCAAATCTGCCCGACTCAGATCCGCATCACTTAGCGCGGCCCGACTTAAATCGGTGCGGATCAGATTGGCTCGGCGGAGGTTAGCCCGACTCAGATCCACCTCGGACAAATCAAAATGGCTCAGATCGGCGGTGGCCAAGTTACTTTGGGGCGCAATTAGCCACAGACCAGCCCCGATCGGGTCAAAGTCCTGGGGCCAGCAGGTGGCCTCATCCATCAATGCCCCCTGAAAACTAGCCCCTTGGAGTTGGGCTTGGCTCAGGTCGGTTCCGCGCAAATCTGCCCGATCGAGATAAGCCTCCTGCAACTGGGCTTGGGCTAAATTCCAACCCCGCAAGTCCGCTTGACTGAGGTTGCTGGCCGCCGCTTTCAGGTGGGAACCAAGGACGATCGCCCCCTGTTGCAACCAGTCGATCGCCCCTTGGGTGCGGGCATCCACGCGGGCCTGTCGCCAGTCCACCCCATCCACCCAAGTCCACCGCAAATCCGCCCCACAAAGATCCGCCCCATTCAAGCTGGCTCCCCGCAGATCTGCGCCCCGTAAATCGGCTTCGCGCAAATTCGCCCGCCGTAGGTAAGTGCCCCGTAAATCGGCTTCGCGCAAATCCGCCCGCCGCAGGTTCACCCCCGACAAATAAGCCGAAGACCAATTCACCGCCCGAGCCACAACCTCACGAAAGCGGGCCCCGGAAAAATCCGCCCCGCTTAGGCGTAGCTCCGACAAATTGGCTCGATCGAAATTCCACTTTCCCTGGTGATATTGCTCAATCCACTCAGCCGCCTGACTCTGTTTCATGGAGATCACCGATCGCGCCGTTGGCTACCAACTGTTGATAGTCTTCGGCCGTTAATCCTTCGTTATTACCCAAGACCGCACCCGTGACGATCGCCCGGTGAAAATTCACCCGACTCAAGTTGGCCCCGCTCAGGTTAGCCCCACTCAGGTTAGCCCCGCTCAGGTTGGCCAGGGCCAGGCTGGCCTTATGCAAATCTGCCTTGGCCAAATTGACATCGCTCAAGAGGGCCCCGGACAAATCTGCCCCGGCCAAGCGTGCTTCCGCCAAATTTGCCCCGCTTAAGTCCGCATCACAGAGTTGGGAACCGCGTAGATTCACCCGTTGCAGATTGGCCCCGCTCAGATCACACCCCTCCAGTCGCACCCCCAGAAGTTGTCTGCCAGTTAAGTCTTGTTGGGGATTCAGTTGGGCCAGGGTCAACAGGTCGAGGAAGCTGGCTTGCGGATTGGCCCAAATGGCCGCGATCGCCCCGGTCCAGGGCCCGTCAATGGCTCCACCCGATCGCGCCAGGAGGCAATCCAACACGGCTCGCTGCTCCGGCGACAGGGGGTGACGCTCCGCCAGGTTCAACGCTTGGGTAATTTGTTCGATCGCCGCATCCAAATCCACGCGCGATCGATCCGCACCCGCCTGTTCCGCAGGGGCCCCTGCATCCTGAAAAACCGTCACAATTCGATCTCCTTCAATTGCCGTTTGCACAACGGCTGCTGCACATGATCACTACCCGTTTTTAGGGTAACCCGAAGGGAACCGGCGGCCGGCTGAATGCAAAGAGAGTTCAACATTCTCACGATCCACATCAGGGCGGAGCCAGGGTTCAGGTGGGTAACCAGGTTTGCACCACGCGCCCCGCAATTTTGTGACCCAGCCATGGGGTGTTCTGGGCCAGGGACTGCAATTGGGCCGGCTCCACTGTCCAGGTGGCGGCGGGATCAAACCGAATCAGGGGCTGGGCCTGACCAGGGCCGATCGGTTGGGGCGTTTGGCCCAACAATTCGGCGGGCCGCTGACTGAGCGATCGCCACAGTTCCAGCGCCGTCAATTCCCCAGTCATCACCAACCCTGACCAGAGCAAGGGCAAGGCCAACTCCAGCCCGATCGCCCCTTGGGGTGCTTCGGCAAAGGCGACGGTTTTTTCTTCGTAGGTGTAGGGGGCGTGATCCACGGCGATCGCGTCGATCGTCCCGGTTTTGAGGGCGGCGATCAGGGCTTGGCGATCGGCGGGATTGCCCAAGGGCGCAGATAGGTGCAGGCTGGGATCGTAGGGCAAAGGGGGGCGATCGCTGCCGGGCAGAGGTCGCCGTCCGTCAATGTGACTGGTATCGCAGAGCAATTGCAACCAAGACAGGCTGGCCGTGAGGGGCAACCCATCGGCCTTGCCTTGGGCCACGAGGGCCGCAGCTCGACCGGTGGCCAAGCGCATCACATGCAAGCGGGCGGGGCGATCGCGCAGCAATTCCAGGAGGGTGGTGAGGGCACTGCTTTCGGCTACCGCCGACACCCCCACCAGCCCCAGCCGCAACGCCTCAACCCCTTCCAGAACGGGGCCACGACTGGCGGAGGCCCTTTGACCCATCACCATCAACGGCAAACCCAAGGGCCCCGCATAGTCCAGCAACCGTTCCATCAAGACCCAATCCCGGATCGATCGCCCGTCGGTGAAGCCCACAATGCCCGCAGTGGCTAACTCTGCCAACTCGCTCATCTGTTCCCCCTGGGCCCCTTGGGTCAAGGCTCCCCACAGGTGCAGATGGGGGCTTGGCTCCGGCAAGGCCGCCCAGCGATCGCGCAGATTTTGCACCAGGGCAGGCTGATCAATGGCCGGTTGCGTGTTGGGCAACAGGGCCAGGGTGGTGAATCCACCGGCCAGGGCGGCGGCGGCCAAGCTAGCGAGGGTTTCTCGGGACTCATGGCCCGGTTCGCCCGATCGGGAATAGCAATCCACCAGGCCCGGGGCCAAAATTTGCCCCGCCGCCTCAATCACTTGGGTTCCCTCGGGCAAGGCTTGGGGATCCGGGTCGATCGCCCGCACTTGCCCCTGATCCAGCAAGACCGTGGCCAGTCGATCGACCTGGGCCACCGGGTCAATCAAGCGAATTTCCCGTAGCAGTTCGATCGCCATCTACAGCGCCCCAGCGGCCGTTTTATCCAAAATCGTGCCCGATAGGTGATGGGTAATGTTCATCGCCTGCAACACCGGCAAACTATCGGGCCCATCGGGATAGCAAATTGCCGTTACCCCGCCGTTCCCTTGCTTAAAGTGCCAAATGCTGTCGGGGCCAAGGCCCGTGAGCTGGCAGAGCAGAGCTTTATTTACGGCATCATGGGCCACTACCAAACCGGTCAAGGGGCGATCGGCTGGCGTTGCCACTTCACCCGCCTGAGCCAACACGGCCGCCCAGGCCTGCTCAGCACGATCGAACACCTGTTGCAAATTCTCACCCTCCGGCATTTGCACCGTTTCCGGGTGCGTTTGCCACTGTTTCAGCAAGCCCGGATATTCCGCCTCAATTTCCGATTCGTACTTGCCTTCCCACAGACCATGGCCGATCTCCTTGAGGGTATCCAGCAAGCCCAATTCCAGCCCTGAATGATGCGCCAAAATGGCCTCCGCCGTGGCTTTGGGGCGAGCCATGGGGCTGCTGAAGGCAAAGTCGATCGCCACATCCTTCAGGAAATTACCCGCCTTGGCCGCTTGACCGTGACCCGTTTCATTCAGAGGCACATCAATTTGGCCCTGAAACCGCCCCTGACGGTTCCATTCCGTTTCCCCGTGGCGCACCAACAGCAACTGCGGCCCCCGATCGCCCCCACCGGGCTTGGGCACAGCAGAACCTCCCAAGGCTCCCAAGTGCGCCGTCAGGTTCATCGATTCCAGTTGCACCGCATCCCCCAGCCCACCGGCAAAGTTCAGCACACTGATTCCGCAGTTCGATTGCAGCAGGCAATGGTAGCGATCGGGGCCAATGCCCAACGCCGTACTCAGCAAGCAGCGGTTAATGCCGTTATGGCCCACCAAAACCACCGTTTGTCCTTGATGGCGGCTCAAAATCTCTTCCCAAAAGGCCTTAGCCTGCTCTCGCAGGGACAGCACCGGAAAATGCGTCCCACTGGTCAGCGCCATGCTGAATTCGTGGGGCCGGTGCTTCCATTGGTCATAGGCTTCGGGAAACTGAGCCTTCACGTCACTGACGGCCATCCCTTCCCAAAGGGGCAAATCCACCTCCCGCAACAGTTCGTTGGTGGTCAGGGGCGGCGCGGGTTGCAATTGCTGACAGATGGTTTCGGCCGTCTGGCGTGCCCGCTGAAGGGGGCTGCAATAGAAGGCATCGATCGCCAAACCTTGCAGGGCGATCGCCACCTGGGTAGCCTGGTTACGCCCCAGGTCAGTCAACACCGACTGATCGCAGCGCCCTTGAATGATCCGGCGGGTGTTGAAGTTACTTTGTCCGTGGCGGATGAGGATAACGCGCGTAGCCAAGGGGCTGTCTCCTAAAGTGGGGGGCAGGGGGGAGCGGGGCAACAGGACGATTGCCGGGCTGAGAGCTTGTTAGAGCGAAGGTGCGGCGGTTTTGCGATCGAACAGGGCCTTGCTTCGGGGATTGAGGGCGGGCCCATGGCAGACAACCGGCGCTCAGCCAGGATGCATTCTACCGCTCTGGGGCGAATCAACAGTTCTTCTGATCGGATCTTCTGATCAAAGATTTCCATGGGAAAACAACCGCTACCGAAAGAAGCGGTTGAAACCAAAGCACACCAGGGGCCGATCGGGCCAGAAACCGCTACGCCACCAAGGCCCAATTGATTGGGCAGTAACTTCCCACGGTGGGCCTATTGCGCTAGCACATCAGGCGCGGTGGTTTCCCCAAAGCCCGATCGCCGCTGGGTGGGTGGGTTGGGGCTGGCGCTGGGTGTGGGTTGCTGGGTGGGTTGGGTCGCAGGCGGGTTGGTGGCCTCAGAAGTGGCGGTCGATCGGCTCTGGGGCGTAGGGCTAGGGGTTTGGGCTGGTACGGTGCGTGGCGCGGGGGACACCGGCTCAGGCGATCGCGGCTCGGTCGCCTGGTTCAAGGCCGTGCGCACGGCTTCGATCGGCTGGGCTTCCTTGAGCCGGCCCCCTTCCCACAGCCCCGCCAACTGTTGCCCATTGGCATAGCTATAGATGCCGCGGCCATGGAAAGCATTATTGAGAAATTCCCCCTCGTAGCGGTCGCCATTGGCGGTGCGGTAGTTGCCACGGCCGTTGAACTGTCCCGCCAGAAAGTCGCCTTCATAGCGATCGCCCGCCGGCGACACATAAAGCCCCCGCCCTTGCAGCTTGCCGTTCACCACCTGTCCTTCATAAACTCCACCCGCCGCATAGGCGTAGCGGCCGCGCCCCGTGCGCTGACCCACCACAAAGTCTCCCTCGTAGCGATCGCCATTGGCCGCCAAGCAGTTGCCCGGGCCCGTAAAGATGGCGGCCTTGGCTAATTCTTCACAGGACGTGGCAGCGGAATTGGTGGATAGGCGGACTTCCTCCGATCGCGCCGCCGGACTAATCCCGATCATGCCAACGCAGGCACTCAGAACCACCGGAAACACAACGCCCCGACCCCATGGCCAAGGCAAACAAGTTGAGTTGGATCGCATAAGTCTGGATGAGTAGCTATTGCAATCGTTCTGAGCAACCGCCCCTAGGGAACGTGGCGAGCGACGTAGCTAAGTCTTTT
The DNA here is from genome assembly GCA_001913845.2 of Limnothrix sp. CACIAM 69d. GTDB lineage: Bacteria > Cyanobacteriota > Cyanobacteriia > CACIAM-69d > CACIAM-69d > CACIAM-69d. The sequence goes on along the minus strand of MKGP02000018.1, from coordinate 17,716 downwards.
GTAACTGGCTGATCGCAATCCTGACGAATTTTCTATTAAATCGTTATCTTAAATCGGGCTGGACTGTTTTGTCTGTATTCAAACAATCACCTTAATCAATTTACTTGTGAGCACCAATTCACTTGAAAATATTTCACTCTCTTTTTTCACTCTGGTTTTTAAATCATTCCAGTTTCATGAACACCACCATGAGCATTACAAAAACCAGGAGTACCCCCTCAATAAAGATGTCTGAAAAGCCAAAGCTACTACCTTGCGGGTTACACCGATTAACAAAGACAAGGGGCTTAGGGCTTGTCGTCAAATCACCTGAAACCCTGATTTCACCGTTGGCGGATCGTGGGGGGCAAGGAGCTTAAGCCCCTTGTCTAGGTTGGTTAATGATGATGAAGCGATTACAAACTCCCAAAGCAGTCAGTCCTTAAGTCATTCAAGGCCAATTGCAGATCAAGAACAGATCAAAAAACAAAATCGACAGAGAATTAGTCGAAAAACCCTTCAAAATCGATCCAAGACTCCCATCAAGAAGGAGGGAGATTGGCTTGAAACCTTGATTAGTTCCCTCAGCTTTGCTCATGGACATAGGGCATAACCGATGGAATAGCTGATGGATTAGCTGGGAGAATGGGCGGGAATAATGACTAGGGACAGGGTTGTGGCGATGCGTTAGCGCAGATCCCGCTTTTTGGGGGAATCGTTAGCTTGGGGGCAATGGTTGCGGATGGCTTCCCTCCCGCGATCGCCCTTGGGGTCTGAAATGCTGAAAATGCCGCCCAATTAGTCCCGAGCAGGGTACATCAGCACCGATCGAAGTAAGCAGTATGTGCGCTGGTTGATTGACCACCCCAGGGCCAGGCCCTGGCCGGGTCAGGTGATCATCCCCAGTCCGCAACAGTTGAGGCGATTTCCTTGGGATCTGCGCCGTGGCTCATCCTTGCAGCCTGGGTCTGCCCACAGCCGTGTTATGCAATTCAGTATCGTCATCGCTACCTATAACCGCCGTCGGCTGCTTGATCGGGCGATCGCCTCCGCCTTGGGGCAAAGCTATCCCTGTGAAGTGGTGGTGGTGGACGACTGTTCCCGGGACGATACCCCCGAATGGGTGGCTCAGTTGCAACTCAGCCTCCCGATCGAGCGGCGTTCTCAACTGGTCTATTGGCGCAACAACATCAATCAGGGCCATTCAGCCAGCGTGAACCGAGGTGTGGAGCTGGCCAAGGGCGACTGGGTGAAGTTGCTGGATGATGATGATTATCTCGATCCAAATTGCATTGCTGAATTTGTGCGGGCAATTCGCATTCACGATCAACGCTGTGGCGAAGGCTTACGTCCGCCCGCGGCCCTGTGCTCCTGTCAGGCTTTGCAGGTGGACTTACAGGGCCATGAAATGGGGCACACCCCTCGCACGGGGCCAGGTTTAGCCTATTTCATTCCCCAAGAGGATATTCACTACGGCATGTTGGTGGAGATGGTGCCGTTTGGCACGCCGGTGCAAGTGGCCTTTCGCCGATCGGCTTTTCTGCAAGCCCGGGGCTGGGACTCTCAGTTTGATACGAATTTTGATGATATTGATGCTTGGATTCGCATTGCTGAATATGGCGATGCCATTTTTTTAAATCAGTGCTTGGCCTTTCGTACCGTGTGGGATGGGGCCTACAACCGGCAATTTTCGTTCGATCGGCGTTTTGACACCAATTGGTCCATTAAACAAAAAATTCACGGGCTGGTGAACGAACGGTTCCAACAGCAATTGCCCGAAAGCCATGCCGTTCAGTCCTATCTGCGCCTGCATTGGGGATTGGTCGCCCTGAAGCATTACCAATGGTTCAAGGCCTTCTCGATCGCCGCTCCCAGTTTGCTATCGGCTCGGGGATGGGGCCTGATGTTGCGCACTCGACTCAACCGCATTTTCCACGCCCTCACCTGGACATACCGCGACACCCAACGCTATCTGAAGCGCCGCCTTCAGGCCTGGATTCGGGCCCAATCACCCCAATCGCTGCTGCGGGGTGGGTGGTTCAAACTGCGCTGGCAACAGATGCGTTTTCGGTTGCAGTTAGCGCGGCAACTGTGGCAGCAGGGGTTTCCCCTGGCGGCTTTGTTTGTGGTGAAAACGGTGGTGATGCGTTGGGCGATCGCCCTGTGGCTCGATCCTTTGGTGCGCTGGGCCCAACGAGCGCCCCGGCGACGGGCTTGGCTGCTGCGTCGTGCGGCCCGACTGTGGCGTTGGCTCGATCGGGACTTAAATTTTCTGAACCATTTAGACCATGCCCAGCGCCGAAGCAGTCCCCATCACTCCAGCGCTTCCCGTCATTCCAATCGCCCTTACCTCCTCAGCGATCGGATCAGGAATCACCTCGATCGCCTGAGTCGCCTGAATCGCCTGAGCTATTTACCTCCCAGCAATCCTTTGTTCGCTTTGCCCGCTGCCCCAGTCTCCAGCCCAGCGCAACCGCTCCCGCCCAAACCACCCATGACCCCAAGGTTGCGCCAATGGATCGATCGACTGAGATTCGTGCAAGCTCGCCAATTGTGGCACCAGGGGCGCTGGCTGAAATCTTTGGCGCTGTCGATGCCGCTGCTGTTGTCCCCCGCCATTTGGAGGCTGATGTGGCAACGGGGCGGGCGGGCAATGCGTCGGCCGAAGGTTCGGCGGTTTGTGCTGCTGGATTTGCCAGCGACTCCGGGCGATCGGCCTCATCCCTAAATCAGGACGCGATCGGGGTGAAAGCAAGAGCAGACCGGAGCGAAACCAGGATGAGATCGAGATGAATCGCTCCGAAATGGGAATGGATTCTCGGGTTGCCAACCGATTAGGGACGCGGCTGTGTTGATCGCTGCCAGTGATAGCATGAGCAGGGGCCAGGGCCGGAGAACGATCGAGTGCGATCGCCCGTCCAAACCCAATGTTTCTGAACCTATCGTGATTTTGACTGCGCGCAGACCGCGCGACTAACACCTATGTCGCAAAACAAAGGATTTGGCTTCGGCTTGGGCAAAATGAAGGAAATTGCCCAAGCGATCCAAAAAGCCCAGCAAGTGCAAGAAGATGCTAAAAAGCTGCAAGAAGAGCTGGAAAAAACCGAAATTGAAGGTCAAGCGGGCAACGGCTTGGTGAAGGTGGTGATGAGCGGCAACCAAGAACCCCTCCGCGTAGAAATTTCCGCAGAAGCCTTGGGCGAAGGGGCTGAAGTTTTGTCGGATCTGGTTTTTGCGGCCATGAAAAACGCCTACACCGCTTCCACAGAAACCATGCGGCAACGAATGGAAGCCCTGACCGCTAATCTTCAGCTACCGGGCATGTAGTCCCCGTGAATCGACAGATTGACCCTGAGGGTCTGTCGTCATTACCTGGGAGCCAATGGGAGCCGTTGATTTTCCAGACTCCAACCGTCGTAACAAGGGGCTTAAGCCCCTTGCTCCCCACGATCTGGTCACGGTGGAGTCCGGGTTGCCGATGATTTGACGATCGGCCCTCAGCTCCTGATCCGGTTTTTCCGGCATCTTGGCAGACCAGGAGCGTTGGCCCTCAGTCGGCGGTGAGTGAGACACATCGAATTCAGTTGCCTCCTTTGGCAGCTTGCTAGACTCTGCGAAATCTGTGCCCTATGCCTGTCAAACTGCTATTTGTCTGTTTGGGCAATATTTGCCGATCGCCCGCTGCCGAAAATTTGATGAATCATCTCATTGCACAGCGCGGCTTGCAGGGGCAAATTGAGTGTGATTCGGCGGGCACAGGAGCCTATCACGTGGGCGAGCCACCCGATCGGCGCATGAGCGCGGCGGCAGCGAATCACCCAGGCATCAAACTGCAAGGGCGGGCGCGACAGTTTTCCTCCGTTGATTTCGCGGATTTTGACCTAATTTTGGCGATGGATCGGGATAACTATTGGGGCATTTTGGCCCGCGACCCCGATCGCAAATATCGCGACAAGGTGAAGATGATGTGCGATTTTTGTCGCCACCATAACCTCAAGGAAGTGCCTGATCCTTACTATGGCGGCCCCGAAGGATTTCAACAGGTTATTGATCTGTTGCTCGATGCCTGTGAAGGGCTGTTGGAAACCCTAATTCAGGAAGGCAAGGTTACGCCTCCTCAAGATTAGGCAACCACAGGGTTAACCACAGGATTAAACAACTGTTAACCAACCTCAGGGTTAGACCATTCAGAATTTAACCATTTAGCATTTAGCCATCAAACTCGATCGCTCCGGGCCAATAGTCCCATAACACCAAAGCTTGGCCCTGAAACTGCATGGGTTCTCCGAGGGTAATGAATTCGTTGGTTAATTCATGGGGTAATTCATGGGGTAACTTAAGGTTCAATTGAGGATTCGATCGATCCGTCCATTCCGCAACCGGCCGAGTGACAGCTCCCCGAGCCGATCGCCCCACCAACGCCACATCAAACCGCCGAGCTAAATGGGCCCATTGGGGATGTTGAATTAAAAACAACTCCGCCGCTCGCAAGAGTTTAAGTTGCTTGGCGGGGGTGATGGCCAACGCGCCGTTGCGATCCCAATTGCCCGGACTGCGGGTTTTCACCTCCACAAAGGCCAATTCCTGACCCGATCGCGCCACCAAGTCCAGCTCACCGGCCCGGCAGCGCCATCGCCGCGCCTCGATCGTCCAGCCCTCTTGGATCAACCAAGCGGCCACAAATGCTTCACCCAATTCGCCTAATTGGGCCGCGGTCGATCGACGATCGGAACCTTGGGAACGCGGGGTCATAGGCCGATGTCCTAGCGGCCCTCGCCCGTATCGAGCATCACGCCCAGAGCTAGGGCAATCCGGCGATCGAGATAGCGATTGAGATCCGCACTCATATCCAAAACGTAGCGATCGAGCAGGGTAAATTTACGGTTAAATTCTCCAATTTGGCGATCGCTATTCCCCTCCAAAATGATGAAGTTCGTTCGCAAAACCCACATCAGCGGTTCTAAAAAGCGCCGCAATAATGACAGCAAAATCGAATCCTCTTTGGCTACGCAAAGCAGTGAGCCATCGGGGCGATAGCAGTGCCACCGTTTGCGCAATATATCGTAGAGATAGTTCTTGCGAAACCGAGCTAAATCCCCTTTCAAATCACGCACGGTGAAAGTGGCGGTGAACCATTCAAATTTTTTCTCTTGAATGATTTTAATCAGCGGTTCCTGTTTGCTGGCATCTCGATAGATAGTGACATGGCGCTTAGGTGAAATCAGCACAATCACCGCCAGAACAACCCCACAAGCAGCAAGCGTACCCACCAAAAACACAGGCCATTGCAAGTTTTCCGGCATCACCGATAGCAGGAGAGCCAACAGCACAATCATGACGACGGTGGCAACGAAACCGGCCAAAATCGCCAGCAAGCTACGCGCCCAATGGGTTGGCCGTTCAATGAACAGGATGGGGTCTCCGTGATCATCACAAACGTCATATTTTTCCGAGAGGGTCATCAACTTTTGTCGCAATAGAAATCGATCGCGGTTAAAGACTGAATCGACCTGAAACATGCTCAATTCTCCACAACATCACCCGATCGCCCCCGTGGCGATGGATCAGGTTAGTCAATATTTCTGGGCCAACGTTAACCGACAAACCACCTCATCGCAGGGTCACCACCACCCCTTGGCTCTCACGGGCCGATCGATCCACGGCGCAGAGGGCATAGGTTCCGGCCCCCAAGGCGAGCGATCGCGCTCCGGCCGCCAACAGGCGATCGAGCGTCCAACTGTTGCCCTGCTGTCGGTAAAGGGCCCAACCGCGTAACCCTTCGCCACCCCCAGCCCAAGTGAGTTCCCCGCCATTGACTCTCACCCCCGTGGGCGGACTCGGCGGGTTGCCGGTGGCCCTCAAAACCGGCGGCAAGGCTGGTTGGGCATAGAGTTCCTGGCGCAGTTGGTCGGCAAACCCTTGGCGATTTTCCGCGATCGGGTCAATGTTATAGAACGCATTCCCCAAGGCCCGCTGGGCTGCCAGCTCCCGCGTGAGGGTAATTTGCTGCTCAAATTCGGCCACTGACCAAGCGCTGCTGCTGCCCAGTTTGTCCAAGTTGTTGCCGGGGTAAACATGGGCCCCGTTGGCAATTTGCACCCACCAATTCAGCAGGGTGCGGTAACTTTGGGCCGTTTGGTCAATTCGCCAATAGAGTTGAGGCGCAACGTAATCTAACCAGCCGGCCTTGAGCCACCATTTGGGATCGGCAAATAGGCGATCGTACTGATCCAATCCCACAATGCCCGCCGGTTCTCCGGGGCGATAGATGCCAAAGGGGCTGATACCGAATTTCACCCAAGGTTTGACCGATCGAATCTGTTCCGACAACCGCTTCACCAGCTTGTTTACGTTGTCACGCCGCCAATCGGCCAAGGTTTTCCCACCCCCCCAAGACCAGTAGGTTTGGCGATCGGGAAACTCTTGCCCCTCCACGGGATAAGGATAGAAATAGTCATCCAGGTGAATGCCGTCAATGTCGTAGCGCCGCACCACATCCAACACCACCTCCACGGCTCGGTTTTGCACCTCGGGCAGGCCCGGATCCATCCAACGCTGCGTGCCGTAGGTGTAAACGGCGTTGGGGTAAACGGCTTCCACATGGTTCCCGGTACCGATCGGGGCGTTGAGGGAGGTGCGGGCCCGGTAGGGATTGAACCAAGCGTGGAGTTCCAAGTTGCGTTGGCGGCATTGCTCGATCGCAAAGGCCAGCGGGTCATAGTAAGGATTGGGTGCGCGGCCCTGGGTGCCCGTTAACCAGCGGCTCCAAGGCTCAATGCTGGAGTCGTAAAGCGCGTCTCCTTCCGGGCGAATTTGCAGGAAGATGGCGTTTAAGCGAGCCGCCGCCGCCCGATCGAGCAGGGTCACCAATTCCGCCTGCTGCTGGGCACTGGATAGGCCCGCCTTGGACGGCCAATTCACATTCCACACGCTGGCAATCCAAGCGGCTCGAAATTCCCGCCGATGGGACAGATTCACCAACTGGGGCGGCGGCTCCCCGGGTTCCACCAAGTAGGGCGAGTCGATCGTGGGGAAATCCCGATCGGCCACCAGGGCTTGATAGAGCATGGTGGCCACTTCCGCCCGGCTGCTGGCTTGGCTGGGGCGCAGTTGCCGCAAGTTGGGAAAATTCGCCACCAAGCGACGGTGCAAGGCTCGCTGCACCGGTTGTCGGGCATAGGTTGCGATCGCTCCGGCATCATCAAAAAAACGGCTCAGATCCAAGGTTTCGCCGCCGGTTAAGCCCAACCCGTTCACCAAGGCCACCAACACATCGGCCCGCACGATCGTGGCATCGGGGCGAAAGGAACCGTCCGGGTAGCCACTGAGCAGACCGCGTTCCCAAGCCTGTTGAATTGCAGCTCGGGCCCAATGGTTGGCGGCCACATCCCGAAAGCTGCGGGGCGATCGCACGGGGGGCCGATCGACCGATCGCACCAGCAAGGCCGCGAATTGGGCCCGAGTTAAGGGGCGATCCGGTTGGAAGGAGCCATCGGGAAATCCACTAATCAACCCTCGATCGGCCAGGGCCGCGATGAAGGCTTGGGCCCAGTGGTTGGTGATGTCTGCAAACGTCGCCATTGTCTTCCAATCCCTTGCTGCGCTGCGATCGCCTCTCGCACCCTAGCATGGCCTTGGACTTTCGCCCCATGGCCCGATCCCCTTTTGGGCCCCGGCCAAGGGGGCGCTGATTAGAATCGAAAATCAATGCGATTGCAAGACCCAATCGGGCGATCGACCCCAGATTCCCAAAGAAGTTCAAACACTCGGCGTTGCGATCGCCAATCGCCCGTACAATGTTGCGTGGACGCTCAACCCCGCGTCACAACCCCGGGCGCTGTTTGTGTTCGGCAACTTGCGTTGGGCAATTAAATTTGCGCTGAGCAATGGGTTGTGACCGCTGCCGGTTGAGGCGGTTCCATGTCTTGCAACTTTTGCAACCCATTGTTTTCATTTAGCTAGGCTTTTCACAGGAGAGCGCCCCATGGCCCAAGCGGTAGGCTCGATCGAAACCAAAGGCTTCCCCGCCGTCTTGGCCGCAGCCGATGCAATGGTTAAGGCCGGGCGCGTCACCCTCGTTGGCTACATCCGCGTGGGCAGCGCTCGCTTCACCGTTAATGTGCGCGGCGAAGTGGCTGAAGTTAAACAATCCGTTGAAGCGGGCATTGCGGCGGCCGAAAACGTCTTCGGCGGCGTGGTGGAATCGTGGGTGATCATCCCGCGTCCCCACGAGAATGTGGTGGCGGTGCTGCCCATTGAATACAACGACAAGGTGGAACAGTATCGTGTGGCAGTGGAAGGCCCGCGCCTGCTCACCTCGCGCTAGGGCTGATTGCTAAAGGCCCCATTGGTCACTGGCCGCCCGAGCAGGGCGGCTTTTGTTTAGGCATCGAGCCTTTGGATGGGCCTAGGTCTCCGCGCAACCCTTAATCCCAACGATCGAGGTCGTCTGACCAACGCTGCAACAGGGCCATGGCTCGATCGCGCTGGGTTTCAAAGGTGGCCGCCAGCCAGATCATCCCCGTACCCAACGCCAGCCCCACCAACCACTTCAGGAACGACCACCGGGCATTCAGCTCCACAAAGTTGGCCAGGGTGGCGGCTCCCAGCAACAGGGATCCCATCAACAGATAGGCGCGCACTTGCCAAAAAATGCCGGCCCCGATCGCCCCGAGGGCCAACACCAGACTCACCCAATCGGTGCTGTGCTGTGCGAAGGCCGCCCAAGCAATGATTCCCGTGCCAGCTAACCGCAGGCCATGGCGCAGAGACCGGCCCTTGGCTCCTTGCCAAGCGGGATCAATTTCCGCCGCCAAAATTAAGCTGCTGCCCAAGGGCCCCACATAGAGCAGGGCTTCCATGGAACCGGCCAGCCACAGGCTCCGCCAAATCGACCAGGTGGCAAACAGCAGCCCCAAGTAATACAACCGGCGACGACGCAACAGGGCCGCCAACGCACCATAACTGGCGGCCACCACCATCAGCGCGGGCGGGGCGATCGACCCGGCTAGCAAGAGGCTGATGCTGGCGGGCAACCAAAGGGCAACCCGTTCCCAGGCGGTTTTTGGGGAGCGGGTTTGGCCCAAAACGGCCAGCCCGATCGCGCTGAAGGCCGCCAGGACAGCCCAATGGGGGTCAAAGGCGGCCCAGCCAGGCAACCAAGCGCGGCCCCAACTGATCCAGGCGATCGTTTGCAGAACCGCCAGATCCACCCACAGGCCCGAGGTGCGCCACCCCTGAACCCAGGGATAGGCCACCAACAATCCCAAGGCCGCCCAGGCCAAGGATCCGTGGGTGGGGCCCGCCGTCAACCACAGCAAGCCCGAGAACCCAGTGCCCACCAACCAGTGTCCGTGGGCTGTCCAGGCCAGGGTAGGGCCATTGAGGGCAAAGAGCGATCGCCCCCATCGATCGCGCCCCAGGTCATAAAACCAAGCCAGAAAACCCGCCACGACGGCAAACAACACCAGGGCATCCGTAGTGGTTCCGGCGGGTAACCAATGGCCTGTCCAAAAGAAGGCCAATTCACCCCAACCCCAGGAGGCGATCGCCAGGGAACCGTAACTCAGCCAGCGTTGATGGGGCGATCGGGCGGCCACCCGCAAGCCAATGAGCGCCACCCCCACCATCAGTAATCCTGTCCAACCGTCCCAATAGCTCGATCGCCACAACAGGGTCAACAGGCCATAGCCCAAGGGCAACCATCGACGGCTGGGAAACTGTCGCCCCAACCGCTCCGTAGCCAGCAGGCAAATGAACCCCAGCCCAAGCGTCACAGCGGCATAGTGACTGAGGGAACCGTTCAGTTGGCGAAGGGTTTCCGCCGCTGCCAACTCCAAGGCCGCGGCTCCCGCCCAGAGCAGTCCCGGAATGGCGGCGGGCCGACCGGCCCGCCGACTGGTGAGCAACCGAAACCCGATCGCCCCCAACAGCAACCCAATCACCCACCCTTCCCAAAGCGCCTGGGGCTGATCCCCGTCCAGGGCCAACACCAACAGTCGCAGGGCCGTGAAGGGCCACAGCAACCAACTCACCGCCGTGGCCCAGCGATCGAGGGCTTGACCGTAGAGACGCAGCAGCGGATTCGATCGCCCCGCACTCAGCCACCACAGCCCCCAAGCTACGACCAACAGACCACTTTGCAACGTCACCCAAGGGCCAAAGGCTAACCCGCTCCAAGACCCCACGCCGGCCCCGGTCAAGGCGGATAGGGACAACCAACCAAAGGTCACGGCCATCAGGGCCACCCACCCCTGCCGAAACCCAGGCAGCAGGGAGCTGGCCCCCAAGGCCAACCCGGCCACACCCAAGGACAGGGCGAGGGACTGGGGTGAGGCAATGGCCAGGGATTGGGCCAACACTAATCCACCAGCCCCAAGGCCCTTGGCAGCTTTGCGGAACCTTCCGGGCCCGATCGCCGCCAACCCCAACAGGGCCAGCGGAATCACCAACCAACTGAGCAAGCCCGAGGTTGCCACCTGTTCAGGGACGGTTTCCCAAACCCCATGGGTCAGTTGCACCAGGCTCAAACCCGCCAGGCCGAGACCCAGCCACCAACTGGTTTTGACCCAAGGTTGCCAAGGGGAACGATCGCCCCCGATCGCCACCAAACTCCACAGCACCAAGGCGGCCCCGATGCCCACCTGCCCCCAACCGATCGGGGTGCTGGTGGTGGGCAAGGCAAACCGGGCCAGGGCATAAACAGCGGCCAGGGCGGCCGTGAGGGTGCAGTTGGCCAGGACTTGGGGCAGCAGGGATCCCAAGGGCGATCGACTGGCCGCCAGGCCGAAGCTGGCGGTGGTGAGCAAGCTGAGGGGCAAAAGCCGCAGGTTATGGGGCCAGAGGGCGAGGGCATAGGCATTCAGCAGCAACAGGATTCCCAGTGCCAGGCCCAAGCCAAATTTCGCCAAATCGGGGCGATCACGCCGTTGCTGGGCGATCGCCAGGCCCCCCGGCACGATCGGGTAAGGCAACCACAGCAACCCCAAAACCTGTTCCGGTTGCCGCAGTTCCAGCAGGGATTGGGCCGCCATCAATAGGCTCGATCGCCAATCGTCGGGCAATAGGGCTGCGGTTCCCCGGCAGGCTCCCGCAATAACCAGGGTTAAGCCCAAAAGATCCGCTCTTCGCCCCGATCGCTGCAACCGTTCCCACAACAGACCTCCCACAATCAGGGCCAAGGTCAATTGCTGCCAAGGAGCCGTAGCATCCGTTTGCCCCAGCAACCAACCCAAGCCCACCAGCAACCAGCCCAACCCATTCAGCCCCACCTTGGCCCGGGTCGCCTCGCGAGCATCCAAAATCACCAGCAACCCAGACACCACCATCACCAACGCCACATCGGCCAAGCTGGCGATCTGGGTGGCCAGGGCCCGCAACAGCAAAATCAGCAGTGAACCGGCCATCAGGGCCCGATGATGGCGCGATCGCAGTTGCCACCGGCCGGGCCAAGCGGCCGCCAAGGCGATGAACCCCGCACAAATCGTTACCCCAGCCCAAGCTTGGCCCGATGGCCAGTTCCAGTGCAATCCACAGGCCAACAGGATCAAGAGGGCAACCGATCGACGACTCACCATCGTCCAGGCAATCATTAACCACAATGCGCCCGCTCCAAACCAACCCCACAGGGGCAACCCCAAGCTGTCGGCGGCCCAGGCATTCACCGGCAACAGCAGGGTCACCAGGGCACGCAGGGTTTGGCCCGTCAGGCGCAATCGGGCCTGGCGATCGGTCCAAAGGGCAGCCCCCCAAAACAACATTGTGTACAGCAGCAAGATGCCATATTGCCCCACGCCCCCCACTTGGCTCCAAAAGCTGGCCGCCAACCAGGCGGAGGACACCACCACCAAAAATGCCCCCAACAGCAGCAACCAAACCACGCTCAGCTCCGCCGTAATGGCCCGCAGCCGGCCGGGGGACTGGGTGGCGGGTTGGGGGGAGGAACTGGGGGCGGGAGCAACGGGCGATCGAGCGGTTACCGGTAGGGGACAGGTGAGCCAAGTGCTGGCCACCTCGCGCACCCAATCTTCAGACACCAACCCCAAACGCAACCACACCTCCAACCCCTCCAAAAGTCGGGGGTCAGAGGTGCGGACAGCCAATTCAATGGTTAGCAGGTGGTCGCGGTGTTGCGGGGCGAGGTCAGCCATAAAGGGAGTCGGAGGGACGCGATCGGCTCAGGAGGGGTCAACCGCCACGAGCCTAACCCGATCGCCCCGCTATCCCCCAGCTACCGGACCAGTTCCGCCGCTGTCGGTAGGTGGTTGTTGCTGCCAACGACTGCCCACCAATTGGCCCAAACTGACTCAACCTAGACCGAGATGAAGTCCTGGCTGTTCACGAATTGCAAGGCGGGAATGCCCTGAAGACGAGCGATCGGAGTCTCGCCCGCCCGAATCAGGATCGAGTTGCCCTCTTCCACAAAGGACAAATCGGTAAATCGCAATCCACCAGCCAGCGCGATTCGGTCATTGTTGCCCAGGTAATCGGAGATGATATCCAAACCGCGATTGAGACCGATCACAAAGGTATCGATTCCCTCGCTACCAAAGAGCACATCATCCCCTTGATCGCCGGAAAGCACGTCATTGCCCGCACTGCCCGTGAGGGTGTCGTTCCCCTTGCCCCCAAAAAGGGTGTCGTCATCCTCGCAACCATCTAGTTGATCATCGCCATCATTGCCAAAGAGCAAGTCATTCCCGGCGTTACCGGACAGCACATCGTTATCGGAACCCGTGCTCACGGATTGGGGCCGATCGGGATTGTTGCCGTAGAGGGTATCGTTGCCCGCTTCACCGCAGAGGGTGTCGTTGCCCCGATCGCCCATCAACAGATCCAACCCAGCACCACCCCAGAGGTAGTCATTCCCCTGACCACCCCGGGCCGTGTCGTTGCCATCTTCGCCCGCCAGGCTGTCGTTGCCATCGTTGCCCAACAGCAAGTCTTCATTGCCGCCGCCTAACAGCAGATCGTTGCCGGTGCGATCGGGATCCCGCGTGTTGTTGTTGCCACCAATTAGGGTGTCGTTGCCCAGGTCACCGGACAGCACATCATTGCCCTTATCGCCATAGAGCAAATCGTTGTCCTTACCGCCATACACCAAGTCATCCTCTTGACCGGCATAGATGGTGTCTTGGCCCTGGCCGCCATTCAGGTTGTCTTGGCCACGACCGCCATAGAGCAGGTCATCGTCCGTGCCGCTCCCGATCGGGACATTGCTGCCGCCGCTGCCCAACAGGGTGTCATTGCCCAGGTCACCGTAGAGCACGTCATTGCCCAAATCACCCAGGATCAAATCATTATCCCGGCCGCCAAAGGCCGTGTCCTTGCCGTCGCCCCCGGAAAGGGTGTCTTGGCCTTCATTCCCATAAAGCAGGTCATCGCCACCCAAGCCAAACAATAGGTCTTGGCCGTTGGGATCGGCAATGAGGCGCACACCGGTTCCACCGATCAGGGTGTCGTTGCCCAGGTCACCGATCAGAATGTCGTTACCCCGATCGCCGTGCAGCAAGTCGGCTTCCTTGCCGCCACGGATATAGTCATCCCCTTGGCCGCCAAACACCGTATCTTCACCTTCATTGGCGCTGATTACGTCGTTTTCGGTGTTGCCAAAGATCAGATCCCGATCGCTCGGATCCGGCCGGTTATCCGGGCGACCCTGACCGCCAATGATGGTGTCGGCTCCCTGGTCGCCGCGCAGGATGTCACTGCCCCGATCGCCCAGCAGAATATCGTTATCCTTGCCGCCATTGATGATGTCTTGGCCATTGCCACCAAAGACCACATCATCACCCTCATTCCCGTTGAGCAGGTCGTTGCCCTCGCCGCCACCGAGGCGATCGGCATCCACCCCGGAACCCACCGCAGCGAGATTGCCCAGACCACCAAAAATGGAATCGTTGCCCAGGTCGCCAAGCAGTTCATCGGAACCGGGGCCACCCCGCAGGCGATCGTTCCCCGCAAACCCCGACACAAAATCGTTGGACGCTGTGCCCACCAAATCATCATTACCCGGCGTGCCCAACAGTCGGTTCCCGCCGGTTTCGGGCGGCGGCGGAATCACCAACGCGGGTAGCTCAGGCACAATCAGAGGATTGGGAATTTGCCAAGAAGCCGCCAACGGCGAGGCTACACAACCGCAATTCGGGGCCACACCCGCCACATCAGCAAAGCTGGTGATGAAGAAGGGTAGATCTCCCAAGGCCCTATTAACCGTAGTGGGCGGCGTGGGCGGTGTGCTGGCCACGGAAATTCCCGGCGGTGCAATGAAGGAAATCGTGCCACTGATCAGGCTGCGATTGCCTTTTACGTCAATCACATCGAAGGTTAGAAAGTCCTTACCCGTGAAATCAGCCCGGGGAATAAAGAACAGATTGCCGAATTCTTCCGGAGTCAGGAGGCCCGTGCTGGTGATTTTGCGCCCCCCATTGAACGGATCGCCCACGTACAAATCACCCAAGGCCGGTAGGCGGGTGATGTTGTAATTTTTGATGGAGTCGCTGTTCGGGTCGATCGCCGTGGGTGGTAATCCCCCCAGTCGAAACTTGGCAACCCCGTTTTCGGGAGGTTCGGTCAAATCCGTGGCCGAGCCGGGAACCACGTTGAAGATCCCGTTCAAGGGAACCGGCGGTTCGGCAATAATTTCCGGGCGATCGAACAATACCGTTGCTGAATCTGGACTCAGGTTCCCCTTGTCATCCCTGGCGGAGTACTTGAAGAACCCTTTGCCATCCGGTGACTCAAACCGTAGGTTACCGACATTTCCCGGCGGAATCGATTGCCCCGCCGAAAGGGAAACCTTCGCCCCCGTCAGTGGATCGAGCAGAAACAGTGAACTCCCCGGGGGAATTTCCGTAATCACAAATTCCCGAATCGGATCACTATCGGGATCCGCCGCCGCCAAAGGAATGGAACCATTGGGGTTATAGGGCAACACCAAGTTGAGCGGGGTCGGTGGCGTATTCACACCCCCCACCACGCGCGTCGCATCGGTCGCCGTAATCACTTGTGGGTCAAGGGGCCCCAAATCCGGGTCAAAAAGCCCAGCCGGAAGGGAGACTCGGGCCGTGTTGGTGATCACCCCAGTGGCCGTATCCGAAAGGCGACCCGACACCTGGAAGGTTTTCGTTTCTCCGGCATTGAGCGCCAGGCCAATCCCGGGAGGAGCCAACACATTGGGATTCCAAACAGGATTGAGCAGCTCTGCCGGAGGCGCATCGGACAGGTTCAGCAAAAACGGGGCCGTAATATCGCAGCCACCGGTGTTGGAGATCGTAATGCTGTAGGTGATGGTGCTGCCGGGCAGTACTGCTTCTAGCCCATCGGTTTTGGTGAGGTTAATGTTGGGCTTGATCGGCTGGCTGGGCAACGTTCCCAGGTCACCCACGCTGATTGCCTGATCGGAAGTGAGGGCTACACCGTTAATCACGGTTCCCGCTGGAATCCGTGTGCGGGCCACCAGGGACACGGCTCCCGAGTTTTGGTCAATTCGATATAGCCCTGCACCACCCGGGTTTTGACCCGTCGTGGTGGCATAAAGGTTGCCATCGTAACCCAGGGCCAACCCGGCGAAGGGAACACTGTTTTTGGTTAAGAGTTGCGCTGAAACTGGAATGGGATTGCCATCAAAAGGTTTAGCTAACTCAGTTGCCGGGATCCTATAAAGACGACCAGTCGTTGCTCCGTTGGCGGGGCTCCGCAAAACCATGAGCAAGGATCCATCGGTGGGATCCACTGCAAAGTCGCCACTCGTGAAACCACTCACACCATCAGCCGGTGGCAAATCATCAGGGTTACTGGAGCCGATGATGCTAGTGATTTGCAGTCTTTTGGAGAGAACTTGGCTAGAGGCGGCTGTAGAAGCGGCCACGTTGATGAAGTCGATCGTCCGACCACTGCCCGCAATTAGGTTCCCCGCCGTATCAAAGGCTAAGCGCCCAGAGTTGAGGGTGTTGGGAACAGGGGTGCCACCGCTGCCCGCTAAATCGGTGACCTGAATCGTGCCGCCCCCGTTGGGTAAGCCATAGATGCGGTTGGAGTTGGGTTCACGGGCGATCGCGTCACTGGCCAGGAAATTAGCCTGCTGTAGCTTCACTTCCCCAGTAGCCAAATCAACCGTCACCAGGTCGTTTTGTCCACCGTTGTTATCGAAGTTGGCGATCCCAAGGAATTGGTTGGGAATACAGGGAGCCAACAGGCCGGGATATTGGGCGATCGCCCGTTGCGTGAAGGGCACTTGGGCTTGCAGGGGCCCGGTCGATCGATCCAAGCGCCAAGATCCACCCCGATCGGCCGATCCCACGGGGCTGGTGGCCGCGCCCACGGTTGCTTGGGTCAGGTAGGCCAGGGTTTCAATCAGTTGCTGCCCCAAGATGCCGGCCCCCGTGCGGCAACCATAGAGCAAAATTTCAGCTCGATCGCTCAGCAACAAAGCCCAACGCCGCAGCCAGTCCCGCACATCCCGAGACAGATCCGCCGCAGACAGCCCCCGATCGCCCAACTGCAACCAGCCCGGTTGACCGTGAGCAATCACATGGAGTTGTTGAACCGGTTTTTCAGCTAAGGCTTGGGTCATTTGGGCCCAAGCTGCTTCCGTTGGATCCAACCGCAGCACCCTTGCGCCGGGCTGCACTCCCTGAATCAATTGGTCGATCGCTTCTACCCTTGCATCAATCACAACCAAGGTGGATTCAAGGTTGTTGGGCTGGCGTGACTGAGAAGACGTAGACAAAACAATCGATCGATCGGTGGACTGCAATGAGCCATCAAAATGTTGATTTTGCAAATCGCAATTTTGATTATTGCTTTGGCATTGCATCGATGATGAACCCTCAGCAAAAATACTCAGAGTAGTCAACCCAAACGATTGTGTTGATTGATGCGTGCTCATGAAGCTCTCACAGAAAGGTAGAAAACAATGTGTCTTGCATCCCTTTAACGGGGAAATAAATAGATGCCCCGGACGATTGATAAATTTGAGAGAACTTGATCGCTCTCGTCTAAATTTAATGATGGACTAGTTGTGCCGAGAGAAGGGTCATGGGCAGTTCCAAAGCATGATGTTGGTCACGGATTGCACCGTGAAAACCAAGCAAGGAAAGGTCATCCAGACTGTGGCAGAACGAGTATTCGGAAATTCACAATCTTGATTGAAAATTCACAATCTTAATTGAGAAATTCTCGAAAAATTTAAATTTTTCGAGTGAAATTGATCCATGCATTTTGAGTTCTGATCATGACTCGATGCCAATCAATTCATTCACTCTTCGTCTTTACGTTTTCCGCTTAAGGTCAATCTCAAGGCCATGAAAAGCCATGACGATATCACAACAGCTCGAACGTACCCTGACCAACGACCTGGGTTTCACCAGAGCGCTGAACTGAGTAAACTGTCTTCATTGCAGACTTGTAAAGGACTCTTGGGACAGTCCGTGAAATTGATGAGACGGTTCGACACCCAAAGGAACGACTTCAAGGCAGATCCTGGGCGATCGAGTATCAAAGACTACAGCCAGTTTCACTGGTTTTTCATCTTTGCTATGTAATCTGCGATCGCTCAAATCTTGGGTAGGGTGGCCATCCTTGCGCAATTTCTTGAGTCTTATCTATCTAACAGCTAATTCATAAAGAGAAGCTAAAGCCGACTTGGCAGCTCTAAATCTGGTTTTAGGCTAGACCTACCCGAAGCATCACCCAGCTCATGAGTCGTCTCCCGGTCATTGCCAATCCTACCCGCAAA
>MKGP02000055.1 GCA_001913845.2 Limnothrix sp. CACIAM 69d | reverse complement strand
GCCAAGAGTGGCGTGTTGGCTCGCTATGGTGTGGAGCTGATTGGGGCCAAGCTGGCGGCGATCGAAATGGCCGAAGACCGCAAGCTCTTTAAGGAAGCCATGGAGCGAATTGGGGTGGGTGTTTGCCGATTTGCTCTTTGATTTCCAGGGATTGCTGATAGAGGGCGATCGCCTGCTCGATCTCGCCCCGGTTGGCGTAGATCATGCCCAGTTCGTGCAGGGTGGCGGCTTTGCCCTGGGCATTGCCGATTTGCTCTTGGATTTCCAGGATTGCTGATAGAGGGCGATCGCCTGCTCGATCTCGCCCCGGTTGGCGTAGAGGATGCCCAGTTGGTGCAGGGTGGCGGCTTTGCCCTGGGCATTGCCGATTTGCTCCTCGATTTCCAGGGATTGCTGATAGAGGGCGATCGCCTGCTCGATCTCGCCCCGGTTGGCGTAGATCATGCCCAGTTCGTGCAACAGCAAGGCCCGCATCTGCTGATCGTCGGTTGGACATTGATCGAGGGCTTGGTTATAGCAATCCAGCGCTTTTGCAATTTGTCCTAGATTGCTAGAAACCATTCCTAGCTGCGCTAAAACACGGTGATCATTTGCTAGCCGAATTGTTTTTTCGCAGAGGTCTTGAGTCTCCCGAAACCGACTCACGGCCCTCCATTGAACCGACAGCAGGTTGGCAATTTTGAGAGCAATCTCCGATTCTTTGCCCAACAGTGCCAGCCGGTGAATTTCTAGGCGCTGTTCCTCCGTGGAACTGTCCGCTGCTTCCCACCAAAGGCGATAGAGCGTTTGGCAAGCCAGGGCTGCCAACTCCTGGGGCGGCGGGCTGGGCAGATCCAGCGGCAAAATGCGCGGCACTCGCAACTCCCCAGCGGGCGATCGCTCCAACAACCCCAGGGCTTGGGCCCGGGCCAGGCGGTTGGTCGCCGCTGGGATGTTCGTCAATAGGGGGTCGATCGCCGCTGGTGGCACGGGCAACTCATAGATCGCTGCCCGCTGCAACAGGTGGTGCAAATCCTGATCCACCCAATCCCAAAGGGTGGCGGCCAACACTTGCTCCCGTAGCTCGTCCGGCTGTTGGGCCAGGCGATCGAGCAGGGTGCTCAGGGTGTCCGGGTCGGGGCGATCGCCCGTGCCTTGGGGGTCGATCGTGATTTTGCCCGACTCATCCAGCCGACCCAAGCCGCTCAGGAGCCGATCGAGCCAGCGCCACAGCCGGGGGTTGCCATCGCCCAACTTCCAAGCCCGCTCCACCAGCGATCGGGGCAACGTCGCGGCGGGGTTGCTGAAACCCGGCAGCCGTTCCCGCAACTTGCGCGCATCCCCATCCCGAAACCCATCAATCCCCAAGTGCCGCAACCGCAACCGATCGCGCAGGGCCGGGTCAATGTCGTAGCGGGTGGTGATCAGCAGCTTGTGGGGCTGATCAAAGGCTTGCCGATCAATGGCCGTGGCGATCGCCTCCAAAATTTCCGCCGCCGCCGGTTGGAGCTGATAAGTGCCGTTTCGCAATTCCAGGCAGTTTTCAAAATCATCAAACACCCACAAAAAGGGCGGTTGACCCAGGCGGGCTTGCTGGTCAAACACACGGACGAGGCGATAAGCCAAGGGATTGCGATCGTCTTCCAGAATTTCCCGTTGCTCTGGGGGAAAATCCCACGCCGTTTCCCGCACAAACCGAGGCAGATCCAACCGCCCCACAATCACCACCCGCTGAAATTGATCGAGCCGATCGCACAGCCGGGCCGCGATGCTGCTTTTGCCCAGGCCGCCCATGCCCTGAATCCACACCCCCACCGACTCGCGATCGCGCAACACCCGCAAGCCCCGCTGCAACCAGCGCCGCCGCCCCACAAATTCCCGCCGGGTCGGCACTTGCACCGTTTGCCGATTTGGATCGAGAAATTGCCCCACCAGGCTGGCCTTGGGCGCACGCAACCGGCCGGGCGATCGGGGAGCCGTTACCAAGGGGCCGATCGCCGGGGTCAGGTTGCCCCCCACAAACAACCGCAATAAATACCACTCGGGCGATCGCCCCGTTTCCAAGGGCCGCATCAGCTCCCCATAGGCCACCCGCAACGCATCCACGAGCGATCGCCCCTCCGCCAACCCGCGATAGATCGCCGCCGCCGCCGCCGTGGCATCGGTATCATAGACCGGTCGCCCCCAACCCAACACGGCCCGCGCCCCCGCCTGCACGAGCGATCGGGCCATGGCGGGCATTCCGTTGCGCCCTTCCCCGGTCTGACAGCCGGACAAAAACACCAAGGGCGGAAACTGTCGCCCCAAGGCCTGGGCAATGTCGGCGGCGGTCGCATCGCGGCGATCGCCCGTTTCCGTTTCCGTAATGAATACCGACACGGGCGGTTGTTGGCGTTGATCAATGCCCGCATGGCCGGTCAGGTGCAACAAATCCAACTCGCTGGGGTCAAACTGCCCCACCAACCAGCCCAAATCCTCCAAGCAGCCGGTTTCTTCCACGGTCAGCCGCATATCCAGGCGATCGGTCGCATCCAAAATCGCCTGCTCTTCGGTTTCAAACCCCAGGGCCACGCCGCCCCCGGTGGGAGCCGCCGCCATAAACAGACCATGCAACGCCCGGTTGCGCCGCTCGATCGGGGTCAGGGGCCGCGCCTCCGCACAAACCCGCACCGGCACAATCCCCGCCGCCACCAAAAAGCGATCGCCATCGTGCAGCAATTCCCAAGGCAACCGCCCCAAGTCGGGCCAGCTCAGCTCGGTTGGCGCGATCAAGTCGATCGCCAACACCTCGGGCCGCTGATCCGCCAACTGCCGACTCAACAGCCGATCGCTCCCGTCCAGCCAATCAAACAGCAACCGCCCCAATGCCAACGCCTGGGCCGGCCCCTGCCGAGGATCAAGCGTCCGGTCAAAGAGGCGATCGGCCTGATCGATCGCCTGGCCCAACTCCGCCACCGGGAGCGATCGGCTCTCGTAGCGATTGGGATTCTCAAAAAACCAGCGGAATTCCACCGTATCCGCCGTCAGCGATCGCAACCAAAGGGAGAGCGTCGTCATGGGGAGCGATCCAAACCCAAAATGCCGGCTAAATCCGCTCCACTCTAGCCCTCGGTTTTGGGCGATCGCTATGCCCGCAAGGCTCCCGCGATTTTGGTTTGTAGCGTGTTGACCCCATCGGCTAACCGATCAGCTGCGGTTGTTTACCTAGGGTCGGGATCCCCGTTCTTTCCAGACGGGGAGGTTAATCAACAATTGGTTGAAGCAAATTCTGAGGAGTTGGGTTAACCGCAAATGCCGTCTTGCCTCAGCTTCCGACCTGGAAAAACCAGGTGGGTACTCTTGTCTCCGTTTAAAGTTTCTGAGTTAACAAAACGCCGAAACGCTCGCTCAGTCTACTGCCACTAAGACGTTCGGTGAGTCCCCGAATTGGAACAAACATAGATCGCAAAACAATTATTGGCAGTCACCAACATTGCAGCAAAACCCAACCGGAATTATAGCAAACAGTTTTAGGATTACGATCGCCCCGGGAGCGCTAGTTTTGGCCCTGAGCCGATCGCCCGCAGGGCCCCATGAAGCGAGCCAACAACCCCTAGCCAGAACCACTCAGGAACCGGATCAGGGCGATCGCCCAAATCTGCGGCCAGGCCTCAAGAAGGCTCCGTCAAAAGCTTCACCAACTCTAGTTCTTGGGCGCGGTGGCCATCTTGGAAAATGGGTACTGGCCGTTCAATGCCCTTGAACCGAAATTCTCCCATTTGCACCCAATTCATCTTCCGCGACACCAAGTCATAGGTATTGGCGCTGATGATGCATTGACCCACCGGACAAATCGCCTCCATCCGGGCCGCCAGGTTCACCGCGCCGCCCAAGACTGTGTAATCCATCCGTTGGGAGCTGCCCACATCCCCCACCACGGCTCGACCGCTGTTGATGGCAATCCGTAGTTGCAAATGCTCGCCCAACACGTTTCGTTTATTTAGATCGTCCAAGCGCTCCAGCATTCGCCGGGCCGCAATCACAGCGCGATCGGCATGATCCGGTTGTGGTTCCGGCGCACCAAAAAAGGCCATGATGCAATCGCCAATGAACTTATCGAGGGTTCCTCCTAGGGCAAACACCTCTTGCAGCATTTCTTCAAAAAAGCGGTTCAACAGATCCGCCACCTCCGCCGGACTCAGGCGCTCCGAAAGGGCCGTAAACCCGACAATATCCGCAAACAGGATGCTGAGTTCCCCATCGGTGGTGGGAATCCGGCCATCCTCGTGGGTGCCAGCAGCGATCATCTGTTGCACCACCGCAGGCGAGTGGTAGCGCTCTAGCTTTTGGCACAGGCGCTCTTCTTCCTGAAGCTTGCGGGTGAGCAACCACCGTTGAACACTGGCAGCCACGAGGTTGGCCAATGCGGAAAAGAAACTGAGATCGTCTTCGCCCTCTTGCACCCAACTTTCGGAGGACAGGTTGGCATCGGCATAGAGCACACCGACCACTTTGTCTTCGTTCCAAAGGGGCACGGCCATGGCGCTGCGGATGCCTTTATAGAGAATGCTTTGTTCCGCGCCAAACCGTTCGTCGGCTTGGGCATCGGCCGTTTGCAGGGCAATTTTTTCCTTGAAAACTTTTTGGCAGATGCTTTGGCTGATCCAACCGCTGTTGAGGGTGAGGTCGCGGGCCCGTTCGGTTTCGCGGGCGGCCGCGTTCAGCAGTTGCAGTTGGCCATTGCCTTCCACGTCCACCAACAGGGCCAGGCGCTCAATGTTGGTGAGATAGCGAAACACCACTTCTTGCACTTGGGAGAAGATGGCGTTGCTGCTGGCGGCGGAGGTGAGGCCTTTGGCAATTTCTACGAGATCGCGCAGGCGGGCAATGGTGCGATCGCGCTCATAAAGACTGTCGCCGCTGCCTTCGCTGGTGCGGAGCCACTGTTCTTTGAGGTCGCTGGCATCGCGCGAAATCCGCATTTTGCCATCGGCCGTGGCATCAATCAGGGGCAGCTTGACCAAATTGGGCCGCACCACGGAAACGGTGGGCGGCAAAGCCTCGGGGTTTAAGGGAACCTGCACCCGCTGGGAATAGACGGCTTTGGGCCCTTGGGGCGATTGGCGCGATCGGGTGATGGTGGGATTCGTGACCGCGTTGGCCGTGCCCACCCCCGCCAGCAGGATGGTGATACAAACATTTTCGATATAGATTCGATCGCCGTGGGCGATGGGGGTTGGCTGTTGGAGGGGGGTTTGGTTCAGGCGTGTGCCGTTTTTGCTTTGCAGGTCTTCAACCATCCAGGGACTAGCCCGATCGACGCGACTAATTCGGGCATGGTGTCGCGACACGCCATAGGGAGAAAGGGGCAGCTCGCAATCACTGGCCCGCCCGATCGTCACGGAGTCGGTTTCCACGGGAATCAGTCGATCGGGGCTACCGGGAACCTGAAGGCGTAATTGGATCTCAGCCATGCCATCTACTCTGCTTCACAGCAATCGAATCAATATCGCCAAATCCGCATCGACTGGAACGCTGAGAATAGCACCGGGAACAGCGCCGAGAACGTTAACCGATCGATGCATTACACCCTATTCGACAGCGCTTAGGCTCACAAGCGGTGAGGGGCCAGACCAGTTTTTCAGAACGCCCATGCCCCAGTCCGGTTAACCCATCCCGCCGCGGCCCCGTCACTGCCGCGTTGTTTTCGTGGTTAGGCTGTGGTTAAGCCGTGCAACCTTGATTAAAGCCTGGTTTAAGCCCCTTGCCCGATCGCCCTGAACGCAATTGGTTTGTTCGAGATGTCCCCTGCGATCGCCCTCCTCTTGCGACCAATTGGCTAAGCGTCCCCCGATCGCCCGTTTCCATGCTCAAATCCAGAACCGGCACTGCAAAAGCACCGCTCCTTCCCATTTTCCTCGCTAGATGCGAGTTGAGTTGATCTGTGGTGATGCGTTGTTGGTGACCAATTGCAGTGACAAGTTGCAGTGACCAATTACGATCATGAACTGCTATCACGAACCGCAATCGAGAGTTGCGGTCACGAACTGCGATGAAAACAGAATTCCCGCAAAGTTCCCGCAAATCAACAAGCCGGTATCGCACCCGAGCCAGCCTGCCAAAATCTCACCTGACCCAACGCTAGCACTTGAACCTAGACAATGGCGCAATTGGCTTCCACGTTGCGTTCCGTGGCATTCTCCATCCTGTCCAAGTTCAGTCCAGATTAGCCCCGATCGCCCCAATTGGGCGACTTCCGGCAACCTCAATTCAATTAGCGATGAAAGCGATCAATGAGCTTGAATCTGCCTTCAACCCGCCGTTGGCTAGTCTTTAACCAGTTTTCAGTCTTTCAGCAGTCTTTAAATAGTCTTCAATAAATAGTCTTCAAATAGTCTTCAATGTTCTCCTGATGGTTCTTGAGCAGACTTTTAACGGAATCTTCCAGTCCGTCCCCAGGGGATCGGGCTAATCTGAGGCAAGTTGTCATCAAGGATGACGGTGCTGAGTGGTTGGCCCCTGTTGTGGCCTCGGGTGTTGCGATTCCGTCCCCCTAATCCGAATAGCCTGCGCTTCCTCGGCCAGCCCATTGCAACATCCACGACAGCGCCCGCAACAGTGCTTGAGCTAAAAACTTTGAACTGCGACTCCCGTGATGTTGGTTGGGGCCTGCATGATTGGCCCGCCAGCCACAACTCAGCCGATTGTTAGCCGACCCAGATTTTTCCTATGGCTCAAAGTTTCGGACTCATCGGTCTTGCTGTGATGGGCGAAAATCTTGCCCTGAACATTGAACGGAATGGATTCCCGATCGCGGTGTATAACCGCAGCCGCGATAAAACCGACACATTCATGGCCACCCGGGCCCAGGGCAAGCAGGTGCAACCCACCTACAGCTTGGAAGAATTTGTGGCCGCCCTTGAACCGCCGCGCAAAATCTTGATTATGGTCAAGGCCGGCGGGCCCGTGGATGCGGTGATTGAACAGCTCAAGCCCCTGCTGGCTCCGGGCGATATTTTGATTGACGGTGGCAACTCGCTTTATGAGGACACAGAGCGCCGCACCCAAGATCTGGAAGCCTTGGGCCTGACCTACATTGGCATGGGCGTGAGCGGCGGCGAAGAAGGGGCGCTGAATGGCCCCAGCTTGATGCCCGGTGGCACTCGATCGGCCTATGAAAAAATTGAGCCGATCGTCACCAAAATTGCCGCCCAGGTGGATAACGGCCCCTGCGTTACCTACATCGGCCCCGGCGGATCTGGACACTACGTCAAGATGGTTCACAACGGCATTGAGTATGGCGATATGCAGCTCATTGCCGAAGCCTACGACTTGCTGAAAACCGTGGGCGGCCTGAACCAAGCCCAGTTGCAATCCACCTTTGCGGCTTGGAACCAAACGGACGAACTCAACTCCTTTTTGATTGAAATTACCGCTGAAATCTTTAAGGTCAGTGATCCCGACACTCAAGAGCCGTTGGTGGAGCTGATTCAAGATGCAGCGGGGCAAAAAGGAACCGGCCGATGGACGGTGATGAGCGCTCTGGAGTTGGGGGTTTCGATCCCAACCATCATCGCGGCGGTGAATGCCCGGATTATGTCGTCCATTAAGGCCGAGCGGACGGCGGCGGCCCAAGAGCTGAGCGGCCCCGGCCCGATCGCCCCGGTGGATCAAGCCACGTTCATTGACCAAGTGCGGGATGCGCTCTACTGCTCCAAAATCTGTTCCTATGCCCAAGGGATGGCCCTGTTGGCAAAGGCTTCCGCTGAATTTGGCTATGGCTTAAATTTGGCGGAAATGGCCAGAATTTGGAAAGGCGGCTGCATCATTCGCGCTGGCTTCCTGAGCAAGATTGAGCGAGCTTTTACGGATAATCCACAGTTGCCGAATTTGCTGCTGGCTCCGGAGTTTAAGCAAACCATTCTCGATCGCCAGGCCGCTTGGCGATCGGTGGTAGCAACGGCGGCCCAAACGGGGATCGCGGTTCCAGCCTTCAGCGCCTCCCTGGACTATTTCGATAGCTACCGGCGCGATCGACTGCCCCAAAACCTCACCCAAGCCCAGCGCGACTTCTTCGGCGCACATACCTACGAGCGGATCGACAAACCGGGCACGTTCCACACGGAATGGGCCGCATTGGCGAACGGTTAGTTAGGCCACGATCGCCCAAGGCTGTTGAGCGGCGGCAGGGGAAGATTAGGGCGCATTTGGTGAGATTCCTGTGAATTCGGGAGGACAAATGGCTCGTAAATCTAACCGAAATTCCGGCATCACCGGATCGCCGCTCAACTCCAGGGGGCGATCGCGCTGAATCGGTGCGCGATCGGGTTGATAGATCCAAACCTGCTGCTGAATCGGATCGATCAGCCAACCCAGTTACAGTCCAGCCGCCAGATACTCTTGCAGTTTGGCTTGGAGCAGTTCAAGCCGATCGGTGCGCGATCGCAGCTCGATGAGCCAATCGAGACAGGCTAAGTATTTGTATTGACACTGTAAATACGTTCTCATTATGCTGTGCGATATGGATGTCCATTTCGTACTCAATGGCGTTGTCTTTGTTTGGAACCAAGACAAGGCAGCAGCCAACGCGGTCAAGCACGATGGCGTTACGTTCCCGCAAGCAGCAGAAGCATTTTTTGATCCGTTTCTTGTGGTGGTGGATGCCAGTCGCAATCAAGAATTCAGAGAAGCGGTGCTTGGCTTCGATCGGCGCTGGAACTTGTTGTATGTGGTCTATATCGAGCGCGAAAACGACATGATTCGGATCATTTCGGCTCGCAAAGCAACCCGGCAGGAGCGTGAGCAATATGAGTATTGAAACTCTTCGGAAACGGCTGAAGCGCGATCGCCCGATGACGACGATTACGATTCGGATGCCGGAGGATGTGGTTGAGGATCTGAAGCGAATTGCACCGCTGTTGGGGTTTTCGGGCTATCAGCCTTTGGTGCGGGCCTATGTGGGCCAGGGGTTGCGGCTGGATCTGGAGCGGCTGGCGGACGATCGGGTGGCGTTGTTGGTGGCGAGTTTGCAGCGGCAGGGGGTGAGTCCAGCGGCGATCGAGGCGGCGTTGGCGGAGGTGGCCGATCGCGATCGATCACCGACCTAATCGGTTGACCGCGATCGTGCCTGTGATTGGGGCCGGTTCCCACAGGGCGATCGCCTAGCAGCAACAGAACAGATGACCCGGTGACGGTTCGGCAAGCTACTAAATCGCCGGGTCTCGATTGATATTCGGAAGTTGTCACCAACCTCACAGGAACAGTGCTGGACTCTTAGAAATTTCCTGACGTATTCCCATACGCCAGCTCGACAGCCAAGAGTGCTGGCTAGGGCCAAACAAAGACCCGGAAGCCGATGTTGTTGTTGATGTTATCAGCCCTCCTCCTGTTGCGATTCGCAGAACGGCAGTTCCTCGGATTGTTGATCCAAGAACCACCACGCAGGAGAGAATTGGCCTGTCCCTTCTCCAAAATCCTAAAGTTATAGGATAAGTGGATAATTTTGAAAGTTTTCTTTTAAGATATTTTGTCGAAGATGCCAAGAATCAGCGTGATCGAGGTGTGCAAACCAGCTTTGCAAGGAGCTACAGAGATCATTCTGAGTAACTGTTCCCTGATCTAGTTGTTGCAGAAGCTGACGCAAACGACGACGGCCCCGTTTTAGGCTGTGCGATCGAACTCGAATTTGATTAGGCAAAATACGAAAGCCTAGGAAATTAGCTCCCTGTCTGGTTGCAAACAGTTGACTTTTAATGGGATGAATCTTTAAGCGAATCTTTTCTAGAAAAGATTCAATTTCTCTCCTGGCTTGTTCAAGCACAGAATGTGAATTGGAAAATAATGCAAAATCATCTGAATAGCGAATATAGTTTGATATCTTTAAGTTCTCTAAAACGAAGTAATCAAATTTGTTTAAATAGAGATTTGCAAATAGTTGGCTAGTAAGATTGCCGATGGGGAGTCCTTTGCGTCGCTGCAAGGGAGTCAGCAGATGATCACCTTCAAAATAATCATGAACCAAGAATTGTGGATTACTTGCATCAATAATTGAATTGATCAGCCAATTAGTGTCGCGGCATTTTATTTTATTACGAATCATCATTTTGAGAATTTCATGATCAATGCTCGGGAAATATTTTTGAATATCACATTGCAGAATATATTGATGGGATCGCGCTAGCTGAATGAATTTCTTGAGAGCAAGATGAGTGCCATAGCCTGTGCGGTTTGCATAGGAGCAACTCAAAAAGGATCGGTCAAAAATCGGACTGATGATATTACAAAGCGCGTGATGTACAATTCGATCTCGGTAAGGAGCAGCCGAAATCAAACGATGCTTAGGTTCACGAATTTCAAATGTGGTGTAGGCTCCCGGTTGATAGGTCAATGAGAGCAGTTCTGATTGTAGCTCAATGAGGTTGCGTTCCAAATTGAAATTAAATTGCAGGACGTTTTCTCGAAATCGTTTTCCTTTTTGTGCTTTACGAGAAGCCAAAAGTAGATTTTCAAAATCAATAACTTGCTTCCATAGATTACCGTGGCGCTTCATGATGGATGCTGTGATTTTCGCTGCTGTTGGTCTAACCAAGAGTGAAGGTCAGTTCCAATCTGATCAATTTGTTTGGCAGCATATTCATACCGCCTAGCATCAATGAGCTGAAAATCAAATAATAAACGAGTTTGATAGCGCAGAATATTAAGTTTTCGATTGCTATTTTGAAGAATGTCTAGTTTGTTTTTCGTAAATCTTGCATTAATACAACCTTCTAAAACATCATAAAGTTGTTGAATAATTCGTTCACCAAGTGTAAAGCGATGATCGCGCGGTAATCGATTCAGAATGGGGACGTACCACTTAATGAAATCATAGACTTTTTGAATGATGGGAAGCTCTGATTCATTGTTCATTGATTCAGGTTTTAAAATACCTGGTTAATTGGTGTGGTCAATCTTTAGAGGTATTAGATGTTGGATTTTAAAAAAAAATCGACCGCGCACAGCGCGGGGGAAAAAGAAGGGAAAAGAGGGAAAGAAGAGAAGAAGGGAAAAGAGTCCTGGCTAGGGCCAAACAAAGACCCGGAAGCCGAGGTTGCGGCCGATGCTATCAGCCCCCCACCAGCGGCGATTCGCAGAACGGCAGATCCTCGGATTGCTGAACCAAGAACCACCACGCAGGAGCTTGGGTTGTTCGTTGTTAACCTTCACCATTTCCTGAAAAAATCGCTCCTGGTAATTGTTAAGTTTGATTGCTGAATTAAAGGCATGAGAATGATTATCATTCCGAAATCTCGCCTCTGATGTACTCGGCGCATTCTCATAACTGTCATACCAATCATCCAAGCACCATTCCCAAACGTTCCCGTGCATATCCTGCAATCCAAATCCGTTCGGTGGAAATTGACCCACAGAGGTCGTGTGTTGCCGATATTCCCCTTTAGATCCATCGGCATAGGTGTAGTTCCCGTCATAGTTCGCTAGCTCCGGGGTCAGCGTTTCTCCAAATGCAAATGGGGTCTGTGTTCCCCCTCGGCAGGCATATTCCCACTCTGCTTCTGTAGGGAGTCGATACAGCCGATTCGTCGCTTTCGACAGTCGCGCGCAAAATTCCATCGCATCGAACCAGTTCACTTGCTCCACTGGCCCTTTTGCGTCCTTCCACTGCGAGGGATCGGCTTTGAGCTTGGGGTTCAGCACCGCTGGGAAGCTCCCCGCTACCCGTCTCCATTGCTCCACCGTCACCGGATACCGACTCACCAACAACGGCGGCACGGTCACAGTCCGCACCGGCCCTTCATCAGAATCCCGCTTCTCCTCCTCCTTTGGCGACCCCATTTGGAACTCGCCGCCGGGAATTGCCACCAGTTCCAGTTGCACCCCTTCACCCAAATCCACAAAGTGCGACTTGGCCGTTTTGGACAGTCGCTCAACAATTTCACCCCGGCGATCCACCCGCACTGTTTCAAACGTCCATTCCCGCAAACTCCATCCCGAAAACGGATCAGGTGGCTGCGGTTTTGGTTGTGGCTTTGGCTTTGGTGGTGCTGGCGGCGGCTCCACAGCCCGACTCACCACCTCCAACGGAATTGAGGGTTGTCCTGACAGATCCGCGACCTGAGCATTAATAACTAGATTGAGATCTCCATAAACCTGTGGTTGAGCCTCTTTTCCTGGCAATTGATCTAATTCACGACGAGTAATCCGTTTAATAATTTTTTCAATCTCTTCACGGGCTTCAGCGTGAGTGGGATCACTCTCTAAAACAGTCCACCATTTCTGTTTAGCAATTTCCAGCTTTTCCACATCATACTTATCTTGCAATAGATCAAAAGCCGCATTTTCAGCACTCCTAGCCTGCTGCACCAAAACCGTCAAGTCCACCGCATCAGCAGCTAGCTCAACATTCGGCAAAGCCGGTACTTGCCATTGCAGATCCCCCTCAACCTGAAAAACAGGCGTTTGCTCTGGCTTTTCATATTTCCGACAGATTTCAGGCACTCTTCTGGACAAATACTCGCTAAGTTCGCGAATTGTTGGATAACAAGCCTTCTGATTAATCGCTTCAAGCAGTGCATAGGTAAATGCACCATGCCTGATATCTGGATGTTCAATTTCAAAAGATTCCTGACGCTTATCGCAAGCAAACAAGGTAATGACACCCTCGTAATTTCCTTGCAACGCTTCCTCGCCAATACTACGCCCATTGCTTTGGCGACAAGCATCCAAGCAGAGAATGATATTTTTGGAGCCAGTTTCTTTTAACTTTTCAACAATCCACCGCACCTGAATCCAAGTTTGCCCAGGAGACAGACCTGCATCGTAGGGCAGCAAGTAATCTTCCCAGCGATCTTGATTATTTGGATCTTGCGTGCGCTTGCCATGTCCTGCAAAGAAAAACCAAATTATATCCTCTGGATTTCGTCGCTGGTTTGGAATGGTTTCATCAATGTATTGGACAAGTGAACCTACTCGTACTTGATCATCTTCTAGTCGGCGCGAAAAACGAGTGATCAAATCGACTTGAGTAAACCCTGCTCGACACATTGCCCCATAGAGTTCTAGGGCATCGCGTTCGGCATAGTTAAGGTTGTGAATGTAACTGTTGTAGTAAGGATTGATTCCTACAACAATCGCGTAATGCTTGCCGCCCATGATTATGGCACGCGCTTAAACTTCAGCTTGATCGATCCCGTGCTGCCCACTTCGGCCCCGCTGCCCAAGATCCGCACCTGACCCTTAGCGTTGATGTCCACCGATAATTCAATTTCATCGAGCGCCAACCCAGGCTGTTGATCAGCCTGTGCAAACACCGTTCCCACCACCTTCAGCAACTCTTCCATATGCGGCCGAATTGCTGAAGCAGGCACTTCCACCGGCTTCAGGAATGCTTTCATCTTTTCCTTGACCTGCTCCTTAGTGGGAATGCCACGACCACCCCCCACGGGGGCTGTGTCCAGTTCCTCCGCATCACCCACCAACAGATGCAACACTGGCTCTTGGCTTGGCTGGTCTGCCATAGATCAAAACCTCATAAGGGGCGAACAAACTAGAAAACTAGCCCTATTGTTGCTGAATTTCACAATTTGAGTTCCCAAAAACAAGTCTAAAGAACCACGGGCCGCAGCGCAAAAAATGTTTCATTCATGCACTCGCCAATCACATTGAGTTCTTGCTGCAAATTGTCAATGAATTCATGGAGACCCCGATCGATCACTTCATCCACCGAAAAATAGCTGAGTTCTGCTAACAACCGTCCCAAGGGCCGCTCCACGGGATTGCTCCAAGTGCCGGTCGGTGTTCCGGTAATTTCATGCAAGGATTTTTGGGACTGCAACAGGCAAAATTGCACCGCGCGGGGAAACTGTCGATCGAGCAATAAAAACTCCACAACTCCCGTGGGCGAAATGCGGTGATTGCGCCACTTTTGATACATTTCATAGGCACTGGCGGACTTCAGCAACGCAATCCATTGGAGGCGATCGAGCGTTGTGCCCACATCCTGCACCGAAGGCAGCAGAATGTAATATTTCACATCCAAAATTCGCGATGTTTTATCGGCTCGCTCCAAAAATCGGCCCACTTGTCCAAAGTGCCAGCCTTCGCCGTGGGTCATGGTGGCATCGGTCACGCCATAGAGCAAATGACTCGCCAACTTGACTTCATTAAAAAACTTATCTAGATCAACGGCTCCCGCGCTGTAGCTGGCGGCCGCTTCTTTAACCATTAAATAAAACGCATTAATTTGTTCCCAGACTTCCGTAGACAGAATTTCTCGGATCGATCGAGCATTTTCTCGCGCTGATTTTAAACAAGACAAAATCGAATTGGGATAATTCGCATCAAATGTTAGAAACTGAATCACATTTTCAGCGGAAGCTTCCCCATAATTGGCCTGAAAAAGTGCTAAGTCTCCCGTGGTCATCAACAGAGGTTCCCATTGTTGAGTCACGCCCGCAGGAGAATCTAAACTCAGCTTGAGGTTGACATCAACAAATCGGGCCACATTTTCCGCCCGTTCCACATAGCGATTGAGCCAATAAATCGAGTCCGCAACGCGACTGAGCATGGTGATTTAAAGGATGAATTCCAAGGAGTGATTCAGCAAAAAGCCTTGATCGGGGAAAGTTGCCTAGAGCATACCTTAAACATCCCAGTTGCTTCCAGAATTGCTTGAGCTTGAGCTGCGGCCGCAATTCCCCCATCAATGCTGTCCTGAATCATTCAGCATCACCCCCGCTAGGCGATCGCCCTACAAACGAGCAACGCCGTCTAAGCGAGCGGCCGCTTGCACCGCAGCGGCCACCGCTGGAGCCACGCGCGGATCAAAGACGGAAGGAACGATCGTTTCGGGGCCCAACTGCTCATCGTCCACCAATGAGGCGATCGCCAGGGCCGCATCCAAGAACATGCGTTGGGTGAGTTTGTTGGCCCGGCTGTCGAGGGCCCCCCGGAACAGGCCCGGAAACGCCAACACATTGTTGATTTGGTTGGGATAGTCGCTGCGGCCGGTGGCGATGATGGCCGCTTTGCCGATGATCAGTTCCGGTTGAATTTCCGGAATCGGGTTGGCCATGGCAAAGACGATCGGGTCTTTGGCCATGGATTCCACCATGGGCACGGACACCACCCCGGGCGCACTGACTCCCAGGAAAATATCAGCACCGACCATCGCATCGGCCAGGGTGAGCGGCCCGGGGCGATCGACCGCAAAATCCTGCTTTTGGGGGTTCAAATCGGTGCGATCGAGCGTCAGCAGCCCCTTCGAGTCGCAAATGGCAATGTCGGTGGCTCCGGCCGTGCGCAGCAGTTGGGCGATCGCGATCCCCGCCGCCCCTGCACCATTGATCACGATTTTGACCGCCGATAGGGTTTTACCCACATATTTCAGGGCATTGGTCAGGGCCGCCAATGAGACGATCGCCGTGCCGTGTTGATCGTCGTGGAACACGGGGATATCCAACTCCTCCTTCAGCCGCTTTTCCACTTCAAAACAGCGCGGCGCGGCGATATCCTCCAGGTTCACCCCCCCAAAAACCGGCGCAATCCGCTTCACGGTTTCCACAATTTCATCGGCATCTTGGGTGGCCAAGCAAATGGGAAAGGCATCCACCCCGCCAAATTCCTTGAACAGCATGGCCTTGCCTTCCATCACCGGCAACGCCCCTTCGGGCCCCAAATTGCCCAACCCCAGCACGGCGCTGCCATCGGTGACGATCGCCACCATGTTTTGCTTCACCGTCAGCTCATAGACCCGATCGGGCTGGTCAGCAATGGCCCGACAAACGCGACCCACCCCCGGCGTATAAGCCATGGCCAAATCCGCCTGGCGATCGAGCGAAATCTTGCTGTTGACGGTGATTTTGCCGCCCTGGTGCAAGGCAAAGGTGCGATCGGCCGCCGCCAACACCAATACCTCTGGAATCGCTTTCACGGCCGCCACAATGGCCTCCGCGCCCTCGGTGCTGGCCGCGTCCACTGCCAAATCCCGGATGGTCTGTTGGCGATTTTGCTCCACGAGGGTGATATCGCCCAAGTTGCCCCCAGCGTCCGCGATCGCCTGAATGACCTGGGATAGCATTCCCACCTGGTTGGGCAACTGAAGACGCAACGAAACACTGAAACTGGGATTT
This sequence comes from Limnothrix sp. CACIAM 69d, assembly GCA_001913845.2. Lineage (GTDB taxonomy): Bacteria > Cyanobacteriota > Cyanobacteriia > CACIAM-69d > CACIAM-69d > CACIAM-69d. Next base: position 19,267 of record MKGP02000055.1, on the reverse strand, counting down.
GGCGTTAGTTTAACCACGAACCGATCCTTCCCGAATAGCAGGTTAATGAGTTAGAAGCTGACAAGGCAGGGATAACTAAAGCTCTATAATCTACCACCCATGAGCCGTTGGCCTTGGGCGATCGGTCAGGAATTGCTGAAGATTTTTGCTCAGGTCTGAGGGGATGCCTGAAAAGTCAAAACCCTTACCTTAGTAGGTCTCATTAGCTTTCGAGTATCATTAATCGACAAGAAGATGATCAATCTTGATGATTAATTCGGTAAATGACTTGGGCAGTTCCTAAAATGTTGTTACGCCGAATGGGATTATGGCTTTGCTCAATGGCGCGTCGAGTCACCAAGTCCACGGGGCGGTTCTGAAAGAGCTTGCTAAATTCACATTCAATTGTGTATAGATCAAGCAATGTAACCTTAGCGATCGGGGAAAAGCTAATTAATAAATCCACATCGCTATCGTCCCGAAATCGATCGCCAAGAATTGATCCGAATAATGCAACTTCAGTGATCTGCCAATCATCACACAACAACATCAGTTTTTGACAATCCACGGTGAGACCTGGCTGAAGCGTAATTGAGCGACACAGAGGCTTCGCTTGATCGCGCTCAACACCATCAAGGCAGTTGGTCATGGAGTGAGTCATGGCAGATCGCAATTGAGCCGAAGTTTTGATTGTGTTTCAACTGAATTTGACGCGATAGAGGGCAAATACGTCGCCTTCGCGCGTGGCGGTCACTTTGCCACCGGCTGCCTGGATGAGTTTTTTCCAGGCGATCGGCTCTTCCAAGAAAACCTCTGACCCCAAATAGGTTTCCAAAATTGCCCAATTTTCCGCTAAGGGCAATTCGGGCAAAATGGCATCGAAGACGAATAAACCACCGGGTTTGAGGAGGGGTTTGACTCGATCGACCACAGCGGCCCAATAGTCGATCGGGTAATAACAACTCACCCCCGTGGCAATCACCAAATCAAAGAATCCTGGCTCATAGTTCAGTTCATGGGCTGGTTGGCACTGCACGCCCTTAAACAGTTTGGAGTTCAGTTGCGGCCCCCGCGCTGTTAACAAATCGCAGGCGACGCGAGCCACATCTTGCCCATAGAAAAAGGCTTGCCAATCGCGCCAGGGATAAAACAAAAAGCTACCCCCGCAACCCAAATCCAAACAGCGCCAACCTTTTTGGGGCTTTGCTAATTCCCAAAAGGGGGATGTGATCCGGCTGGTGAGAGATCCAGTTGCGAATTCAGGATAGAGCGGCAAGGCGGCCACTTCGTCGGGGACTTCAAAGGCCTCACCGCGATATTCTTTGTTGTACCGAGCAGCAACGGCTTGGATTTGGGCCTGTAGTTCAGGGGTGTTCCAATCACGGGATTGAAGTTCAGCAATGCTCCAGTTAACCAATGAATGCGCCCTCAAAAATTGGGGTTGAATATTGCTCTAGCAACAGGGAAATGATGGTTAACCTTTGAGAGCCTTTTGGAAGTTTTTGCGATAGGAACCATTAATTAACAAAACTGGCCACAGTAGGGTTAAAAAAATTCGATTTTGGGTGAAGTTGGTTCGCTGAAAGCCGTTCCAAAATTTCACCCCAAAGAAGATGTAAGCCCCAAAAATCACGAGGGTTACAAGCTGAGTCATCGATCGAGCCTCTAGATACAACGGTTAAATGCGACTGAATGCCTTTGGATGCACTTGGGTGCTAATGATGCCAGCCAACGGCAATGGGAAGAGAGTGACTCCCGGGGCTTCCGGGTTCGCCCTGTCTATCAGTGTAGCCAAACCGTTAGAGTAGAAAGCGGCAAAACGCAACCATCACAAGGCAATCATGGAATTTCGAGCAAGTGTCAGCAGCCCGATCGAATGGACGGGCGCTGGTTTGGCGATCGGGCTGTTTGAGTCGGAACTGGAAACCCTAGCGGGTGACTTGGCGGCCTTGAACGATCGACTGGGTGGGGCCCTGCGCGAGGCGATCGATGAGGCCGAATTTAAGGGCAAACCCGGAAACACTGCAACCCTGCGCGTGGGCAGCAGCACACCCGTTCGTAAATTGATCTTGATTGGGTTGGGCAACTCAGAGGATCTGCCGCTCGATCGCCTGCGCCAAGGGGCCGCCGCCGCCGCCAAAGCTGCCCGGGCCCAAAAGTGCGATCGCCTGGCCATTGCGTTCCCGTTGGCCAACCAAGAGACGGCCGCCGCCGCCCAAGCGATCACCGAAGGGGTGCATTTGTCGCTCTATCGCGATCGCCGCTTCAAGTCCGATCGCGAAGAAAACGGTAAAACCCCCAAGCCCGAGACGATCGAGCTGTTGCCGTTTCGGAATGGAACCACGGATGCAGCGGCGATCGCCCAAGGGATCGATCGGGGTGAAAAAATCGCTGCCGGAACCATTTTGGCCCGCGAGTTAGTGGCCGCTCCGGCCAATGTGGTCACCCCCATCACCATGGCCGAAACGGCCCAGGCGATCGCCGCCAACCCCGGCTGGGAACTGACCATTTTGGAACAGGAAGATTGCGAAAAATTAGGCATGGGCAGCTTTTTGGGGGTTGCCCAAGCGTCTGACCTGCCGCCGAAGTTTATCCACTTGGTTTACAAGCCCCAAGGCACGCCCCGCAAAAAGTTGGCGATCGTTGGCAAGGGTCTGACCTTCGACAGTGGTGGCTTAAACATCAAGGCCGGCGCAGGCAGCAGCATTGAGATGATGAAAACCGACATGGGCGGCGCGGGCGCAACCTTTGGCGCGGCCCAGGCGATCGCCCTGTTGCAACCGGATGTGGAAGTGCATTTCATTTCCGCCGTCACTGAAAACATGATCAGCGGGCGAGCCATGCACCCGGGCGACATCCTCACCGCCTCCAATGGCAAAACGATCGAGGTGGGCAACACCGACGCAGAAGGCCGCCTGACCCTGGCCGATGCCCTCGTCTATGCGGACAAGCTGGGTGTGGAGGCGATCGTGGACTTGGCCACCCTCACGGGCGCTTGCGTGGTGGCCTTGGGCGATGAAATTGCGGGTCTGTGGGCCACCGATGAAACTCTGGCCAACGGCTTGAAAGCCGCCGCCGTCAAGGCCGGTGAAAAGCTGTGGCAAATGCCCCTCGAAGAACCCTACTTCGACAAGATGAAATCCGTGGTGGCTGATATGAAAAACATCGGCGGCCGCGCGGGTGGCTCAATCACCGCCGCCCTGTTCCTGAAGCAGTTTGTGAAAGACACGCCTTGGGCGCACTTGGATGTGGCGGGGCCCGTTTGGAGTGACAAGGATTCAGCCCTCAATCCTGCCGGGGCTACCGGTTATGGGGTTCGTACCTTGGTGGAGTGGATTTTGGCTTAGTGGCTAGCTCAATGATCGGCTGAATCGCTGGTTCACGAGACCTCTGGCGCGAATTAGCTAACAGCCCTCATCCCCCAACCCCTTCTACCAAGGAGGGCGAAGGGGAGCCAAAAATCGGAAATAACGGCGATTTTGTTGGTTGTCAAGTCCCTCTCCTGACTTGGGAGAGGGATTTAGGGTGAGGGTTTTGATTGATGCAAGAGGTTTAAGGGCTAAATCCGTCTGGATCAGCAACGGCCACTCCCGGCCAGGGCGCTGCGAGAACGTATGAAGCCCGCAGCGCCGACCAACGGTGAATCCATCAGATCTCCTAGCGTTTGACGAACTGGCGACGATTCAATAGAATCGGCCCCAACTCCGTAGCCTTGTCCAGGGTCAATCTTTCGGTGGTTCGGCCGAGTTGAAAGTCCGGCCGTTGCGAAATTTGCCCCCTGCAAGCAACCCAACGTTGTGTCTGGGCAAGGCGGCGCTTGGGGATGGCGGCCGCGTCCCTTGCCCATATTTGGTGTGGTCGTATGAATTTGTCTATTGAGCCTCGCGAATCCAACCCGCCGATCGCCCCCCGATCGACCTCGGCCGCCGACTGGTATGCCGACCAGCTCATGGATGATTTGTTTGGGGATTTGGAGCGATCGCTCGAGGAGGGCGTGGAACTGTTGACCCCACCCCCGGAACCCTCGCCCCCGATCGCCCTGCAATCGATCGCCGTGCCGCCCTTAGTGTTGCCAGCGGAGGTGTTGCCGCCGCCGCCGCCGCCCAAAATTCAAGAGCCAGATCCAGAGCTGATCGAAGCAGTGGCCGACGCGGAACGGGCCCGGCAATCGGTGCGCCTGTTCGATCGCCTAACCATCGGCGCAGCGGCCCTGTCCCTGTTGGCCACCGTGGGCCTGTGGTTCGCCAATCGCAATGAACCGGCGGCGGTGATGGCCGACGGCTCCCCGGCGGCTCCCGTTGCTTCCGTAGCCAACGAAGGCAACAACGACCCCGACGATACGGAATTTGCTGCCTACATTTCCCGTTCTTTGGATGCGATCGAGCGGCGCACCAATGGCGGCGGCCCCGTTGCTCAGTTGCCCCAGCCTCCCGCGATCGCGCCAGTGCCCTCGCAATTGCCCAACGTTGTCACCCTCAATCCTCCGAACCCCAGCCCGGCCCCTCCGGCCTCCAGCGCTGCCGTCACGCCTGCGGCCCCGGTTGGGTTTCCCCTGTCCAGCAACTTGGTGGATGCGATCGAGCGCTTAACCCGTTTGCTGGAACGGAATCCCAACTTGGCCACCAACTTACCCCAACCCAACGGAGCCGCCACCCGCCCCAGCCCCGCGCCGGCCGCTTCCCCTCAACCGACCGCCAGCCCAGCCGCGTCACCGGGGCCCGTTGCGGTTGCTCCCAGCATGACCTACGTTCTGGTGGGGGTTTTGGAATTGGGCGATCGCTCCTCGGCTTTGGTTTCCGTGAACGGCGTGACCAGACGGGTCAGCATGGGCGAGGCGATCGGGGCCAGTGGTTGGACTTTGGTGGAGGTGGCCAACCAAGCCGCGACTCTCCGACGAGATGGCGAAACACGCTCTGTGTTTGTGGGGCAGCAGTTTTAGGACGCTTTCAAGTCCTGGTCACAACGCGAAATCCTGGCAGCAAGGGGCTTAAGTCCCTTGTCTATGAGGGTTTTGGCGAAAAATGGATGACGGGCCTAATCTGTCAAGGTACTCGGAAAGCCAGCAGCGTTATAGCCAGGGATCTCGATCGGGTCGCCCCATAGCAAATAATAATCCTCCGCATAAATCGGAAAGCGACAAAGATCGATCGGGGTTGTTTCCGATGGGTTAACCCCCTGAATTAACCCAGCCGCTTGGAAGGCCGCTGCAATTAACTCAGAGCAGAAAAAACTAGAGTGATCTTCCTGAGCGCAGGTTAATCCCACTTCGTCTAAGAAATCTAAGCCCGCCAACGCAGCCTGCACAAAATCGTAGGCACGCTTTTCGCTTTGGCGCATGAAATTCGTGAACCTTTGCAGATCCAATCGGGAGCGATGTTGCTCTCCCAAAGGTAGCCACCAAATTTGACCATCGTAGCCATCCATCAGGGCGCTTAATTTATTGATTTGTACGCCACTTTTGGCAATTCCCGTGTCTTTGTCAAAGCAAAGGGGATGAGATTCAATAATATAAATTTCCGGTTGATCCGTGGTTAGCATATCAATTTCGAGCAGGGAGGAAGCTAGCTCCAAACTGATATGTTCCTGATCCTCCGTTACGCTTGCGCTAGAATTTTGGTCGCCCTTGGCATCTGAATCAACCTCGCTATCTGGCTTGCCATCAACGTTGATCCTGCTGGGCCCATTGATCATAAATTCTGGCTGAAACACAGCACCCACATGGGAAACCGTGGATTGGGTTGAAAGGCGCACCGTTCCCGACAGGATATCGGCCCCAGCAAAGGCAATCACATCTCCCGATCGCATCTGATGACAGACTTCGTGATATTGCACAATATTCATGACGTTTTGGGCTGTGGCTATAGTGGGTGTGTTTCAGTTGTAAACGCTGATTTATAAGGAAATTATTGCTCAGCGAATAATCTTTTTGCCACTATTAAAGCTGTAGACTGCCCTCGTCTTTCCGTGTTGCTCAAGTCGCTAAGATACGCTTTTCGAGTGGGGTTAGCAATGACGGGGATTGGAGGATGAGTGCTACCTTGGTTAGAGGGTCGTGGGCAGTGTCAACTCTACAGACTACTTACAACTAAACCTATAACCAAAAGGCAACTCCTTCATTTTGAGCTACGGAACGTTCCGTAACATAATGATAAAGAGTAGAATCTAAAGCAATTTTTCTGTGCAGAAGTTTCCCTCCAAATTCCTCAAACACTTTTTTGAGTAAAACTTGGAAAGGTTTATCTAGAAGCGTCAGAGGATAGCCACCTGACAGCTTGATTTGATCTAGTGTTACTCCTTGACGAAGCATTTTTTCTAGTAACTGACCGAGATAACAATCATTTCTATTTAAGCCTGAGTTTTCTTGCTGTTTTAGATTGATTGAGAATTTATATAGATTCCTGATCTTTTCTTGCAAAATTTGAAGCTGAGACAAAGAATATACATGTATAGGGGAGCAATGACATTCTCTTTGCCTTTCATCTACTTGGTTCCACGGATATAAATGATCACCTTGCAGAATTTCCAAAAACGCCTTGAATCGATGAATTTCTGTAAAAGATATTAAATCTGCTTTTTTAAAAGATTTGTAGGAATCAAAAAAAGAATCATAATCTTTTTGATTAGTCGAATATTTTTGAGCCAATTTTAGACACTGATTGTCGGGGAACCAATATCTGACTTCTTGGATGAAGTCTTTAGTCTCTTGAGAATTAATTAAAATTTCATTTAAGGAAACAGAATTTCCTCCAAAAAAATAATTATGAAACCATTTAATATAAAAATCTTCAATATTTTCATCCAAAGTTCTCCAAACCAATTCTCGATTAATTAGTTGTTGACCACCGCTACTAATTGAAACCGCGCCATGCTCTAACCAATAAAAAATTTGTGATATTGCACGATCTAGAGGATCTCGCAAAATGGAAAATGTATAACATTCAGTGTCTATTTTTGACTTCAAATATGATTCAACCCACTTTACAGGTAAATGTCCATAAATGAAGCGAATTTTCTTTAACTGATCAGAATCCATTCTCAATAGCTGATTAAAAGCTTGACTGAAATCATGGGTGTAGTTGAGATTTAAACAACTTTCTCTTCCAAAAAAATTTACCAACTGGCTATTGATTGTTGTTCCAGCACACTTGGGTATATGGCTATGAATTAAGACTGGGATGTTTTTCATGATTTCACCTTGATTTTCAAAAATCAGAGTTCATTAAATCATTGAGCTATATGAACTTATTAAGTCTACTAATAATTTTCTTCATTCAGAAAATCTTGCTCGATGATTTTAAGAATATTCTTCAAAGTTATCCAAAACGAGATAATCGAAGAAATTCAGAACTCTAAAAGAGACTTCAAAAGTAGTTTAGTTATCTTGAAGTTGTCAATCTCTTGGTTGCCGATGATACAGCGTAACAAAATATCAAGATTTTCAGTTTTTTGGTTTTTGCAAGAACTTGAGTCATGGAGAAATTTTTTACATGAGAAAGAATAGTTTTCATTGCAAATTCAACATTCTTGACTGTAGGTCAATAGAATGTTTGAGCTAAAAAGATCAACTGATCTAGTTTGATGCTGTTAGGAAAAATTTTCCTTTCTAAGTTCATTAGGCTTTATCTAATGAATTTAGAAAGAAAAACAAATCTTGGTAGTGCCGTAGTTCAGTAATGATGAGCTGGTGAAAGCCTTGCGGTGTAAGCGGTCAGTTATAGAAGATGGTAATTTTTGTAAAATTACCCAAATTCTTAAAATGTTGCTTTTTATGCCTTTTAAGAAGTATTCACTTAAAATATTATCATGAAAAGCCCTAAAAGTCAAGAAAGTGTTGTCGATTTAACGAGATGTCCTTGTGGGGTCTTATGCAAGAATCTGAACAGATACTGCAATTTAGTAATGATGAGTCAATAAACGTTTTGCAATGCAAGCAATTTTTTACTGAAAATCATTACTTCACAGAATTGGTCGAATTTGGTTGGCTTTAATAAAACTATGATCCCATCTGTATCAACTTTTAACCAGACGATCGCCCGTCGCCCCGGCTCGTACTACATTCGACTGAGAGCAAACGCTGATCAGTTGAACTGTCATGTCACAACCGACGATCGAATCGATCCTTCAAGAAAATCGCACCTTTGCGCCGCCTGCGGACTTGGTGGCCAATGCCGAAATTAAAAGCCTGGATGGCTATCAAGCCTTGTACGATCGCGCCGCCGCTGACCCCACCGCCTTTTGGGCAGAACTGGCCGAAAAAGAACTCGACTGGTTCCAAAAATGGGACACCACCCTCGATTGGCAGCCGCCCTTTGCTAAATGGTTTGGCGGCGGAAAAATCAACATTTCCCATAACTGTCTCGATCGGCACTTAACCACCTGGCGCAAAAACAAAGCCGCGCTGATTTGGGAAGGGGAACCCGGCGACTCGCGCACCCTCACCTATGCCCAACTGCATCGGGAAGTTTGCCAGTTTGCCAACGTCCTGAAATCCCTCGGCGCGCAAAAAGGCGACATCATTGGCATCTATATGCCGATGATCCCGGAAGCCGCGATCGCCATGTTGGCCTGTGCTCGGATTGGCGCGGCCCATAGCGTTGTGTTTGGTGGGTTCAGCGCCGAAGCCCTGCGCGATCGCCTGAACGATGCCAAGGCCAAACTGGTGATCACCGCCGATGGGGGCTTCCGCAAAGATACCGCCGTGCCCCTGAAAGTCCAGGTCGATCGCGCCCTGGACAACAACGCCGCCCCCAGCGTCGAAAACGTGCTGGTCGTGAAGCGCACGGGCCAAGACGTTCATATGGAGCCGGGCCGCGACCATTGGTGGCACGACCTGCAGCAGAACGCTAGCGCCGATTGCCCCGCCGAGCCGATGGACAGTGAAGACCTGCTGTTTGTGCTCTACACCTCCGGCAGCACCGGCAAACCCAAGGGAGTCGTCCACACCACGGCGGGCTACAACCTCTACACCCACATGACGTTCAAATGGACGTTCGACATCAAAGACACCGACGTTTATTGGTGTACCGCCGATGTGGGCTGGATTACGGGCCACAGCTACATCGTCTACGGGCCACTCTCGAACGGCGCAACGACGCTGATGTATGAGGGCGCGCCCCGATCGTCCAATCCCGGCTGCTTCTGGGATGTGATCGAAAAATACGGCGTGACGATTTTCTACACCGCCCCCACCGCGATCCGCGCCTTCATCAAAATGGGCGAGCACCTGCCCAAAGCCCGCAACCTCAGTTCCCTGCGGCTGTTGGGAACCGTGGGCGAACCGATTAACCCCGAAGCTTGGATGTGGTACTACCGGGTGATTGGCGGCGAGCGCTGCCCGATCGTCGATACCTGGTGGCAAACGGAAACCGGAGGCTTCATGATCACGCCGCTACCGGGGGCGATCCCCACCAAGCCTGGTTCCGCCTCGAAACCCTTCCCCGGCATTCTGGCGGATGTGGTGGATCTCGATGGCAACCCGGTGGGCGACAACGAGGGCGGCTACCTAGTCGTGAAGCATCCCTGGCCGAGCATGATGCGAACGGTGTTTGGCGATGACCAACGGTTCCGCAGCACCTATTGGGAGCACATCGCGCCCAAGGATGGTCAGCATTTCTACTTTGCGGGCGATGGCGCGCGCCGGGATGCCGATGGATATTACTGGATCATGGGCCGCGTGGATGACGTGGTGAACGTGTCCGGCCACCGCCTGGGGACGATGGAGGTGGAGTCGGCGCTGGTGTCGCACCCGGCGGTGGCGGAAGCGGCTGTGGTGGGCAAGCCGGACGACCTGAAGGGCGAAGACATTGTGGCGTTTGTGACTTTAGAAGGCACGGCGGCGGCCAGCGAGGAGCTGATCAAGGAACTGAAACAGCACGTGGTGAAAGAAATCGGGGCGATCGCCCGGCCCGGTGAAATTCGCTTCACGGATGCGCTACCGAAGACCCGATCGGGCAAAATCATGCGCCGCCTGTTGCGATCGCTCGCCTCGGGTCAAGAGGTTTCTGGGGACACTTCAACCCTGGAAGATCGCTCCGTGCTCGACAAACTCCGCGAAGGATCGTAGCGATTCAAAAATGAGCAGGGCAGTCAATCTCGCCCTGCTCATTTTGAGAAAAATTTAAGACTTGAGAGACAATTTCTAAGATTTGAGTTGTTTTTGGAGTTCATCAATCTGTTTTTGTTGCTCACGCAGCAGATGCAGAATTTCGCTCAACTCTGCCTCGCGTAGAAGATTGATTTTGTCATGTAGCAGCTCAATTTCCAGTTCCGATTTCAGATTTACTTCATGATCGTGCTTAGCCTCTTGGCGATCAATTTCATTTTGCCGATTTTGGCTCATCATGATGATTGGTGCTGTGTATGCTGCTTGGAATGACAACATCAAATTCAGCAAAATGAATGGATAGGAATCCCAATGGATTGTCTTGTTGCTGACATTGCAAAAAATCCAGAAACCTAAACAAATGGACTGGATGATGACAAATTTCCAAGAACCAACCGTTGAAGCCACCAAGTCAGCAAGATGCGAACCCAAATCCGCTTTTTCTTTGGGTGGGTTCTCGGCGGGGTTTCGTTCCCGTAGGCGCTGAATCAGCCGATATTGCTCGGGGGTAATATTGGCGCGGCTGGGGCGACGAGGATAGCCAGGAGAATTGACGGGCATAACGCGATCTCGTGGGAGAAAGTTAGCACTAGGATATTGAGGCTTAAGGGGTTGTGGCTAAAAATAACCGCAGCGAAAGGGGGGAGTCTCTGGTCTTCACACCACTGTTGCACCACTTCCGCCTGATCGCTCTCGGTTGGTTAACAGCAGTAAACTCAACCCAATGTTTCTCTATGCCGGTTGCCCAACACCTGTGAAAGTTCCTCTTCCGTCACCCCTAGCCTCGATCGCTCGGTTGTTTCAACAGCCCAAGATGGCGGCCCTGCTGCTCTTGGGGTTTAGCTCGGGGTTGCCCTTGCTGTTAACCAGCCGTACCCTTCAGGCTTGGATGACGATGGAGCAGGTGAACCTGAGCGCGATCGGGGCTTTTAGCTTGGTGGGATTGCCCTATTCCTTGAAGTTTCTGTGGGCCCCCTTGCTTGATCGATTTGTACCACCGTTTTTTGGGCGACGGCGGGGTTGGTTGGCCCTCAGCCAAGGGGCGATCGCCTTGGCCCTGTTGGCATTGGGGGTGCAAAATCCCCAGCAGGGGCTACAGGGTGTGGCGATCGCGGCGGTGTTGGTGGCCCTGCTCAGCGCCACCCAGGACATTGCCGCCGATGCCTATCGCACAGATGTGTTGACTCCTCGGGAAATGGGAGCCGGAGCAGCGATCTTCGTGTTGGGCTATCGCGGGGCCCTGCTCATTGCGGGCGGAGCAGCGTTGGTGCTGGCCGATCGCTTCACCTGGCCGGTCACCTACAGCATGATGGCGGTCTTGATGGCGGGCTGCATTCTGTTGAGTTGGCTGGCCCCAGAACCCACAGCCCCCCAACAACCACCCGCCAGCCTGTCGGAGGCTGTTTGGTTGCCTTTTAAGGATTTCCTCGATCGCTACCATTGGCGGCGGGGCCTGGCCATTTTGGCCTTTATTGTGCTCTATCGCTTGGGCGATTCGATGGTGAACAACATGGCCCTGCCCTTTTTGCTGCAAACGGGCTTTAGCCAAACGGAAGTGGGAGCCATTCAAGGGGTAATGGGTCTGATTGCCACCATTGTCGGTTCCTTAACGGGCGGTGCAATTCTCAGCCAAATTGGTATTGGCCGATCGCTCTGGGTCTTTGGGGGATTACAAGCCCTCAGCAATGTTGCCTATTTAATTTTGGCTTGGGTGGGGAAAAATGCCACCGCCATGGTGTTAGCGATTAATGTGGAAAATTTCTGCGGTGGATTAGCAACAGCAGGATTCACGGCTTTTTTGATGAGTCTTTGTAATGCTCGTTTTTCCGCCACCCAATATGCTTTGTTGTCCAGTTTGATGGCTGTTAGTCGTGATTTGTTTTCGGCTCCTTCCGGTGCTTTAGCCCAGCAATTGGGTTGGCCCGGCTTCTTTTTACTCACGATCGGGGCGGCGCTACCGGGGCTGGCATTATTGCCCTGGTTTGCCCCTTGGCATCAGTCGAACTTGCCATCGGATCTTAATCAATAGACTGCAACCCAGCTAACTTCAGCCTGAGAGGATCTTTGAAAGGCTGAAACTGCTAGCTTTTGGTTCTCATCAACCAATAAAGACAAGGGGCTTAAGCCCCTTGCCCGCACGATCGCTAGTACTTTGTAAGTCCCCCAATTTGCTTTTCAGACATCCTCTAAATCATTGGGCAGCCTTCCGCTAGGGCACGGTGCTAGCCAGGCGATCGACTAAATTCGCCACATAATCCAGTGCTTGGGAAATAGTCGCCGGATCTTCCAAATCCACACCCACATAATGCTTAAGGGCGGCCATTTGGTTTTCGCTGCCCCCACTAGCCAGCAGTTGCAAATAGCCGGGTACAAAATCTTGGCCCCGCTGGCGATATTGTTGATAGCAAGCCAGGCTTACGATGTCCGAAGCGGCGTATTGGTAGCAGTAAAAGGGCTTGAAGAAAATATGACCGATTCGGGCCCAGTCGTATTGGTGTTCCGGCAAAATTTCCACCGCATCGCCACATAAATCTCGATAGAGACTATCCCAAACTTCATTCGCAAATTCAGCATCAAATCGCCCCTTTGCAGCCCGATCGTGCAGGGCCAGTTCCAATCGGCTAATGGTGGTTTGTCGGAAGAGCAAACTGAGTTGATCTTCTAGCTGGCGCGTAATTAAACTGCGCTGCATATTGGGATCGGAATGCCGATCGAGCAAATAATCCAACAACAGCAGTTCATTAAAGGTGGAAGCCACCTCCGCCAACACCAAAGGCGGATTGCTGTTGAAATAGCGTTGATGATCGTTAATCCAGGCAAAGTGCAGGCCATGGCCCATTTCGTGAGCCAAGGTAAACAGGGAGCTGTAATCCTCGGTGTAAGACAAAAACAAATAGCTATGTTTGCCGTGGGTGTAGTTACAAAATGCGCCGCCCCGTTTGCCCGGCCGCACAGCGGCATCCACCCAACGATTGAGGAAAAATTCTTCGGCCCGGTTTGCATAGGTTGCGTCGAATTGCTCCAGGGCCGCCAGCAGGGTTTGAATGCCGTCTTGGAACGGTAGCGGGGCGATCGGCTCGGTGCTCCAGGGAGCATATACATCACAGGTGCGAATGGCGGCTCCGGTGGCTTTTGCTTTGATTCGGTAATAGTTTTGCCAAATTTCGGTGCGATCGCGCGTGCCATTCATCACGGCCCAAAACACCCCTTCGGGCACTTCGTCGCTAATGAGCTGTTTTTCCAGGGTCGATCGATAGCCGCGCATTTGGTTTTCGATCGCGTGATCCTGGGCGATCGTGCTCAGGATGTAGGCATAGAGGGTGTTGTGCTGTTGGCTGACGGCTCGCACCGAGTGATAGGCCCGTTCGCGCAGGGTGCGATCGCCCTGAAACAACAGGGCCGACAGTTCAGCTTCCGTGGTGGCGGCTTTGCCATCGGCCGTGGTGACGGGGGTGTAAGCCTGTTCGCCCAAGTGGATCGATCGCAACTGGATAAAGGCTTGCCGCCCGGTCAGGCTGTCCCGATTGCGCGTTTGTTCCACCGCTTCCGGCAACCGAAACGGCGCAAATCGACCCACGGATTCCAGGTAATGGGCATATAGCCGCAGTTCTGGGGCCTGTCGCAATTCCGCCAAGTGGTCGGCGCACATGGCCTGAAGTTCCAAGTCAAAAAAGACCAGCTCGTTATTCACGGTGGTCAGGGCCGTTTGGATTCGATCGACCTCCGCTTGGGCGGTGGTGTCTCGGGTGTTGGCCGCAAAGGTGAGCGAGGGAAAGCTCCAAAGATAGCCCACCACCTGGTAGATGCCTTCTAGCTCTTCCAAGGCCTGGGCTAGCTCCTGGGCGGTCAGCGAGGCCGTGCGATCGCGGTAGGTGATCCGAAAATTCTCGGCTCGATCGCTCACCCAGTGCAAATCAGCCTCATAGCGGGGATCATCAAATCCCGCGTATAGATCGGCTAAATTCCAGGTTAATGGGTCGTTCTTGTCGGTGGTTTGGGCCGTCCCGATCACACTTGCTACCATAGCTCCAACCTTCGCCTCAACCTTGGGTTCACGCAGCAATTTCAGGCGTTCACATTCACTTCAAGCCGGTTCAATCAAGCGGGTTCAATCAGGCCGGTTCGGGTGAGCCAGTTCGATTGATTTGGCTTGATCAAGTCGGTTCGATCGTAAAACAATCCAGGGTACAGGAGTTGAACCTGTCTGAGGCGAATTATGAGTTCGCTGCCTAAACCGCTCGGCCAACCCTGGAAAATGTCGGAGACCCCATGCTCAGCGATAGGTTTTGAGGGTGGTCTATCGCTTTTGGAGAGTCGTGTGAGTTTACACTCGTCATTAATTTTGCCATTGGCCGCTAGTTTGGGCAATATTCTTGGATAGGGTTTGAATGGCTTGAGTGATCAGCCAGCCGCCATCTGCTCTGGATCCCTCAACCTCTCTCAAGTAATCTTCATCAACTGCCGTGAATCCCAGCGCTGGTTTGACCATTCTGTTGTTGTTGTTGATGGCGGGCACGGGCATCGCCAGCACCTCTTGGGGCTATAACCTCGGGCGGGAGGCGCTGAAGGGCATTGTGCAGCCGGACTTTCGCCCCACGGCGGACTCCTCAGGACGAGGCGGCAAGCGACCGGAACCGGCTCCGTTGAAACTGCTGAATGAGCAGCAGTTGTTGGCCAAAACCAAGGCCATCACCCAAACGGCTCCCGTGGGCAATGCGCCGCCCAAGCCGGTGGATCCAGCCTTGACCCAAACCCAACCTCAGGCCAAGCCTTTGTCACAAACGGCGGTGGCTAAGTTGCCTATTTCGGCCAAGGCGGAAGGTGTGACCCTGACGGTGGTGGGAGCCAGCCGGGTGGGCGATTCGTTGGTGCTGGAGTTGACGCTGCGCAATCAGGGCGATCGGGCGGTGCAGTTTCTCTATAGCTTTTTGGAAATGGCAGACGATCGGGGTGATCCCCTGAGCGCGATCGTGGAAGATTTGCCCAGTGAGCTACCGGCCGACGGAGCCACCGTTCGGGGCAAGGCGATCGTGCCGACGGTGTTGCTGGATGGGGTGAAATCGTTGCAACTGTCCCTGACCGATTATCCCGATCAGCAATTACAGCTTCAAATTCAGGGCATTCCGGTGCGTTAGGGGCGATCGCCCTTGGCCACAGCTCCATCAGCCATCAATGCCAAGGGCGAATTAACAGATTTGAGAAAGCCCCACGCACAAGATATGCGAGTCGTCCGGTTTTGAACAAAATCAAGCAAAATTAACCAGAATTACACAAACTCGATTAAACGGAACCTAGTAGCGGTGGATAGTCAAGGCTGGACGTTGAGCTTGTGGGTGCTGCTGTTGCCCATCACGCTGAATGCGTTCTTTGTGGCGGCAGAGTTTTCCATGGTGGCTGTGCGGCGATCGCGCATTGATCAACTCGTTGCGGGGGGAGATCCAGCGGCCCGCAGCGTCCAGTATTTGCAACAACATGTCGATCGGTTGCTGTCCACAACCCAGTTGGGGATCACCCTGGCGGCCCTCACCCTGGGTTGGTTGGGGCAGTCGGTTTTGGCCGCACCCTTGATCAGCGGCGCAATTCACTACTGGCCCGCAGCGGCCGATCGCCCTTTGGTGCAGGCGGTGGCCGTGGGAACCGCATTCCTGTTGGTGGCCTATCTGCAAATCGTGTTTGGGGAATTGGGCCCCAAGTCGATCGCCCTGCGCCATGCGGAACAGGTGGCCTTGGTGTTGGGGCCGCCCAGCGTCACGATCGGGCGATTTTTGCAGCCGATCGTTTGGTTTTTGGAGCGCTCCACGCGGTGGGTGTTGCGGGCCTTGGGGTTGCGGCCCAGCGATCGTCATTGGGCCAGCCCGATCGCCCTTTCGGAGTTGCAACAAATTGTGGGGAATTCCACGGAGTCCCCGGACTTGGAAGCCGATGAGCGCCGCCTGCTGCAAAATGTTTTGGCCTTTCGAGCCGTGACGGCCCGGGATGTGATGATTCCCCGCACCCAGATGGTGGTGCTGGAGCAGTCGGATTCCGTGACGGATTTGCTGGCGGCCGTTGGCCAAACGGGCCACCTGCGCTACCCGGTGATGGGTGACTCGATCGATAACATTGTGGGCATGGTGCGGTTTAAAGATTTAGCCACGCCCCTGGCCGCTGGGGAATTGAGCCTGGACACGCCCCTGAGTGCTTGGATTCAGCCCGCCTGTTTCGTGCCGGAATTTGCCAATACGGCGGACTTGCTGCGATCGCTCCGGCGATCGGGACAACCCATGGCGATCGTGGTCGATGAATTTGGCAACACGGCGGGTTTGGTCACGCTCACCGATGTGGCGGAGGAAATTGTGGGGCCCCTGGCCGCCGACGACAGCTCGATCGAGGCGATCGATGAGCAAACCGCCTGCGTCCCCGCCCAAATCACGATCGATGAGGTGAATGGCCGTTTGGGGCTAACCCTGCCCGAAGCCGACGATTACCAAACCTTGGCCGGGTTTGTGCTTTGTCATCTGCAACGAATTCCCCAAGTGGGCGAAAGCTTTCGTTACAACGGTTTGGAATTTGAAATTGAAGCGGCCAATGGGGCCCGAATCGATCGGATCCGCATTCGCCGCCTGCACTAGATTCTCAGATCTCCCCATCGAGAATCTTTAAGCTTTGGCCGAAATCGGGCCCTAAACGCCCACCAGATGGTGGTGATAGGCCGCCCCAAGACCCGCCGCCATTTCAGCGGGGGTGATTTTGCCATCTCGGTTGGAATCTAGGGCATCAAAAACCGCATCGCTCCCAGCCCATTCTTCACGGGTAATGAAGCCATCCCCGTCTAAATCGTAGACATGGAAAATGTCATCGGCCGCATGGCTGAGGGCTTCTTGGCCTTCCAGTTGGGCTAGGCGATTTTTTAACAGCAACTCCAGAGACTCTAGGGCTTTTGAGAACCCTTCAATCCCCTCCGTGAGCTTTTCGGAAGCCATTGCATCGTCCTGGTGCATTTGATCGAAAACTTCGCGATTCATCTCGATTTTTTCGATCGGCTCTGCACCGGCCAAGTCAGGACTCAGCTTGCGCACTAGCTCGCCCCGATTGCTTTCCAGCTCGTCCAGGAGGGCCGGCGAAATGGTCAGCAAATCACAACCGGCCAGTTCCACAATTTCGCCCATGTTGCGGAAACTCGCCCCCATCACCTCCGTTTGATGGCCGAAGGTTTTGTAGTAGTTATAAATCCGCGTCACGGACAACACACCGGGATCCTCTGGGGCCGGAAACGAATCGCGCCCGGTCTTTTTCTTATGCCAATCCAAAATTCGACCCACGAAGGGCGAAATGAGAGTCACGCCCGCCTCTGCACAGGCGATCGCCTGGTGCAACCCAAACAACAGGGTGAGATTACAGTGAATGCCTTCTTTTTCCAACACTTCGGCGGCGCGAATGCCTTCCCAAGTGGCGGCAATTTTGATCAGAATTCGATCGCGTGAAACACCGGCTTTTTCGTACTCCGAAATCAGATAGCGACCCTTGGCGATCGTCGCTTCCGTGTCATAGGACAGGCGCGCATCGACCTCCGTGGAGACCCGACCGGGAATAATTTGCAAAATCTTTTTACCAAAGGCCACCGCCAAGCGCTCAAAGGCCAGGGAAGCCACCTCCTCCGCGCTGGCTTGCTTGCCCTTTTCGGTGCGGGCCTCCAGCAGGGTTTGATCCACAATTTCCTGGTATTGCGGCATTTGGGCCGCAGCGGTGATCAATGAAGGGTTCGTTGTGGCATCGCGGGGCTTGAGTCGTTCGATCGCCTGAATGTCGCCGGTATCGGCCACCACGATCGTCATTGTGCGTAATTGTTCAAGCAAGGTCTGAGCCATGATCACTTCTCGCTGAGAGCGTTGCGAGTGTCCCGCCCTCTCGGTTGGGCCGGGAAATGTGCTTCCAGTGTGGCCGATCCCACCGGGAATGGTGACGCTCCCGATGAGAACTTCAACAAAATCACAGAAAAGTTCAAAGAGGGCGGGAGTTCCTGGTAAGTGTTCAATCAGCGATCAATAAGAAACCTCATCACTTGATCACAATTGCTTATCAGGCTCCCGGGCCTTCTCTAGAGTATTAGCAGGGCTGGTGGCTGCTTCCTGTATGCCGGCCCAAGGCGATGCAGGCGACATGACTGGACTAATCGCAACATCTCGGTTGTTGTTGGATGATCTGGCTCGACAAGGAGCGCGATCGGGCATCAGTGGCTATTTGCCAGACTACGTGCCCGCTCTGGCCAAGGCCAATCCGCAAGAGTTTGCGGCCGCCGTGCAGGCTGTGGATGGCCGCAGTTGGGATCGATCGCCCCCGGGGCGGCGGGTGGTGTTGATGAGCGTGATGAAACCCCTGCTGTTGTTTTATGCCCTTGCGCTTCTGGGCCCCGAGGTTGTGAGCGGCTTGGTGGGCTGTCAACCATCCGCCAAGGCCTACAACGACTTGGATCAACTACTGGAAGATGCGGGCCATCCCCGCAATCCCATGCTCAACAGTGGGGCCCTGGCCCTGGCGGGGGCCCTGCCTGGAACCACCGCGCGCGATCGGGTGCGGCGGTTCCAAGCTTGGTTATATCGGGAAACAGGCTGCCTCATGCCCGTGAATGAAACGGTGCTGGCTTCGGTGCAAAGCCTGCCCAACGGTCGCAATCGTGCTTTGGTGCAAACCTTGGTGGATTCTGGCCGGGTGGTGGAGCCGGAAATTGCCCTGGAGATTTACAACCGGCTTTGTTGCCTGGGGATCACGATGCCTGAGTTGGCGGCTTTGGGCTGCTGGTTTGCCAACCCGCCGTCCCAATGGGCTGAGTTGGTGCAGCAAACCCTAGGGGCGATCGCGGTGGGCGGTCTCTACCAAGATTCGGAAACCTGGATGGCGCATGTGGGCTGGCCCACCAAGTCCGGCGTGAGCGGCGTGGTTTGGTCAATCCAGCCCGGCCAAGGATCGATCGCCTGTTACAGTCCGCTGTTGAATCCCCAAGGCCATTCGATTTTGGGGTTGGACTTTGTGGAAGGGGCTATTCGCTGGTTTTGATTCACCCTGAACCCAATAGCCTGAATCCAATAGACCTCTTGCACGAATCAAATTGGATGTGCCGCTTGGTAGTTGAGCAACCCAGCTAACAGATGGAGCCTCAAGCCAAAACGGCGACGACGATTGCGATAGCGTTCTGAGAAGATCCGAAAT
>MKGP02000035.1 GCA_001913845.2 Limnothrix sp. CACIAM 69d | reverse complement strand
AGGGACGGTACGAGGCAGCGGAACCCCTCTACCGGCGATCGCTCGGAAATCCGATGAGAAACGTGCTCGGAGCCGACCATCCCACACCGCCACCAGCCTCAACAACTTGGCATCCCTCTACAAATCCCAGGGACGGTACGAGGCAGCGGAACCTCTCTACCTCCGCTGCTTGGAGATTTGTCTAGAAAAACTCGGTCAAGACCATCCCAACACCCAAACCGTCCAGAAAAATTTCCGCAGACTCGTGCAAGCCGTCCTCAAAGCCGGTGGCGCAAGCCTTGCGGAGCAATCTCGTGCCGCCGACCTCTCCAACCACCCCCTCACCCAAGCCATCCTGCAAGAACTCACCGCCCCGCCCGAAACCCCGTAGGGGAGCATCGCCATGTGCCCTCCGATATGCGAGACCTCCGAGGAGCAATTCGTTTCCAGCGATGAGGATCGCGCCCAAGCCAAACTCTGAAACCGTCAGTGGTTGAACACCGCTTCTCCCGCCGCTGCCACAGGAGAGGGAATCTGGCAGGAGGCGATTTTCACAGCGGTTGTTTTATAAGATGGCTGTCTGGTCGCTTCATTGACCCGCTCCTAGCCATGCCCTACGAACCGCTGCACCACAAATATCGCCCCCAACGGTTTGCCGACTTGGTGGGCCAACAGGCGATCGCCCAAACGCTGACTAATGCGCTTCAGCAAAATCGAATTGCACCGGCTTACCTGTTTGCGGGGCCTCGGGGAACGGGCAAAACCTCCAGCGCCCGAATTTTGGCCAAGTCGTTGAACTGCCTGAGCAGCGAGGGGCCCACGGCGGAACCCTGCGGCCATTGCCAAACTTGTGTGGAAATTACGCAGGGGCGGGCGCTGGATGTGGTGGAAATTGACGCAGCCAGCAACACGGGTGTTGACAATATTCGGGAGCTGATTGAACGGGCCCAATTTGCCCCGGTGCAATGTCGCTACAAGGTCTATGTGCTGGACGAGGTGCATATGCTGTCGGGGGCGGCGTTCAATGCGCTGCTGAAAACCCTGGAGGAACCGCCGGCCCATGTGGTGTTTGTGTTGGCCACGACGGATCCGCAGCGGGTTTTGCCGACGATTATTTCTCGCTGTCAGCGGTTTGACTTCCGGCGGATTCCCCTGGTGGACATGGTGAGCCATTTGGGGACGATCGCCCAACAGGAGTCGATCGAGATTGTGCCGGAAGCGTTGACCCTGGTGGCCCAAATTGCGCAGGGGGGCTTGCGCGATGCGGAAAGCCTGCTGGATCAACTGAGCCTGGTTCCTACGGGGGTGACGGTGGAGGCCGTTTGGGATCTGGTGGGGGCTGTGCCGGAGCGGGATTTGCTGGCGTTGGTGTCCAGTTTGGCGGCGGGTGATGCGGAAGGGGCGGTGGACTGTTTGCGGCGGCTGATGGATCGGGGGCGAGAACCAACGATCGTGCTGCAAAATTTGGCGAGTTTCTATCGAGATCTGCTGATTGCGAAGACTGCGCCCGATCGGGGTGATTTGGTGGCCCTGACGGAGCCAACTTGGCAGCAACTCTGTGAATTTGCCCGCAGTCAAGAACTGAGCTGGATCTTGCATGGGCAGCAGTACCTCAAAACCGGCGAATCGCTGCTGAAAAACTCTACCCAGCCTCGGTTGTGGCTGGAGGTGACTTTGATGGGGCTGTTGCCGGGGGCGGTGGCTCCGGTGGGGGCTGTTGGATCGGTGGCTCCAATGCCGCCTCGCCCGATCGCCCCGATCGCACTTCCGGCTCCTCCTGTGCCGGCCCCGATCGCGCCTGTTTCGGTTCCTGCGTCGAGCGATCCGCTCTCGGCTCTGTTGGCCCAGTTGGGGCTAGATCCGGGGGCGATCGCCCAATTTACCCAGGGCGTGACCCAATGGGCCCACACAAATCCTGCTGCGCTGATGCAGTTGATCGGTTTGTTGCAGTCCCTGGGGGGTGTGGCTCCAGCCCCGATCGCCACAAGCACCCCCACCGCCACAACGGCCCCGGCGGCGATCGCTCCGGTGGCCGCTGTTCCCCAACCTGCGCCCGCGCCAACTCCGGTTCCGGAGCCGGCCCCGGTCAGCGCTGGCCCCGATGAAACCTTTGCGCCGGAACCCAGCCCGATCGCGCCGGTTCCCGCTTCTGCGGAGCTGGATCAACTGTGGCAAGCGATCTTAGTTCATGTGCAACCCCCGGCCACCAAGATGATGTTGTCGCAGATGGGGCAACTGTTGTCCTTTGATGGTCAAAACGCCGTGGTGGGAATTCCGCCCAGTTGGGTCGCCAAGTTTGAGTCCCGCACCAAGGCGATCGAAACGGCCTTTCAGCAGCACCTGCAACGCAGCGTCACGGTTGCGATTCGGGCCAATGTGGTGATGCCCCCCCAGACCAGCGCGCCCGCGTCCTTCCCAAAAAATCCACCCAGGGGAACGCCCCCCCCGCCCCAGTCCCCGAACCCAGTTCGGAACCCGAATCCGATTCCGACTACGGCCGCGAACCCAACGGCGGGCGGGTTTGGTGGGATCGCGACTAGGGTGGCTCCACCGCCCACCGCATCCCCAGCCGTGCTGCCCCCGGCTCCCGCTGCGAATCCCCTGCCGGCCCCGGGCCGGGCCCCCGCGCCCGGCCCCGATCGCCCTGGACGATCGCCCCAACCGCCCCCCGCCGCATCCCCCCAATCCGTTTCGCCCCCTTCGCCAGCGGGGCCCCCTCCGCCACCGGGGCCCGATGACTTGGTGGCCCGCAGTGCCCGCAGCTTGGCGCAATTGTTCAATGGCGAAATTGTGCAGGTAGACGATCTCGACATGTTTTGACCGGCGGCTTGGGCGATCGTTTGGTTGACCGGTGGGCTGATGGAGCCGATCGCTGCCAAGGCTGGGTCTGGTTGAACCGTTTGCTCAAACCTTGTTCTCAACAGCTTTTTCAGCCCCCCTTTGTGCCCTTGTGGGTGGCGAGGGAGAAAATTTTCAGAAAGTAGTTGCTTTTTCCAGAGCTTCCGGTTATATTTGAATTCGCGCCGCGGGGTAGAGCAGTCTGGTAGCTCGTCGGGCTCATAACCCGAAGGTCAGTGGTTCAAATCCGCTCCCCGCCACCAAATCATCTGAATATCAAGTCAGAGCGAACTGAGAAAAAGAGACCTTTCAAAAGTCTCGAAATCTGAAACCCTAAAGACCGCCCCGCCACGAATTCGTAGCGGGGCGCTTTTGGTTTTGCGCGATCGCGGGATTTTGGGGCGATCGCAACAGTGATCGATTGATCAACAATCGATTGATCAACCATTGGCTGGCCGCGGGCTACGCCACCCGTGGCCCTTCGGCAAAAGCTTGGGCGACTTGGCGATCGGTCGCATCCACCACCACTCCGATGATTGGGCCCACAGCTCCGCCCACACGAATCAACACATCCTTCACATCGGGACTGCCAAAACCCACAATCCGCGAATAGTCGAGGGAATTATCAAAAAATAGGTCTACCTGACGACTGATGGCGATGAAATCTCCACCGTTGAAGTCAAAATCCACAATTACATCGGCGTTCGCAATGGTCGTGGTGGCATCATCAACCGCCAGAACAAAGGTATCGCGCCCAGTGCCGCCGATCAGGGTGTCGATGCCCAGGTCGCCGGCCAGAAAATCATCTCCCTCCTGGCCGTAGAGAATATCGTTGTCGCGGCCGCCACGGAGGGTGTCGCGCCCCGCGCCGCCTTCTAGCTGGTCGTTGCCCAGGTTGCCCGTCAGCAGGTCATCCCCATCGCGACCAATCACAAAATCAAAACCCTGGCCCCCAAAGAGCACATCGCTACCTTCGTTGCCGATCAGGGTGTCGTTGTCGCTGTTGCCATAGAGGGTGTCGTTGTCGCTGGAACCGTTGATGTAATCGTTGCCGGCGAGGGCCCGCACACCCAGGCGGCCTTGCTGGCCGGCTGCGAGGGAGATGGTTTCGCTGTTGTTGGTGAGATCGAGATAGTCAATATCTGTCCGAGCCATGGTGAAGAGTCTGTCCTCTGTTTAGGAATGGGTGGTTTTTAGGAGTGGGTTAGGAACCGTTCAGCAATGCCGAGATTACCCGAGCAGGTGGAGTTGGGCTGGCGTTTATCGCCGCTCGCGGCTGTTCATGAGGGCTTCCCGCACGCGCTGAATTGACCAGCCCCCCCGCAGCCGTTCGAGGTAGGTGCGCATTCCTCGGCTGTCGGCCCGGCGACCCAAAATTTCTTGATAGGCGCGATCGATGGCGGATTCGGCCTCGCGGCTATTGGCTAATTCGTCCCGCACCCGTTGTAGCGACCAGTTGCGATCGCGCACCCGATCAACATAGGTGCGCAGTCCGCTGCGATCGGCTGGCCGGCCCAACACTTCGCGATAGAGCCGATCGATCCGATCTTCCAAGTCCTGTCGATCGCCCCGATAGTTGTTGCGATCGTTGTCGTAGTCGTCGCGATACCGCTCTTCGTTGCGATCGTAGTAGCGATAATCATCCCGATCGCGATTTCGATTCTGGTTGCGATCGTTGTCCGATCGGCTGCCATCATCACAGCGCAACTGGCCCCCTTCCCAGCGGCAGGAACTTTGGGCCATGGCTGGTTCGATCGCAACCCCATGGGCAACGCCTAACCCTAACAAGAATGCTGCCAAAGCAGTACAGGCACGGTTCATGGAACGGTTCATAGGAATCATCTCCTGATGGAATGGTTGAGCCTCCACTGTGTCTCTTGGGGAGATTTCACAATGGGTGAGGTGTTTTTTGAGGGTTTGGGATCACTCTGAATTAGCCACCAACCTCCAAGTTCAGTCTCTCGACTCTGGGGGCGGAATTCAGGAATTGCAAGAATTTTTTTGGTTTGCGCTAGCCGTGTAGCGCGGGGCTTTGAATTGTTGGTGTTGGCATACAACCTTTACCTTCTTTCAATGGTCATCATTAACCATCGAAATAGATTTGAGATGTATTGGCCGGATCTGCGTTGCCAGTTCTGTCGTTGTTTTTGCACTAACATCCGTGAAATGACATGGCATCTTTCATGAAGTTTTTGATGAAGTTGCTCATGAGATTCTCCATGAAATCACCAGCTCAAGCATCACCAAAATTAGCCATGAAATCATTAACGAAATTAGCAATGAAATATCAAGCCTGTGTCCAACAGTAACGAGGGCAGAAGCCGAATTTGGTTGGGTTTTGGCCGCTTGTTGCATTGTCTTGGCCTTGGAACTTTTTGGGCCGCGGGGCCGTCCCGCGCCCCTTCTGAAGATTTCGGGGGGCGTTGGCTCCGAATGGAGTCCGAAGGGGGCTGAAAGGCTGATTCATGGGACGTTTCAGGGACAGTGCGGCGACGGGAACCCTAGGTTGGGCCAAAACCACCCCGTACAATGAAGCCATTCCTTTGCGCGACGGCTCCAATGGGAGCTGCTTCGGCCGTGTTGTCACAACCAAGTCGATCGAACTGGCTGCCTTGGGTCGATGTGGCAGCGATCGCAGCGTGGGGAGCGCTGATGTTGCACTACTGGCACGGTGGCCGCTTGGCCCTGCTGATCCATCCCGCCTATCACGGCTTGGTGGTGGTCACGGGGTTTTTGTTGCTGATGGCAGCGGCCAATCTGGCGATTAATTTGGTGCAATCTGGGCGGCTGTTGCGGCGGCGATTGTCGTTGGCGGCAGATCCTGACTCAGAACAACACATCAGCCTGCTGCCCAAGGGGTGGGCAACGCTGTTATTGCTGTTGGCGGCGATCGGGGGGTTTTTGATTGCGCCGCAGCCTCTCACCAGCCATAAAGCCCTGCAACGGGGCATTGGCGACCCCACCACCGCGATCGCCCGTGCGCCCAAGGCCTTTCGCAGCAACAAGCGCCCGGAACAGCGATCGCTGATTGAGTGGGTGCGGACTTTGGAGGTTTATCCCGAACCGGAAGCCTACCGAAACCAACCGGTGAACATCAGTGGTTTTGTCACCAAGGTGGAGGGCTATCCGGCAGATGTGTTTTGGATTTCGCGGTTTACGATCACCTGCTGTGCGGCGGATGCTTACCCGATCGGGCTGCCCGTGCGCCGGCCAGCGAATATGCCGGCCTATCCCCCTGATACTTGGCTAGAAATTCAGGGGCGAATGGCGGTGGATGAAATCAAGGGCGAGCGAGTGTTGAGCATTGCGCCACAAACGATGCGCCCGATTCCGGTTCCCAAAAATCCCTATGAGTTCTAGAGAAGTTCTAGATGAGTTCTAGACATGAGTTCTAGATAAGTTCTAGGCATGACCCTTGGGCGTGGTGATTCTTAGGGGCGATCGGGCGAAAGCAAAGGCGCAATCCAAGGCGCAATCCGGTGCAATCAACTGAGGAATTTCTGATTGGGTATGTGGCGATCCGTGCAACATCGATGGCAAAACACCCCCAGGGGCAATCCCCAATGGCAACCGATCGATCGGGCCGCTTGGTTGGTAATCGCGACTTTGGTGGTGGCGATCGCAGCTTTGTTGGTGCTGGGCGATCGATCGGCGGCCCGGGTGCGCGACTTCTCATGGGCCGATCGCACCATTGGGGCCGACGATCGCGCCTTTGTGTTGGCCTTCAATCGGCCGATGAATCGAGACAGCGTGGAGGCTAATCTGAAACTGGATCCCCCCCTGGAAGGGAAAGTTAGCTGGGCCGGAACCCGGATGGCCTTCACACTCGATCGCCCAGCACCCTATGGCACTAGCTTTCAGCTTCAGTTGGGAGCCGGGGCCCGCGACACCCGCGAAGACAGCAAACCGGCGGAATCCTTCTCGGCGGCATTTCGATCGCGCGATCGGGTTTTTGCTTACATTGGCACCGAAGGCGAAGAAGCCGGCCGCCTGATCCTGTATGAACTGACCCAGCAGCGGAAAACCATCCTCACCCCGCCGAACCTGTTGGTAAACGACTTCAAGCCCTATCCCAACCGCGATCGGATTCTGTTTTCCGCCACCGAAACCAGCACCCTGGAAAAAACCGACAGCCCCAGCCTGCTCGAACAGCAGTTTTATACGGTCACCACAGGCTTGAGCGTCAATAACCAGGCTCCCGAACCGGCCGGCGAAGTTACGCCGGTTTTGGATAACCGAGATTATCAAAATTTGAAATTTGACTTGGCTCCCGACGGTTCGGCGGCCCTGGTGCAACGGGCGGAGCGCAAAAATGCCAGCAATGTCAGTTTGTGGCTGCTGCGCGATCGGCAAACGCCCCAAAAGCTGGAAAGCCAAGGCGGCGGCGAGTTTGTGATTACGCCCGACAGCCAATCGATCGCCATCACCCAGGGGCAAGGGGTGGCCATTTTGCCCCTGCCCAACACCGACAAGGACAACAACGATCGCTACCGGCGGGAAATTCAACCCCTGGACTTTTTGCCCAAGTTTGGAACCGTGTTGGGATTTGCCAGCGACGGTTCAGCGGCGGCCCTGGTGAAATTCAACGGCGACTTTACCCGATCGCTCTTTGTGGTTACCCCCAGCGGCGAAACGGAACTAGCCCGAATTCAAGGATCGATTTTGCGCGCCGAATTCACCCCCGATAACCGCGTGCTCTACGCCTTGGTTACCCAACGGGTTGAGGATGAAAACTACCGCGAACAGCCCTATATCGGAGCCTTTGACCTAAAAACCAAGGCCCTGTCGCCCCTGTTGCTGTTGCCGGAGCAGCTCGATATTGCCCTTGATCTATCGCCGGATGGCGCAGCCCTGTTGTTTGACCAAATCGACACCAAGGCAAAGGCCAAGGACGATCGCGCCGATCAGTCCGAATCAGGCGAGGAAGAAACCACCCAGGGCGATCGGGAGTCGGGACGGAGCAACAACGCGGATCGATCGAGCGCCGACCCCAAAGCGGCCCGCCGACCCGAAGCCAGTGACGGCAATAAAATTGAGCACAGCCAACTGTGGTTGTTGCCCGTGGCCCAAAATCCTGACGGAACCTTTGCCAAATTGACCCCGCAGGCGTTACCACTGCCTGGGGCCCGTCCTCGCTGGCTCCCCTAACCGAAGTCCGTTGATTAACCCCCAGCAGAAAACGCAAAAAGCAAACAAACACAAAAAAGAATGAGCAAAAAAGATCTCGTCTTCCTCATCCTTTTGGGGTTTATTCCCGTCTCGATCGCGGCGGAATGGCTGCACTGGAGTCCGCTGGTGGTGTTCATCACCGCCTGCTTGGCGATCGTGCCCCTCGCCGCCTGGATGGGCCATGCCACCGAAGAACTTGCGGGGCTGGTGGGCCCCTCCCTGGGGGGACTGCTGAACGCCACCTTTGGGAACGCCACCGAATTGATTGTGGCCTTGGTTGCGCTCAAAGAGGGCTACGTGGGCGTGGTGAAGGCCAGCTTGACTGGCTCAATCATCGGCAACCTCTTGTTGGTCATGGGGCTGTCGATGTTCTTGGGCGGCTTGCGCTTCAAGCAGCAAACCTTTCAGCCCGTGATTGCCCGCATGAATGCCTCATCCATGAACCTGGCTGTGATTGCCATGCTGCTACCCACCGCAGTGAACTTCACCTCCGTGGGCATTGCTGAGAGTGTCTTGCAAAAGCTTTCGACGGCGGTGGCAGTGGTCTTGATTTTGGTCTATGTGATGACCCTGCTGTTTTCCATGAAAACCCACAGCTACCTCTACGATGTGGCCGTGGCGGAAGGGGAAGTGCCCGATCCGGAAGCCAGCGATGAACCGGCCGGCGAAGGCGAAGCGCACCGGCCAAACCTGCCCCTGTGGGTGGGGGTGTTGTTGGCGGCCACAATTTTTGTGGCGATCGAGTCGGAATTGTTGGTGCATTCCCTGGAAACGGCCACCGAACAATTGGGCCTGACGGAACTGTTCACCGGGGTGATTTTGTTGCCGATTATTGGCAACGCAGCAGAACACGCCACCGCCGTTACCGTGGCCATGAAAAACAAAATGGACTTGTCCGTTTCGGTGGCCATGGGTTCCAGCTTGCAAATTGCCCTGTTTGTGGCTCCGGTGTTGGTGATTGCCGGTTGGTTCTTTGGGCAACCCATGGATTTGAACTTCCAACCCTTTGAGCTGGTGGCCGTGGCGGTCTCGGTGTTGATTGCCAACTCCATCAGCTCCGATGGGGAATCCAACTGGCTGGAGGGGTTGCTGTTGTTAGCGGCCTATTTGGTGCTGGGTTTGGCCTTTTTCTTTCACCCCACGATCGCTGGTTAAAACCTTGAGGGCATCGGTTTTTGGGGAACAATGAACCTGACGGACGCTTGGGAAGGGGAAACCATCACGATCGCCACGATGCATGGCAAGGAACAGGTGATTGCGCCGATTTTGGAGCAAACCTGGGGCCTGCGCTCGATCGTGCCGTCGGAACTGGATACGGATCGGTTTGGCACCTTCACCCGGGAGGTCGATCGACCCGGCGATCAACTCGCCACGGCCCGAGCTAAGGCCCTGGCGGCCTTGGCGCTAACCGGTGGGTCGATCGCCCTGGCCAGTGAAGGTTCCTTTGGCCCCCATCCCAGCGTCCCCTTTGCGGCGGCTAACCGGGAATTGGTGCTGCTGATCGATCAAGCCCTGGGGCTGGAGTTGGTCGGCGAGGCCATTTCCCTAAAAACCAACTATCGCCAAGGGCGGGTTCGCAGTTGGGCGGAAGTGGAAAAATTTGCTGAAACCATTGGTTTTCCCGATCATGGGCTGGTGGTGGGTTGGGGCGAACCCCAAAACCTCCAAGGGGTGACGAAGGGCCTACGCGATCGCTCGGCCCTGGCGGCGGCCGTCACCGAGGCCCTGACCCGATCGCCCGATGGCTCCCTGTGGGTGGAAACGGATATGCGGGCGATGCACAACCCCACGCGAATGCAGGTGATTGCCCAAGCCATGGAAAACCTGGTGGCCAAGGCGCGATCGACCTGTCCCGTTTGCCATTGGCCTGGGTTTTGGGTCACACAGCGGCTGCCGGGGTTGCCCTGTGGTGAATGTGGGCTGCCCACGCCGCTGATTCGTCTGCATCGCTCCATTTGCGATCGCTGCGGCCACCAACAGGACGATCCCTTTCCCCAGGGCGAAACCACTGCGGATCCCACCTACTGTCCCTTTTGTAATCCCTAGGGCCTCAAGCACCGCCTCAACACTCAGAAGCGCAATCAACAGCGCAATCAACCGATCGGGTGCTGCGAAAACAAACCCCAGATCGGTTCGATCATCCTGAATTGAAATTACATTTTTTTACATGCTCTCATTTTTAGATGTTTTCTATACAGTGAGCAATCAAGAACAAAATAATCAAAGATCAAGCGAAAACCAATTGAGATTTTGAGATTTTTGAAGAAAAATTGAATTAATTAAATGAATGAAGTCTTGAGTCTCTGAGAAAAACTTACAAATGCTTGCAAAAAACCGCCCTTCGAGTTGAGAAGAATTGCGGAATCCTACTTTTCTCAAATGACTAAGCTTAATTACTCATGCCCTACCCTATGCTGAAGCAGGTTGTGGTTTAAACCTCAGAAGAATGTTGTTCAACATTGTTGGCAATTTAATGGATTAATCTGTTCAGTTGCCTTCTTTAAAATCTCCTTCCCTGCTAGTGCCAATCTGCTCTGGACTGAACAATCTTTTGATTTCAATCTCCAGAGCAGTTCTTCAGCAAAACTAAGCAGATTCCAAAAATTTGGCTTCGGCTTTGGTTTCGGTCTTGGCTGCCAATCAGGAGCCACCGAGCTTCTATAAATCCGGAATTGAAACTGAAAGAGTGATTGGTTTATGGCACTTCCCCTTCTGGATTACCCCTTGACTTCTCAAAACCAGCGAGTGGATGGTTTTGAAGTTGCAAATCAAGGTGGTTTGCGCCTCATTACCAATGAGATTGATGAGGTGATTCACGCGGCCTATCGGCAAATTTTTAATGAGCAACAGCTAACGGCCAGCAGCCGTCTTTTGGCGCTGGAGTCTCAACTGCGCTGCGGTCAAATTTCGGTGCAAGACTTCATTCGCGGCCTGGCCACCTCCGAAGTGTTTCGCACGCGCAATTACGACACCAATAATAATTATCGCTTTGTGCAGATGTGTGTGCAGCGAATTTTGGGTCGTGAGGTTTATAACGATCGAGAAAAACTGTCTTGGTCGATCGTTTTGGCCACCGAAGGTTTGAATGGGTTCATTGACTCGTTGCTCAACAGCGAGGAATATCAAACCCACTTCGGGCGGGACACGGTTCCCTATCAACGGCGGCGGATTTTGCCTCAGCGATCGAGCGGTGCAGTGACCTTTGCGCACACGGCTCGCTATGGCGAAGATTATCGCGATCGCTTGCCGAAACCCATGGATGTGCAGTTTGGTTTGTTCAATTGGGAAACCTTTATGCGCCAGGCCGATTGGCCCACGGCGATCGGTTTGTTGGCGGGCATGTCGCTTTTGATTGCGGCATTGTTGCTGTTTTCTGTGACGATCGGAAGCAGCGCGGCCTAAGCCGTTTCCCTTTTTTTGGGATGTAGATCAATCCTTCCCTTACAGATCAACTTGGTTCAATGAAACCTAGGATTCTGTGAGCAAAGCCAGACGACCCAGAAGCTGCTTCGGGAGTTTTCCGTGCTCTCCCGAGGCAGTTTTTTAGATTTTCAGATCGCAATTACTGATCAAGTTTTAGATTTTCAGATCGCAATTGCTGATCAAGACTGAATTAGAGGATGTCTACAAGGTATTTTTTAACGTAGGTCAAGCATGAATCGTCGTTGGGGCAAGGGGCTTAATCCCCTTGTCTTTGTTGTTTGGTCAGACCCGTAAGGTAGCAATTTAGGCTTTTCAGACACCCTTGTATGGACAGGTATTGACAGCCCAATTGATGAGGTTTTAACTCCAATCTTCTTCATCGCGACGACGGCTGTTGACCTGATAAATATTGCCTTGGGCGTGTAGTTCGCGGGTTTTTTGATAGAGCGATTCTTCATCAAAACCCCAGCGGCTAAGGGCTTTGTCCAGGTCGGCTTGAATTTGTCTGGCTCCTGGAAAGTTGCGATAACGAATTCGTAATCGGGCTAATTCACAAACATAAAAATCGGTGGGATCGCTGGTCAAAATGGCTTGCACCAAGTTGCGATCGACCATTTCTTGCGGGTGTTGTTGATCCTGTTGTTTCATATTTAATTACTTGTTTAATTACTTGTTTGATTACTTGTTTGATTTCAACTTGCTGTTCTCTTGGCCTTTTGTGTTACTTCTGGTTGCTATTTTTCGGCTTCATCGTCTCCCAAACGCCGGCCGTGGCGCTGGCTAAGCCTGATAGGCCCAATGTGGCCACTGTCCCGATCGCCTGGGACAAACATAAATGCATCAGAAAGCCAAACCCAAGAAAGGGAATGACGCTGAAAATGGAAGCATAAAAAGCGTTTTGGGATTCGCGAACAGTCCGAGTTTTTTCAAATTCTTCCGTGGAAAAATAGAGTGATCGCTCAGCAAAGTCAAACCAGCGAATCAAGAGATCCATCAGCCGATCGCTCACGGCCGGCAACGCCAAATAGAGAGCGAGTGACCACAGGCCTGAACTTGCCAAAAGGGCTGCATCCACATGCAGAGACAATGGCAGCAGATCAGTAAACATAGGGCTTGGGGTCACTCATGGTGCTCGGTATTATACCCGGTTTGTAGCGTGATATACATTTCCTCGCTGTTCCCTATCGGCTAGCATCGGGTTGTGTTGCGGCGAAACGGCCCAAAGGCTGTTGCTTAGCTCGCGATTAGAACAGGGCAAAAGGCATTAGGAACTGATGAATTCTCTTTCGCGACTTTCTCGATGGTTAATTCCGGCGGCGGTGGCTGGCCTCAGTTGGGGCACGGTTCAGGTTCATCCTATTCAGGCTGATTCCGGGATTCAAGGGTTTGTGTTACCCAGCGGTAACATTATCTGTGGTTCTTGGGTGGATGGGGGCCAGGGCTATTTGCGCTGTCATGTTCAGTCGGGTTTGCGCCCATTGCCCCCGCAGCCCGCCGATTGCAACTTGGATTGGGGGCATGAAATCTTGCTGAATGCCAACGGCCAGGCCGAGGTGCTTTGCGCGGGAGACACAATCGCGGGCCCATATCCTCGATTGAATTACAACCAGGTTTGGGAGCGAAATGGATTTCGTTGCGAAGCCAAAACCACCGGTTTAACCTGTCGCGCTCGGAATGGTCGGGGCATGTTTTTGAGTCGAGAACGCTGGCGGAAAATCTAGGAGACATCCCTTTGGGTTCTGAGGCGATCGATGGCGGCCAAATAATCGGGCATCGGTTCTTGGCCGGTTTGGCAAGCGAGCCGATCGACTGCGATTAAATCACTACCAAAAAAGACCCGATCGAGCGGCAGGGTTTGCCCTCGATCGGGTCGATAGTCGGGGCTGAAATATTTGACCGTGCCATCCACCACCGCCCCATTAAACAAATGGCCAATGCAGAAATAAACATCCTGTAAAACCTGTGGCACCGAGGGGCGATGGAGCTGGCCGCGGGAGTGGGGACTGCGTGCTTTGTAGCGATCGCGCGGAAAAAGACCGTAGAGATTTTTCAGGGAGGCGGAAATGAGGGGAGTCTCCTTCAAATGGGTGCGTTTGAGGGCCCCGATCGAGATTCGACAGTCCACTTCCCGCAACAGGGCCGGGGCCCACATGGAACGAAAGCGAACGGGCATGGGCGATCGGTTCTCGTATTCCGCTAAGGGCAGGCTGTCCGCATCAACCAGGGCCATGCCCTGATCTAACAAGCGATGCAGACCGCGCCGCTGGGCAATTTCCGCGAGGGAAACCGGCGAGCACACACCTTCCACAATCAAGATTTCTGCCTGGGGAGCAACCGATCGTAAGGTTTCCAAAACCGTGGCCAAGACTCGATCGCCCACGGTGACCGGCGGCCCCACGGGATAACCCAAATTGGGTTTCACCAAGATTCGCTGTGCCCCGATCGCCTCGGTGGGTGGTTGATAGCGCCAAGCCTCGCTGGCCACAACGGCCGTGGGCGGGATGGTGGGGAAAAGGGTGGCAGTCATGGGGAAAGGGGGGCGCAGCGATAGTGATGGAGTCGTTGGACTAGGTGGCTTGTCGGCCCGGACAATCCGCAAGCATCATAAACTCGCCAGCCTGGGGCCTGTCGTCATTTCCATCGCCGTAGGAGTTGCGTCATTTCCATTGCCGTAGGGGTTGGGTCTCCCAACCCTAACCTGAGCGATCGGCCCTAGGGGGCCGGTGGCGGGTTGGGTGTGTCGGCTGGCTCGGGATCGGATCGATCGAAGCGAGACCGATCGAAGGCTCGATCGAACGTGGCTTTCATGGCGGCCTGGATCCGATCGGGATCCGGTTTGCGGCCACCCATCAAATCTCCGAAATAGACACAGGCCCCCTCTCCTAAGGCCAAGGTATAGGCCGCCGCCCAGGAAGCGGCGATCGCGCTGCCAAAACCGGGGACAAATTTCACCAACTCTCGCCCGATCGCCTGGGCCAAAAATCCGCCCGCGATCGTGCTGATGATGCCGCCCACTTGCGATCGAGTGAGTTTTTGGCCATAGAGCTGTCCCAACAGGCCAACCATGGAAACTTGCAGCGCCGTCAGCACCGGCATGGATGCAAAGGGCAAGGGCACGGCCTCAACTGCCGCCGCTGCCGCCGCAAAGGCCAACACATAGCGCCGCCCCACATCTCGATAGAGGTTGCTGATTTGGCGGCCCGGCTCCCCGTCCAAAACCGAATCCAACAATTGATGGATAGTGCGGGCTTCTGCTTCCGGCAGCAAATCCGCCAGGGCATCGCGCAAGGCTTCCAGACCGTAAAAAGTGGGGTGATAGTCATCCTCCTCGCGGGTGAAGTCCAACAGCACGGCGCGATCGAACCAGCCCGCAAAGGCTTCTTGCAATGCCGCAAAGGGCCGGGCCACCGCCTCCAAGCTCAGGGGATCCGCCGGGTGATCTTCAACCGTTGCTGGATAAACCTCATGCAAACAGGTGACCGCCAACAGGCAAGGCACGGCGGGATAGCGTTGGCGCAGGGTGGCGACCACTTGCCGCAGGGTTTCGGTGGCGAAGTCGTTGATCTTAACCGTGAGGATCAAAATTCTGGCCCGATCGGGATCCTCGTCAAAATCCGTCAGCAGGGCTTGGGCGATCGCCTGGCTGTCCCGTTCCGCATCCCCCAAACCCACCGTGTCCGTAAAAATCAGCAGCGGCAACTCATCGGAGGGATAGGCATAGCGTGCCGTGTGTTGCGTGTGGGGCCGGAATCCTTGGCCGACAATTTCCACCGAAACTCCCGTTAGCCCTCGGACGATCGAACTTTTGCCCGCCTGGGGTTTTCCCAACAGGGTCACTTCCGTGGTGGGCAGTTGGGCCCGCACTTCCGCCAACACCGCCGCCACCCGATCGTCACTGACGCTAAACCATTGGGTGAGGGATTGTACCCCCTGGGCCAGGGTTTCGCCAGGTTTGAGATGACCTAGGGCAGCAGATAGATCCGGCAAATTTTTTGGTAGATTCGGCAAATTAGGTAAATTCGGCAGGCTGGGCAAATTTACCGACCAATTGCGGGGCAAATTGGGCAATTCCGTAGGCAAGTTGGGCAAGCTGGGTAAATTCGGCAAATTCAAGGCCGTTAGCCGATCCTTCGCTGATTGCCAAGCAGTCGTCCACAGTCCCGGGCGCTGCGGCTCGTGGGGCGACTCCCCGATCGATGCTGGGGACGATTTTGCATCTTGGCCCGTTGTGTTCTCCGGCATGACCCCCGGCGACTCGATCGCCCCCAACGAGGATTCATCAACCGGGCGATCGGCCCCTGAGGCTTTTATTTCTGTTGGTTCAGAAGCGGGGGAATCAAAATCCGGCATATCAGCAATGGTTAGCAGTGGTTGCTGTCTTGAACGGGTCTTGAACGGGGAGCGCGTGAAACTTGAATTTCTTTAAAGTTTGACTGGAAATTTTTCGCTTGAAATTTAATGAATTCACTCAAATCTCAACAATCCAAAGCATAACTTTAAACCAAGCATTCAATCTTTCAAAGTCGCAGCTTCAATCGGTTAAAACAGGTCTAGCGCCTGAAGATTGCCTGCAATTCCTACACCGCTCCTACCATTCAATGGCATTTGTTACGGGTGATGACAGGTGAACACTCAGCCCTGGTCTGGGGAAGCGATCGCCCGCCACACTAGAGAACTGGGATTTTGTAGCGAATCGATCGGTTCCTGATAAAAGGTGCTGGCTACGATGGCGGATCCCAGTTGTGTTTTAGGAGTGGCGATCGGATGGTACAGAGTCCTTGGAGAACTGAGCAAGTTCCTCGCCCCAACCGTCAACAGCCGGAACTGTGGCAATTGGCCAATGGTTTGCGGGTGGTTTATCACTATGTGCCCGTTAGCCCGGTGGTGACCATGGATGTGTGGGTGAAGGCGGGGGCTGTGGCTGAGCCGATCGCCTGGGACGGGATGGCGCATTTCCTAGAACACATGATTTTTAAGGGCACTGACCGGTTGGGCCCTGGGGAATTTGACCGGGCGATCGAGAGTCGCGGCGGAGCCACCAACGCCGCCACCAGTCACGATTATGCCCATTATTTTGTGACCACGGCGGTGGAACATGCGGAAGCCACCTTGCCCCACTTGGCGGAGTTGTTGCTGAATGCGACGATTCCCGACCAGGAATTTGAGCTGGAGCGATCGGTGGTGCTCGAAGAAATCCGCCAGGCCTATGACAGCCCCGATTGGGTGGGATTTCAGATGTTGCTGTCGCGGGTCTATCCCGACCATGCCTATGGGCGATCGGTCTTGGGCAGCGAAGAATCCTTGATGAAGCGATCGCCCGCTGAGATGCGGCGGTTTCATGCCTGTCACTACCAACCGGAAAATCTGGTGGTGGCCCTGGTGGGAGGGTTGCCGCCCGATCGCGCCCGTCACTTGATGGAATCGGCCTTTGCGGCCTTTGGTCAGCCCCAAGCCTGTCCTCCCCAGCCGATCGGGCAAACTCCACCGATTGCCGCCGTCCATCGTCAAGAACTGCACCGACCCTATCTGGAGCAAGCTCGGGTGATGATGGCCTGGACGGGGCCCAGCTTGCAGGACATTGGCGATACCTATGCTTTGGAAGTGCTGGCCACCGTTCTCGGCATTGGGCGCACCTCGCGCTTGGTCAGCGATTTGCGCGAAGACCGGCAATGGGTTTTGGCGATCGACTGCGAAGCCAGCGCCCAGCGGGATGCCAGCTTGCTGACGATCGGCGCTTGGTTGGATGTGCGGGATGTGGGCGTGGTGGAAGCCTGCATTTGTGATCATCTGGCCCTGCTGCGCGATCACCCCATTAACCCAATCGAGCTGAAGCGGGCCCAGCGTCTCCTGTGCAGCGACTATATTTTCGCCACGGAAACCCCCAACCAACTGGCCAGCCTCTATGGCTACTACGGCCTGTTGGATCAACTGCCAGAAGCAACGGTTTATCCCGATCGGATCCAGGCCGTGGGCCCCGAAGACGTGCAACGGGTGGCGCAAAAATATCTTTCTCCCGATCGCTATGCCATGGTTACCCTGGTTCCGTCCTAGAGTGGGATCGATCGACCAAAACAAGGGGTTTCAGTTCCTTGCACCCACCATGATGAGTGCTTGGTAAGTCCGAAAATCAATCGGCTTGCACAGCAGCCAACTCCTAACCGTCGATTAACCCGTTGATTAACCCTTGGCCTTCATGGCCAACTCGCGCCGCCAGAAAAAGGCCGCCGCTCCCCACAGTCCCACCATCTTGAACGTTTCCGAAGCCAGCGTCGCCCAAATGGCCCCCGCCCAGGAATAGGACGGGATCAAGATTAGGTTCAGCACCACATTCAAAATGGCAGCGGTGACTTGAATTAAGCTCCGTTGCCCCTGGTGGCCCGCAGAGGTGAGGCAATCGGCCGCCAAATACTGCATTCCCAAAATCAAATGCACGGGGGCGAACCAACGCAACACCCCGATCGCCTCGCGATATTCCGATCCCAAAATCCACTCCACCACCGGAGCAAAGAAAAACATCCCCAATCCCCCCAGCACCCCGTAGCCCGCGATCAGCGGAAACAGGCGCTTGGCAAATTGGATACTGCCGTCAATGCCATTAGTGCCCGCCTGGAAAAAGCGGGCATAGTTTGCCGCACCAATCGCCAAGATTGGTTGATAGCCCACATCCACAAACCGATAGCCCGCCCCATAGATCCCGGCAGCCTCTTCATTCACCAAGCTAGAGAGCAAGGTTTTATCGGCATTGGCATTAATGGTTTCAGCGGAACCGGCAATGGAGAAGTAAAACCCTTGACCCAACTCCCAATTACAGTTCCGTTTGGGCCAAAGGGGCCAGCCCGCCTGCCGACTGGCCAACACAAAGGCCGCAAGGGCCGGCAGCACTGACGCAATGCAGTAAAAAATCGACCAGGTTTCTGCCGATCGCCATTCGGGAACCAGCCACAGGGCCCCCACCGCCAAAAACTTCACGGCGCTGAAAAGCACCTTGAGCTGGGCTGGGCGAGCTGCCACCCCCACCGATAAAAACGCTGAGCTGCTAAATTCCAGCAGACAAACGCCCCAATAGTCCCCCAGGGCCATCCACAACACCAACCAGGGGGAAACTTGGCTGCCCCAAATTCGACTCGCCAGCAACATCACCAACCCAATGCCCAGCAGGGAAGACCAGCCCCAAACGAATAGGGACTTACCCCACTCGGTGCGGAAGCTGCTGCGATCGCGCGAAACCGTCCGCATCAACAAATGGGCATAGCCAACCCCAATGAACGGCGAAAGCATCGCCACCAAGGACAACACCCCGATCAGTTCGCCATACTCTTTGGATCCCAAAAACCGCGCCACAAAGATGAAGTACAGCGCCTGGATTGCCACGCTAATCACCCTGGCGGCAATCATCCAGAGATTGTCTTGCACCGAGGATTTCCCCAGAGTGGTGCGCAGACGTTGCAGGACTCCTTGAAGGTTGGGCATAGGAGCTAGTGAGTGAAGAGTGAACAGGCGTGGAAAATTGCACCCAAACTAACACCGTCGCTACACAAAACCTCTGGAAAAGATTACGGACTGGTAATACTGGCCAGCAAACGAACGTAGGCCGCTTGATAGTAAATGGCTGGTTCCGTGAGTTCCCAACTATTCACCGGCCAGCCGGTGGGGGAGTCGAGATAGCGCTTTTGGATCGGCTGTTGTTTCACGGATTCTTGGTTGCCGGTGTAGTCGCGGTTGGGCCCGCCCACCAAATATCCGGGAGCCGGGCCCGGTTTTCCGGGGGCAACCCGTTCATACTCGCCACGCCCCAACCATTCGTGATACATGCTGGTGACCGATCGCTCGGCTCCCAGGCTGCCCATGTTGGTGAGGTAAACAAATCCCAAGGGATTCACGCCATGGAGGTAGTGCAGGTGGGCCATGGCCCGGGCTTGCAGGCTGGTGTTGCGATCGGGCACTGCGCCATAGCGAATTGCGTCTCGATTGCTGTTGCCATAGTTGGCCTGAACTTGGTTGCTGCCCCAGTGATATTGCTCATCGGGCAGCGACACCCGATAGGGATCTAGATCCATGCGCAAGCCGTAGGCCTGGGTTTGGGTGCGCACCATATTCACGAATCGATCGCGGATTTGCTTAACCAAGGCGGCATCGGCGTTGGGCAAGCGGGTATAGAGCAGCAGCGCATCGCCTTCGTGGGCCCGATACCGACTCCAAACGTTGTCGTTCCAAGGCTGGGAAGCGGTGAGATATTTTGCAAGCTGGGTGCTGTAGTCGGGGTTGCCGGTGAGGGCAAACAGGTGAACAGCGGCGGCGGCCGCGTTGCCCTGTTGTTCAGGAATCGGGCGATCGGCATCCCCGGCTTTAATTTCCTGGGTGTCGCAATCGGTCTTGAGGGGATTTTGCTGGAACCAGTTCCAAGCCCGAATGGCCCGCTGTTCCAAATCTCGGGACTCCCCTTGCAGGGCAGGAAACTGCCGATAGACGCGGGCCGCATGGGCAAAGGCGGCCGCCGTGGCGATCGTGGAGGAAGAGCATTTGGGCCCGTAATATCGGGGGCGACGATCTTGGCTGGGGCGATCGGCCGCATTGTGATCCAGTACGCCCACCTTGATCAACACGCCACCATCGTCTTCCTGCATTCGCTTCAGCCAATCCACCTCCCACTTAATCTCATCAATCAGGTCGGGGATGCCGTTGCCCGACTCGGGAATGTTGAATCGATCGGTGAAAGCTCGGGGGTTTTCTTCGTAGGCCGTCAGCAGTTGATTGACCACGGGGCCCGCAAAGGTGCTGTATTTGTTCGTATCACCAGCATCAAACC
Organism: Limnothrix sp. CACIAM 69d; assembly: GCA_001913845.2. Lineage (GTDB taxonomy): Bacteria > Cyanobacteriota > Cyanobacteriia > CACIAM-69d > CACIAM-69d > CACIAM-69d. The sequence goes on along the minus strand of MKGP02000035.1, from coordinate 15,615 downwards.
ATCCCCCTCGCAGGTCGCGGGCCGTGGCGGGATCATCCTTGGCACTGACCGATCGAGCCTGGGAGTCCTGATTGGGGCCCAAAAAAGCCGCCCCGTCTTGCCACTTCCCAGCCACAGAACCCGTTTTGTTGAAACCGGCCCGTTGGTAATAAAACACACGCGTGGCAGTTACTAGTTTCTTTTGGTAGACACTGCTCTGAATTTCAAAGGGAAATGATTGCTCACCCCGTTCCCGATCAACCACCACATAGGTTCCCGATTGTTTCACGGTTGAAAAATCAAAATGCCAAGCCCGATCGCCCGATTGACCGTGGATTTGCCCCCCATTCCAAGGGGTCAGCGCACCCGAAAAAACCACCGCATTGGTGGAGGTATTTCGGACTTCATAGACTGACCCCGGCGTGAAGGCTCGGTTGGCATTTTCACCCCGCTGCGGAGAGGCAATTACCGCCACTTTGGGATCTTGAGGTCGATAGCCAAACTGATCCACCAAAATTCGAGGAATGGGTTCATTACCACCCCCAGTTCCCCCGTTGAATGGCAGTGATGCCCAAGCCTGCATGGTGTATTGAAACAGCGATTGATTCGCCAAGGATTGAGACCCGAAATCCATGATCCCTAGCCCTGCCAGCAACGCTCCACCCAGCCAAACCCACTTCCAACGCTGCATCACAAACTTTTCTCCTTGGGACAGGTGCTATTAGCCAAATTTCATGGCTAGGCAGGACGACTGAGATCAAAACTCTAGGTAGGTATCTCGGATCATAATCTCAAGTCATAATTTCAAGGAAAATGAGATTAACTATTTAAGAAAATGACTAGAGTTATTCAAGATCAATCAATGATTCAAAATATTTGAATGAAATTTTGAATGAAATAATGTTGAAAAATTTTAGTGATGTTTTTGGTATGTATCAAATTAAACAACAGAGAAAAGAGAATGGTAATTAAATCGATTGTAAGACTGATCTATGGTTGAACCCATGAATGGTTATGCTTAATCATTCAAATGGGTTGAGGCTGTGGTGCTCGTTAATTCTCAAACTTTTAGCTTGAAGTTGGGTTGAGCGCAATGCCACCTGAATTCGCCTAGTCTTTCCATCATACTAATGAAAAAAGCGTCCGGGCCCTGGAGGGAGATAGTCTTTAGATTAATCTTTTTTTGAAAGCAGTCGTTAACCGAATCTTCACAAATTAGGTTTCCAGATTGGCATCGTCGTTTTTGCGTAAACTTTCTGAAAATCTAGCAGTAATGCCAACGGACTGCGATCGGGAAGGAAAAAGAACCGCCCAAAATCAGCCCTAATCCCGCCCGATCGCCCCTTTGTGCTCGTCTGCTCTAGGCTTGCAGAAATTCCCGTAGCGCCACCAATTTTTCCCAGGCGGCCCCGCTCGCCAGGATTTCCTTGGCCCGAGCCACACCAACAGCACAGGCTTCCGGCGACCCGATCGGCTCAGCGATCGCCCCAGCCACTTGGAGGGCCAGGGAAGCATTGAGGGCCACAGCATCCCGCTGGGCGATCGAGCCTTGACCCTGAAGCACTTGGCGCAAAATCTCGGCATTTTCGCTGGGATCACCACCCACCAAGGCGGCCGTGGGCGCGGCTGCACAGCCGGCCGCCACCGGATCCAACTCCAAGCGGGCGATCGCCCCATCGGCCAAAACCGCCAGATCGGTCACATCCGCCAATCCCCCCTCATCCAAGCCTTCGCGCCCATGGAGAACGATCGCCCGCTGAGTTCCCAGCCGATTCAGGGCCCCAGCCATCACCTCAATCAAATCGCTTTTGAAAGTACCGATCACCTGGCCCGTGGGCCGCAGGGGATTCACCAGAGGCCCCAACAGGTTAAACACGGTGCGCACCTTCAGGGCTTGGCGAATGGGCGCGACGGCCTTCATGGCCGGATGCCAACCGGGCGCAAACAGAAACGTGATCCCCACCTGGTGCGCCGCCGCTTGGATTTGGGCGGGATCAGCCCCGAGGCGAATTCCCAATGCTTCCAGCACATCGGCGGATCCCGACTTGCTGGAAGCGGCCCGGTTCCCGTGCTTCACCACCGTGACCCCAGCGGCCGCGGCCACAAAGGCGACGGCCGTGGAAATGTTGAAGGTGGAAGCGCCGTCGCCACCCGTGCCGCAAGTGTCGATCGAGGGGCTGGGCAGCGGATCGCCCGTCACACTCACCGATTGGCTCAGCAAAACCTGGGCCATCCCAGCCAGCTCCTCGGCCGTTACACCCTTGGCCTGGAGAGCAGCCAAAATTGCGCCCGACAGGGCCGGAGCCAGCCCATCATCTAACCAAGCTTGCATCAGTTGGGCGGCCTGAGCCTGGGACAGGGAGGCTCGATCGAGCAGTTGCTTCAACAGGGTGGGCCCATCAAAGGTCGTGGCGGCGGCAGTCATAACTGAAGCTCCAGGGGCGATCGCGCGAGAAAGTCCAGTGCTAGAATACTATCCGCGCTCAAAATTCCGGGCCCCCCGAGCCAGGAATCAGCCCATCAATCCCCCCTTGCTGAAGGGCTGGCTAGAGGTTGATTCAGTGGCTCGAAGGCAAGCAATTGGGGTAAAGTAACAACCGCGCGGGTGTAGTTCAGTGGTAGAACGTCAGCTTCCCAAGCTGAATGTCGTGGGTTCGAGTCCCATCACCCGCTTAGTTTCTGCGACACTGCGATTTCAGGTAACCAACAAATCGCTTAGACAAATCGCTCAGATTGCTTGATCAAGTTTCCTGATCACTGCAATGGCATCATTGTGATTAATTAGCCCTGTTTAGGTGCTGCCTCAGTCTTCAGCAAAAATCCGATAACGCTTGGTCAGCAAAACTGTTTTGGGCAACACATGGTGAAGTGGGATGACGATATCTATAACACCCCAGCGTATTCGGTGACGGATGCTGCGCGGTATTTGCGTATCCCAGTTGTGACGCTGCGCTCTTGGCTTAAGGGGCGTTCCTATGCCACCCAGATTGGTCAACAAGCGTTTGAGCCACTGATTCAGCGGCCCGATTTAGCTCTGCCCCAGCTCTCGTTCACAAACCTGGTAGAGGCTCATGTTTTGCGAATTATTCGTGAAACCCATCAGGTCAAGCTTGATAAAGTTCGCCATGCCCTAGATTACATGAGCCAGCAGTTTGACACGGCTCACCCATTGGTGATGAGACGGTTTCAAACCGATGGGGTTGATTTGTTTGTAGACCAAGTGGATCGGCTGGTTAATGTTTCCCGATCGGGCCAGCTTGCCATGCGCGAAACCTTGAAACACCTGCTGACCCGCATTGAGTGGAACGCAGAGGGGATCGCCAACCGATTTTTTCCCATCATTGAGTGGGTTCCTGAGCCAGGAACTGACAAAATCATTTTCCTCGACCCATCCATTCGGTTTGGTAAGCCGGTCATTGCAGGCCAGGGAGTGCCTACTGCTGCCATTGTTAGCCTGATTGATGCGGGTGATTCGATCGACGATGTGGCAGAGGAGTTTGACTGCTCTCCTGAACAAATTAAGGCCGCTATTCAGTTTGAAGCTCAAAATCGTGCCGCGTGACTCCAGCCGATCGCCCCATTTTTTTCATCGATTGGTGCCTCGGAAAGTCGGTGGCCAAGGCCCTCAGGGAAGTGGGTGCTCAAGTTGAGCATCATGGCGATTGCTTTGCCCAAAATACCCCTGATCCAGAGTGGTTGACGGTGGTGGGCGATCGGGGTTGGGTTGTGCTGACCAAAGATGAGGCAATTGGAACCAATAAGCTGGAATTGGGGGCGATCGCCCGTGCCGAGGCAAGGGTATTTATTTTGGTGTCAGGCAACTTGGGCCGTCAGCAGATGGCGGCCCTATTTGTTGAGGTGTTACCCAAATTGGAACGGTTCAGCCAGGGCAACCAAGCGCCCTTCATTGCCAAAATCTACAGAGATGGCAGAGTTGAACTCTGGAAAAATCGTACCCAGTTGCTCAAGCTATTGAAGGGGAGAGACTTGCTGGATCTTTGAGAAAATTCCTCGAACATAGAGGTTTAATTGACCCAATGAGCGAGAATGGCTGCCACTAGTTCGCAGAAACCTTCTCCTTCAGCGCTGGGAGTGATGTGCGCCGGTTGATGGAGCAGCTCGCTGAGGTAGGGATGCACGTTGGCAACACCGACGGAGCGGGGAAAAAGAGCCGGGTCAAACAGACTTTCATCATTGGGACTGTCCCCGATCGTCAGGATTTGATCGAGGGAACAACCGGGCCACAACAGCTCGATCGCCCGTTGGAGTCCTGCGGCCTTGTTTTGTGCCGGGAGCTTGATGTGGGCTTGCACGGCACTATAGGTAAATCCCCAGCCCAGGGCCGCCAGCGATTCCCCCATGGCCAATAGGGTTTGGCGATCGATGCCCGGCAAATCCGCTAGATCAAAAGTCCAATCGGTGATTCGGAAGCGGTTATCGGGGGCCGGGTGCAGGTGGGGAAAATGATGATGAAATTCCGTTTGGAGGATGCCAAAGACATCGGCTAAGGCATCGCGATGGGCGATCGGGTCGGTTACGTCCACTAGCCATTGGCCCTCGGGTCGATCGCGCCGATAGAGCAGACCGCCGTTTTCCGCGATCGCCCCTGTGATCGGCAGGTATTCCACCAGGGCGCTGACCCAACCAGCCGATCGCCCGGTGACGATCAGGACGGGAATGCCGGCCTGTTGCAAGCGTTCCAAGGCCAAAAACAGGTGGCTGGAAAATCGACCCGATCGGGTCAAGGTACCGTCCATGTCGGTGGCGATCGCCCGAAGGCCGGGAGCCAGAGCAGCGGCCATCGCCGCCAGTGAGGACTGAGGAGACAAGGGCATAGCGATCGACCCGTTTGCAAATATCGCAATGTACAGTGGGGAATGTTTTGGCCGCAAGTGGCGCGATCGCCCCATTGTCTGAACAGATTCTGATTCGGCCTTCAACGCTCCTTCAAGGCCGTCTGAACCCTGCAAACGTATTTAACGGATTGGCTGGACCCATATGGCTACCACCGCACTTGATCGGGACGCGCATCTGTTTCACCTGGCTGCCCAGCGAGCGGGAATTCATATGCCTATTTTGCCCGCACTCCAGGAAGCCCATGATCAGCCAACCCCAGAAGGGGAAAGGGGGTTGGGCTTAACCAGCGCGGATCAAGAACAGGTGGACAGCCTACCGGATCAATTGATGGAAGCGGCCCTGTTGGTGCGACGGTTAACGGATTCTTTGATCCAATCCGGTTGGAAGGCCGATCGAATCTGGCAGGTGAGTGCTGGACAATATAGCCCTGAAGTGTTGGCCGTGTTGGCGCGGGGCTTTGAAGACAAAACCACTGGCGGGCCAATTCTGGCTGGTTGCTCGCTCGATCAGCTGACGGCCGCCTATCGCCAATTTTGCACCTTGGAGCGAGCAACCCAAATTGCTCCCGCCAACACCGCTCTCACCGGCAGCACCTTCACCATCGATCGGGCCCTGCTCGACACGATCGAGCGCCTGCCTCAGTTTTATCAAGGCTACGTGCATCAACGGGAAGCCCTGCTTGAGGCGACCCGTATTTGGCGCGGCCTGGCCACCCGGGAGGACACCTTGGTTTCCCTGGGGTTGCCAGCCTTGAACTACACCGATGCGGCCCTGGACACGGCCTTGGTCACCTTTATCCAGCGTTTGTCGCCCAACTATTCCGGCTTTCCGCACCAGCGAGAGGCCCTGTTGCGGTTGGTGCAAATTTGGCGGCAACTGGATTCACGCCAATCGGCGATCGCCTCACTCAGCGACAGCAACTTAAGCCTGTTGCCCCGTAATTACGATCCGGCCTTGCTGGCCTTTGTGCTGCGGGTTCCGGAGTTCTATGTGGGCAGCGGCACTCAGCGCAATGCGGCCACCGAAACCGTCCGCATGTGGCGAGATTTGGACAATCGCAACGCGGCCCTCACCAGCTTGGGGGTGAATCCGATTGTGTTCGCGAATCCGGCGGCCCCCGAAGCCAGCACCGCCGCCGCCCAGCTCGATCGGGAATTGCTCTCTTTTCTGCGGCGGTTGCCAGCCGCCTATCGAGCCACACCCAATCAACAGGGCGCTTTGACTCGGTTGGTGCAACTGTGGCGCGGTTTGGAAACCCAGCAGGCCGCGATCGGCTCCCTGGAAACGGATCTGCGCACCATGCAATGGCAGGTGATGATCCTAAAACAGAACACCGTCCTCAAAAGTCAACCGGTTCAGGCTAGCGCCCTGCCGCGAAACGAAGTGGCCGCCATGCCCGCCGGGGAACTGTCGCTGATTGACTCGATCGAGCAGGGAACCCACTATCGAATCCTGACCGTGGAGCCAATCCGCGATCGACGGGAATGGTTTGTTTACCGGGGTCATGCGGACTTCTTGGAACCGGCCACCATGTTGGTGAAAACCAGCACCTTCCTCAAGACCCGTCCCCTACAGGCCAGCAGCTTGGGAAATGCGGAAAAGGTGGCCCTTTCCCCCGGAGAGTTCCAAATTCGCAGCTACGAGGACGTGGGCGATCACCTGCGAATTCGGCTGGTGAAACCCATTAATAACCGGTTGGAATGGTTCATTTTTGAAGGCCACATCACCTTGCTGAATGTGGATGACTATCCCTCCCCTCGGGATCCTCAGCCTGCGCCTGCGCCTGTTCCTGTACCGGTGCCTGCCCCCGCGCCCGTCCCCAGACCCACCCCGGTTCCTGCCCCGGCCCCTGTGCCCGATCGGGGACGGCGGATTCAAGTGCCCGGGCTGGGCACGGTCTGGACTCGTGACCCGATTATTGCGGGCGGTAACTTTAGTTGGGGTGAAGCCACCAAAGATGGCACGCGGATTCCCGAAAATTCCACCATCACCCAAAACATCATTGCCATGGCCCGGCGAATGCAGGAAGTGCGGGCCCGGCTGGGCAATCGCACCATCACCATCACGAGCTGGTATCGGCCCCCGGCCGTGAATCGGGCCGTGGGTGGGGCCCGCAACTCAACCCACATTCGGGGTTATGGGGTGGACTTTGTGGTGGCGGGGTTGTCGCCGCGTGCGGCCCAACGGATTTTGGATCCTTGGTGGCCCGGTGGTTTGGGCTATGGCTCCTCCTTTACCCATTTGGATAATCGGGGATATCGGGCCCGGTGGAATTACACCAATTAATGAGTTGCCCAACCGATGGGGATGGCAGGGGAGGTCTATCGGGTTCAGCCAAGGGATCATCCAACGGCTCCACCCAGCAGCAGCACTTGAATTTCGCTGTGGGCGGCGATTTCGCTGGTTCCTTGGGGAACTTGGGCCAGGGCGGTGGTTCCCGCTAAGTTGATCAGGTTGCCAGAACTGTGGCTGCCTTTGGCCAGGCTAAAGACCAGTTGCCCTTCGATGATCTGCAACGATCCCCAAAGGTAAGTTTCTCGCCGCCCGGCCCCTTGCAGATCCTGCGCCGATCGCGCCGTTAGCCATTGCACCCCGTGGGGGCCCGATCGCCCCGACAACTTCCGCAACAGGGGAGCCACAAACCGCCAACAACCCACCAGGGCCGAAACGGGATTTCCCGGCAAGCCCACATAGACCTTGGGGCCAAAGGTGGCCAGGGTCAGGGGCTTGCCCGGCCGCACAGCCACGGATTTGACGTGAATTTCGCCGCCCAACTCCGCTAAGACCGCATCCACATAGTCGTAATCCCCCACGGACACGCCCCCCGTGGACAGCACTAAATCTGCTTGGTCGATCGCCTGTTCAATGGCGGCTTTCAAAGCGGCGCGATCGTCCCGCACCACCCCCAGGGCGATCGGCTCCACGCCCATTTGTTGCAAAAAAGCGATCAGGGCATATTGATTGGAATCGACAATTTGCCCCGGTTGCAGGGGGTGATCGATCGTGCCCAGTTCATCACCCGTGGAAAACACCGCCACCCGCGGCCGTCGCACCACTGTGACTCGATCGCACTGGGCCGCCGCCAACACCGCCAATTCAGCGGGCCCGATCACCAACCCGGCAGGCAAAATCTGATCGCCCGATCGGCAAAACATCCCCTTGGCCCGCACAAATTCCCCAACGGCCGGCTGGCTCAGCACCTTCACCCGATCGGGCCCGGCCGGTTCCGTGTCCTCTTGAATGGCGATCGCATCGGCCCCCGGCGGCATCATCGCCCCGGTAAAAATCCGCGCCGCCTGACCGGGGCCCAAGGTTTGTTGCGGAGCCACCCCAGCCGGAATCGTTTCAATCACCTGCAATTCCGCTGGCCCTTGGGCCAGGTCGGCCTGGCGCACCGCGTAACCGTCCATGGCGGAGTTGTCCCAGTGGGGAAAGTCCAAGCGCGATCGCACCGGCTCCGCCAAAACTCGACCCAAGGCCGCCACACTGGCGATCGATTCAGTGTCGGTGATGGGCGGCGTAATCCGTAGGGCGATCGCTTCAGCTTCTTGGGCGGAAATCATTGGTGAGTTGGGCATAGGGAGCGATCGTCAGTTTAAAACCCCTAGCTCGTTGCCACAATTCCCGAGCCAGACCCGACCCTTGCTGCCTCAGCAGAATGCGATATGGTTGGGGGGCAAGGGGTTTAAACCCCTTGTCTGTGCTTGTCTGTGACTGCTATCTGCTCTGTTGGTCATCGCACCCGTTCCAAATCATGCCCCGCGCCAAAGCCCAACCCAGCCCTCCTGAAACCGCCCCCGATTGGCATTACGAAACAGCCATGGCTGAGGTGGAAACGATCGTGCGGCAACTGGAAACGGGCGATTTGGATCTCGATCAAGCCTTTACCCAATTCACCGCTGCGGTCGATCGCCTGCAACAGTGTGATCGATTCCTGCGCGATCGACAGACTCAAGTGAGCTTAGCGATCGAAACCTTGGATAATCTCGATCTAGAATAAGCCAGATATTCTCGAACGCAAAATTTGTAACTTAAGCAGTCCAGCCGCAGGGGCGCACCGCCGTGCGCCCTTCCCTGTCTGTGCCATTGTTGAAACCTGTCCTTAAGCCTGCCATTGTTGGAGCAACCAAGCGCTGACCTGGCCATGGTCGGCCTCGCGCGATCGCCGCAGGGCCTCTTCCAAAATGTCCAAACTCAGACCCGGCAACACCGCCGATTCTTGGATTCGCCGACTGCCGCGCTCAATGATTTCAAACCCGAGGATCAGCGCCTCCGGCACATTCACCACCCAATATTCCCGTACGCCCAAATCTTCATAGAGCAAGCGTTTGCGCCCACAATCATCGGGCAGGGTACTATCGGAAATTTCGATCGCCAAGTCCGGCGGCGGTAACTGATCCAAGTCCACAATTTTGGTATCCCAGTCCAGCGATCCCACCCGATCGCCTACATACAAGGAAACATCGGGCTGCGCTTCTCGCAAGCCAGTTTTGCGGTAGGTGCAGTTGTCGTGAACATCGACGCGCAAGTCTCGAAGGGCCGCAAACAGCAACGTCGCGTAGATCACGATCGAATGGTCGCGGGAGTGGGGGTTACCGACGGGAGACATTTCGAGCCTCATCATTCCGTCGTGATAATAACCTTTTGTTTTCTCACTGGCTTGGGCGATCGCTTGCCGATAAGTCTCCCAATCTGCCTTTTGCCAATCGTCAGGATCCGTCTCTGTCGCCTCATCAAACTCGCAAAGGGTCGGGTCAGCCTCCGCCACGGGGCTAAACCGTTGCGGCTGGGGCGCTGAAGCAGTCACAGCGGCGTTAGGGGAGCGACCGGGCTGGATGGCAACCATGGCGAGAGGGTGGGGGGCGATCGACTGCTTGGATTCTAGCAACCTCTCCGTTCAGCCAGGATTGGTTCTTCGAGTCCGCCGCCATTCAGCCTGAGCGATTGATCTAGTCAGGTGACAAAATGACCGCCCTTATCCCGTCCATTCGATCGGTCGATCTGCGATCGGCGGAGCGATCCCCTTGGGCGATCGATTGCAGACATGAACTTAACTTTTTGAAACAAATCGTAATCATTAGAAAAAACGATTGGTCACTGTATGTAAAGTTTATTAAACTAAAACCAGGTGAGTAATTATCCCTACCTACTCCTCATCGAGTTCATACCCGACCTTTGCAGCCGGGTGGAGTCAATGGACGCAACATTTCCTTGGTTAAGTTTGATTACGCTGCTGCCTTTGGTGGCGGCGCTGCCGATTCCCTTCCTGCCCGATCGCGACGGAAAAACCATCCGTTGGTATGCGCTGGCAGTGGGCATTGTGGAGTTGGCCCTGATTTCCTACACCTGCTTCGGGCAGTTTGATTTCACCAACACTGAGTTTCAACTGGCGGAAACCTACGCTTGGTTGCCGCAAATTGGCTTGAACTGGTCTTTGGCGATCGATGGCATCTCCATGCCGCTAGTGGCCCTGACTGGTTTGGTCACCACCCTGGCGATCGGGGCTTCCTGGAATGTCACCAAGAAACCCCGCCTGTTTTACACCCTGTTGCTGGCCATGTACAGCGCCCAAATCGGGGTGTTTGTATCGAAGGATCTGTTGCTGTTCTTCTTGATGTGGGAACTGGAGTTAGTACCGGTTTACCTGCTGATTTCGATTTGGGGTGGTGCCAAGCGCCGCTACGCTGCCACCAAGTTCATTCTTTACACGGCCCTCGCTTCCCTGTTCATCCTGGTGGCGGCTCTGGCCATGGCCTTCTCGGGCGGCCCGGTCACCTTTGATATGGATGCCTTGGGGCTGAAGAATTATTCCCTGACGGCGGAACTCCTGCTCTATGCGGCCTTCTCGATCGCCTTCTTGGTGAAGCTGCCCGCTTTCCCGGGCCACACCTGGTTGCCCGATGCCCACGGTGAAGCGCCCACGCCCGTTTCCATGCTGTTGGCTGGTGTGCTGCTGAAGATGGCGGGCTATGGCTTGATTCGGATGAACATGGAGATGCTGCCGAATGCGCACATCTACTTCGCGCCGGTCTTGGCGATCCTGGGTGTCGTCAACATCATCTATGGGGCGCTGAATGCCTTTGCCCAACGGAATCTGAAGCGACGGATTGCCTACTCGTCAATGTCCCACATGGGCTTTGTATTGCTGGGGATTGCTTCCTTCACCGACGTGGGCCTGAGCGGCGCAGTGCTGCAAATGGTGTCCCACGGGTTGATTGCGGCGGCGATGTTCTTCCTGACGGGCGTAACCTACGAGCGCACCCACACCCTCTCGATCGACGAAATGGGCGGCATTGGGCAAAAGATGCCCCGCACCTTCGCCCTGTTTGTGGCGACGACCATGGCTTCTCTGGCCCTGCCCGGTATGAGCGGCTTTGTGGGTGAGCTGACGGTGTTCCTCGGCTTAACAACCAGCGAGGTCTACAGCGCTCCGTTCCGGGCCACAGTGGTGGTGTTGGCGGCGGTGGGTGTGATTCTCTCGGCGGTTTACCTGCTGTCGATGCTGCGGGAAATTTTCTACGGCAAGGAAAACGCGGCGCTGACTGAGGTGAACTGGTCGGATCTGAAGCTGCGGGAACTGGCGATCGCCCTGGTGTTGCTGGCCCCGATCGTGGGTGTGGGCATCTACCCCAAGCTGGCGACCCAAACCTATGACATGAAATCTACGGAAGTGGCTAGCCGGGTGCGGAGCAGCTTCGCGATCGTGGCAAAGGCCCAGGATTCCCGATTCTACTCAGCGGTGCTGAATGCTCCGAAGCTGGCAGATACGGAGTTGGCGGCATCGGTACGCACCAACTAAGGATCGCTAGCTAAGGGTTTCTAGCGAAGGTTAATCAACGGCTCTCAATGTTCCCCCTGAGGGGGTGACGAATCCCTGACAAATCTCGATGAGATGATTCCGTAATCCCGATTTTTCCCTGGTGGAGAATCGGGATTTTGTTTTGATCGCCCATCAGCAGCCGCGCGGTTCTGATTTGATGGAATTCTATGGCGATAATTTTATGGATACTTACAGATACCGTTGACTCACCTCTTGATTCATACCTTATTCATACCTTGACTAATCCTTGGGTTTTCCCGGTAATGGTTTTCTTTGGCAATCCGGCGACTTTGGTGCAATGACTCTGGAATTCTTTTTGGCAGATGCGACTGCAACTCAAACCCTGGGCTGGGCGATCGGGCAGATTTTGCGGCCCGGTGCGGTGATCCTGCTGGATGGAGAGTTGGGAGCTGGCAAAACAACGCTGGCGCAAGGTTTGGCGGCGGGGCTGGGCATTGCGGAGCCGGTGGTGAGTCCCACTTTTGTGCTGGTAAATGAATATCTGGAGGGTTCGATTCCGCTGTATCACTTTGATCTCTATCGGTTGAGTCCGGAAGAGGTGGAGCCGTTGGCCCTGGAGCAATATTGGGAAGGGGGCGAGGTGACTGCGGGCATTGTGGCGATCGAGTGGTCGGAGCGGTTGCCGGAACTGCCGATCGATTATCTCCAAGTGGCCTTGCGATCGGGCATTACGGGCCGTCAGGTATTGATTGAGGTGGTGGGTGAAGTGCCTGGCTGGAACCCTCAACATCTTGAAGATCTTTGCGCAAATTTGGGCGGACTCACGCTGAATCAGGAATGATGGAGGGTGGGCGCTGGTCTGTGGCTAGGTGAACTTTGAGTGAATGCGATTTCCTCATCTCCGATGCTCCCATGGCGTTCCCGTCCTGGATAACTTGATCAACTCAGTGGGTAAGCCAACCGGTGACGCGCTTCTCTAGTCCGCCAATCAACTGGAATCGATCGCTGCCAACCAAAGTCGGTGCGGTAGTGTTTTTAAGTGTTTTGGGGGGCTGGTTTCTGTGGGCCAGTTGGGAGCCATTTCCCTTGGCCAAGGTAGCAAGCTGGGCCTTGGCGGTCAGTCTGTTAACGGGGATGACTGCGGCTTGGGTTTGTAGTCGGGCCTTGGATTCGATCCGCCTTGCTTGGGTGCTGTTGACCTGTTTAGATCAGGAGTCTTCTTTTACGGGTGGCTTGGCGGCAAAGGTCAGCGCCCTGACGCAATTGGACGATCAGGATGACTGTGCGCAGTTTGTGCGGCTCACCAGTCGCTTGCTGGTGCGGTATGGCGATCGATTGCAGTTTTTGGAGCGACAACGATTAGCCCTGGAACGTTGGCTCCATGAACATCGCGATCGACTGATTTTGATGGAAGCGGAACAGGAAAAATTGCAAGTGGCCCTTGCCCAGGCCCAAGATCGCATTCGGCAGTTGGAAGGCGTTGACCTGGAAACGGGTTTGGCGAATCACTACCGTTTCTATGAAGCTTTGCAACACACTTGGCAACAGGCGCTGCGATCGGAACAGGTGCTATCGATTGTGGCCTGCGAGGTGGATCATTTGGCGGATTGGGTGAATCTCCAAGGGGAGGCCTTTGGTCAACAAACGATCCACAATCTGGCAACGGTCTTAAAACAACAGGTGCAGCGTAGTTCCGATGTGGTTGGCCGCGATCGGGGCGATCGATTCCTGATTCTGCTGCCCAACACTGACTCGATCGGCGCTTTGGCCGTCGCGGAATCGATTCGCCATCAGTTCAATCGCTGCGCAACTCAGCAGTCCATGACTCCCACGGCTCACCCTTGGCCAAGCCACTACGATGACGCTCCGGCTTCTCCTTGGGCTGCCGGTTCGTCTTTGCATCTTGATATGGATTTCCCCCCAACGCGCGATCGGCCACGGAACAACTCCGCCACCGCCCATGACCGGGTTCATGCTGGGCAAGAGGCATCCAGGCCGATCAATGCCAACATCGATGCCAGTGCAGATTTAGCCGATGCGTTCTTGGTCACTGGCTCTGAGGCTGCAATGGCCGCTGAAGTGGCCCCTGAAATCGCTTCCGACATCACTTCCGAAATGCCAATGAATCGCTCCCCATCCGCCCAGGAGCCGATCCCAGTCGCTGGCGGAGAGGTGACCCTATCCTTAGGCATTGGCACGTTGGTGCCTGATCTCCAGCAACTGCCCGATGCGGCCGTGCGATCGGCTTTGCGGGCCCTTGAGCGGGCCCATCGGCATGGGGGGAATTGTGTTGAGATGGACGGGCTGGAATATTAACCCGGTTGTTGGTTTTGTGGGCTGGTTGTATTGGCTGGTTGTATTGACTAGTTTTGTTCGTTGATTCTGTCTGCTGGTTTTTTCTGCGGGTTTGGTTGGTCTCGGTCTGGCTCTGTTGATTCCTGGGTATAGATTGGGGTAATCCATGGATTGGGGGAATCAGCCGTTAAGTTATGGCTACGATCGCATAGTTCAGATGGTGTGTTAGCAGTGAATCGCAATTGGTGGATCGCAGGCACGGTCGCGTTTAGCTTAGGCCTTGGCATTGGGGTTGTGACCGATCGCCAATGGCAAAAGGCCCTCGGTCTCGGAGCCATTGCCCTGTCCGGTGCAGCGGCGATCACCGCCTTAACGCCCGATCGCTCCCGATCGCAACCCGAACCCTGGGATCCTCGCCTCAGGGAAACCATCTCCCCCGAATATGCCAACTGGTTACCCAGCGATCGTCGCCCACCAACCATCAACCCGCCCCTCAGCAGCGACCTTGCCAGCGCCTTGCGCGTGGAGGTCGATCGCCTTGAACGAGAACTAGAACAATCCCTCACCCGTAAGCAGCAACTTGAAGCGGTGATTGGTGTTCTGCGTAAGGAAAAAGAAGCAATTCAGTCCCAAATTGATGAAGGCAGCGGCCGAACGCAGAAGATTTATCGCGTTTTGGCTGATTTGGAAACCCAGCGCCAGCAACTCGAAGACAAAATTGCTCAGCATCAAACTCAATTAGCCGATCTTGACAGTCGCAAGGCCAGCATGGAGCGCGACCTCACTCAGGTCGATCGACTGCGCGCCGAAACCATTGCCCTAGAACAAGAGGCCCAAGAGCGCCAAGCCAACCTCAGCAACCTCCGCCAGCGAGAACAAACCCTCCTCAACAACTGCACCAGCCTTGAGGCCCAAGCGGCCGAACTCAGCGAGCGCACGGCCACCCTCACGCGATCGCTCGCTGACACCATGCGAGAACAGCAGAGCGTAGAAATGACCCTGCGACAACGGCAAACGGCCCTCGAACAAATTCGCACCCAAGCCGATGCCCATCACCGGCGGCGCTACGAACTTCGCCAACAGATCGAAACCCTGCAACAGCAATACAACGGATTGCCCTCCACCGTCGCTAAACTGCAGGCAGAGCACGATCGACTCGTGGCCCTCTGCCGCGATCGACAAGTGGAATTAAACCAAATTCACGAAAATATGGCCGAAGCTCGTGCTCAGCAGCAAGCAATCCAAGCCGAGTTACAGCGCGATCGCCAAGCACTCCTGCGGGTGAACCACAAAAAACAACAGGAAACCAACTCCTTAAGGCTGTGGCTCAGTTTTCTTCTCAAAGACCTATCCGCCAACGAGCCACCAGCACCCAAGCACCGCCGCGCCCCCCGCAAACCCAACGCCTAGTGGCAGGTCAGGTAAACTCGCTTAAAAATTGGACTGTAACTGCTGAACTCACGGCTCAAACCGGCAAACTCATGAACCAAACTTGAGCTGGGCATTGAATGAATATTGTTAATATTGATCTAGCATTGATCTTGAATAGCTTTATTTTGAGTTCATTTTGAATTTGTTTTAATCTCTAAGGGTCAATTCCCCGCCGCTCTGCGGCGTAAAAATCAGAGATGAGCGAATATATCCACAAAAGTCATAACGTCACAATTTTGCTTTACCACTTAGTGTTCCCAGCAAAGTATCGA
>MKGP02000052.1 GCA_001913845.2 Limnothrix sp. CACIAM 69d | reverse complement strand
AAGTTGTCCGCCCGTTCCCCTTGGATACGATCGCGGTAAGCAGCGGCCAAGTTGTTTTGGGTCATAGCCCATTGTTCAGGAAACGCCTCGCGGGTTCTGACTTCCAGCGCCCGTTCGTAGGCACCGATTGCCATTTCCAAGTTGTCCGCCCGCTCCCCTTGGATACGATCGCTGTAAGCAGCGGCCAAGTTGTTTTGGGTCATAGCCCATTGTTCAGGAAACGCCTCGCGGGTTCTGACTTCCAGCGCCCGCTCGCAGGCGGAGATCGCCTGTTCCAGGTTATCCGCCCGCTCCCCTCGGATGCGATCGCTGTAAGCAGCGGCCAGATTGTTTTGGGTCATAGCCCAATCTTCAGGAAAGGTATCGCGGGCATAGACTTCCAGCGCCCGTTCGTAGGCGGAGATCGCCTGTTCCAGGTTGTCCGCTCGCTCCCCTCGGATGCGTTGGTTGTAAGCATTGGCCAGGTTGTTTTGAGTCATAGCCCAATCTTGAGGAAAGGCATCGCAGGCATAGACTTCTAGTGCCCGTTCGTAGGCGGCGATCGCCAGTTCCAAATTCAGCCAACGAACGCCCAAGGGAAACTGCCGAATCAAATTACCAAAAGTACCAAAGATCGCTGCAATTAATTTGGGATCATTTTGCCCAATCAAACAGCGAAATATAATTGGCAACGTTATTAAAAACTCTGAGTTAAATCGATCTAAATTAGCCTGCCAAAACCCATAAACCTGCGCTGGATTTCCTTGAGTTTGGGCAATCTGCCCCATTACCTCCCCCACAAACTGATCCATATCCTCCGCGCTACTCGCGCTCGACTGCTCCAGCCCCAACGCCTGCGCCACCTGTCCCGCAAACTGCCGCAACCAACCGGCGTTGTTGTCTCCCTTTTCCAGCATTAGGTCAGCTACCTGTCCCATCACCTCCACCAGCCCCGCATCCACCAACTCCGCCTGGCCTTGCAAAACGCTTGTCTCTTCCCCCGCCGGACAAGCCAACAACTGCTGAATTAATTGCAAATAAGCCTCAAGCCGTTGCTCGTCCATGGGGTCGCCTCAATCCCTCGGTGAATCGTCACCAAAATGCTGCCCCCAACCTGGCACAGCAAACCACCAAATAACAACACTAAAGTGATGAAATTTTGTTGAATTCTAGAAACACTTCAGTAACCCCTAAGCTGCCTGTCGCCAATTTTCAATCAACAGCCCAGGAACACGCTCAAACTCCCGCTGATTAGCAGTCACCATAATTAATTGATGTGCAAGCGCCGTCGCCGCAATCAACACATCATAAGCCCCGATCGGTTGCCCCTGTGATTTCAAAACAGCCCGAATTTCAGCCGATCTTCCCGCTTCAGCCAGCCCAAATGGCAATATGGTTACAGAGGTCAGAATGCCAGAAATTATTGGTTCAACCTTCCCTGCGCGTTGTGGATTAATCGCCAAACCATAACGTAACTCCATCACCGTAATTGCCGAAATCGCAATATCCGTCGGTGGTGTATTCCGAAACCGAACTATCGTCGCTGCATCACCCTTAACAAAGTCACTGATGACGCAGGTATCCAAAAGATAGCGCATCAAAATAACTCAATTTCTTGGGGATCAATCAACTCATTACGATAGGACTCAAACTCAGGAAAATCGGGATCTGGCTCATAACTCAAAACAGCCTCCGGCCACTGATTCGTAACACCCGGTGGCATCTGGACTAGCTGCCGAAGAATCTGTAGCACAATCAATGGCAAAGGAAGGTTATTTTGGGCCGCCTGACGCAGCAAATATCCCTCCAAATCCGGCGGCAAAGTAATCGTGATTTGCATCGATGACCTCCTAATCTCCAGGTTCGATAGCACCAATCCAATTCCCCACCATTTTAGCCACCCGCCAAACGCCACCTGCGATCGCCCCACCGCCCCAATTTCAGCAGTGCTAAGATCGCCGCAACCCACAGACCAACAGCAACCAGGCGATCGCCCCAAAAACTATGGGACTACAACTCTCGATTCCCGACTCAATTGTGCAAGCCATTCGCCTCCCAGAACCCCGCATTGAGCGCGAACTCCGACGCGAACTCGCGATCGCCCTCTATGCCCAAAACCTGCTGGCCTTCGGCAAAGCCCGCGAACTCGCCGAAATGGACAAATACGAATTTGGCCAACTGCTTGCCCAGCGCGAAGTTTTGCGGCATTACAGCCATGAAGAATTAGACGATGACCTCGCCTATGCTAGTCGTTAGCAACACCTCGCCAATCTTAAATTTGGCTATCATTAATCAACTTTTTCTTATTACTCCTTACGACTGCTGACATTATATTTAGACCCCTTTGAAGCACATTCAACTTACCCAGCGTGAACCCCCATGGTTGTCAATGCTGACCCGAAAAATCGATGGACAACCGCCGATTTAGCACTCTTCCCCGATACCGGCGATCGCTACGAAATCATCGACGGAGACCTATACGTGACCCGCGCCCCCCACTGGAAACACCAGCGAGTCTTAACACGCCTCTGTCGATCGCTCCCCACCCAAGACGCAGACAACCGCACCGGAGAAGCCCTACAAACACCGGGGTTGATTTTTACAGGAGAAGCAAACGTTATCCCCGATTTGATTTGGATCAGCGATGAAAAAGCCGCAAGCTGCGTTGATGAAGCGGGGCATTTCACGGCGGCTCCCGAGCTAGTCGTTGAGGTGATTTCCCAAGCACCCCAAGACATTGCGCGCGATCGCCAGGTAAAACTCAAGCTCTATTCCCGAGTCGGCGTACGGGAATATTGGATCGTGGATTGGCAACAACAAACCGTGGAGATTTATCGGCGATCGCAAGCCCGTTTAGAACTGGTCTTCACCCTCTTCGCCGAAGACGAACTAACCTCCCCCTTGTTTGCCAATTTCACCCTCAAAATTGCCGATATTTTTAGCTAGTATGATCCCAACCAATCGTCTGGCGATCACTGAGGAAAAGCTGATCGAAGTTTGTCGGCAATGGAACATTGCTGAACTAGCTCTGTTTGGTTCTGTTTTGCGAGAAGACTTTCGAGAAAATAGCGATATTGATCTGTTGATTTCCTTCGCACCCGATGCTCCTCAAGGATTACTGACCCTCGTTAGAATCAAGCATCAACTCGAAGATCTGCTCGATCGCCCTGTGGATCTGGTCATCAAAGAGGCGATTCAAGAAGGTAGCAACTGGATTCGTCGCCAGGAAATTTTAAGTACCGCAGTAATTATTTATGAATCGTGATGATGCCCATTTGCTCGATATTTTTGATGCTATCTACCGAGCTAGTAGCCTTCGTCATACCGCTGATTTAAGGAAATGAATATGCCCTAGGGTTCTGATGGTAGCTGCAAAATGCAGCGGGCATCGAGCAGTTGGAGGCGCTTATTCTCGAGAACAGAACAGGGAGCGATCGCCCGTTCCAAAGCTGGGGTTTCACCGCGATCGAGTCGATTACTCACGTCTTGAATGAGCGGCTGAAATTGTTGTAACCAAGTGTTATCCGCCAAGTCAGACTTTGAGAGTGACCAGGGTTCTAATAACCAGAAGTTCACTTGATATTTCCGCAGGAAAGCCTGCACCTTCGATAGGTTGCTGGTGTATTGAGCGCGGATGGTATCTTCAATTCGTTGACGTAAAACTCGGTAATAGCCCCAATGGTAAGGCAGGGCAAATTCTCGGCTAGCAAGGATCGATCGCCGGGCAAAGATAGGAATGAAATCCGCTTCCTTGGACAGGGAAACCACTAGGGTATCCTTCGGTTGTTTTTGCAGGAATTCATAGACTTCGGCCATGCGTCCTTCCATTTGTAGTTGGCTGGACACGGCTAGGTTAGGAACCATAGGCACAACGATCGACAGGCTGAGAACAAGGCTCACCAGGGGCCAGAACCAACGCGGTTTTTGGGGTTGGGTGGCTTGCATTTGCCGATCGAGCCACAGGCCCAGGGCGATCGCCCCTGCCACCGGTAACACCACCCGCAAGGGCACATAGCCGTAGCGATTGGGTAAATACAACCGAAATAGCAGGGCATGGGCAGCGAGAAACAGTCCCAAACCACCCCAAACCCAATCCCCCAGCATGGCGAAGTGAGGCGAAAGGCGACTGGCCAGGGGAAATTGACGGGCACGGGCGGGCCGGCTCAACCAGCGGGGCAAGGCCAAGGCCGCCAGGGCGATCGGGGGCACAAATCCCACCCACAGGAAGCCGCTACGGGGGGCAAACAGCCAAAAAATCAGCGGATTGGGGTGAAAAAAGAACGATCGCCCGTATTCATTGCCCACAAAGTTAAATTCCGGCAGGACGGCGGCTTGGGATCGGCTGATCACGGGGCCAAACTCGCTGCTGGTGAACAGTTCCGGCAACAGCACCGCAACCGCCATGACAATCCCCCCGATCGCCAAGCGCCAGTCCAGGGGAGTCAGGGCCTCGGGATGCGATCGCCCCCGACGGGTGGTCCACCAGCGCCGGCCCAAATTCACCGCTAAGGCCGCCGCCGCCACCACCGCCACCATCGGATAAAACAGGCCGCTGAGGGCGATCGCCCCTAAACAGCCCCAGAGCGATCGACTCAGCAGCGCATCCATCACCGCCAACACCAGGGGCGTGGCAAAGGCTCGCGGCGTGGACGAGGCCAAGTCATCCTCCATCCACAGGCTTTGATTCACCAAAATGCAACCCAACAGGGCAACCCAAGGCACGGGCAACAGCCGAATCATCACGCGCCAGGTCAGGGCCGTGGTCACCAGACCCAAAATCACCGGCCAATATTTACTGACCGTTAGGGGATCCCAACCAAGAAGGGCGGCTCCGTGATAGAGCCACTGATAGCCCAGGGGCGCAACGGATTGGTAATAGTCAGCAATCCAGTCGCCGGGAAAGAGGCCAGGATCCAGGTAGCGAAAAGCCCAAAACACATGCTGGCGCACATCGTCTTGCACGATATAGGGGCTGCGGGTGGCCCACTGCACCGATTGCCAGCCATAAAACAACGCCATGGCTCCACTGAGCACCATGCTCCAGAGCCGATCGCCCGATCGCGCCCCTATCCAAGCCCATGCGTTTTTCATCCAACAAACCTTTCGGGATTCCCGGCAACTGATCAGCCAGAAGCCACCCTAAACCAAGGTTGGGCCGTTTGGGGCGATCGCTGGTGTCGGTTCTCCGTTTGGGTACTGGCGAATTGAGGGGGGTGGGCCCCAGCGGCAGAGGGGCTTTGGGGTTGGGCCCTGGCTGCAGGGTTGCCAGACCCGATAGAATAGAAGCAGCAATTGTTACCTAAAAATGGGCCATCGCTCCAAGGCTCGTTCTCCTCTAGGGTTTTCGCTCGCTTCTACCCTGTCTCCGTCCAGCGGCTCTCGCTCAGCCCCCCCAGCCCCGACCCACGCTCCAACCACTCTCTGATCCTGCTCTGGTGACCCTAACTATGTCCGAGCATCACCATCACTCATCGGGCCATCACCCATCGAGTCATCACCCGGCGGGTCATCATGGCCACAAGGCACACCCAGGAACCCATGAGCCAGGATTCCATGAGGGTTGGGTGTCGCAATTGCGCGAAACCTTCAGCCTAACGTTGGTGCTGAGAAATCTGCGCTGGTTGGGCGAACCCTTCATCTGGTTGCCGGCCATGGCGATTTCGATGGCAACCTTGGGGGCTTGGGTGTTTTGGAAAAATCCCGATCGCTGGACTAATGCCGAACCTGAGCCAGACAAGGTGGATTGGCTCTCGATTCTGGAGTCTCAGCCCGATGATGATTCGGTGGCGGCTGATATTGACTCGTCTAATGTGTTGGCAACGGAGCTAACCCTGCCCCAAAACCAGCGCCGGAACAATCGCAATAAACGCGATCGCCAGGATGAAGAAAAAACGGCGAACAATGCCAACTCTGAGCTAGCGGATATTTTGCAGTTGCTCAGTGGCGGCTCGGCGGGCCCCGTGGGCAATCGATCGCGCGGTGGCGAGGGCAGCGGTTTGGCCCCAAGGGCGGTGAATCAATTTTTGAGCAATGACCCTCGGGCCGCCAGTGTCAATGGCAGCACCTACAGCGTGGGAGGCAGCTCGACCATGCTCAATGGCAATGGGACAACCACCGGCCAGCCCGTGAGTCCCCTGCAAGCGGCGCTCGATCGCCTCTACCTGAACAATGGTGATGGCAGCAGCGGTTCCAGCGGCACAACCCCCACCACCAGCACTAACACCACCACTCCCACGGTTCCCGTCACGGGTTCCAGCGGCGCAACTCCCACCATCGGCAGCGGCACAACTAATCCCGCGCTACCGAATGTGGCGGTTCCCAATGCTGGGGCCGGCAATGTGAACTATGGCGGCTTTGGCAGCCCCACCGGTTATCCCAGCTATGGCTCCGGCCCGGCAACGGCGGGCAGCACTTTGCCCAAAATCCCAACAGCTCCGATGCCGGGCTATGGCTCCACGGGTTCTGGTGTGCCCTTAAACGCCGGTTACAACACGGTTCCCAACAGCCCCGCGATCGCCCCGCTGCCCAGTCAGCCGGCCGTGGCTCCGGAGCCGGTGACGCAGCCATCCCAATCCAACATCGGCGGGCGACCGGTGCGCACTTTCAGCAATCCTTGGTAGGGACTGAGGGCAAAAGGTTGATCTGCCTTTCAGCAATTATTCAGCCGTTGATTAACCTTTGTGGTGACCAACCTTTGCAGTGATTAGGGCTTGTCGTCAAATCGCCTGAAACCCTGATTCCACCGTTGGTGGATCGTAGGGGCAAGGGGCTTAAGCCCCTTGTCTAGGGTGGTTAGGGTATGGAAGATCAGCCATTTTTACTGGATTCCAGGAAGTGACAACAGGTCCTGATCTTTGTGGTCGGCTGGTAAGCCGGTTTGTAAAAAGGCGGCGATGCGATCGACCGAATGCGCCAACTGCTCCGGGGTTTGCACCAGGGCAAACCGCACATAGCCTTCACCGGAAGGGCCAAAGCCCACCCCCGGTGCTACGGCGATGCCTGTGGCGGCCACCAGTTGCTTGCAGAATTCGATCGATTGGTTTTCCCAAGGCGGCGGCAACTTAGCCCAGGCGAACATCGTCGCTTGGGGCGTTTCCAGGGGCCAACCAATCCGATTCATGGCGGCCACAAACGCATCCCGGCGATCGCGAAAAATGGCTAACCGTTCTTGCACATCGGCTTGGGGCCCCTGAAGCGCTGCGATCGCCCCCCTGAAAATGCCCTGGTATTGGTTAAAGTCCACGGCAGCCTTGACACTGCGCAGGGCTGCAATCAGGTCGCGGTTACCGATGGCATAGCCCGCCCGAAAGCCGCCCATATTAAAGGCCTTAGACAGGGTGAAAAACTCGATCGAAACTGTCTTGTCTGGATCCGCTTGCAACACCGACGGCGGGTGATCGCCAAAGGCCATTCCGTCGTAGGCAAAATCATGAATCAACACGATGCCGTGCTGCTGACAAAACGCCACCGCCCGCCGGAAAAAGGCCAGGTCAGCCACCGCTGTGGTCGGGTTGTGGGGATAGTTCAGCACCATCAGCCGCGCCCGATCGACCACGGCCGGCGGAATTTGCTCAAGCTGGGGCAAATAGCCATGTTTTGCCAATAGCGGCATGGGATAAACCTCACCGCCCGCCAAATGCACGCCGCCGTAGTGGGAGGGATAGCCCGGATCGCCCAGCAGGGCCACATCCCCCGGGTTTAAAACCGCTAGGGGTAAGTGAGCGGTTCCTTCCTGGGAGCCAATTAAGGCCAGCACTTCCGTTTCCGGGTCGATCGCCAGGCCAAATTGCCGCTCGTAGCGATCGGCCGCCGCCTGTCGGAAGGCCGCCGTATTGCGAAAGAGTTGGTAGCCGTGGGTGCTGGGATCCTGAAGCGCTTCCCCGATCGCTGACAGCACATGGGGCGAAGTGGGCAAGTCCACCGATCCCAGCGATAAATCCACAATCTCGTGGGTTTCAGCCGCCGCAGCCTTCGCCCGATCCATGGCCGCAAACACGTTAAATTGCAGCGGTTTCAGTCGATCGGCAAATTGCATGGATTGAAGCCTCAGGATGCTGCTGCGATGATCCTCAAACCGCGCTGGGCACTGCGCCCACATGCGGCGTGAGGAAGTCCGCCAACTTCTCCTTGGTCAGGGCCCCTTCGCTGGTGTCCAGCAATTGGCCATCCTTAAATAGTCGGAGGGCGGGCACCCCTTCCACCTGGCAATGTTTGACGCTGATGGGGTTAGGATCCACTTCCAATTTCACGATCTGGAGCCGATCGCCCCAGGTGGTCGCCGCCCATTCCACACTCGGACTCATCAACCGGCAAGGCCCACACCAAGATGCCCAAAAATACGCTAAAACGGGCGTTCCCGAGGCTCCCAGCACGTCGCTTTCAAATTCGGCATCCGAAATGACTCGCACTTGACTCACGATCGTTGTCCTTGCTTCTGAAAATTCGCCTTTTGCATCTTAAATCCACAGGTGTCTTGGCGGTAAGGGCCATATTTCGAGGGGGCGGCCGCCTGTGGGTCAGGTCGCAAAATGCGTTGATCCACCCCTGCATGGGCAACGCATAGGGGCGCACGGCCGCACGCCCCCACCCGGACTCGATCGCGGTTTTGGCTTGGTGGCTTTGGTGTCCTGCCTACTTGGTGTCGTTGAGCTGACGGCGCAGGGCTTCCAATTCTGCATCGATCGCCGCGTCTTTTGCCTCCGTGGCCGGTGCGGCATTGCTGGCGGGCAGGGCCCCCGCTGGCGTTGAGGAACCACCCAACATTTGTGCCTTCATGGCCGCCAGTTCATCATCCACATCGCTACCGGCTTCCAGGGATGCAAATTGTTGCTCCAATGAAGCGCCGCTCAGTTCCAATGCTGCCGTGGAACGGGCTTCCATTTCCAGCACCTTTTCTTCCATCCGCTCAAAGGCGGCCATGGCGCTGCCGGTGTTCATGGAGCTGAGGGCCCCTTGCAGTTGCTCGTTGGCCTTGGCGGCTTGGGCCCGGGCCTTGAGCATGTCTTTCTTGGTTTTGGCTTCCGAAATTTTCCCTTCCAGGGCGATCAGATTGCGCTTGAGCTGATCCACCATCCCCACTTGCTGATCCAGTTGGGCCTTGAGGGTGGTGGCGGCTTCCGCTTGCACCTTTTTGCGGTTGAGGGCTTCGCGAGCCAGGCTTTCATCGCCTTTTTGCAGGGCCAGTTGGGCGCGCTGTTGCCACAGGTTTGCCTCACTTTGGGCCTGGTTATATTGCTGCTGAATTTTTTGTTGAGCGGAGATCGCCCGGGCAACGGCCTGGCGCATTTGCACCAGGTCTTCTTGCATGTCGATGATCGATTGCTCAAGGATTTTTTCGGGATCCTCGGCTTTGTTCACAAGGTCGTTGACATTGGCCCGAATCAGGCGGCTGACGCGATCGAAAAGGCCCATGACGGTGGCTCTCCTGCTGGTTAAATCGGGGAAGCGATCGGGATTGGGAAGCTTGGCCCCAAGGCCAACTGCTCTATCCAAACTACCAACTCCATCGGTCAACGGCCGCGTGATCAAAACCGGCAGTTGCGATCGTCCTATTAGCCTAGATACCGAAAATCAGCGGCCCATGGCAAGTTCGGTTAGCTCTCCCGCCGTGATCGGCTATTGGGGGGCTGAGGGGCCCGGGCCCTGTGCAATTGCCCAACCTCGGGGATTTCGGCAGCTAAGAGGTTTGGGAATCGCCGCTGGGAATCGCCCCAGACGGGCTTGTGATGCTGTTGAATTATCGAAGCTCCGGGGGGCGACGGGCTTTCAGTTGTTCTAAGTCCCGTTCTAGGCGCTGGTCAGACTCTAGGGCTTGAAAAGATTGTTCCAGCGGATCGCGACCGGCGGTCTGGGACAACTGGGCACGAGCTTCGAGTTCCATCGTCCAGGATTCCAAACGCTCCAGCGGATTGTTGGGCCGGCTCAGGTAATTTAGGGTGTCGTGCATTCGTTGGGTAGCCATGGCCGATCGGGCGCGGGCCACGTACAAATCGCGCTTGGTGCGAGTTTCCAGCAATTTGGCTTCCAAATCCCGCAGGGTGCTGCGCAGTTGGGCGATCGTGTCCCGCTGGGTGTCCCACTGTTCCTGAAGGTGGGCGGCTGCGTCTTGCTGACCGTGACACTGGCTCAGGGCCGATCGGGCCCCTGGCTCGTCACCAACATTCAGCAACTGTTGGGCCCGTCGATACCAATCCTCAGCGGCGCGGGCGGCGGCCTCCCGTTGGCGCTCCGTGCGCTTTTGGGTGGCGATCGCCTGGGCCACCGCTTGGCGCAACTGCACCAAATCGTCCTGCATGTCCATCAGGGCCTGATCCAAGGCCTGTTCAGGATCCTCCGCCTGGGCGATCGCCGCGTTCACATTGGCGCGCACCAGTTTCCCAAGTCGCTGCAATAGTCCCACGCTCGATCTCCTTCTGGCTCTTGCCCCGATCCTATCGCTTCGATCGTTCGGTGGGGCCTCTGGGGGGTGATGCCGATACGGTTGGTCAGCAATTGATCAATTACCGCTCAACTGATAATCAGTTGCTGGCTGATGCTGACTTGCTTGCTGATTGCTGACTTGACCGGCGGATGGCTGGCTGGTTTACGGATTGGCTCGGGGACTGGGCTTCGGGCTGGAGCTGGGTTGGGAGCGGTTGCTGGCTGCGGATTGATTGCGATTATTGGGCTGGTTGCGATTAGCAGTGTTGCGATTATTGGGTTGGTTGCGATTGGCACTATTCGCATTCGGGCTAGGTTTGGCCCCTGGGCCAGCGGCTGGCCTGGGGGCAACTGGGCGATAGACCGTGGCGGGAATTCCGGCCGCCTTCAGTTGCTGAATGAGCTGGTTGGCCTGTTGTGCATTGTCCAAGGCCCCAAACTGAATTCGCCGCCCGATCGACAATTCCCGCACATAGGCATCAGCTACCTGTTTACGTGCGGCAATCAGGCTAGCGGGCCCACTGTAGGGCCCCACCACATACCAGCGCCCATCAGCACTCGGATTCGTCACCGCTGGGGCTGCGGGTGAGTTGGTTGGGGGATTGGCTGGGGCACGCTGGGCTTGGGGAAACGGCAAGGGGCTGGGGGCCGGTTGTGGGGCCAAGTTAGCCCCAGCGGGCGCGGTGGCCCCGATCGTTCCCGTGGGCATTGGCGGGCGATCGCCCAAAACCGAAAGGCTCTCCAGGCTCAAATCAGCGAACTCATCCCGCGTCAAATCAACCGTTACCCCAGTAGGGGCCGTGGGCAAAGGGGTGGGTTCCGCAGGGGGCAATTCCGCCAAAACCGGCTCTGGCGATCGAGTGGCCGGCTGATTCAGCCCGATCGCCCGGCCCGTTCGTTCCAAAAATCCGCCCACCTTTAGCCAGCCGTCACTGTCGGGATAGTTGCTGTAGTAAGTCCAAATTGTGCCCGACAGCATCACCAAAATCGTTCCGACCCCAATCCCCGTCCAGGTGGGTTCCTGTCTCCGACGCACCCGCCGCCGATCCCAGCCATTGCCATGGGCAACCGGTTGGGCCCCCTCCAGCAGCATCGCCGCCTGCACCACGGACTTCGCCGCCAACGGTGCATCCTCGCCCAACTCATCCGCCGCCGTCAGCAATCGAGGCGAAGCCGGGCGGCGATTTTGCTGAGCCAGAGCTGCTTGCAAATCGCTAGTATCAGCAACCGGGGGCAAGCTCAGGGCCCCAGAAGCCTCCAGCGCCTCCGCAGAAGCCAACAGCGGCGGTTCCCCCGCCCGTTCCGGGGGCTTCAGGAAGAAGCGGCGAACAATGCCTTGGCGAGGGCCCCGCAGGCGGCGATAGCGCGCGAGTTCCGCGTCTAAGTCCAACTCCATGCATTCCAACGCCAAGGACAGGCGACGGTGCAGGGTTGGCTCGGTCTCCGATCGCGCGGGTTGTTGGCGCGCTGGGCGGAATTTCATAGCGGTTTCGAGGCTCCTCGGTGCAGGGTTAAATAATCACCCAAATGGTTCAGCGTGACCAGAAAAGATGTGACCAGGAAAGATGTGACCAGAAAAGATTAAACGAATGCCTCAGAGGATGTCTGACAAGCCAAAATGGATACACCGCTTTCCCCAGCGATCGATAGCGATCAATAGCGATCGACACAGACAAGGGGCTTAAGCCCCTTGCCCCGACAACGATTGGGGCTTGACTAGGGCTGCAAGATATTTTTCAAACATCCTCTCAGCGGGCTTGCTTCTCGCCTATTTTAGATTTTGCGAAGCGTTTGTCCAGATTAAACGCTGTTTGCCTAACTCATAAGGCTTTCCCACGGGTTCTGAATCTGAGCCGCTGTGATCTGAGCTGCTGTGATCTGAGCTGATGCAGCCTGAACGAACCCAATTCGAGCGGATTCAACGCAGATTCAACCTGATCGAATTTAACCTGATCGAACTGATTCTGAGTCGTGAGTTGTTAGTGAATTCGCGGAGTTAAATAGGGCCATGAGCTGAATCCGGGGAGCTGACTGGCTCGATCGATCCCGGTGATTTCCCAAATCCCTGTTGCTTAGCCCCTTTGCTCCCCCGTCCTTTGCCCATGGCCTTTGACCCGATCGATGGACTACTGAAACGGCTTGACCAACACCCGGCTTGGCAGTCAAACCGATCTTTCCTGCAACTCTGTCAGCAATGGCGAGTCATTGTGGGCGAGGCCTTGGCCGGTCACACCCGCCCCATTTCCGTGCATCAGGGGGTGCTGTGGGTGGCGGTATCCAATCCCGCTTGGGCCCAAACCCTGATGTTTGAGCGATCGCGCCTGATCACCAAAATCAACCAATCGATTACGCCCCCCTTCAACCCGCCCCTGACCGACGCGCGATTTTCTACGGCCCGCTGGTTTGAAAATCGGTCTCAGTCGATCGCCCTGGGGCCCGCTGCTCGATCGCCCCAAAGATCCCAACAACCCCCCGATCGACCCCGACCCGCCACCGCCACCGAAGCGTTCACCCAATGGGCCGCTTCCGTGCAAAGTCAACTGAAACGCTATGATTGCTGTCCCCATTGCGGGCGATCGACCCCACCAGCGGAATTAGAGCGCTGGGGAGTTTGTAGTTTGTGCATGGTTGAGCGTTGGTCTCAAGCCCGTTCATCCGGCTCTGGATCTTGAAGATCAGCTTGCATTTGGAAGCTCGATGCGCAAACTAGAAACCCAAGCCAGAAATCCAAGCCAGAAACGCAGGAACAGGGAAACCACAACTCCACAATCATATGAATGTGGGTGAATACAGATCAACTTAATGCGAATCAATGCAAATCAAGGCAAGCAGTGAAATGCGGGCACTGGTTTCATAGAAGTCTCAAAACCTTGCGCAGGATTTGCTTACAGAATTTGCTCACCAGAAATCTGGGAAGGTTTCTTGCGAAACTTCCTGAGAAGGGTATCAAAAATAGCTCAGCTCGATTGATCCCAACCCCAAACTCATAGCAGATCCAAATGGCTCCCCGATCGAGCAATGGGGTCAACAATATGGCCAAAAAAAATTGATCTCGAATGTGTTGCCTTCGTCAATTTCAAGAAATGTTGCTAAATATTGCGTTTTGTATGATGGTATCTCTTGGGAAACGGTATTCTAGGTAACCGTTCACTCCTAGACTTTCATAACCTACCATTACTAAAAACCCAGGTTCTTAGCGCCATCAGAGAAAGCGCATACCCTTTTTAAAGACTTTTTAAAGTAATTGACAAAAACCCTTCAAAATGACTAACGATTGATTTTAAGTGATTTTTCTTTGATCCCCTAACTGATTTTTCGGGAAAATCAATGGGCTTCTGAAGAAACTTTCTGCAAAAGCCAAAGTGGAAGCTGAAGATAATCTAAATTTCTAAAAGTGTTTGGGATCGCTGAATCTCAGAGTAGATCTAGGTCTTAAGGACTTTTACAGCAATTCGTCTCAATTCCATAATGAAGTTAGCAAATTCTCAGCGGCGCTCTGCGTTGGCAGTGCAAAATATGAGTGCTACGCCCTTCCAAGTTTCTGCTTGCCGCCATTGTCGCTACTACACCCCAGAAGGGCGACGTGGTGGATATTGCGGCCAGTTTGATGCAGTGGTTCGCGCGGGCTGGAAGGCTTGTCCGCTCGCAATGCCAGCATTCGCTCCATCTTGGGAATCGTTAGAGCGGTTGGTTCACAGCCCCGCAGAAACGGGCGTGGCAATCGTGTCAACGGTGGAATTTAAAAATGAAGCGGCTTTGACGGCCACTACGCCGGTTTTGCGATCGAATGCTTCTGCTTCCATTGCCTAGGGGATCAGTCAAGTTGTTGGCAATCAAGGCTTAAGGATTAATACTTAAAGATCGTTACAGGGGTTGAAATAGGGACTGAAACAACGATTAAAACCAATTTTGACCCATCATTAGCGGTTGATGGATGCAACTGGGTAAACACCATGTCATCAATCACCCAAAAGCGAAAAATAAACCAGGAGCACCCGAATCTCCTGGTTTATTTTTTAGGTTGAAATCCTGTGCTGATTTGATAAGGGTAATTTTGAGACTCAGAAACCTGAAAAGGTCTGCCCATTGGGGTTTAGTCCTGTTGTCGAATTACCTGAAACCCTGATCCCGCCGTTAGCAGATCGTGGAAGACAAGGGGCTGAAGCCCCTTATTATAACGATTGGAACATGACAAGTCAATTACTTCCGTCTGATCCTAGAAAATGACGATTGGAACATGACAAGTCAATTACTTCCGTCTGATCCTAGGAAATGACGATTGGAACATGACAAGTCAATTACTTCCGCCTGATCCTAGGAAATGACGATTGGAACATGACAAGTCAATTACTTCCGCCTGATCCTAGGAAATGACGACAGACCCTAGGGTCGCCAGGGATAGCGGCGGAAATTGGGCGATCGCTTCTCCAGAAATGCTTGTTTTCCTTCGCTGCCTTCTTCGGTCATGTAATAGAGCATGGTGGCGTTGCCGGCCAGTTCTTGCAGGCCCGCTTGCCCGTCGCAATCGGCATTCAAAGCAGCTTTGAGGCAACGAATCGCGATTGGGCTTTTCTCTAGCACTTCTTGGGCCCAGCGCAGGCCTTCCGCTTCTAGCTCAGCCACGGGCACCACGGTGTTGATGAGGCCCATCTCCAAGGCCTGTTGCGCGTCATATTGCCGACATAAAAACCAAATTTCGCGGGCTTTTTTCTGGCCCACAATGCGCGCCAAGTAGCTAGCTCCAAATCCGCCGTCAAAGCTGCCGACTTTCGGGCCTGTTTGCCCAAAAATCGCGTTATCAGCGGCGATTGTCAAGTCACAAAGCAGGTGCAGCACATGGCCACCCCCGATCGCGTAGCCCGCCACCAGGGCGATCGTCACCTTGGGGATCGATCGAATCAGCCGCTGCAAATCCAACACATTCAACCGGGGCACGCCGGCCTCATCCACATAGCCCGCTTCCCCGCGAATGCTCTGATCCCCACCGGCACAGAAGGCATATTTCCCATCGGTGTGGGGCCCCGCGCCGGTCAGCAAAATCACGCCCACGGCCGCATCTTCGCGGGCATCACAAAAGGCTTCGTAGAGTTCAAACACCGTTTTGGGGCGGAAGGCGTTGCGCTTGTGGGGGCGGTTGATCGTGATTTTGGCGATGCCGTCGGCTTTGACGTAGAGGATGTCTTCGTAGGTTTTAACGGTTTGCCACTGAATGGTCATGGTTGGCTGGTTTGTTAATCAAAAATTGGATGCTTGAACAGCATAGGGGTTGGCGCGATCGCCCGGATGCCGACCGGGACGAGGCTGGGCAATCGGGTCGCGGCCTCTGAAAATTCCATCTGTGACGAGGGGCACACCGCGATCTCCGATCGAGCCGTTAGGTTAGAGGGGATCCCATGCAAATGCACGATCGCCCACGATTTTGAATTTTGGAGCAAAACCCTTAAGGTTTCCGCAACAGAATTGCAACGGGGCGATCGGGCGCGTTTAGCCACTCACGACCGCTTCAACAGGAGGTAGTCCCCGTGGAAATCGGTGTTCCCAAGGAAATTAAGGATCTGGAATTTCGGGTGGGCTTGACTCCCCAGGGGGTACGCGCCTTGGTCGATCGGGGGCATTCGGTGCGGGTGGAAACCCAGGCCGGTGCGGGTGCGGGGTTTGGCGACGAGGACTATCGATCGGCTGGGGCGCGGATTGTGCCCGAGGCAGATTTGGCTTGGGACTGCGAGTTGGTGGTGAAGGTCAAAGAGCCGCTGCCCGGTGAATATGGCTTTTTGAAAACCACGCCGCTGTTGTTCACCTATTTGCATTTGGCAGCGGAGCGGAGCTTAACGGAAGCCTTGTTGCGATCGGGGATCAGCGCGATCGCCTATGAAACGGTGGAAACACCCGATCGCCGCTTGCCCCTGCTGGCCCCCATGAGCGCGATCGCTGGTCGGTTGTCCGTGCAGTTTGGGGCCCGCTACCTGGAAAAACAGCAGGGCGGGCGAGGAGTCTTGCTGGGCGGCGTGCCGGGGGTTGCGCCGGGCCGCGTCACGATCCTGGGTGGCGGTGTGGTCGGTACTGAGGCCGCCAAGATGGCCGTGGGCTTGGGAGCCAAGGTGCGGATCTTGGATGTGAATGTCGATCGCCTCAACTATCTGGAAACCCTGTTTGGCTCGCGGGTGGAATTGCTCTACAGCAGCAGCGCCGCGATCGAAGCCGTTGTGCCCGACACGGACTTGCTGATCGGCGCGGTGTTGGTGACCGGGCGGCGGGCCCCGATTTTGGTCGGGCGATCGCTGGTGGAACGGATGCCCACCGGAGCTGTGATCGTTGATGTGGCGGTCGATCAGGGCGGTTGCATCGAAACCCTGCGCCCCACCTCTCATAGCCATCCCACCTACACCGAATGTGGCGTGGTGCATTACGGCGTGCCGAATATGCCGGGCGCTGTGCCCCGCACTTCCACCCAAGCTCTAGAAAACAGCACCTTGCCCTATGTGTTGGCCCTGGCGGATCACGGACTGGCCGCGCTCGATCGCGACCCGGCCTTAGCCAAGGGGCTAAACATCAAAGACGGCCGGATCGAACATCCAGCCGTCCAAGCGGTTTTCCCAGATTTGTAATGGCCCATCCAGCCCCAGCGTGCCGAATTCATTTGAGGCAAGTGAGGCTGATTCTTCACCCCAATCACCATAGACAAGGGGCTTAAGCCCCTTGTCCCCCAGGATCTCATCACGCTGGCATCAGGGTTCTAGGCGATTTAACGACAGACTCCCAGCCGCTTTTTCCGCCAACCTGGCAAGGGCGATCTATTCGGCCACTACAACGGAATATTCGTCACCGGCTCCGCGTCTTGGAACAACGGCGTGCTCAGGTAGCGCTCCCCAAAGCTGGGTTGAATCGCCACAATCAATTTGCCCGCATTTTCCGGGCGGCGGCCCACCTGAATCGCCGCATAAATCGCCGCGCCCGAGGAAATCCCCGACAGCAAGCCCTCTTCCCGGGCCAGCCGACGACCATAGGCGATCGCGTCGTCATCGGTCACCGTAATCACTTCATCAATCAAATCCACCTTCAGCACTTCGGGCACAAACCCCGCGCCGATCCCCTGGATTCGGTGGGGCCCTGGTGATCCGCCGGACAGTACCGGACTGTTGGCCGGCTCCACCGCGATCGCCTGAAATTCCGGTTTCCGCTGCTTAATCACTTCCGCCACGCCCGTAATCGTGCCGCCCGTGCCCACGCCGGAAATCAAGAAATCAATCTTGCCGTCCGTGTCGGCCCAAATTTCCTCAGCGGTAGTGCGACGGTGAATCTCGGGGTTTGCCGGGTTGCGGAACTGCTGCAACATGTAGGCATTGGGAACCGTGTTGGCAATGTCCTGGGCCCGCCGAATGCAACCGCCCATCCCTTCAATGCCCGGCGTGAGTTCCAACTGCGCTCCGTAGGCTCGCAGCATGGCCCGCCGCTCGGCGCTCATGGTTTCCGGCATGGTCAGGATCAGTTGATAGCCCTTGGCAGCGGCGGCCATGGCCAGGGCAATCCCCGTGTTCCCGGAGGTGGGTTCCACCAAAACGGTCTTGCCCGGAATGATCGTGCCGGCCTGTTCGGCGGCTTCGATCATATTGATGCCGATCCGGTCTTTCACCGAAGCGGAAGGGTTCATGCTTTCCAGCTTGACCAGCACTTCGGCCAGGCAGCCTTCCGCTTGGGGCAGGCGGTTAAGCCGAACTAGAGGAGTGCGGCCAATCAGTTCGGTGATGTTGTTGGCGACGTTCATGGGCATCTGGCTGGAACTCTCTCGTCAGGTCTGAGGGGATCGATCGCCCCTATGGCACGGGTCGAATCGAACAACGAAGCATTGGGCAGTGAGTAGATCAGTCGAATCATCCGGCCATTCAGCCAGCCATTCAGCAAAAATCAAGCAACCACAAGCAACCAAAAATATCCTGAGCATTCTAAGGATCTTTTCAGTGCTCTTGATTACCCCTGGGCAGCCATGATCCCCAGAGCCTAGATGTAATACATCAGGTCAAGTTGCTTGCGGGCATCTCGACGATCCTTGAGATCCTGGAGGGTGTAGCGTTGCAGCACGTCGTTGGCGGCTTGATCCACTTCAACCCAAATCTCGTAAATAATGGCGCTTGCGAGCGGGCGATCTTGCCCACCGTCGTCGGCAATGTTGGCATCGGCTCCTTCTAAACATCGCAGCACATCCAGCAGCGAGATCGTCCAGGGCGATCGCGCCAGCAGATAGCCGCCTTTGGCCCCGCGTTGGCTTTTGACCAAACCGCCTCGGCGCAGGGTGGCTAAGAGTTGCTCAAGGTAGCGATCGGGAATGTCCTGATCGGCAGCAATTTGGCGGATTTGCAACGGCTCGTCGTCTTGGTAGCGATCGGCGAGTTGCAACAGGGCCAGAAGGGCATATTCGCTTTTGGATGACAGTTCCACGGGTGGAGAACCTAGGAGCGAGGCTGGATCCCTAAGCGCCCGATCGCCTCGTGATCGTTGATCTGAATCATGGATCTAAGTCATGGATCTGAATCGTTGATCGGCGAGTCGATCGAGATAGCTTCGGGGCGATCCTAGTATACCCCGGTTTTCCGCTGGGTTTTGTAGGGTTTCATTCCGAGAAATAGCTGTGCTCTGAAGCTCCGCGATCTACCCCGAAAAAAGTCTGGTAATACGGTTAATGCAGTTAATACAGTCCGGTGATGCAGTCCGGTGACATGGCTACAGGACTGAAGCGAGCCTAGCCAGTGATCAGTTTGACCAGCACAAAGGGCGCAACAATCATGGCCTGAAAGCGAGCATTGCCCGATCGATCCCATTCCGCGAGTTCGGCTTGGGTGGGTTTTGCGATCGCCTGTTCATCAATCCAGCGCTGCACGACGGCGGTGTTGTCGCTGGCCAGGGCCTCGCCCACTTCGGCCAAGTCCAAATCTGGCGTAACCACAATCACGGCATCGCGGCCGATGTGGGGCTTCAGCCAATCCCACTCAGCTAGGTCGATCGATTCCGTGAGGCTCGATCGCAGGTTGCCGCTGGAGGAGTCATCGGCGGGAAAATTAGGGTTGCTGGGTTCGCTATCCATGCGCTTGATGGGGGCAGGTGATTTAGGCGGGCCGCACCCGCATCAGAACTTGATCGAATTCGACGGGCTGGGCATTTTCCACCAAAATTTCCACCACTTCGCCGCTGATTTCGGCCTCTAGCTCGTTCATCAGCTTCATGGCTTCGATGATGCAAACCGTTTGCCCCGAAGTGATTCGATCGCCCGGTTGCACAAAGGGCGGCTCGCCGGGGGCCGGGGCCCGGTAAAACGTGCCCACCATCGGGGACTTGATTTCCAGCAGTTTGGGATCGTTGAGGGGCGGTGGCGAGGCGGGCGGCGCTGCTGGCTCCAGGGCCGCTGCCATGGTCACCGGGGCCGCCGCTGGGGCGATCGGGGTCGCTGCCATGGCCACCGGGGCGATCGCCGTGCCTGCTGCTGCCGCCGCCACTGCCTTTCGCACCGTCAGCTCATAGTCACCTTGCTTGAGCGTCACTTCGGCAATGTCCGTCTGGTTCAGAACCAGCAGCAGTTCCCGCAATTCGTCAAAGTCCAGCGGCACGGGTCGTCTCGCTCCTAATCGCAGAATGTTAAAGCGTTAAAGGGATTCAAAAAAGAGCCGTCCATGGGGCCTTGGGCCCAGGCTCCGAGTTGAAAAAGAGGCAATCTAAAGCAATGCAAACCAAGGCAATGCAAAACGCAGGATTTAGTCAGGATTTAGTTTAGACAGCCGCCTGATCTGAGGACGATCGCTTGGGGATTCCCAAGGGTTGCCCAGACCAGGGGTAGGGGCTGATTCAGTATCGGTTGTAACACTAATTGCCTAGCCCCTGGCGATCGGTCGTGGTGTTCCAGGGCCCAATCGCCAGGAGCTTTGGAAGGAAATTAATTTTCGCGGCCAAGGTACTTGTCTTCGCGGGTGTCAATCCGCAATTTTTCGCCCACGGAGATGAATAGGGGAACCATGACCGTTGCGCCGGTTTCCAGTTTGGCGGGCTTTTGACCCCCAGTGGCGGTGTCGCCCTTCACGCCGGGATCCGTTTCCACCACTTCCAGAACCACGGTGTTGGGCAAGTCCACTTCAATCACCTTGCCGTTCCAGGTCACCACCTGGGCTTCCATCCCTTCTTTCAGGTATTTGACCCGATCGCCAATTTGGGCGGCGGAAATGTTCATTTCCTCGTAGGTCTTCATGTCCATGAACACATACTGCTCACCGTCCATGTAGGTGTGCTGCATGTCGCTTTTTTCCAGGGTCGCTTGTGGAACCGTTTCCCCTGCGCGGAAGGTGCGCTCAACCACGCTGCCGGTCTGCGCGTTTTTCAGCTTCGTGCGAACAAACGCTGCGCCTTTGCCGGGTTTGACGTGCAAAAACTCGACAACTCGCCAGACACCATTGTCTAGCTCGATCGTGACACCGGGGCGGAAATCGTTACTGGAAATCATCGGAAGCTGGTTTACAAAGCACCGCAGGCGGGCATAGGACGGGATACACTCTACCGCTTTTTGGGGCCGTTGGGTATTGGGCCCAGGAATCTGGAATCGACCGGGCTATGGCAAGATTGGAAGATTGGCAGTCTCCCGATGCGCCCATGGAAGCGGGCGATCGCGCTGGGGGCTGCTGCGATGGTTTTCGGGCTGGCGGGCTAGTTTTTAGGGCTGGTTTCCTTGCGAGTCCTGGGGGCTGGCTTGCGGGTTGGCTACCGAAATTGCCGGTTCAGCCAGCGTGGTTCAGCCAGAAATATTTTTCATTCACTTCGATTGACCTCGATTTATCTTCGATCATGGCTATTCCAAGGCGACTTAAGGCAGGGCAAACCCGCTCCGGGTGGGCGAAGACGATCGAAACCTGGACAGCGGTGGTCGATCGACAACTGCAACGACGGAAGCAAGGGTGGATGGGCAGTTGGGCGATCGCCCTGAGCCTGGTGATGGCGCTGTGGACGATCGGGGTGGCTCCTGCTTGGGCAGCGCTGCCGGCCGGGAATGCGATCACCGACGGCAAAGCCCTGCTGCGCTATTCCTTGCCGATCGATAACGTGCCCATTCGCAAGGTGCAGTCGGAGGTGGAATCGATCGCCGGATCCTTGCGGGCCAAGCGTTGGAGTCCCGTGGCCACCAGCTTGAAAACGGCCGATCGGACGGTGACCTACAAGCGCGACCAGATTTTGGCGGCCGTTCGTCCCGATCGCCAGGAAGCCGCCGCCCAAAAGCTCGGTCAAATTAGCGAGACGATCGCCAAGGCCCAAGCCGCCGTGGAAACCAAAGATAAATCCACGGTTTGGGAACTGCGCCGGGAGATTTTGGACGCAGTGGGCGCGATCGAAGCGGATATGGTGCAGGGTTTCCCCTTTGACGTGCCCACTCAATATGCCAACTTGCCCCAGTTGAAGGGCCGCGCCACGATCGACATTGAAACCAGCAAAGGCAGCGTCACCGTGGTGGTGGATGGCTACAGCGCCCCCGTCACGGCCGGCAACTTTGTGGACTTGGTGCAGCGGGGGTTCTATGACGGTTTGCCCTTCACCCGCGCCGAAGATTCCTACGTGTTGCAATTTGGCGATCCGGCTGGCCCCGCTGAAGGATTCATTGATCCCAAAAACAACGAATATCGCGCCATTCCCCTAGAAATTCTGGCCAGCGGCGACAAAGAACCCACCTACGGCATCACGCTCGAAGACGCGGGCCGCTATGGTGATTTGCCCGTGCTGCCCTTCTCGTCCTATGGGGCCCTGGCCATGGCCCGACCGGAGCCGGATCCCGATGGTGGCTCGTCTCAGGTGTTTTTCTTCCTGTTTGAACCGGAACTGACCCCCGCCGGGGCCAACCTGCTGGATGGGCGCTATGCGGTATTTGGTTACTCGATTAGCGATGCCAAGGCAGTGTTGGATAAGATTCGCCCCGGTGACAAGGTGGTGAAGGCAACGGTGGTGGATGGGTTGGAAAACCTGGTGCAGCCCAGTTAGGTACGGTGGGTTCTGAGTGATGCCGTTGGCTCAGAACCTGTCTTGCAGCGAACGCCTCCCCGAGGATTGAGTCCCCGCTTGGCCTGGATGCCAAGGGGGACTTTGCTTTGGGCGTTGGGAACCTTCCGTTTAGCTGGGTTGCCTAGGTTGCGGGGTCGTTATGTTTGGGTTGGGTGCGTTTGGAGTGAGTGCGGGAGGTTGTGGACGCGGTGGAATCGTTGCGGTTGGCGGATGTGGGGGAAGCGGGGTTACTGGCGCGGTTGTTTGCCTTTTGCGATCGCTCGGTGGTGGGTGATGACGCGGCCCTGTTGGATTGGCCCGAGGGTCGATCGCTCGTGGTCACAACTGATGTGCTGGTGGATGGGGTGCATTTTAGCGATCGCACTACCCCTCCTAGGTCGATCGGATGGCGAGCGGTGGCGGCTAATTTGTCCGATTTGGCGGCCATGGGGGCAACGCCTCGGGCAATCACCGTGGGGCTGTCTCTGCCGGGGAATTGTGCGATCGACTGGGTGGAGTCCCTCTATGGGGGGATGGCCGATTGTTTAGCGCAGTTTGGCGGGGCGATTGTGGGGGGTGATGTGACGCGATCGACCGTGGCCACGGTGGCCATCACGGCGATCGGGTCGGTTGTGCCCGATCGATCCCTCCAGCGCCATGCGGCCCAACCGGGAGACGCGATCGTGGTGACGGGTGAACATGGGGCTTCCCGCGCAGGGTTGGCCCTGTTGTTGGCTGATTGGCCCCCGGAGGCTGTGGAACCTTCGGCCGCAGCGCGATCGGCCTGGATTCGGGCCCACCAATATCCAACCCCCCGTTTGGACGTAATTGCTCAGTTAGATCAACTGCGCCCCAGGCTGGCCGATCGCCCCCTGGCCGCCATGGACTCCAGCGACGGGCTGGCCGATGCGGTGGTGCAATTGGCCCAAGCCAGCGGCCTGCGGGCGAAACTGTGGGGCGATCGGCTGCCAATGCCGGCGGGGTTGTTAGCGGCGGTGGGGCTGGCGCGGGCCCGCCATTGGACGCTTTACGGGGGCGAAGATTTTGAATTGGTGCTGTGTTTACCGCCGGATTTGGCTGCTGCTTTGGTGCAGTCCTTGGGCGGTTCGGCGGCCATTGTGGGGGAAATGGTGGCTCCAGATGTGGATGCGGATTCGGCGGCGGTGACTCAGCAGCCGATCGCCTGGGTGGTGGATCCAGGGGCGATCGAACCGATCGGGCGATCGGCCAGCTTCCAGCATTTCGGAACATCGGTCACCGCTGGGCCATCTTGAGGCTGTCCTGCTGGGCCAGGCTCAGAGGATGTCTGAAAAGCCAAAATCGATACTCTGCACGCCTCATCGATCGACGAAGACAAGATGCTCAAGCTCCTTGCCCCCACGACTATTGGTGCATTGCCCGTGCCAAAAGACACTTTTCAGACATCCTCTCAGGGCGGCCATGCCCAATTGGCACAGGATTGAGCCATCATGATTGAGCAATGCTAGGGGCGCTAAATGCGGGGCTGTTCAACCGCAAAGCCGTTCCACTGAGCCACTGAACTGAGCCATACCCATGGGCCCATCGGAGCAACCACCCTTGCCCATTGAAGAACCCGCGATCGACCCCATGGGCCTCGATTCCAATTCGCATCTCCCTGAGTCAGCGGCAAAAGATGCCCGCGATGATCGATCGAGCCTGGCCCCGATCGCCCCAGAATCAGCACCGGATTGGTCGGCAGTGATTGAGCAATTGCAAATTTTTCAGCGATCGCAACTTGACCAGCTTGCCCAAGACCTCGATCGCCTAAGTGCCGAGAAAACCCAATTACTGTTGGATCTCGATCGCCTCGCTCGCTATCGCCAACAACTGCGAGCACAGCCTGCCCCGGGCCAATCCCTGTTGGATCCCACCAGCCAAGCTTGGGCCCAACAGTGGGCAAAACAACTGGCTCAACACATGGGATCCCACCTGAAAAGGGCGATTGACCAACGGTTTCAGACCTTGGCCCAAGAACTGCGATCGGGGGATGCCGCCGCGATCGGCACGCCCGTGGTGATCCATGGCCGTCTCAGCAGCACTGCGATTGAGCGACAATTGATGGCGCTGGATCAAACCCTGGCCCAAGTTTTCACCCATCTCCGTCAAGACTTAGCGGCCTATGAACAGGCGCTGGCCCAACGACTCAGCCGATTGGCCCGGCGGCAACAGCAGGGGGAATTGTTGTTGAAGCAGGTGATGGCTCGTTGGGAAACCTCGATCGCGCTCAATTCTC
This sequence comes from Limnothrix sp. CACIAM 69d, assembly GCA_001913845.2. GTDB lineage: Bacteria > Cyanobacteriota > Cyanobacteriia > CACIAM-69d > CACIAM-69d > CACIAM-69d. Next base: position 12,524 of record MKGP02000052.1, on the reverse strand, counting down.
TCGCACCCGATTCTCTTGGGTCTGAGCTTGGGGTTCCTGAGCCTGAATCAACCGCGCCCGATCGGCCCGCTTCCCCGATCGCCCCCTTGTCCGATCCGGCTCCTGTGTTGTTCCCTCCCCCCCTTGTGGCCGTGAAACCCTCCGTCCCCCATCCTCAGACCCTGCGGCAACCGGGCTGGCTGTTGGCCCTGGTGGCGGCCCTGTTGTTGGCCCTGTTCAATGTGGCCCTGAAGCTGTTGTTTACGGGCAATGCTCCGGAAACCCTGTTAGGGGTGGTGACCCTACCCGGCATCATTGCGCCGGGGCTGGGCAATTCCCTGCTGATTTTGCTGTTGCGCACCCTGGCGATCGTGCTGGTGTTTCCGGTGCTGGCCACTTGGCTGTATCCCGCCACTTGGCAGGAAATTCGCCACCTCTGCCAAAGCCGCGATCGCCGGGCTTGGCAAATGATCTTGCTGAACGGCTTTTTCATGTTTGTGTCCCAAGTTCTGCTCTATGTGGCGATCGGGAATTTGCCGACGGGCTTGGCGGTCACCCTCTTTTTTCTCTACCCCGTCTTTACCCTGCCCTTGTCTTGGTGGCTATTGGGCGATCGCCCCACGGCCCTGCGCTTGTTTCTCACGGCCCTGATTCTGCTGGGGGGCGGTTTGGCCTTGCCCGAGGGGGGCCCGGCCGCAGGCGATAACTGGGTGGGTCTTTCCAGTGGATTAGCGGCCGGCGCAGCCTTTGCGGGCTATCTGCTCACGGTGCAATGGGGAACCAAAACCTTGCATCCCGTGCCATTCACCCTGGTTTCCTTCCTGTGGGTGTTTGTGCTGGCTTGCTTTGGACTCATTGCGCGGCCGGAGACGGTGACGGTGCAGGTGTTGTCGGGAACTTGGGGCGGCCTGCTGTTGGGTGGAGTCATTTTGGGGCTGTTGACCTTGGGGGGCTACCTGCTGAATAACTTAGCGGTGCAGCGGGTGGGGGCCGCTTGGACAGCGATTCTCAGTGCCTCGGGCAATGCCCTGACGGCCCTGGCGGCCTGGATTTTGATCCAAGAATCCCTGGCCGGGGGGCAGTGGCTGGGCATTGGGTTGGTGACCCTTGGGGTGACGCTGCTGAGTGTGGAGCAGTTGAGCAAGCCGCGCCGATCGCCCCGATCGCGCCAATCCTCCCCCAACTAGGCCAGGTTAATCAACGGTCGATGGTCTCGTGGGCCCCTTCTGAGACAATGGGGACGCTTTTGTCCTGATGTTTGCGTGCCGATGAAATCCTATTCGCTGCGATCGCCCGCCAAAATTAATCTCTATTTGGAAATTGTGGGCGATCGTCCCGATGGTTTCCATGAGTTGGCCACCGTGTTCCAAAGCATTGACTTGGCGGATCTCGTCCATGTGCGATCGGGAATGCAGGGCGTAATCCAAGTGGAGTGCGCCGCCGAGGGTGTGCCGAACGATGCCAGCAACTTAGCCTATCGGGCCGCAGCCCTGATGAGCGAGCGGTTTCCCGCAGCCTTCGCTAAATTTGGGGGCGTGGCGATCGAAATTGAAAAGCGAATTCCCGTGGCCGCTGGCTTAGCCGGAGGATCGGGTAATGGGGCGGCGGTCTTGGTGGGGCTGGACTTGGCCTGGGGCCTGGGCCTCACCCAAGGAGAATTGCAGGAGTTGGCGGCCGAGTTGGGATCCGATGTGCCCTTCTGTGTGGGCGGAGGAACGGCGTTGGCCACGGGACGCGGCGAGGTGCTGGATCCCCTCGCGGGGGTGGATCAGGTGTGGTTGGTGTTGGCGAAATATCGCAGTTTGGGCGTTTCCACACCCTGGGCCTATCAAACCTATCGCGCTCAATTTGGGGCGGACTATGCCCGCACCCCGGAAGCCCAAGCGGCCCGGCATACGGCGGCCAAGTCCGGGCCCCTCGTGCGATCGCTCCAGGCCTTGGCTGCGGGCGATCGGGCTGGTCTTTCGGGGTTGCGGCCCCTGTTGCGCAATGACCTGGAACGGGTGGTGTTGCCGGCCCATCCCCAAATTGCGCAGTTGCGGGATTTGCTCGATCGCCTGGCCCCGCTGGGAGCGATGATGTCCGGTTCTGGCCCCTCGGTTTTTGCCCTGGCCGAATCCGCCAGCCAAGCCCAGGAAATCCAAGCCGCCGCGCGATCAGCCCTGCCGGATCCGGATTTGGAATTTTGGGTCACCCAATTCAGTGCGGTGGGCATTCGGCCGGTTCACCAGTCGGTTTAGTGATGGGGACTGCGGTTGACTTAGGGGGGCGGTGGATTTGTTTCCGCCAGGGGCAACCAAGCCACGGCCATCGTTCCCTGAGCGATCGGGGGAAGGAGTTGATCGGGAGTTTCCCGCAACCGCAACCGAGCAGATAGGGCGATCGGGGGGCTAAACAGTTCCAAGCGGCCGCCCATTTGCACCATTAACTGACGGGCGATCGCCAGGCCCAACCCCGTGCCTGGAATCGGACTGGCGGCCTGAATGCCCCGAAAACCGCGCTGAAACAGCCGCTCCAAGTCCGCTGGCGGGATATTGTTGCCCTGATTGCTGACCACCAGCGCCAGCCCCCAACCGGCCGCGGGCGCATCCTGCCAAGTGGCGACCCGGGCCAGCACCTGCACCCGCCCCCGATCGCAGGCGTATTTAATGGCGTTATCCAGCAAATTGCTAAACACCTCTCGCCAAGCCGTGCCATCGGCCAAAACCGGCGGCAAATCGGCGGGTAACGAAATTTGAAACGATCGCCCGCGCTCGATCGCCACCGCTTCCGCCGCCGCGATCGCATCCATCACCAAGGCCTCGACTGGCCAAGGGGCGATCGTCACCCCCGGCAACAGCAGGGCCGCCCTGTTTTCGGTGGCGGCGGGCAACTCCGACGGTGAGGGCTGGTCGGCACTGGGGGCCGCTGGGCCCGTCCAGTCCGGCGTATCAATCACTTGGCTAAAGTCCGTCAACATCCCTTGGAGTCGATCGCCCTCCCGCAGCAAGCTTTCCAGATGTGGGCGCGATCGATCCTCGCCGCCCAACCGCTTGAGAACCAACTTGCCAAATGTCCGAATGGCCGTCAGGGGATTGCGAAACTGGTGCAGCCAATTGTGTAGTAATTCCGCCTGGCGCTGTTGCGTGGTCTGTTGTTGGCGATAGGCCGCCTCCAACAGTTGATTGCGGCGATCGAGTTCGCAGGCCGCCGCCAAGGTCACCGCCACCCGCCCCGCCTGCTGGCGATCCTTGGGAGTCCAAGGTTTAGGGCGATCGAGCACCAACAGCCCCAACATCATCCCCCCTCGGGCCAAGGGCAGCACCAATCGGCCCGGGTGGGGTTGGGGATTGAATAGGGGATTCAACGCGGGGTCAACGGCTGAATGGGAATTGGTGGAATGGGCAGAGGCTGAATGGTCAGCATCCGTAATCTGGTTGGCCGCCGGGGGAATTGCTTCCGGCGCGATCGAGAAGTCCACCACGTCTGACCGATCGCCCGCTTGGTGGGTAACCTCGGCCTCGGGCGCGATCGCAGAGATGATCTCCGCCGGAGCCGCTGCCCAAGGGCCCGACCCCGACAGCAACCGCGATCGGCCCCGACTGCGCGATCGGCCCGTTCCCGCTTCCCCCAAAAGCTGAGTCTTAGCCCGCGCCGGATATTCCAACACCGGCATCCAAGCGGGTTCCGTTGTCCCCGACCAATCCTGCGCCAAATACACCACACCCCGTCCCAGGTGCAGTGTTTCCGCCATCAAGGCCAACTGCGCTTGGCACAGAGCCAAAAAAGTTGAACTCGCCATTGCTCGCCACTCCCCCCTAGGGGCCTCCATCGGGGAACATTTGCGGTTGCTAGGGGTTGGGGAGCGGCCGCACCCGGGTTCCCGTCATGGGGCGATCGCCGGTTTTATGAAGAATTACGGCATTACTCTCCCCAAGGCTTGAGAACTCCTTAAGCTGGAGCTATCTCAAACCGCTTTTATTCAAATTGCTCCATTCAAACTGATTAAGAACCATTAAAAAGCCGCGAGGGATCGCAAGAATCTGAGGCGGTAATTGTGCAAAATCCAGACAGCCTCTGGGTTTCTGGATGGTCTAGCACTCAAAATGAAACTGCTAAGAAATCGACAGAACAAGCAATTGTAATTGAATTCGTGTCGATCAATTAAAACAAGTTGAAATTTTGGCGCAAAGGCGATATACTTTGCACGGCTTTTGTAACCGTCACTACACTTATCTTGGCACGGGAGGTAAGGAGGTTGGCAAGGAGACGCAAGCGCAAGAGCCGTCGGCGGCAAGAAGGGCGACGGATTCTTGAGAATGTGCCACAGTATAGCATCGAATGTGGCGAAGATAAGCCGGTCACGGCCGCTCGCAAATTCATTAAGGCAGAGGGAATTCATCCCCCCGCTTTGGTGTTGGTGAAGCGTAACGAACACACCACGGATCGCTACTTTTGGGCCGAAAAAGGGTTGTTCGGAGCGCAATACGTTGAAGAAAACCACTTCCTGTTCCCGAGTCTTCGGCTCTGGGGCGACCAAGAAGGGGATGTGCCTGCTTTGGGAATGGTGGCCGCTGTGGCCCGCTAAGTCCATGGCAACAAAACTGAAACCCGCGTTGTGTGAAGCCTGAAATCAGACGTTTGAGGTCGTGGCTGCTCGGCAATTTGGGCACAGTTGAGGTGCAAATCGTCTTGGGAATGGATGCACGGAAACGTGGATTAATTGGTGATTTGTTATTGATTGGTGGGTGATGACTGTTGACCTTCCCTTGGCGATCGACTCCTACATCGCAGCGCCAGTGGATGATCGAGTGCGTCACCGTTGACACATCAATCTCTCATTAGCAAAAAGCTCAATAGCCGACTGACGACGGGCCTAAGCGCGATCGCTTCTTGCGCGATGGCCTTGTGCGGCCCTGGGTGCTTCCAATTCAAAAAAATCCAGCAACGTCCGCGATCGCATCGTCGATCAGTGGGCGTTGCTGGTTTTTTGTGTTTTTTCAGGAACAGAACAATGGGCTAACCAACGGGTTACCACATGCCGCGAATCGGTTGTGCGGGGCGATCGGGGGTGACGGTAGTTTGTTGAACGGTGGTTTGTTGGCCGCTGCGTTGTACGGTGCGTTGTTGCACGGTGGTGGTCGTGGTCACGCTGGCTTGACTGGTGCTGACGTAGGCGCTGTCAGCATTGGCCAGTTGAATGTAGCCATTGCGAATCATAAGGGCATCGTTTCCTAGGGCCACGGCTTGGGCAAAGAAACGACCATCGACCAAGGCCAAGGTGATTTGATCTCCCGGATCTAGGCCCAGTCGGGTGCGATCGAGCTGGGTGATGCCCACCAATCGCGTGGATCCATCGGTCAGCAACAGTCGCACCCGATCGCCCACCAAATCTTGAATCTCGCCGGTCACAATTTCCACATTCTCAGCGGGCCCCACCATCCACACCACTTCCGGCATTTCCGCCTGGGCGGGCAGGGGAGCCAGGGTGGCGGTGGTGGCCAAAAGGGCGATCGAACCCATCACTGCGCAAGTCCATTTGCAAGCCATAACCAACTTCTCCAACGGAAGACTGTGAGTGCCAACGGAAGGACTCGATCGGGCGATCGAATCCGCCAAATGATTACTTCGCAGCCGTTGGGGGAAAGTCAGGATCGCTCCTCTGGGCCTCGGTCAGGCCCAGAGGAGTGATCGCCAATGGTTAATCAACCAATAATGAGGCTTTTCTGAAGCGAGCGAGCGCTACAACTCTGGGCCAGAGTCGATCACAGCGGCCACCACATCCAAAGCAGCGGTAGTTTTGCGACCCGTGAGCCAATAGGTGCGCATGGGGCCGCGGCCCTTCACATCAATCTCGCCTCGGGATTCAAACTCATAGCGATCGCGGAGGGCCTGATACACCGCTTCGGTCACCTGAATTCGGCTAGCCAAGCCCTGGGACTCCATGCGGCTGGCAATGTTGACCGTATCGCCCCAAAGGTCATAGATAAACTTGCGAATGCCAATCACACCTGCAATCACAGGCCCGGTGTTCATACCCACGCGAATTTCCAGCGATCGCCCCAAGGTTTGCTGAAACTCTTCCTGAAAGCTTTGAATCACCCGCTGCATATCTAGGGCCATGTTGGCCATGGCGGCGGTGGGATCTTCCATGGGCAAGGGCAGCCCGGCCGCCACCATGTAGGCATCTCCGAGGGTTTTGATTTTTTCCAGGCGATGGCGTTCTGCCAGGTGGTCAAACTGGGAAAAAATGCGGTTCAACCAGGTCACTAGGTCGATCGGGGGCAGTTGGGAGGACAGGGGCGTGAAGCCCACGATATCCGCAAATAGAATGCTGACTTCTTCAAAATGTTGGGCGATCGGTTCCGATTCCGTGGATCCATCGGGCTGCACATTTTGCTTCAGCCGATCGGCTACGGTGCGGGGCAAGATGTTCAACAGCAATCGCTCCGATTTTTCCTGTTCCCGGCGCAGGGCTTCTTCGGCCTGTTTGCGTAAGGTGATATCTTCCACCACCCCCAACAACCCAATCACGCGGCGTTGATTGTCGTGAATCGGAATTTTGCTGATATCGAGCCAAATGGTTTCGCCCGTAGCTCCCGGTTTTTGCTTGGGGGCGATCGCGTGCCAAACGGGGCGATCGCTCTCAATCACCCGGCGATCTTGTTCCCGAAAGGCCTCCGCTGCCTCTGGATCTCGCACCAGGTCAAAATCCGTTAGCCCAATCACCGCTTCCGGGTTTTCCAGCCCCGCCGCTTCTGCCCAGTTTTTGTTGCAACCCTGAAAGACCAGATCGGTATCTTTCCAGAACACATGTTGGGGAATGCTGTCGAGAATGAGCCGCAAATATCGCTCCTTTTCTTGCAGCTTGGCTTCCGAAAGGGTGAGGGCGGCAGTTCGCTGTTGCACCTTCAGCTCTAGATTTTGGTTGGCCTCCTCCCAGGCGGCGAAGGCCTGCCGCAACTGAAAGGCCATGCGGTTAAAGGACTCGGCCAGGCGATCGACCTCCAGGATTGGGCTGGCGGCGGCGGTCTGATTCAAATTGCCCTCAGCGATCGCCTCGGCGGCCCGGCTGATGCGACTAACGGGATCCACAATCCAGCGAGTGGTGGCGATCGCCATTAAGACGGCCAGCCCTAAAGCGCCCAAACAGAGCAGAGCGGTGATGCGGGTATTTTCCTGGATTTGGGATGTGAAATCCCGCTCGGGAACAACCGTCACGGTCACCCAATCGAGTCCATAGTCATTTTCCAGGGGCAACACATCGATAAAGACACGATCGCTCCCCTTCGGTCGCACAATGCCCTGATATCGCTTGCTGACCTGGCGATAGGTGCCAAAGCGCTCTCGCAAAAACTCGCCCGCTGCCCGAATTCGAGGATCGCGGCTCTCCTCTGGTTTCAGTCGCTGGGGTTGGTTTTGGGCATCCCGCAAAAACAGGGGTTCCTCAGATGACGTGGCCACCAGGGCCCCGGTCAACCGCTCCACAATAAACATTTCTCCGGTTCGCCCTACCTTCAGACCCCGTAAAAAGGTGGAAAGCTGCTCCAAGGGAAGGTCGATCGCCAGCACGCCCTTGAGGGTTTCCGTGGTCAGCGGCGTGCCACTGGTGGTCACCGTACTGGAATTGCTGGTGTAAATGGGCAAGGCCGGAGTAATGCCCAAAACCGGCGGCTCCGTGAATACATAAATAGGCGACCAGGCCAAGCCACCCCGCGCTACGGCGGCTCGATACCAAGGCCGTTTGCGGGGATCGTAGGGACGAGCGCTGACGAAGCGATCGCGCTGGCCCTGCTTGTTCAGGGTGTAAATTCTCCAGTTGGGGGCCGTGGCCGTTGTGCGCACGGAGACAGTGGAAGGGTTGCCGCGCTCAACCTGCAAAAAATTGCCCTCCGCGTTGCCGTAGTAGAGGGTGGAGACCTCCGGTGTGATGTGTACCTGATGCCAAAAGTAGCGCTGAAGGGCGGCGAAGTCGTTGAGGTTGAGGTTACCCGTTGCCACGGATGCGGCATCAATGCGCAAAAACAGCTCGGATGTGCCCAAATAACCCTGCACATGCTGTTCCACCTTGGCCGCAATTTCGCCACTAAGCCTGGCTGCGAGGTCATTCACGGCCCGCTGGCCATTTCGCAGTGAGAGCCATCCCGTGAGTCCAACGGCCCCGGCCACTTGCAGGACGAGCGGCACGACCAACCAGCGCAAGCGTAGTTGTCGGAACCGCTTCGGGATCGACTGGATGGGTTGCACGAGTTTCATAGGGTGTCTAACGGTGCGGGTGGGGCATGGTCAGGATCAGGAATGGAAAACCAGGCCTCGCTTGGGTTTCCATGTTGCAATTTGTTGCGGCTGAGAGAAACCTGCGCAGCAAATTGCAGCAGCCGACGAAAGTGCTCCGATGAAAAACGTGCCGAGACTTGAACGAGTCTGGGTTGCAGCCTTCGCGCAGGCATCAGACTCGTTGAGGACGGTGGTTTGATTCTGGCATTCTCGGGGGAACTTGTGGGGTGATACACCTAGGCGCAGTGTGTGACTTCCTGCGGCGCGACGGTTGATCATGATCGGGTCGATCGCCCTGATCGCCCCGCTGCAGCCCACCCGAGGATCGTTAAATCCAGTAAGGCAACCAGCGCACACCCTCAATTCCCCAAATCCGGAGTTGCCAGTCAAAGGGAGTGAGGGGCCAGCCCAAATAAACGGGAAGCCAAAACAGAAAAGACAGCCCAATCAAAATCATGGCGGCGATCGAGAGGGGGCGATCGGGGCGGGATTGCCAAAGTCGATCGAGCAGCCAAGCCAAGACCAAGCTCGAAAACACAAACGCTCCCATGTAGTGGTAAAGAAAGGTGCAGCGGGAGACCTTGGCCCAGGGCAACCAATTCGCCCCGTAATTCACCAGACAATAGGTCAACATCAAAACTTCGGGCGATCGCGCGGCGGCCCCGATCTCGCCCGATCGCTCCCACATCAGCCGCAATTGCCAGCGGTGGGATCCCAACCGCACCACGGGACTTTCCAAATAATCGGTGCTGACTAGGGGATTCGCCAAAGCGGCCGGTTGCGCGATCGATCGCCACCAGTACCGCCCCAACCACCACAGGGCCACAACCAACGCCCCCGCTGTCAGCCACCAAAGCAGTGGATTCCCCAAGGCATGTACGTCATAAATCGTTGGCGTGCCGGCCGGGAGATCCTTGGGGATCGGGTTTTGGTAATCGATCGGGGCGGTGGGGCCGCTGGTGCGGGCATAGAAATAGGCGATCGGGCGCAACAGCAGGGGCCAAGTGAACCAACGGGAACAGTAGGGATGGGCATCATCACCCCCAACCCGATGGTGGTAGCGCAACAAATCCTGGTTAAACTCCCAAATACTTTTGCCGGGATTCAGTTGGGCATGGGGAATCCACAGCAGCCAATAAATCACCAACGGCAGCAGCCCCAACATCAATCCCATTTGGATTGGGCTGAAGCGCTGGAGAAGTGTTAGGGGATTTGTGACCGATCGCCCCGTGCGGGAACTGGGGCTGTTGGCCATGCTCTCGGGTGGTTCGGCATTCTCGATCGGCTCAGTGATCGGCTCGGTTGATGGCCGGGTTGTGAAACCGGGGCGATCGAGCCAATGCCAAACCCGCCACAGGGCCCAACTGCCCCAAGCCCCCACCAAAAAGGCCAAGCCATTCCACTTCACACTGGCCGTGCAACCAAACCCCAGGCCCGCTAGCCCTAACCAGGCCCACACCTGCCAGTGATAGCGCGATCGCCCGGCCATAGCCCGCGCCGCCATTAGCCAACCGCAGTGACCCAACAGGCCAAAGGTCACCAGGTAAACATTATTTAGCCCGTAGCGGGATTCCACCAAAAACAGCCCATCCAGGGCGATCGCCCCCGCCGCTACCAGGGCCAACAGCCGCCGCCCGGACATCAACCAAGCCAACCAGGCCACCACCAACGGCATCAAAGATCCCACCAGCGCATTCAGCCAGCGATAGCTGACCGTGGCTAACAGGGAACCGGTGGCCTGGTTGGTGTTGTCGCGGCCCCACTGAAAATGCTCACTGATGGCAATCCCGATCGCAATCAGATATTTACTGAGGGGGGGATGGCCGTCTTCAACGGGTTTGCCCACCAAGTAATCGCGGGCGAACTGGGCAAAGTAAACCTCATCAAACACCAAGGTGTTCAGGTGGCCTAAATTCCAAAACCGCACGATCGCCCCCACCAGCACGATCGCCCCCAGGATCCACCACCAATTGGATTCCCAGTCCCATCGCAACCGGGAGGATTTTGGAAAATCCCCCCGATCGGCTTGAGCTTCCTGGTTTGGTGAGTGGTCTAGGGGCGATCGCACATCAGCCATGACAGAACCCATGGAAAAAAGGCCATTTTAAGGGCCATTGCCGCGGCCGCAATTGCCAGGCCCCGCGAATGGGCGCTTAAGGATTTGCGTTGGAACCCGTGCCTTGCCAGTCGCTGCCGATTTGAATCGTCACGTCGGATCCCAAAATGCCCGAGCTATCCACTCGCACATCCCCCCGCCCGATCGCCGCCTTCACCTGTTCCGCCGTGTCCGCATCCCCGTTTTGGGCAATCACCCGCGTCGTGTTGATCGTTTCCTTCCAAGACCGAGCCACAAACGTTTGGCGATAGCCCATGGCTTCCAATTGTCGCGCCACCGCCCTAGCGGCCTCCGGATTGCCGCTGGCATCTTGCACCGCCACACGCACCTGCGACATCGATCGACTGTCGCCGGAACCGACCCCATGTTCAAAATGCTTAGCCATCATGTCCCGAATCTGATTCGGGTAAGGCAACCAATAGCTCGTGCCGTAACGGGCAATATCGCCGTAATCCCCCGGAGTCACCAGCATTTGCACATTTTGGCGATCGACCTGGGTGGCAAAGCCCGCCAGCGCCACAATCTCCTCCATGCTCAAGTTGGTGTCCAAATTCTCCCGAATCACCGACAAAATGTCCGGTAACTTCAGCAGCGTCGTGGGGTTCAGGGCCTGTTCCTTCAGGCTACGCATGGCCATCTGCTGGCGCTGGACCCGGCCAATGTCTCCATACTCATCGTGGCGGAATCGCAAAAACGCCAGCGCCTGTTCCCCGTTCAGGTGTTGCCGTCCCTGTTTCAAATTGATGTAAAGGTGTTGGCTGTCGTCTTGATACTTCATGTCGCGGGGAACATAGACCGTTAAGCCCCCCAAAGCATCCAGCAGCTTTTCCACCCCTTGGACATTAATCCGCATGTAGCGATCGATCGGCACACCCCCCAGCAGCTCGCTCACCGCCTTGGCGCTCAGGGCCGGCCCCCCACGACTGTTAGCGGCATTAATTTTGGTCATCCCCAGGCCATCCACCCAAGCCCGCGTATCCCGAGGAATCGACAGCACCGATAGTTTTTTCTGGCTGGGGTCAAACCGCACCAAAAACATCGTGTCCGACAAGCCCTCAAAGGAGTTCACCAGCGCATGGTAGCCATACTTGCGACTGAGGCTATCATCCACATCGGAGGTAATGACCTTAATCCCCAGCACCAAAATATTGACCGGCCGGGTCAGTTGCGGCAGTTGCAGACCCAGGCTGGAAATGGGTTGATTGTTCCCAAAAACCGCCTTTTCCTCTTTGCTCAATTCCCGCTGACTGAGGCTGGGGGAACTGAGGGAAACGGCCAGCAACGCCCCCGTGGTTGCGGAGATGGTGGCCACGCCCAAGAGGCTAAACAACAACCAGAACCAGCGGAAGCGATTGGCCCGAGGCTTGGGTTGCGGCGCTTGGGAGCGAGACATATCGGTAGCGTGGGTTTGGGAATGTCGATCGGTCAAGGGTGAGGAGGCGCGGTTGGAATTGCGAGTGGACACGGAGTTCCTCAGAAGGGGGTCAAGGGCGGAGAGTTGATGAGAGAGTAGCGCACTGAATGGGCGATCGGGCAGGGGCACTCGGGTGGCTCTGGCAGGGCAATCTCCACTTGATGAGGCTCTGAGAACCGCTGGGAGTGCGGTGTGGGGTGGTTGCCCAGACACCAATCTGACCGTTCTGATCATGAAAAGCAGAGCACAGCGGCCCAGCCGCATCGGCGGGAAAACCTCTAGGTGCAACTGCTTTAGCGCAATCATCGGGGATGGTTGCGCAAAACTGCCGTCATTTTAGCGGCGTTTTGGTGCGATCGCGGTGGATCATCCGGAGAAGCCTGAGCAAAAATTCGCCGGAACTTTTTAGCAGGATTTAACTAGCTTTGACCGAGAGTTCAGCCGAAAACACGATTCCCCAAGCAGTTCTCAATCATCATTCCCAAATCCCATTCCTAGATCTCAATCCTTTTCGGAACTGCTCAGGATGGGTTTGGCAGCAGTCCAGGATCGGCCCCAGATTCGTCTGGGATAGGGTTGGGCGAGCTTGTGATTGCCGCCTATTGGCAGCCCCCAATCTGGGAACCTGAATGCTAGCGAGTCCTGATTGAGTCTTGATTAGACCTCTTGCGCGAATCAGCTAACAGCCCTCATCCCCCAACCCCTTCTCCCAAGGAGGGCGAAGGGGAGCCAGAAATCGGGAATTACGGCGATTTTGTT
>MKGP02000073.1 GCA_001913845.2 Limnothrix sp. CACIAM 69d | reverse complement strand
GATTGAGCAAGGACTATGAGTTGTATTCGGAGACGAGCGAAGGAATGATCTATGGCTGCTTAATGCATTTGATGGTGAGAAGATTGGCTGCTCTAGATGATTAATAGTTGCTTTATAAATCAGCTCTTAGACAGGCCAATCACTCGGCCATCGGGAATGTAGGCCACGTGGGCCCGGCCAATAATCGGCAGGATGTGGTGTTCGCAGGAGCTAAACAGGTCAATATCGCGCACCAAGACCATCTCATTGGCGTTTTCGTGAAAAACAGCACCATTGAGCAGTTCATCGAGGGATTGTCGATAGCCCGAAGTCAGAAACTGCAAGGCTTTGACCACTCGCTTGGGGGTGTCGCGCAGGCCTTCGCGATCGGGATCTTCCCCCAATCCAATTAACAGCGTCCGCACAGCTTGCTCCATCTCGGCCTGGCTGACGGGGGGTTTGGCCGCCGTGGTGATCAGGTTGGGCCGAGGTGACTCGATCGAAAGGGTCATAGGGATTGAGATCGCGGTGAATTGGAGTGGATTGGGAAACGCCCACCCAGCCCGATCGGGTAGGTGAGCGTGCAGGTTGAAGAGATTCAGAGTTTGGGCGGCGCAACCCATTCAGCCCTAGAAACCAGCGTTGGCTTCATGACTGGGGTTGGCATCAGACCAGTTATTTAGAGCAACTGGCTTGAATTTCCCTCTAGAAATTATAATGATAATCATTCTCATACGATCGCTTTAGCATCAAATCACTGATGCAGATCGCTGATGCCGGTTGACGCGCGAGGCTTACCCATCGATCGCGCCAACGCGTGATCGCGTGATCGCGCCATCTGGATCGCACTGGCTTTTGAAAACGGCTTTTGAAAATCGGAGTGTTTTAATGACCGTCACCCCCATTTCGCCAACCACCGATGCGACAGCCAACGCCCCCATGGAACTGGAGCCAGCTACGGCGGGGCAATTAACAGGGCCATCCGCAGAGCGATCGGACTCAAACACAGCCACCCACACCACAGACTCGATCGCCCCGGAATCCACGCTGGAACCAACAGCGGAGTTGATCGCGCGGCCACGCCGATTGCGCCGATCGGCCACCCTGCGGCGAATGGTGGCGGAAACGGTGTTGACGGCCCAAGACTTGATCTATCCGGTATTTGTGATGGAAGGAACGGGGCTGGTGGAGCCAATTCCTTCAATGCCCGGTTGTGATCGCCGATCGCTCGATCAGTTGTTGGAAAAGTTGCAGATGGTGCAAGGGGTGGGCATTGGGGCGATCGCCCTGTTTCCCGTGATTCCGCCCGCCCAAAAGGACGCGATCGGCTCCGAAAGCCACAACCCCAACGGCCTTGTGCCCCGGGCCGTCAAAGCCATCAAAGCCGCCTTTCCCGATCTATTGGTCTTCACCGATGTGGCCCTCGATCCCTACACGACCCACGGCCACGATGGAATTGTGGATGAGGCGGGACGGATTTTGAATGATGAAACCGTGGCGGTCTTGACCCAACAGGCGTTGGTACAAGCTGAAGCAGGGGCGGATTTTGTGGCTCCGTCCGACATGATGGACGGCCGAGTGGGGGCCATTCGCCAAGCCTTGGATGCGGCTGGATTTTGGCAAACGGGCATCCTGGCCTATAGCGCTAAATATGCCTCGGCCTATTACGGCCCTTTTCGGGATGCCCTGGATTCCGCCCCGCAGTTTGGGGATAAGAAAACCTACCAGATGGATCCGGCTAATCGACGGGAAGCGCTCAAGGAGGCGCTGTTGGATTTGGCGGAAGGGGCGGATGTGTTGATGGTGAAACCGGCTTTGGCCTACTTGGACATCATTTGGCAACTGAAGGCCCAAACCCAACTGCCGGTGGCGGCCTACAACGTGTCTGGGGAATACGCCATGGTGAAGGCTGCCGCCGAACAGGGGTGGATTGATGAACGGGCGATCGTGCTGGAAACCCTGTTGGGCATGAAGCGGGCCGGGGCCGATTGGATTTTGACCTATCACGCGGTGGATGCGGCCCGCTGGTTAAGGGAGCGGCCCTAACGGGTGGCTAGCTCGATCGCCCCCACAACCCGATCGAGCTGTTCCAGGGTCAGGCCCGGGAACAGGGGCAACGAGAGAATTTCGTTGGCTAACTGTTCCGTCACCGGGAAGGATCCAGCTCCGTAGCCCAAGGATTGTAAGGCCGGTTGCAGATGACAGGGAATGGGGTAGTGAATACCCGCAAAGATCTGTTGCTGTTGCAGGGCCGCCAGCAATTGATCGCGATCGAGCCGACAAGCGGACTGCACCCGCACCACGTAGAGGTGATACACATGGCCCGGCCCCGACTGGTTGGCGATCGGGACAATGCCCCGATCGGCCAGGGTCGCCAACCGTGCATCGTAGGCCGCCGCCAACTGGGCCCGGTCTTGATTCCAGCGGGGCAAATGGGGCAACTTCACGGACAACACCGCCGCCTGCAAGGTGTCGAGCCGCGAATTCATGCCCAGTTCTTCATGGAAGTATTTGCGCGGTGCGCCGTAATTGCGCAACATCCGCACCTTCGCCGCCACGGCCGAATCGTTGGTGACCACGGCTCCCCCATCCCCGATCGACCCCAAATTTTTGCCCGGATAGAAACTAAAGGCCGCCGCTCGCCCCAAGGAACCGGCCAACCGGCCGCCTCGCTGCGCCAAGTGGGCCTGGGCCGCGTCCTCAAAAATCAAAAGCCCGGTGCGATCGGCCAAGGCTAACAGGGCCTCAGGATCCACCATTTGCCCATAGAGGTGAACCGGAATCAGGGCCTTGGTCTTGGGGCCGATCGCCTGTTCCGCTGCCGCCAAATCGATCAGCGCTGTGTCCGGATCGCAATCCACCAGCACTGGTTGGGCCCCCGATTGCAACACCCCCAGCACCGTGGCAATGAACGTGTTGGCTGGCACAATCACCTGATCTCCTGGCCCCACACCACAAGCCATTAGCCCCAGGGCCAACGCATCGGTTCCCGTGCCCACGCCGACACAATGTTCAACGCCACAGGCCGCCGCAAAGGCCGCCTCAAAGGTGGCCAAGGCCTGACCGAGCACAAAATCGCCCCGATCGAGCGTGCTGGCAATGGCGCGATCGAGTTCGGCCCGCAGGCTTTCATGCTGAATTGACAAATCCACCAGGGGAATCGGCATGGACATCGGCGTAATCGGCATGGCCAGCGTTTGGCCATGAGTGCGGTCATTCGTCAGGGAAACATCGGTCATAGTTAATTGTTCAATCCAAAAAGTAGCGGAAAGGTCGGTCAGTCCCTTGAGGTTGAGATCTGCCCGAATGCGATGAACCAGCGGTGTTTAGTTAATAAACTGCCGGTGAGAATGCACCAGGTGGTAATTGCTCCTGTACCATGCGTTCAGTGTCCCTTGCGCTGTTTTCCGGGCCATTGCGGGCCCTTGATCTTCAATTTGCCAGCATTTTTGACCCAGTGCAGGAAACATCGCCCGGAACCCCAAAAGCCACATAGACCCATTTTTCCCATCCCTCTTTGCCACCCATGCTGTTGGGGGTTAATCAACAGAACTTTTGGAGAACGTTGTTCATGGCCCCACTGAGTCAGGATTCAGCCGATCGCCCCAAATCCAGCCCCTTGTCCGATCGCCCCTCCGGTTGGCAGCGGTGGCGGGAAAGCGTGCAAATTATCGGCATTGCCCTGGTGCTGGCCCTGTTGATTCGCACCTTTGTGGCAGAACCGCGCGTCATTCCCTCTGAGTCGATGTACCCCACTTTGGCCGTGGGCGATCGGTTGGTGGTAGAAAAAATTTCCCACTGGTTCCGCCCCCTGCAACAGGGCGACATTGTGGTTTTTGCGCCGCCGCCCCAACTGCAAGCCCTTGGTTACCCCCGCGATCAAGCCTTTATTAAGCGGGTGATTGGGTTTCCGGGCCAAACCATCGCCGTCAAAAACGGTCAGGTTTATGTGGATGGTCAATCCCTCACGGAGCCTTACACCCTGGAACCACCCACCTACGAGTTAGCACCCGTCACCGTTCCTGCACAAATGTTGTTTGTCATGGGTGATAACCGCAACAATAGCAATGACTCCCATGTGTGGGGCTTTTTGCCGATCGAGAACGCGATCGGGCGGGCCTGGTGGCGGTTTTGGCCGCTCGATCGGTTCGGTCTCACCAGTCGCTAGCCCCACCCCTCGCTGGAAGTGCGACCCAACCCACCGCTTCAATCCAAGATGACTCCGCGCCAGTTTTCTTGGATTGAAGTTGATCTCGCTCAAATGCAGCTTCAATTCAACTGTTTTAATCTCTAAGGGTCAATTCCCCGCCGCTCTGCGGCGTAAAAATCAGAGATGAGCGAATATATCCACAAAAGTCATAACGTCACAATTTTGCTTTACCACTTAGTGTTCCCAGCAAAGTATC
>MKGP02000008.1 GCA_001913845.2 Limnothrix sp. CACIAM 69d | reverse complement strand
GTCGATACTTTGCTGGGAACACTAAGTGGTAAAGCAAAATTGTGACGTTATGACTTTTGTGGATATATTCGCTCATCTCTGATTTTTACGCCGCAGAGCGGCGGGGAATTGACCCTTAGAGATTAAATCAGCCAAAGTTGAATGAGCCAAAATAGATCAACATGGATTAATCAAGACCAATTGATCACCAAAATCGCTGGCTTTTGCTCGATTTTTTGCCAATTCAATTGGTCTCTCACGCCATACTCAGTTCCCATCTTCCAAAGCAGGATGTCAAAGGCCCCAGTCGATCGCCCACAGTGCCTGGGATAGCTCGTTTTGTGAGCCATGACGATCACCCATGGGCGTAAGGATTGAACCAAGCCAGACCGATCGAACCAAACCCATTTCAGAGAGGATTGTGCCAGTTAGGGGCAGACTGATTTTGGTTTTGTCGATATTTTTATCTGAATCCTAATTGAAAAAAATTCTCGTTTCTGTTGATTCCGACAACTGTAAAAACCCCTCCCAATTAAAGATCCAGCCCATCAACGACTCAAGACAAATCTGCCGAATCAGGCGATCGCTTACAGTTTTTGATTTGCAACAAACTGAAATAATGAACAGGATTATTTTTATCGAATTGTGTCAGATCCTAGAATTGCAGATCAGCGCCAATCGGCAATCTGGTAAAAGTGCCTAGAGAGCAAGCGTTTTCGAGTTTCCATCCTCATCCAACCCAGCCGCAGGAGAGAGTACCGGATGTTCACCTACGTCAAGCCCGCCGTGCGCCACGTCCAACCCGAAGATCTTCGGGGGCGGTCTTTAGTCAAGGTGGTCTACGTCGTTCTGGAAGCGCAGTACCAGAGCGCCTTGACGGCAGCAGTCAAGTCGATTAATGCCAACAATCCGAATGTAGCCGTGGAAATCAGCGGCTATTTGATTGAAGAGCTGCGTAGCCCCGAAAATTACGAAGCCTTTTGTGATGATGTGGCCGGAGCGAACATCTTCATTGCTTCACTGATCTTTATTGAAGACCTGGCCGAAAAGGTGGTGGCCGCCGTGCAGCCCCACCGCGATCGCCTCGATGCGGCAGTGGTCTTCCCCTCTATGCCTCCGGTGATGCGGCTGAACAAGCTGGGCACCTTCTCGATGGCGCAATTGGGCCAGTCCAAGAGCGTGATCGGCGAGTTCATGAAGAAGCGCAAACAGCAAAACGGCAGCGGCTTTGAAGACGCAATGCTGAAGCTGTTGCGGACGCTGCCGAACGTGCTGAAATTCTTGCCGGTCGAGAAGGCCCAGGATGCCCGCAGCTTCATGCTCAGCTTTCAATATTGGCTGGGTGGCTCGCCGGAGAACCTGGAAAACTTCCTGCTGATGCTGGCCGATAAATATGTCTTCAAAACAGACAAATCGGGCCGCGATCAGTCACGCGAAAAGATTGATTTGGATTATGCCGAGCCGGTCACTTATCCCGACATGGGGATTTGGCATCCGCTGGCTCCCAAGATGTTTGAGGATACGAACGAGTATTTGGCTTGGTATCGCAATTCAGAACTAATGCCTGATGCGGTGCGTGATCCCGATGCACCCTGCGTGGGTTTGGTGTTGCAGCGGACGCACCTAGTAACGGGCGACGACGCGCACTATGTAGGCATGGTGCAGGAGTTTGAAGCCCAAGGCGCGAAGGTGATCCCGGTGTTTGCGGGGGGCTTGGACTTCTCGAAGCCGGTGGATGAGTATTTCTATTTGCCGAGCAAAAACGGCGGTGAACCGACAACGATCGTGGATGCGGTGGTGTCGCTGACCGGGTTTGCCCTGGTGGGCGGCCCGGCTCGGCAGGATCACCCGAAGGCGATCGAATCCCTGAAGCGGCTGAACCGACCCTATATGGTGGCGCTGCCGTTGGTGTTCCAAACCACCGAGGAGTGGGAAGAAAGCGAGCTGGGCTTGCACCCGATCCAAGTGGCGCTACAAATCGCAATTCCTGAGTTGGATGGGGCGATCGAGCCGATTATTGTCTCCGGTCGCGATGGCAACACCGGTAAGGCGATCGCCCTGCAAGACCGAATCCAGGCGATCGCCGAGCGGGCCCTCAAGTGGGCCAACCTGCGCCGCAAACCGAAGCTGCACAAGAAGGTGGCGATCACCGTCTTCAGCTTCCCGCCGGATAAGGGCAACGTGGGGACTGCGGCCTATCTGGACGTGTTTGGCTCAATCCACGAAGTGCTGCAAGGCCTGAAGCGCGAAGGCTACGACGTGCAGGACGTGCCCGAATCGCCCAAGGAGCTGATGGAAGCCGTCCTGAAGGATGCCCAGGCCCAATACGCCAGCCCCGAGCTGAACGTGGCCTACCGGATGAGCGTGGCGGAATACGAAAAGCTCACCCCCTACTCTAAGAAGCTGGAAGAAAACTGGGGCAAGCCGCCGGGGAACCTGAACAGCGACGGCCAAAACCTGCTGGTGTTTGGGAAACATTTCGGCAATGTGTTTATCGGCGTGCAGCCCACCTTCGGTTACGAGGGCGACCCGATGTTGCTGCTGTTCTCGCGATCGGCTAGCCCCCACCACGGGTTCGCCGCCTACTACACCTACCTGGAAAAGGTCTGGGGCGCGGATGCGGTGCTGCACTTCGGCACCCACGGATCGCTCGAGTTCATGCCCGGTAAGCAAATCGGCATGTCCAACGATTGCTATCCCGACAGCCTGATCGGTTCGATCCCCAACCTCTACTATTACGCCGCCAACAACCCCAGCGAAGCGACGATCGCCAAGCGCCGGGGCTACGCGGAAACCATTTCCTACCTGACCCCGCCTGCGGAAAACGCCGGCCTCTATAAGGGTCTGAAGGAGCTGAGCGATTTGATCGGCTCCTACCAAACCCTGAAGGATACGGGTCGCGGCCCCTCGATCGTCGATGCGATCATCGAGCAAGCCCGCGCCGTCAACCTGGATAAGGATGTGGAGCTGCCGGAAACGTCCGGTAAGGATCTGAGTTCCGAGCAACGGGACACGGTGGTGGGTTCCGTCTACCGCAAGCTGATGGAAATTGAGTCACGCTTGCTGCCCTGTGGTTTGCATGTGATTGGCAAGCCGCCCACGGCCGAAGAAGCGGTGGCCACCCTGGTGAACATTGCCGCCCTCGATCGCCCCGAAGACGGGATCATCGCCCTGCCTCGGATCATCGCCAACAGCATCTATCGCGACATCGAAGAGATCTACCGCAACAGCGATAAGGGCGTGCTGGCCGATGTGGAGCTGCTGCAACAAATCACCCTGGCCACCCGCACCGCCGTGAAAGCGATGGTCGATGCCCAAATCGATACGGACGGTCGCCTCTCGAAACTGGCGAAGTTCAACTTCTTCGGCTTCGGAACCCAGAAACAACCTTGGGTTGATGCCCTGGGCGAGGCCGGGTTTAACAACGTCGATCGCGACTCCCTGAAACCCCTGTTCGAGTACCTGGAATTCTGCCTCCAGCAAATCGTGGCCGACAACGAAATGGCCTCCCTGCTGCGGGCCCTGGAAGGGGAATACATCCTGCCCGGTCCCGGCGGCGACCCGGTGCGCAACCCGGATGTGCTGCCCACCGGCAAGAACATGCACGCCCTCGACCCGCAGTCGATCCCGACCACGGCGGCGGTACAGTCGGCCAAGGTGGTGGTCGATCGGCTACTCGATCGCCAACGCCAAGACAACGGCGGCGCATACCCCGAGACGATCGCCTGCGTGCTCTGGGGCACCGACAACATCAAGACCTACGGCGAATCCCTGGCGCAGATCCTCTGGCTGGTGGGCGTGAAACCCGTGCCCGATGCCCTGGGTCGCGTCAACAAGCTGGAGCTGGTCTCCCTTGAGGAACTGGGCCGCCCCCGGATTGACACGGTGATCACCTGCTCCGGCGTGTTCCGGGATCTGTTCGTGAACCAAATGGCCCTGCTCGATCGCGCCGTCAAGATGGCCGCCGAAGCCGACGAGCCATTGGAAATGAACTTTGTCCGTAAACACGCCATGGCCCAAGCGCAAGAGCTAGGCATCAACCTGCGCCAAGCCGCCACCCGCGTGTTCACCAACTCCTCCGGCTCCTACTCCACCAACGTTGGTTTGGCGGTGGAAAACGGCACCTGGGAACAGGAAAAAGACCTGCAAGACATGTACCTGTCGCGCAAGTCCTTCGCCTTCTCCGCCGACAACCCCGGCGAGATGGAGCAGTCCCGCGAGTTGCTGGAACGCGCCCTCAAGACTGTGGACGTGACCTTCCAGAACCTGGATTCGTCGGAAATCTCCATGACCGACGTGTCGCACTACTACGACTCCGACCCGACCAAGGTGGTGGCCAGCCTGCGTGGTGACGGCAAAAAGCCCGCCGCCTACATGGCCGACACCAGCACCGCCAACGCTCAAGTGCGCACCCTGTCGGAAACCGTCCGCCTGGATGCCCGCACCAAGATGTTGAATCCCAAGTGGTACGAAGGGATGCTCTCCCACGGCTACGAAGGGGTGCGCGAGCTGGCCAAGCGCCTGAACAACACCCTGGGCTGGAGCGCCACGGCGGACGCGGTGGACAACTGGGTCTATGAAGACACAAATGACACCTTCATCGCCGATCCCGAAATGTGCAAGCGGCTGATGGATCTGAATCCTCACTCCTTCCGCCGGATGCTGGGCACGCTGCTGGAAGCCAACGGCCGCGGCTACTGGGATACGAGCGATGAAAACCTCGATCGCCTACGCGACCTCTACCAAGAAGTGGAAGACCGCATCGAAGGCATCGAGTAAGCGCTGTAGACTCTATTGTGAGTCTCGGCTAGAATAGACTTCGGGGGTAGACAGCGACCTGTCTACCCTCTGTTGTATGCGATAAGCTGATGATTGAAGATTACGAAAGCGCCCACCTAGAACGCGCTATAGACCAGTCCATTCTTGATAAGGGAGATCGTCGTATTGCATCAATGCATATGGGTGGGATCGCTATTGAATGTCGTTTGAAAGCGTTAATCCTCGGACATTTCCCCGAAAAGCAGCGGGACTGGAAGCCAAACCCGAAATCCAAGCATCAGCATAGTCATCATTGCAATATTTTTAATCCTGGACATGACTTACATCAGGCACTGAATGAACTGGACAAGCTTGGAGTGGTAAAGGCACCTGATGAGAATAACGAGAACATTCAAGATGCGTTAGCTACTATTCAGAATCCTTTACCTGGATACTCATTTATTAATCTTCGTTACTATGGTGGTTCTTTAGAGGCATTAGATTATGAAGGTTGGGAAACCCAATATCAAATTTTTAAAACTTGGTTGGATCAGCAACTGTTGTCATCTCCCTAATTCATCATATTAATAATTCGTATGAACCAACAACCATTTAGCCCCTGGGATATTCAAAATATTTACCAACGTCTAAGAGATCGATTTGTTGCCGGCTCATCAAAGGACTGGGTTCATCTATATCGATCATCCTCTGGGCTACTGAATATTACAGTTGTCAGTGATCAATTTCGCGGTATTAGTTATGCTGACCGACGCGCTCAGGTCAATGGAATTGTTCAAAGTCCAACAGGTTCCCTATCTCTCTATACACAAGATGAAGCAAAAGTTCTGGAAATAGAGAAGCCTATTAGTGATCGCGCTCAATCGGTCAGAACTTGGCATGACTTAGCCATTTGGGCGCAAAATCCCCAGAATCACGGTGAGGTGCAAGAGCGATCGCTCCGATCGCCCCGCACGGTTGCTTTCTATTCCTTCAAAGGGGGTGTTGGTCGTACTACAGCCTTAATTCACGTAGCTTGGCTGTTAGTCAAACAAGGCAAAAAAGTTGTCGTAGTTGATCTAGATATCGAAGCGCCAGGACTGAGTAAAGCGTTGGATCTGGATGACTTACCAGAAGTCGGCATTGTTGATTATTTCTATGAGCGGGCTTATGCGCCTGATGGAGCGGATTATGAGATTCAAATTGGCGATATTTTAGCGGAATACCGAGATCAGCAATTGGGTGATACCCGTGGTGGTCGTTTCTTTGTTATTCCCACAGGAAAACTTGATCTCGATTATTTAGCAAAAGTTGATGACTTAAAGGCCAGTGCTTGGGTCAATGGCAATGAGTCTCTGTGGGATGTCTTTACCCGCGATATCAAAAAACAGATTGAGCCAGATTTGATCTTAGTAGATTCTCGAACTGGCTTGAATCAATGGGGTGCTTTTTCCCTAGTTCAAGCAGCAGATTCTGCCATTTTGGTATTATTTCCTAATGCTCAAAATGCAGAGGGGGCAAAAATCTTAGTTCAAGCCCTTGGCTCACTGGGTAAGCAAAATATTAATTTTGTCTTTTCGCCAATTCCTAATTTAGACTCAAAAGAAATAGCTCAGTCAATTCAACTAGATCTGAATGAAATCATTAATCAGTTTATTCCACTAGCTAGTAATGGCGATCTGAATGATGAAGATCTGGCCAGCAATGATGACTTAATTTGTATTGAATATCTCGTGCCGATCGCAGTCGCTCCCCACTATCCAGTTCATTCTGTCTTGGATTGGTATCAGCCGATCGCTAATTTAATCCTAAAAGACTCAAGCTCCAGTGCATCCGTGTCCACTCAATTGCAACGTGATCGCTGGAAGATCATTGAAGATCTCCGGTTTTCGGATGTTGATGCTGCCCAGGAACAGACCAACCTCAGTCACATTTTTCAAAAGACATCCAGTTTCTATGATTTCCTAGATGATAAAGTCTGTTTAGTTACCGGTCGAAAAGGAACTGGCAAAACAGCTCTCTACTTCCTGTTTTTGAAACATTTTTCTATTGCTCAAAAACTCACTGATCGCTTGAACAATATTACCGTTCTCTCAGGGCACGGCATGTTATCTTCTGGTCGTCTGACTCAGAATGAATTTGATTTTATCCGTGGTGACTTAAGTACATCTCAGGCAAGTTGGTTGGGGTTTTGGGCTGCCTATGCACTCTTCAGAATTATGTCTGATCATAACCAGACCTTGACTAGTCTTAGAAAAGATAAATACAAAGCTCTAAAAGATGGCTTCAGTACCGTAAAGAATCTCCAATTTGGCTCGGAGCATCAAGCGCTATTGCTTCAATGGTCTGAAAGCCGCGAGCTAAGACCATTGATTTTTGATGCCTTAAAAGACATTAATAGCCATCTCAAGAAGCAGGTCCAAAAAATTTGGCTGCTTTATGACAATCTAGATCAAGACTTGGCGGAAGCCAATAACTTGCGCAGTGATGCATTAATCGGACTCCTTAAATTGGTTCAAGAGTTTGATGCCAAAGAGTTAACCAATCTTCGGATTAAAATTTTTCTCCGTGAAGATATTTGGGAAAGATTAATTTTTGACAATAGAAGTCATCTTCGCGGTCGATCCATAAAACTAGAGTGGAAGCGAGTTGACCTACTGCGCTTTGCTTATCGTCAGGTTATTCAATCAGAGAAGTTTAAAGCTCTGGTCAGTCAAGTTGTTCCCATCCCTGATCCCGATTCAGCAACAGAAGAGACGTTGGTTGAAGCCTTGAAGATCTTGTGGGGCGATCGCATTCGGTTGGGATCGCGTGGGAAATATCTCTATCGCTGGGTCTACGATCGCCTGAGTGATACTAGTGGCGCAACCTATCCCCGTAGCTTGGTAGTGCTACTGACTGAGGCGAAAAGATTAGAGTTACAACACAAAAACGATCCTAAATTGCAAGTAGATCGCCTATTTCGTAGCCGCTTTATGGCAGATGCACTGGTAGAAGCCTCACGAGCGCGGTGTAACGAAATGCGTGAAGAATATGGCAATCTCTCAGCATTCTTTGATTCCTTATCAGGAAAAGATGCCTTACTTCAACCGGAAGAGTTGCAACAATGCTGGGAAAATTCTGCCCGAGAGGTTGAGCCGGATTTTGAGCGGTTTGTGCAACTCTTGAAGTTGATCGGGCTGGCGGAGTGGCGACCCAAGGATGAGCGATATCGCTTCGCTGACCTTTACGTTTATGGGTTCAATATGAACAAAAAAGGGATGCGATAAAGCATTTTTGTTGATGTAGTTGGTTACAGGCTAGTCGAGATGGCATGGAGCAAGGGTCAGGAAGGACGTTGAAGAAACTACAAGCCGATCGCCCTGTTTAGGAATATCGATTTTATGATTGATCAATGAGGAACGAGTAGAAGCCTTTCTGTATAAGCAATCTTCCTAGTAATCATCGCCTCACAGGCATCGTTTAACTGTAGTTGATGTGGAAGTAATGCATCGCATCGCTTCCACACCAAAAGTTTTCACCAATCAAAACCAATGGGTCAGCAATTGGGCACTGTTAGAAATGACTTGCCAAAGTCCGATGAAAGCTAAGATTTTGGTGATGTAGGCCAGCCAGTCAGTTTTAGCCGTTGACCTAGCAGCAGCATGACGCTGTTTCATGGTTGATGCTCCTTACCATTTTTTATAGGGCAGGAATTTGCCATTCATGGTGATCTTCACGCGATCGCCCTTGGGATCTTCCTCTTTTTCAATGTCCAAGGTGAAGTCGATCGCGCTCATGATCCCATCACCAAACTTCTCGTGAATCACCGCCTTCATCGGCATTCCATAGACCTGCATGATTTCGTAGAACCGATAGATCAGCGGATCCGTGGGAACCACAGGCCCCAGCCCTTTCACTGAGGAATCTGTTAGCTCTGGCACCAAATCTTCACTGAGGCCCAGAGCATTTAGCAGCTTGCTAGCTTCATCAGCAGAGGCGGAAGCCTGGCGATAGATCACCGCTGCAATCCACACTTCATCTCGCCCGATCGCCTGTTCTAGCTCCGTGAACGTCACCCCTTTTGCCTTTTTAGCTGCCAACAGGGTTGCGGTGATTGCGGGAATTTCAGTGGTAGACATATTTTTTCCTTTCAATGTTTGGGTTGCTTTGCTGATTTTGACGGGGTTGATTCTGTCTGCGGCCAACGGTAGTTATTTCCGCACCCGAGACTCTTCCACAGCCCGTGTTTCGTAGGACAAATGCTGCTCCATGGCTGCTTTGAGTTCGTGGTAGCCCGGATATTGATCCAGTTCTTCCCGACGGCGCGGCCGAGGAAAGGGCACATCCAACACCTGAGCGATCCCCGCAGCGGGGCCCCGTGTCATCATCACAATTTTGTCAGACAGCAGCAGCGCTTCTTCAATGCTGTGGGTAATCAGAATTACGGTCTTGCGTTCTTGCTCCCAAATTCGCTCGATTTCGTCTTGGAGAAAACCGCGTGTGAGCGCATCCAAAGCGCCAAACGGTTCATCCATCAACAAAATTTGGGGATTAATGGCTAATGCCCTGGCAATGCCCACCCGTTGCTTCATTCCCCCCGAAAGTTCATGGGGATGTTTAGCTTCAGCGCCCCGTAGCCCCACCAAACAAATGTAGTCTTGAACGATCGATTTGCGTTGGGCAATTCCCATGCTTGGGTAGACCGTTTCCACTGCAAAATCGATGTTTTCGGCAACCGTCATCCAGGGCATCAGGGCATAGTTTTGAAACACCACACCGCGATCGGGTCCAGGGGCAGAAACGGGTTGACCATTGATGCTGACTTGTCCCGTGGTGGGCTGAGACAAGCCCGCAATAATGTTGAGCAAAGTGGACTTGCCGCAACCCGACGGCCCAATGATCGAAACGAAGGTGTTAGGCTCCACTTCTAGGTCAATATCTGCGATCGCCACAAAGGGTTTTGAGGTGCGCCGCAGTAATTTGTCCACCGTGCCCGTGCGTCCCGGAAACACTTTAGAAATACCTTGCAGTGTCAGATGCGCTACAGGAGGTTCAAGGGAGGGGAGCGCCATTTTAGATGCAGAAGATTGCATGGGTTAAGACCTTTGGCCAAAGGAAACTCTATGTTGCAATACACCAAATAGGTAGTCCATCAATAGCCCCACCAGCCCCACAATCAAAATCGCAGTAATAATGCTGGTGATCTTCAAGTTATTCCACTCATTCCAAACGAAATAACCAATTCCACCACTCAACAGAATCTCCGCCGCCACAATCACCAACCAAGCAATTCCTAAGCTGATCCGTAGCCCGGACACAATATTGGGAGCAGCGGCAGGCAAAATCACTTTGGTAATGATTCGCCAACGGGAAGCACCTAAGGTGTGGGCCACATTTAGATAGGCTGGATCCACATTGCTGACCCCAAATTTGGTGTTAATTAGGGTGGGCCAGATGCTGGTGATCGCAATAACAAACAGGGCTGTTCTTTCCGAATCTCGCATCAGCGCCAAGCCCAACGGCAGCCAGGCGAGCGGAGAAACGGGACGCAGGATTTGGATGAATGGGTCAACGGCTTTGGAAACCACGGGCGATAGACCAATCAGAATGCCCAGGGGAATGGCGATCGCCGTGCCAATCAAAAAACCACTCAAAACTCGGCGCAAACTGGTTAATAACAAAAAACCAATGCCCTGATCATTCGGCCCATTATCAAAAAACGGGTTTGAGATCCAAAACCAAAGATCGGCGATCGTTTGGCTGGCAGAGGGCATGATTGGCAGGAAGAGTTTTGCATTTGCCCCTAACTCCCATAGCCCCAAGAACACCAGCAAAATGGTGATGAACAGCAAGAACGCCTGTTGATCGGTATTCAGCCGAAATGGCTTAACCTTCGGTGGGGCAGAGCGGAATACTTCATGGGTCATGATGGTAAACCTCTCTAGACTTTAAACCGCTTGATTTGCTCATCCACATAAGCAGCGGGGTCTTTGGGATCGAAGGTATCGTACTTCAGCTTTTCAGACCGCTCGGCAGCACTAGGCGGCGTTTGACCTAATTCTTTCTGAAGTTCTGCTGCCAAATCTGTTAAGAAGATATCTTGGGAAATCTTCTCGTAATCTGCCTTGTCTTTGGGCATCAAATCCCAGCGAACTAATTGTGCTGCGATCCACTTGGAGAAACTCTTCCAGGGGTAGGGATCAAAGCCAATGCGATCGGGCACATCTTGGGTATTGCCCAGCCCATCTTCAAACTTGCCAGTGAGCACGGCTTCCACCACCGGCAGGGGTTGATTGAGGTATTTACGCTCAATCAAAGCCCTGGCAATTTCGGGACGGTTTGCTGGCGTATTTGCATAGGCAGCCGCATCAATGATCGCCTTGTTCACAGCCCGGAAGGTATTAGGATTTGCATCAATCCACGGTTGACTTGCGGCAAAAGCACAGCAGGGGTGTCCATCCCACAGGTCTTTGGTCAACATGTGAATGAACCCAACCTGTTCAAACACAGCCCGTTGATTGAAGGGATCAGGCATCAACATGGCATCAATTTCACCCGCTGCCATTTTGGCAACACTGTCCGGCGGTGGCACAGGTGAAATTTGCACATCCTTATCTGGATTAAGCCCCCCTGCTGCTAGATAATAGCGAATCAGCATATTGTGCATTGAGAAGGGGAAGGGTACGCCAATTTTGAAGCCCTTGAAATCTTTGGCTTCCTTCACCTTGCCTTTATGCTTAGCAGCAACGGTAATTGCCTGACCATTGATGTTTTCAATGCTGGCCAGCTTGATGGGAAATGCTGCTGAACCTAAGCCGAGGGTGATCGCGATCGGCATGGGAGAAAGCATGTGATAAGCATCCAATTCACCCGCGATCGCGGAGTCTCGAACCGCAGCCCAGTTGGGCATCTTTTTCACCTGCACATTCAAGCCATATTTGCTGTAAAAGCCCAGCGGCTCTGACATGACGATCGGTGTTGCACAGGTGATGGGAATGAACCCGATCGTTAAATCCTTTTTCTCCAAATTCGTT
Source organism: Limnothrix sp. CACIAM 69d (assembly GCA_001913845.2). Lineage (GTDB taxonomy): Bacteria > Cyanobacteriota > Cyanobacteriia > CACIAM-69d > CACIAM-69d > CACIAM-69d. Next base: position 25,438 of record MKGP02000008.1, on the reverse strand, counting down.
GGAGCATCCGCCGCAGGGGACTGGTCTGTCGTGGGGGGTTGACCCTGTTGTGGGCCGCAGCTAGCAGCGGCGATCAATGCTCCAGCCACCACCACCCGTTTTAGGAATTCTCGTCGGCTAAATTCACTTTTGTGAATAGTGTTGCTAAAAAATTCTGTGGAGTGAACACCGAATGCGGCTGCGAATACCTGGTCAAGTCCGCCTGCTTCCTGAATCAGCGCCTGACAAAAGCGTTCTCGTTCTGGGTTGCCGCCCATTTGTCGCAGCAGCAGCGCTTCTTTCATCTCCACTTCAGTCAGTGTCTTGGCCAGCTCTAGGGTTTCAGGCTTGTACAAACCCATCCGAATGAGATCATTAACGAGTTCTACTGGATCGTGGGGCATTCCTTCAGCCGCTTGCCAGTGATCCTGAGGAAAATGAGTTCCTCCGCAGGGACAACGACTGAGTTCAACTTGAGCCTGAGAGCGAATATCCACTGATGACATGAGCTGCTCCAATTGGTATTGCGCAGGACAATATTCGGGTCTGTCGCTTTGCACAATACCAAGGAATAATGGGCGATCGCATTAGAATTTTTTTGGCAAGAGTAGGATTTTTTTTCGCTCTTGAAAAAATAACCAAGGACTCTGTGGAAAGTTTAGAAAATTCTCATTTGGAAAATAATGCACTAGAAGTCCCTAATTTCAGAAAAATCAAGCAAAAAGCGTCAATTTTTCTGAAATTTTGAAATCACATCTGCGTTTTATACACAGATAGTTTTATACACAGATCATTAATCTACTTTGTTGTACTCAATACCATCCCTATGCAAATCGTAGTCGCACAGAGTTGCGCCAGGACTGGGGCGGATCACCATAGAGCTGACGAAATTGGCGAGTGAAGTAAGCCACGTCTGCATAGCCCACTCCCGCTGCAATTTGACGCACGGGTTGATCGGTTTCACAAAGTAACATCCGGGCCTGGAACATACGGCGTTCCGTAATCCAACGCTTGATGCTGTAGCCCGTTAGCTCTTGGGTCAAATTCGTTAAATAGGCGGGAGAATAGCCGACCGCTTTGGCCACATCATTTAACCCGATCGGGCGGTGATAATTAGCTTCAATGAATGCAAATACTTGTGATAAACGGGAACAGTCGGGAAAAATTCCGTTTTCGGATTGACCGCTTATTTTGCTTTCTGCTGGAGATGCATGAAAACTCGCTGCCAATTGGGCTTTTCGTTCTAGGCGAGTAGCGATCGCCGCTAATAATTGCTCAACGCTACAGGGCTTGGTTAAATAATCATCTGCACCCAATTCCATCCCCTGCCGCAAGTCTGCCATGGTTGCTTTGGCAGTGAGGAAAATGAATGGAATTGCAGCGGTGACCGGATGGCGACGAATTGCCGATAGAACGCTGTAACCATCAAGATCGGGCATCATAATGTCGCAGATAATCAAATCTGGCAGATGCATTTGGGCTAACTTAATCCCGATCGAACCGTTCTCGGCCTCGATCGCACAAAACCCCTCAAACGTCAGGCATCCCATGAAGATGCTGCGGGTTTGCGCTTCGTCTTCAATCACCAAAACTTTTGTCATGAACTGCCTGATTTACAGTAATGACCTGGGTGGTGTACCATGCCGGCCAAGTTTCGGGCGTATTCCCCAGACTGTGTAGTGTAAAAGGATACACATCCTCATCAGTCGCAAAATTTGTCAGGAATTCTGGACATCATGCGGCAATATTATTGGTCACAGCCTGTTTCAAAGCCGACCACGACACCGGCTGAGGTGCATCTCTCTGCCCTGCGAGCATCGCCGGAAACTGACCTAGAAACCCTGCGTCGCCAGCATGAGTTAATCCTGAATGCGGTGGGCGAGGGGGTCTATGGGCTAGATTTAGCAGGTCGAGTAACCTTTGTGAATCCAGCGGCCGCCAGCATGATTGGTTGGGAAGTTCAGGACTTGATTGGTCAGTCCATGCATTCGGTTTTGCATCATTCCAAACCCGATGGCCAACCCTATCCCATCCATGACTGCCCAATTTATCAAGCTTTTCAAGACGGACGAATTCATCGCGCCAATACGGAGGTTTTTTGGCGCAAGGATGGATCGAGTTTTCCCGTTGAATATATCAGCACACCCATGCAAGATCAGCAGGGAAATGTGATTGGAACGGTGGTTACCTTCCAAGACATTACCCAACGAAAATGGGCAGAGACTTTGTTACAGCGAACCAATGAAGAGCTTGAATTAAAAGTGCGCGATCGCACGGATCAACTTCATCGTGCCAATCAGGAATTACAAGAACTAAGCGATCTCAAATCTCGTTTTGTTTCGATGGTTTGTCATGAATTTCGCAATCCACTGAATAATATTTTGCTGTCGGCATCATCGCTTGACCGTTACGATGCGCAGCTTTCCCAAGAACAGCGCCAAAATTACCTTCAGGGAGTCAAGAACGATGTAGAGCGCATGACTCAAATGATTGATGACATTCTAGTGATCGGTAAAACTGAGGCACATAAGCTAATGGTTGAACCTCAGCCGATTGAGCTAGTACAGTTCTGCCATGGCTTGGTAGTAGAAATGCAAGCGACATCTGATCAACAATCGCTATTGCTGTTGAGTCGGCATCGTCACGTGATGGCCAATTTAGACAAAAAGCTATTGCGATCAATTTTAACCAATATCCTCTCTAACTCAATTCGATATTCCCATCATCATCAAAACCCAATCCATTTACGGCTATCAAAGCGCAGCGGTCAGGTGACGTTCCAAATTTGCGATCAAGGCATCGGCATTCCCCGCGAAGATTTACCCCACCTCTTTGAACCTTTTCATCGAGGTAAAAACGTCAGTAATATTCCTGGAACTGGGTTGGGTTTGAATATTGTCAAGCGCTTTGTAGACTTGCAGCATGGAACAATCAAAGTAGACAGCAGGCTCAATGTGGGGACGACTTTTAAAATTACGTTACCGCTTGGTTGGAGCACAGTGTAAAAGTAGGTCAATGGTTCATCGATCAATCACTAAGGGTGAAGCCAGTATTCTATGCAGTTCTCTAGAGTTTTAGTGTCAACAACTAACTGAATTTCTAGCGCCTGTTGAATCTCGAGGGAAATTTGGCAAAGCCTTTTCCATTGAGTGGTTTTGAAGCAATTGCTGTAGTTCGATTTTTGAAAAGAATATCGATCTATAATCTCATTAGTTATTTCCAGTAATTGATCAATAGAAATTGCCAGTTTTTTTACGTCCTCACTGTCTGACTGATCTTTTACAATCAAGAGCCGAATCGAAATTGAATTTAAGTGGGCGTTGTAAGCATTAACCAAAACTTCAATTGCGCTGCGCGTGATTAGGTCTCCCTCTGGAAAGTCATATTTTCTCTCCTTCAGTCTTGGCAAGATGGCAACTTGTCCTAATTCAGGCAATCCAAAAAAAGCAATGAGAGGAGCTATGGTTTTCAGCTTATTTTGAACTTCTTCGTTCAATTGCAGCATAGTAACAAGTTGATCGTAGTTTATACAAAAACTTAAAACAATAAAACACAAAAAGCTATTACATCAACGTAGATGTCAAATTTCCAAGTTCTGAATAATCTTAACTGCGCGATCGACTCCATTTTCTGTGCGAATTCTTTGGCCTAACTCTGCTGTATGATGGTGAATCTTGGGATCGTCAAGAACCTTTTAAATGGGTAATTTTTCGTTATTTCTAGTGATCTTGATTGATTTTCGTTGATTTTTTCGACTTCTATCAATTTCTACTGATCTCTGACCGACTTTGATCGGTTTTGATCGATCGGTTAATGGATATCCCAGGGGAGATCTAAATTGAGGCTGGCTGGCTGATCAGTTGCAGAGATTCAGAGGATTGGTTGCATAGGGATCAGGCGATCGCGCTAGAATCGGCTCCACTGTGCTATTTCAAGGGCCGATGGGCAACACCACCGACTCCTGCATGTCCCAATACGATATTCCGGCGCTGATTGCTGGCTATTCGCGCGGCTATTTTTTAATGGCCGATGAAACGGGTAACGATTTGGGCTGGTATTGCAGCCGGGAACGGACGCTGATTCCGCTAGATGATCGCTTCCGATATCCCAAGTCCCTGCGACGAGCGCTAAATCAAAATCGGTTTACGGTGGCGATCGATCGAGCATTTCGGGATGTGGTGGAAGGCTGTGCCGATCGGGACACCACTTGGATCTCAGAAGAGCTAAAGGAAATTTATTGGGCGCTCCATTGCGCTGGCTATGCCCACAGTTTTGAAACCTGGCAGGGCGACCACCTGGCCGGCGGCATTTTGGGAATTGTGATTGGTGGAGCGTTCATTGGCGAATCGATGTTTTATCAAATTCCCGATGGCTCAAAGGTGGCCATGGTCAAGCTGGTTGAGCATCTGCGCCGTCGAGATTTTCTGTTGTTTGATGCCCAAATGATGAACCCACACTTGGAACGATTTGGGGCTTACAACATCCGCGATCGCCACTACGAGGTGCTGTTGCATCGTGCAACCCAGCATCGATGCTCATTTTGCTAGCCATTTTGCCAGGGGTTAGCAATGCGGTTAGCCAGTTTGAAAAAGTCAGGGATCAAAAAGCGATCGACTCCCCTGTTTCAGGAATCGATCGCCTTGCTCAAAACGGCTAGTTCTGTTGGAATTCGCTCCGCAGGCTACCGCTCATTGGGCGGTAACCAATGGGGATCGATTGAGATCGACTACCGACGGCGGAAGCTGCCAAAGCTCGATCGCATCCGCACGGGCGATCGCCCAAAGCTGCTGCCAAAGCTGCTGCGGGGCCGGGGAGCCGCCACACGACGGTTGGGGGTGCTGCGGAAGGTGCTGCTGCCAAAGCCGGAGCCAGTGGCCTTGGCTCGGTTGTTGGCGGCCGGGCGGCTCAGACCCGTGGCCTTGCGAGCCACATTGCCGGTGGCGCGGAACTGCTGGCGGTTGCGCTCAGCCACAGGGGCAGCGTTGTAGCGGTTTTGATAGCTGCTGATGGCATCACCGTAGCTGCGACCATAGCCGCCGTAGCCCACCAAGGGGCGACCGGGCAGATAGGCCGGGGGCAATACGTAATGGGGCGCAAACAGAGCATTCGCCACCACTTGACCCGCGATCGCCCCCGCAAAAGGCGACCAGAAGCTAGACTCACGGCGAACAATCACCGTTTGTTGCTCGCCCGTTTGGGGATTGGTTTGGACAGCGGTTTCGCTATGGAGATATTCGATTTTGAAGTCTTCGTTGAGGTACAGCACGGGCTGACCATCTTTCACGGCCAAGTAGGGCTTTTTCCCTTGGGCGATCGCCTCGTCATCTAGCCGGGCCATCTGCAACTCAGAGGTACGAAAAACCGGCGAAGCACCAGCGGGCGTGTTTAACAGCATCAGGGCATATTCCCCCGTGCCGTCGTCATAGGCGGCCTGCTGAACTGGATAGTCGCCCGTGGGCAGGGATTTGGCAACACTGGGCGCGGCGGCCACAATCGCGCTGGGCAAAGCTTCTGCCCGCACCACCGTTGGTGAGCCGGTGATCGTGACCCAGGCGATCGCGATCGCCAGTACCAAAGCCAATAATTTTCGGAGCATAGGGCTATCTCAAAACAACAAAATCACGCTTGAGGCCATTGGGTGGCCAAGAAGCTGAGTCCTGTGGGCCAAGCCAGCAATGGGCCAAGTCTGCAATCCGCCAGCAGCGAATCGATCGCTCGGTGGCGGCCGAACCAAAAGCCGCAGCCCCAAAACAGCAAGCCAAAACAACAAGCGAGCATTGATTAAAAAAGACCGACCCTGATTCCTCGGATTGTGATTCCGATGGGACGGCATTCCTCCAAAAGACCCCCGAAGCGGGAGTTTCTACAGCGGAATCAGTTCTGGGAAATTTTGCAGGAGCTGATCATTCGTTAGCTCATCTCCCAGACGGGCGGGGGCAAAGTGTACCTGCACGGCCCGCAATTTTTGATTGTAGTGGAGGTTTGCCAGGGCCTTGAGACCCGTTGCTAAGGCTTCAGAATCGGCCAGGTTGGTTTCGAGGCTGGGGACTTCGCCTTCATAGCCCACCGTCAACATCACCAACAGGTTGCTCGTGGCCGGAAGGGTCAGCAGGTCGTCATCCAGTTGACTGGGCAAATCCAGGTCAGGCTGGCTGAGATAGCGGGCCGCCGAGTCGGTGAATAGGTCATTGAACCGATCGCCCGCTTCTCCTTCATCCCAAAACACATCCCCCTCATTGCTGGCGGACTGCCAATAGGTTCGATATTGCAACAGGCTTTCACAAAGGTCTGACAGGCCCTGGCCCAAAACGTCCAAGTCCCCTTCCGCTTCGATCGCCTCCCGCGCAATTTGGTTGAGCTTGCCCAGCGAGGGGGCCACTTCTGACCCAGCTAGATGCACAAAAATGCGGGTGACGACGAAGCGGCTTTTGCCCGTCAGTCGATTCCACTGATCACCTAAACTCATGGTTCTGGAACGCCGTTGACGCGATGTTGACGCGGTACTGATTCGGTCTTGATTCAGTCTTGATTCGAGATCAAATCAATACGGTTTGAATGCAAATTGAATGCAAAGGGAGTGGCTCAAAATCCAAAAGCGTGCAAGCCTTGGCTTGCCTACCGTCCAGCTTATCCTGTGGAGCAGGGGTGGCTCTGGCGAGATAACCGACCGCTGGCCGGCCTAGCGGAATGATGGCTGATCGGGTATCGACTGCGTTGAATTCCTGAAGCGAGGTGGGGCGAGGGGGAGTTTTAGGGAAGCGATCGATCGCGCGATCGGGGCAAATGGACAGCGTTTGGGCGATGATTCGGCGGTAGTCGGGATTTGGGAATGGTGAAAGGAGTGCGGAGTGGCTGGCGTTGGCGAGCGATCGGGTTGGTGGGCTGTCTGGGGTGGCTGTGGGGTGGAATCCTGACCCCAGCCGGGGCCGAGCCGGGGCCAGTTGTGCAAGCACCCCAAACGCCCTTGGACTGGCGTTATCAATATCGCAAAGTGCGCCATCCCCAAGGCTTTTGGGCGATCGAACTGCCGATCGATTGGAATATGCCGCTCCATCGGGATTATCACTCGGTGTTCTATAGCGAGCCGATCGCCCCGTCGCGGGGATTGCAGCTCAAACCCCTGCCCCGATCGCTGATTCGGTTGGATTTGGTGCTGCTAGATCAATCCATGGAAGCGGCGGAAACGGATTTAACCACCCGGGCAGAGGCGGCAGGATTGACCTTAACCGAGCGATCGACCCTGCGCTTGGCCGGGCGATCGGCTGTGCGAATGGTTTTAGATCGGGTGATTTCAGATCAAGTGATTTCGGAGGCAAAAGACACAAAACCAGAAGCGGGCCCAGAGTTCGATCGCACCTGGTTCACCCTGGTTCCCGTCACCCCGCGCTTGAGTTTGTTGCTGGTGGGGAGCTATAACCCCCGTGAAAATCCGACGGCGGAGGCGGTGCTAACCAAAATTCACAGCTCGATCGAGCTGTTTTTTGAACAACCCACTGACATACGCACGCCGGCCCAGCAGTTGCTCCCCCTGGAGTTGCCGCCCTTGGAAAATTCACCCGGCGATCGAGAACCCCAAACCCCCTAGTACCATGAGACGACACGCCCTAAGCCCCTTGCTGCTTAACGATCAGGTGACGGTAACAGCCATGTGATTGAACTCAGCGAATTAAGGCAGCCACGCTACTAGAAATAATCCAACTCAAAACAATCCAAACTATCAAAACCATCAAAAAAAGGGCGATCGAACTTCTCGATCGCCCCGCTGGTTAATCCTTAGTTAATTCATTGGTGGTTCAGGAACCCACCGTGGCCGGTTCCAGCTTTTCCAACATCAGCTTCGATCGCTTCAACATGGCTGGCACTGGAATTGGGTAGCGACCATTGAAACAAGCCGTACAGAAATTCTGCGTAGCATCTTGGGTCGCTTCCAGCATCCCTTCCTCGCTCAGGTAAGCCAGCGTATCCACACCAATTTGATCGGCAATTTCTTGCACGGACTTGGTGGCCGCAATCAATTGCGATTGGTTATCGGTGTCGATGCCATAGAAGCAAGGATGGGTGACCGGCGGCGAGGAAATTCGCATGTGAACTTCCGTGGCTCCCGCATCCCGCAAGGCTTTTACGATCTTGCGGCTGGTGGTTCCCCGGACGATCGAATCATCCACAATCACCACTCGCTTGCCCGCGAGCACATCCCGCAGCGGGTTTAGCTTCATCCGAATTCCCGACTCCCGCATGGTTTGGGTCGGTTGAATGAAGGTGCGGCCCACGTAGCGGTTTTTGATCAACCCTTCGGCGTAGGTGATGCCCGAAATTTGGGAATAGCCGATCGCGGCAGGAACACCGGAATCGGGCACAGCAATCACAATGTCCGCATCGATCGGGGTCTCGATCGCCAAGCGTCGTCCCAACCGCATTCGATAGCTATAGAGGCTGTCGTTGTGGAACTTGCTGTCTGGGCGAGCGAAATAGATCATCTCAAAAACGCACAATTTCGGCTCCGGCTGCGTGGCCCAAAAGAAGGAGGCAAGACCATCGTTCGTGATCCAAACCATTTCCCCCGGTTCCACATCCCGCAGATATTCCGCGCCGATGATGTCTAGGGCGCAGGTTTCCGAAGCCAGAACATAGCGCTCGGGCGCACCGGGCAGCGTGCCAATCACCAGCGGCCGTACGCCGTTGGTGTCGCGAGTGCCGATCATGCCGTCGGGAGTACCAATGACCAAACTGAAGGCCCCTTGGCATTGCTGGAAGGCCCGAATGGCCCCTTCCATCCAACCCAAACCGCTGTCCACCTCTTGGCCAATGGCGATCGCGATCGCCTCGGAGTCCGTGGTGGTGGCAAATTCACAGTTCCGGGCGGCCAAGGAATCCCGTAGTTCCGCTGTGTTCACCAAGTTGCCATTGTGGGCCAGGGCCAAAGATCCCAAGCGCGTTTTCACCACGGCCGGTTGCGCATTGACGCGCCGGCTCGATCCGGTGGTGGAGTAGCGGGTGTGGCCCACGGCCAAATTTCCCGGTAGCTCTTGCAGGATTTTTTCGTTGAAGACTTGCGAAACGAGGCCCATGTCCTTGTGGACATGCACCGTTGAGCCATCAAAGGTGGCAATCCCCGCCGATTCTTGCCCCCGGTGCTGGAGTGCAAAGAGGCCAAAATAAGCAAGGGTGGCGATGTTTTCGCCCGGCGCGTAAACCCCAAAAACGCCACAGGCTTCTTCGGGTTTGTCGGGCCGATCGCCCATCAGATCGAACAGGTCTTCAGACTCGGAGGGAAACATTGGGCGACAATGACTCCTAGCAGCAAGAGCGGGTGAATTAGCAAAAAGACGGTCAGAATCGTGGTCAAGTGAGGCTGGCGCGGCTGGTTGGCGCAACGGTTCCTAAGCCAGGTCATCCCTGGTGCAGCGATTGGAAGCCAAAAGATCGGCGACTCAGGAAGTTAACAAGCCCTTAACGATCCCGCCTTAACAGTAACAGAAGTTGCGGAATCGATCGGCTGTGGCGATGGCGAATTCAGGACGAATCCCCGGGAAACATCGATCGCCCGGTAGAAACCTAGAATTCCGGTAGGTTTCAAGTAGGGGCGTGCGGCCGATCGCCCCTACACCAACCGTTCCATGCGACGGGCGATCGCCTCGCTCCAGCCTTCGGACAGATTAGCCAGCACTGCATCCAGGGCCGTTGCGCCGTCCGGTGCGTTGATCACCAGCCGATCGCCCCCGACGATTCCCAGCTTGGCCCAATCCGACCCGAGCTGCTCCGTCAACCAGGCTTCAAATGCGGCCGCCCGATCGCCCGCCACGGACACCACGATCCTTGCGCCGCCTTCGCCAAACAGGGCCGCATCCCAGCGATCGCTCCCGGGGTCGATCGTCACCGTTGCACCCAGGTTGCCGCTAATGCAGGACTCGGCCAGGGTGACGGCTAGGCCACCTTCGGCGCAGTCGTGGGCCGATCGAATCCAGCCCTGGCGAATCCCGTTGCGGCAAGCGGCTTGCACGGCTCGTTCGCGATCGAACTCCACCACGGGCGGCCGACCGGCGATCGTGTTGTGAATCGCCGCCAAATAATCCGACGCGCCCAGGGTGACGGGAGCTTGTGCGCCCAACAGGTAGATTGCATCGCCTGCGCCTTGGAAGCCCTGGCCAACGATTTGGTTGATGTCCTCGATCGCCCCGACCATGCCCACCACGGGCGTGGGATAGATTGCCTGGGGCTTGCCTTCCGAATCCAGGGTTTCGTTGTAGAGCGACACGTTACCACCCGTCACCGGCGTGCCCAGTTCCCGGCAAGCATCGGCTAAACCCTGGCAAGCATTCGCCAATTGCCAATAGCCCACGGGCTTTTCGGGGCTACCGAAGTTGAGGTTATCGGTCACGGCCAGCGGTTCCGCCCCCACGCAGGACAGGTTGCGAGCCGCTTCTGCCACCACACCCAAAGCCCCCTGGTAGGGGTCGAGGTACACATGGCGGGCGTTGCAATCCACCGTGGCCGCCACGCCCTTGGTGAACGGCATGCCGTTGTCCGTGGCTAGTTGGGGCCGCAGCCGCACCACGGCCGCATCGGCCCCACCGGGGACGATCACTGTGTTGTTTTGCACCTGGTGATCGTACTGACGATAGACCCAGGATTTCGAGGCGATCGAGGGAGTTTCCAGCAGGCTTTGCAGCACCTCGCTCCAGGGGCGATCGGCTAATCCCGTCACGGAACAAGCAGGCAGCGAGTCCGGCGACCAAGCCCAGGCCTGTTGCGCGTAAGCCGGTGCTTCCGCCAGCAGTTCCCGCCGATAGATCGGGGTATTGTCCGCCAGGGCTGTGGCCGGAATTTCCGCCGCGATCCCACCCTGGAAACGAATCCGGACGATCGACTCTTCGATCACTTCCCCGGCTACCACCGCTTGCAGACCCCAACGGTGGAAGATGTCGATCAATTCCTGTTCGCGGCCCTTGTGGGCCACAAACAACATCCGCTCCTGGGATTCCGACAGCAGATATTCGTAGGGAACCATCCCCGACTCGCGCACAGGGATTTTGTCCAGATCCAAATCGATGCCCACGCCGCCCTTGGCTGCCATTTCCGCCGTGGAGCAGGTGATGCCCGCCGCGCCCATGTCCTGGGCCGCCGCCACTGCGCCGGTTTTGAAGGCTTCGAGACAGGCTTCAATCAGGGATTTTTCCAGGAACGGATCACCCACTTGCACGGCCGGGCGATCGTCCATCGACTCATCGGTCAGCTCCGCGCTGGCAAAGCTGGCCCCGCCCATGCCGTCGCGGCCGGTCGTTGACCCCACGTACAGCACCGGGTTGCCAATCCCATAGGCTCCCGCCTTGACGATTTCCGGCGTTTCCATCAGCCCCAGGGCCATGGCGTTCACCAGCGGGTTGCCGCTGTAGGCGGGGTCAAAATAAACCTCACCGCCGACGGTCGGCACGCCCACGCAGTTGCCGTAGTGGGAAATGCCAGCGACCACACCTTCAAACAGGCGGCGGTTACGTGCGTCATCCAGGGAGCCAAACCGCAAGGCATTGAGAATGGCGATCGGGCGGGCCCCCATCGTAAAAATGTCCCGCAGGATGCCGCCCACACCGGTCGCCGCTCCCTGGAAGGGTTCCACGGCGGACGGGTGGTTGTGGGATTCGATCTTGAAGGCCAGGTGCAGCCCATCGCCCAGATCCACCACGCCAGCGTTTTCGCCGGGGCCCACGAGGATGCGCGGGCCGCTGGTGGGAAATTGGCTGAGCAGGGGGCGAGAATTCTTGTAGCAGCAGTGTTCCGACCACATCACGCCAAACATCCCCAGTTCGGCTTTGTTGGGGTGGCGGCCCAGTCGATTCACAATATCGACGTATTCATCGGGCTTGATGCCTTCGGCGGTGATTTCAGCGATCGGGAAGGGTGCGGATTCGAGAACGGTTTCGGGGGTTGACACGGCTTTGGTGGCGCGATTCAGAAAGCGCCCTAATTGTACAACCGAGGCGATCGGCGGGCCCGCTCCCAACCTCAGGGGCGATTGACAAAAATACCTAGCGCAAGGCAGTCAGAATGGGAATTCCATTTACTTGCTTCGTTATATTTCTTCACCTAAGTCTTCATAGATTGATTCCCAGTCCCCAGACTCTTTTTCTTCAAGAAGACATGGAATAGAAACGCAAAAATGATCTTCAAAGATAAACTTTATCAACTCTATTAAAATTAGATTTAGCTTGATGTCGGCGTTTGGAATAGGAATCTTCTGTGCGCAGGACATTTCAAAATAAAAATGACGTGTCAAGTAATGGATTAACTTAATCAGGATTGGCTCAAGACCAGGTAGATCTTCGTAGCGCTTATTGAGCGTATCGATATATAGTGTAAAAAGATCAGAAATTTCTCCGATCAAACCAGGATCACGATGATAGGAGTCAAGTATTTCATCCAAGGAAGAACTACAGCAAGATGAGAGGCGTACAGCGGGAATATTTAGAAATTCAAAATTGAATCTCATATCAATTTTTTCATAGTACCTAGTTAAAGATATAAATAATCTGACAAATCCTTTATATCCTTCTTCATTTTGTGCAAAGCCTGATGAATTTTCGCAACGACTCCACCCGGGTTCCTTGAAAAATTTTATAAAATCGCCTAGAAAATTCGACCAAAGAAGCATCGAATTGCTATCAAATATAAGGGGTAGTTGATCAGCAAACCTTTCTAAAGCAGTCAGTAAAAAATCTCGTGATTCTAAGTTGCTTGAATGTTGGTGAATCCATCGCACAAGCAGAAAAAGCCCTCTATAGGATGAAGATAATTGTCTTAATTTAACTCTAGAATGATTTCTGGCACTATAACTTGGAAAATCAGGTACTGAAAACCATTGACCAGCATGGAAGCGTTTTACTAGCCAATCTGTGCCATTTGTAAAAGCAGCAAACTCTGCTTGTAAGCAACTGGCATAGCTTACTGCCTGCTGAATTCCGCTAGATATATCACTGTCTTCCTGCCTCTTGCACTCGATAACAGCCCATGGTCGATATTCCTTGAGAATGAGAATATCGGCATAATGTGATCTCGTACCCACTTTTACAGGCGACTCTATTGAAATTGCCTGAACTGGCACGTTGTAGACCGCTAGCAGTTCAAAGATCATCCATTGACGAACTTTCTCTTCAGGAGTATCTGATTTTCCGAAAAGATAATATTTTGAGTCAATATCACAGAAATTTCTTGGAGGCATAGAATTAAAACTTCAAAATATTAAGTCTAACGAGTGCAGTGGGCGATCATACATTAACCTATCATAAAAACTGCTATAAGAAAGAGTCTCTAGATCAATTGGTCTATACCGATATTATCAAAGCGATCGCCCCGCTAATCCCATGGAAGCCCCCGATTTACCAGCAGCACTGATTCCCATCACCCATCAACTGCGGGCATACTTTCAGCAAACCTACCCCGATCGCCTCGATCGACCAGTGCTGTTCGGGTCACGAGCGCGGGGATGCAGTATAAACCTACCCTCAGGGGCGATCACCTGAATTTGGTAGGGCTATGAATCGGTGACAAATAAGCGCGTTAGCCAATTCGTAAATTCACGAGCAATTGGAGTCTCAGGGCGCAACGATTGGGCCGTAATTGCTTTCCCTAAGGGATATCCCGGCTCATCCTGCCACGCTAAATAGGTATGGATAATCGCTTTTTCTAGGTCAACTGGTTTGAAGGTTGTCAGGTTTTGCTCTTGGGCCGCAGCAACGCAATGTTTTGAAAATGCTAGCGAAGCTGGATCGGCTAATTCGGCACAGAAGCTTTCTAACTTGCCAGTTACTTGGTTGTTGGGCATCAACCAAAACCCTAGATCAGGGAGATCATTATTACCCCTGATCAAAGTGCCCTCAACCACAGGTTTGATGGGAAGCTGATATCCATGATTGTTCCGTAGCTTGTCTCGAATGCTAGTCCATTTCTGATCCAAGGACGGATCATCAGCATCGATCACAATTCCAATGATTTTGGGAGGATCTGATTGAGCAATCAGTGCATTGAGCTGCTTAATCACTTCCGGTGATCCACCACAATCACAAATATCAAAGACATCAGGGATTTTATGGGCTTGACTGAGGCTCGCAATGACATGGCAATCATCGGGCCCTTCAACTAGCAAAACTTTGGGTGACCAATTTCTTTGTTTATTTCTCTTTCGATCTTGTTGAAAAACGATGGGCATTTTTCGATTACCGAGTTTCAATATCCATTTCCAGAGAATCACTCAAGGTTTCGAGTGTATATTCGGTTGCTCGAATGCCTATATTTTTCTGATCTAGGCGAATGTAGGATCCTAACTTGGGATACTTTTTCCATGCAGCCTCAAAGCCTTGCACACAATCACGACTATGGGTTGTTGCAAAAACCTGAACATTAAGACGTTCTGCCAATTGAAAAATAATGTCCCAAATACGAGGCTGAACTGTCCAATGCAGTCCATTTTCAAATTCATCAATCAGCAACAAACCATTTTGAGCATTAATCAGCGCCACACTAATTTCAAAGAGTCGATTAATCCCATCTCCCATACTTTTTAAGGGTACGAGATCGTCTGATCCCTCAATTTGTACTAAGCCAATTCTTTCTTGGGAAGAGCTATTGTCGTCAATGAAAGTAATTCCGGAAATTTTATGATCAATAAGTTGCAGTGCATTGATCACCTCATCACCCAAAGACAAGCGCTTTAGATTCCACAAGTTGTCTAGAACTCGACTAGATGTCTTTTTAGTTGAAACACTTTGATGGGCATAGTTGATTTCATCTTCCCCTGCAGAATACACTTTTGCGAGATATCTTCTTCGGGCTTCTGCAAGCCCCTGATCTAGTCTGAGAATTGTTTGTCGTTTATTATTTTGCTCAAGAAATAGAAATGTTACTACTTCTATAGGATCTTCGATATCGTCAAGAGTTGGAACTCCAAATTCAAGTTTTGTTTGAGTATATTTTCGGGAGGCCGTAGAAATGCGAATTTGGTGATCGGCAGGGCCAATCACAATACCTCTGGCTCCTACATCAGGAATATTGCGACCAAAAAATAAATTTCTGAGGAAGTGACCGGCTAACTGTTTCTCTAGTGGGAATGCTTCACTTTTCCAGATTTCGCCTCGGTCTTCCAGAATTGCCAATAGTTCATTGACAGAGGCGTTGGATGCATAAAGCTTTAGGGCTTCTAGTAAAGTACTTTTTCCAACATTGTTTTTTCCGACGATTAAATTAATTCGGCTGAGTTTCTTGATTTCTAGGTAATCGAATAGTTTGAATTTTTCAATAATTAGTGAATTCATCATAGAAAAAGTACATTGATACTATTATTTGTTTGTACTAAGTTGCTTGAAAGTCAAGTGGTATTTTTGACCACTAACATAGTACTGCTGGTTAGCCTAACAGGTTCACTGTCTTTTTTGCGACTAGCAATGCTCTGAAGAAGCAATTCAGACAGCGCTCATTTTACAACCAGGCGATCGCGGGGCGCTGTCTGTTTTGGCTACGGGGGTTAGAGGCGCGATCGGGACAGGATGCGGACGACTTGATCGGGCTGACCAGTGGGGACGGCGGGACTCCAAAGGATGGTTTCGCCGATGCCGCAGAGGTGCAGGCTCTTGATTAGGCGATCGACCCACTCGCCTTGACCCACGAGGATGATCCGATTGCAGCGATCGTCCAGGCGGTTCAGGCGTTCCAGAATAGGGCGATCGCCATTGGTTGGGGTAGTCATATCGATTAAATGCTGCGAATTGACAACAAAACCACTGTAATCGATCAAGTTGTCAACTCGCAACCTTTACGCGATTTCCCGAGTTTGACACCATGAGCGGCATGGGAAAAGCCGGGAAAGCATTACGCGAAACGCTACAGCAGCACAACCTCACGCAAAATCGTTTAGCCGTGACGATGGGAATTGCGCGCGGCACGATGAGCCATTGGGTGGCGGAAACGCGCGACCCGACGGCAGAGGCAATTCCGGCCATTGTGGATGCCCTAGAGCAGTTAAATCCTGCGGCAGCTCGAACCTTTGTCGAGGCTTACTTAGACCGGGCGATCGGGGAACTGTCACCCAAGCAATTTGGGCGAGAAAACTGAATGGGAAAAGCCGGGAAAGCACTACGCAAAACATTGCAGCAGTACAACATCGCCCAAAATCGATTGGCGGTGAGCATGGGCATCAATCGCGCCACTATTAGCCATTGGTTCGCGGAAACACGCGACCCGACGGCGGAATCGGTTCCGGCGATCGTGGATGCACTGGAGCAGTTGAACCCGAAAGCGGCGCGGGCCTTTGTTGAGGTGTATTTGGGCCGGGCGATCGGGGAGTTGGCTCCTAAAGAGGCCGAGGGCGAGGACTGAGCGGGAACGGCCGGAAAAGCATTACGCAAAACACCCCAAAATTTGCCCACCATCCAAAGTCAGCAGACGAGGGCTGTGGGTATCGGCTGGGCAACCAAGAGCGGGCTGAAGATGAGCTGTTGATTAGGTCATTCAACAGTTAATTAATTATGGGCAAAAACTTTAACTGCTGTTAGATTTATTGTATCTTTCTCAGTCTAATTTAAAAATTTGGCATCCATAAATTTAGGATTCAATTATGTTTTTATACCTCGTGATTTTGCCACATGCCTTAACTAGCGTTTCAAACTAGGTTTTCTTTAGTTAAAGAGGTGCTTCTTTATACTTTGCACAGTCCACTACTGAGGCTACTGGGCTAAGCAATGACAAGCCATTCAACCCAAAACGGTCTAACCGTTCCGGCTAAATCAATGAAATTTGGACTTCGTTCGATCGGCACTCGCTTGTTTGTGGCGGTGATTTCTGCTGCTTCCATTGGTCTCGGCAGCTTAGGGTATTTATTTTATAGTGAGCTGAAATCCGTTCGGATTTTGCAACTAACTTCGGAAACAGATAATAAGGTTCGGCATCTCGATGCGGAGCTGCTCAGTGGTGAAACTTTCTTAAAGAGTTTGGTTTCTGCAACAATTTTCTTGCACGATAGTGGTGTGCGATCGCCCGAGGCCTATGAAAAATTAGTACTTTCATTTATGTCAGCTCGTCCTAAACTGATCACCGGATTTGGGGTGATGCAGTTCCCTAGGGGGTTGGTCGATCGTGAGTGGTTTGGGCCCTATATTGAAGAATCTATTCCCGATCGCGGGGTTACCCTTGCTCGAAATCCTAAATTCACGTTGGTTGATCTATGGGCAGTAGATCAATACCCCAAGATGCAATATTTTAAAGATGCAGTTAAGGCCGATCGCTATCTTTGGTCAAAGCCTTATATGAATGATAATTATCCCATTGCACTCATGACTTTTTCAGGAACGATCCGAAATCAAAAAGGTCAGTTGATTGCTGTGATGAACGGAGATATTAATATTGATGATCTTAATAAAGACATTGATGCTAGTGATCTGAATTTAAGTCAAGATGATCTTTCGTTCAATAACAGTGGCTACTACGCCCTAGTCACAAAAAATGGACAACTATTGAGCTATTCTCTTGATCCTCGCAAGGCTGCTCAATTGGCCAATATTTCATCCATTCCATCCCTAAAACCTATTTGGGAACAAGTTCGTTACCAAATTAGTCAAGGCATTGAAAAATCACATTTTGAATCTGATTCAATCTATTGGGTTTATCAAATAGTTCCCAGAACTCAATGGGTGATGTTGGAAGCGATTCCCTATGAGACTGTTGCTAAACCTGCTTTATTAGGAGCCATTAGCGCCACAGTCATTGCAGCCATCTTCTTGCTCTTGGTTGTCTGGTTATTTATTCGACTTTTAAATCGTCGTTTGCAACCCATTTTAGATGTTTGCGATCGCACGATCGGGAATCATAGCGATATCAACAATTCAGGGGATGAAATTAGCCATTTGTCTGATGTCTTTTTCAATATGGTTAATCAGCAGCAAACCCTGCTACGCAAGTTGCAAACAGCCAACAATCAACTCGCGCAGTCGAATCGACTGAAAGATAATTTTCTGGCAACCATGAGCCACGAACTCCGTACTCCGTTAAATACGATTTTGGGAGTGGCGGAAATTTTGCAAGAGGGTATCTTTGGTGGAGTTAATAAGCAACAATATAAAGCCTTGGAAAATATTGAAAAAAGCGGTGCGCATCTTTTGGATCTAATTAACGATATTTTGGATATTGCCAAGATCGAGTCGGAGTTTTTGGAGCTGAATTGCACGACCGTTGCGATCGGGCCGCTTTGCGCATCAAGCTTGGCATTCATTCAGCCCCAAGCCGAACAAAAGAATATTCAATTGAAAACCAATCTATCGCCTAATTTGCCAGATTTATATATTGATGAGCGTCGTATTCGCCAAGTTTTGTTGAATTTGCTCAGTAATGCCTTTAAATTTACGCCAGAAGGCGGATGTATCACCCTAGAAGTGACTTGCCAAAAGGAAGAAGGCGAGGATGAAGATGAGGCAGAAAAGAATGGAGAATTACAAAAATATTTTGTGCGAATTTCGATCACTGATACGGGAATTGGGATTGCGCAAGAAGATATCAAGCGTCTTTTTCAGCCGTTTGTGCAAATTGACAGTGCCCTCAATCGTAAATATGAGGGAACGGGTCTGGGTTTGGCCCTGGTGAAGCGGATTGTGGAACTTCACGGTGGTCGTGTGGGGGTGACCAGTGAGGTGACTGTGGGCAGTTGTTTTATGATCGAGCTGCCCTATATCGAAACGCGATTTTCCGTGGCACAGGAACGGGAAACTGAGCCAAATTTACAGAGCAACATAGACAAGAAATTGAAGTTTCTGACCCCATGATAGTTAGCGCTGGGGAAGGGACTCAAAATACTTGTCCAATCTCTTCTGGATAATCGGAAATTCAGGGATCTACGGCATTTTCTAGGCGATCGGCTTGGTGTCCGTGACGGCAAGTTGGGCGATCGGTTGCCATGCGGTCACATCCGCCAGGAGACTTTCATAGCCCAAATCATTGGGGTGCAAACCATCGGAGCCGAGGCGCTGTTCAACCCAGGAAGCCCCGCGTGCGAGCCACAATTCAAAACAGTCTAAAAACGGAATCCGCCGCGCCTCACAGGCCCGACGGATCACCTCTTTATATTGGTACTGGTCGGCGTGGTTGTAATACAAACACTCTAGGAAGGGCATTTTGCTGGGGTTAACGGGAATCATGCCCACAAACAAAACGGGGCAGAGACCCTGGGCCCGATCGAGCAAGGCTTCCACTTGGGGCCCAAAAATTTCAATGGGGGTCATGGTTTTGCCGTCGGCCCGGCCCACTCGCGGCGAATCATTGGTGCCCACGGAAAGGATCAGGCGATCGGGCAGGCGATTGCGCAACTCGCCCCGGCTCCGAAATTCCAACTCCAGTCGATCGCTCACTTGGCTCACCTTGTCGCCCCGAACACCCAAGTTATAAATCACATGGCCGGCTGAGTCGGGAGCCATCCACTGGCGGCGCAACCGTTCAACCCAACCGCCGCCACTGAGATCGCCGTAGCCATAAATCACACTGTCGCCCATGGCAATGATGCGGAGGGGTTGCGGTTGCTTGGGCCGAAATGGAGTCACCACGGCGTTATGGCGCATGACAGGAGACGCGATCGGAGCTTGCATAGGCTGCGGCGTGGAACGCGATCGAGAAAGGAATTGAGCCGGAATGTATCACTGCTGGGATGCTTGAGGCAATTCCCCATCCCTAATCATTCTGACGGTGAGGTTGGGCCTGATTCCGGGTCAAAGGGGCTGATCGGGACAGTTTTGGCGACGGTGGCGGCTGATGGGCCCGGTTCAGGCCAATTCGGCTTCAGCCAAAAGCACGCAACAGGCTACATCGGCCACCAAGGGAGTTTGCTAATCTCTCGATCGCCCTTGATAATACGCCCCGGACTGCCAAGGCCCCGACCGCCTCTCCCGCCAAACTCCGCTGAACCACCTTCAATCACCCGCAAGTAACCTGCCGTTTCCCATGAGCAAAGTCTTCCGCGAGCTGCTGAAAACCATCGGCAGCGGGCCCCACACAGGCAAAAATTTGGATCGATCGCAGGCCGCCGAAGCCATGCGACTGATGTTGACCCAGGCGGCCACCCCAGCCCAAATTGGTGCGTTTCTGATTGCCCATCGGATTAAGCGGCCCACGGGGGAAGAGTTGGCGGGCATGTTGGATGCTTACGCTGAGTTGGGGCCACGCTTGGGGCCGATCGCCCTCGATCGGCCCTTGGTCAGCTTTGGGATTCCCTATGACGGGCGATCACGCACGGCCCCTTTGGGCATCGCCACGGGGCTGATCCTGGCGGCGGCGGGGTTTCCCTTGCTGTTCCATGGGGGCGATCGCATGGCCACGAAATATGGCCTCACCCTCACGGAACTATGGCAGGCCTTGGGTTTGGATTGGACTCAGGTGAGTTGGGAGCAGGTGGAACGGTGCTTGGCAGAGCAGGGGTTAACCTACTGCTATGTGCCGAAGCATTTTCCCGAAACCGTGCCCTTGGCGGCCTACCGCGATGAAATTGGCAAACGGCCGCCCCTGGCCACCCTGGAGCTGTTGTGGTCGCCCTACCAAGGGCCCCAACATCGGGTGATGGGGTTTGTGCATCCGCCCACGGAACAGATGATGCGTGATGCCTTGGCGCTGCATCAAATTGAGTCTTTCACCACGGTCAAGGGCCTCGAAGGCAGTCCCGATTTGCCGCACGATCGAACCGTGATCACGGGACTGGGGCAGCCGGGCCGGTTCGATCGCCTCTGTCTCAATCCCTGGGATTTGGGATATAGCCAAGGCAATCTGCCCCTGGGGACGGCCGCTGAATGGGCTGAAAACCTGAGTTCCCTGTTCCAAGGGAGTCATGGTCAAGATCACCCCTGGCGCACCAGTGTGATTTGGAATGCGGGTTTTTATCTTTGGCGATTGAGCAGCGCTGGTTCCGATCGCCCCACTGACTTCACCGATCGAACGCCACTGAAGAATTACTTGGCTCAGGCGGCCACCATCTTGGATCAAGGATTGGCCTGGCAGAAGCTTTTGGATCTGCGATCCCATCTGGCGATCGCCCAAAAATAGGCAAGAATGGGCAATCAAAATCAACCCCAAACCGGTTAACAATTCCGGCCCAGAGGGGTCTGACTCCCATGTTAGACTCGCATGTGACTCATCAAAACGATCGACTATCGCTCCTCTGCACACGAGCGTCCCATCGGTGGGGCGCTTTTTCGTAGGTAAGCGATCGCTTGCAGGATACCAGACTCGTTGAAATTTTGGGGTTGGAAATCCCGATCGGGGCCCCGCGAGATCCACAAACCATGCATCAATCCAGACTGGATCAATCTAGACTGAGATTCAGATTGATTATCAGTAAATTCCTATCGGTGATTAACCATTGGCTATGAACCGCAAACGGCAACCCGCCCGCGATCCCTACCGCGATCGCGACAGTTATCGCAGTGATTATCGGGGAAGCGCTCGCGAGTCAGCCGGGCGCGACGCGGAACGCGAACCGCGATCGGAAGGGCGATCGCCCGAACCACCCAAGAAAAAAGGCTTTAACTACACGGTGGTGGCGATTTTGGCCGGCGTGTTCATCCTGGGGATGGGCGTGGGCATTGGGTTCAGCTCTTCGGCCAGTGTTGATCCGCAAAATGTGGCTTCGCGGGAATTTATCGATCGGGCGGCTCCTAACCCGGAACTTTGTGCCCAATTTGGAGCCAGCGCCATTTCCATGAATGCACGCATTTTCGTGACCCTCAGCCCCTTCAGTGTTTACGTGTCCCAACCGGAAATGCAGCCCGGTTGCGTCATGCGCAGCAACAACTGGGCCGTGCTGCAACAACGGGGCGTGGTGACAGATAAGCAGGTTTCCGAATGCAAAAACCGGATGAATACCTTTGCGTTCACCGGCAGCATTGACAGCAAACCCCGAGTGGACTGTGTTTATCAAAACGACTCGGCGGGGAACCTGTTCTTGAATCAGCCCGGCGTGGTTCCGGCCCAAGAGAGCGATCGTTTCTAGCGTGATCCACGGGGGAATAAAGACGGGATGTTGGCGTATGGATTGGCGATTTTAGTGGCGATCGGGAGCCTGTTGCTCTACGCGATCGCCCTGCGGTTTCCGATCCTGTCACGGCGTAGTGACGTGATTTGGAGCAGCTTTGGCCTGTTTTATGCCCTCGTGTTGTGGGTTTGCAGTGGTCAACTGCATGGGGCCGTGCTGCTCAGCCAAGGGGTGGTGGTGGGGCTGATCGCCTGGCAAGGGTGGCAAACCTTGGTATTGCGCGAACAAGTGGCGCGATCGAGCCTCGATGAAGTGCTCGTTGCCGCGTTGCCCCAGTTCGATCGCTGGGCCGGGTTGCTGAATCTCTTTCGCCCCAGCCAGCCTAACTTGACCGGTTGGCAAGCCTTCCGCCAATCGCTCACCGGTTTGGGGATCGTGCTTTGGCTCCAGATCCAGGGCCAATTGGCCAACCTGCGAGCGTCCCGATCGCCCGGCGGCAGTCCTGCCCCAACGCCCAACCCAACGCCCACGCCAACGTCCAACCCAGCCTCCAAACCAACGCCCAGCCCAACGCCACCCCCGACCAACGCCGCGGCCGCGCCGCCTGCTCCGGTGAGCACCACCACAGGCAGCGAAGGGCAAAGCACAGGGCAACCGGTTTATGTGCGCAAGAAATATCGTCAACCGCCGGAAGGTTCGCCCCCAACCCAGACTACGCCGTCGCCTGCTCCCTCCCCTGAGCCTGTGCCCGAGGGTTCCAAACCCGTTTACGTGCGCAAGAAATATCGTCAGGCCCTGGAAAACCCATCCCCTGCCCCCAATCCCAATTCTGTCCCCAGTGCAAATCCCGTAACGCCTGCCAATGCAGCGGCGGATTCACCGTCGCCCGCTGCCACAAAGCCGGACAATTCAGCACCGATCGCCCCCAGACCACCCCGCCCCCGACCCACCCCCTCGCGCACGGTCAAACTCGACGGGGCCAATTTGCCCGATGAAGTGGTGGTGGATTACGAAGAGTTGCCCCCGCGCCCACCGCGGCCCCGTCGTCCACCGGCCGGGTAAGGGGAGTTTGGGTGGTTCGGGAGGAACCGATTCGCGCTCATTAGCTTCCCAGACGGGTCAAAGCAAGCCGCTACAATGGTTAACAGCCGTGCTGAGCGGTCGTTGGCCGCGTTCTGGTGAACAGCAGGAGCCAACCATGCTGGTTAACAGCGCTGAAGTTTGTTTTTGAGTGTCTGCCCCGTGAGTTCCACCGTTCCTCCAGTGCGATCGACCTTGAAACCCGCCATTTCCCTGAGCAACGTCACCAAGGCCTTTTCCACAGGAACCGTTGCCCTGCAAGACGTGTCCCTCACCATCCATGAGGGTGAGTTTTTGAGCTTGGTGGGGCCCTCCGGCTGTGGGAAAAGCACCATTTTGAGCTTGATTGCGGGTCTGAGCAGTCCCACCCAAGGAGATTTGACTTGGCAGATGCCGGACGCTCGCCGGAATTTGGCCTTTGTGTTCCAAGATTCTGCCCTGTTGCCTTGGGCGACAGTGCAAGAAAATATTCGGTTGCCATTGAAGTTGGCGGGAATTTCCCGATCGGCCAGCGAAGACCGCGTGGCGGAGGCGATCGAGCTGGTGGGGCTACAGGGGTTTGAAAAATCCTTCCCCCGGCAACTGTCCGGCGGGATGAAAATGCGGGTTTCGATCGCCCGGGCGATCGTCACCCAACCCAAGGTGTTGTTGATGGATGAACCCTTTGGGGCCCTGGATGAAATTACTCGCAACAAACTGAATGAAGACGTGATGAACCTGTGGCATCAAAAGCGCTGGACGATCGCTTTTGTCACCCACAACATCTATGAAGCGGTTTATCTGTCAACGCGGGTGGCAGTGATGGGGGTTAATCCCGGGCGGATCGTCACGGAGCTGGACATTCCCGAACCCTATCCCCGATCGGAAACGTTTCGTCAATCTCCCATTTTTGGTCAATATCGCTATCAGTTGGCGGAGGCGTTAGCCCTCGGAATGGGTGCGACGGTGCCCTTGTAAGGGTGTCAATGGGAATGGTGCAAATGTCAATTTTGCGAATTTGCCCCAATTGACTCAAATTTACTCGCAATCAACTGAGCATTGACTGAGCTTAGACTGCAAAATTCTGGTTTTGAATGGCTGGGAAACTCCCTAAAATGATTCCAGAACTGCCCAGCAATCCCTTAAAAACTGCTTGAGAACTGCTGAAAAACCGCTGAAAGATCGGTTCTGAGCATTCCCTCCTGATCCTGAATCTTCTGAATTATTCCCGAAATTGAAAGCCTATGAGCCGCAGTCGTTCTTCCCTAATTCCCAAGCGATCGCTCATTCAGCGCGTTTTTTCCGCCGACGTGTTGGCCCCCTTGGGGGTGGGATTGGCTTTTCTGTTGGCTTGGGATTTATTTGTCCAAATCACCGGACTGCCACCCTATCTACTCCCTCGGCCTGGTTTGGTGTTGCAAACCCTCTTTGAAAACTGGAATGAGCTGTTTTCGTCCTTGATGGTGACGCTGCAAATTACGGTCATTGCATTTTTGGCGGCGGCGGTTTCTGGCCTAGGGATTTCCGTGCTGTTTACGGTGAACAAGTGGATTGAACGAAGCCTGTTTCCCTATGCGGTGATTTTGCAAACCACACCCTTGGTGGCGATCGCGCCGCTGATTGTGATTTGGCTCAAGGATAATACCCTAGGTGCATTAGTGCTTTGTGCCTGGATTGCGGCCTTTTTTCCAGTTGTCGCTAACACCACCCTGGGGCTAAACAGCGTCGATCGCAACCTAACCAACCTCTTCAAGCTCTACAACACCAATCCTTGGCAACGATTGATTTATCTCCGGTTACCCAGCGCGTTGCCCTACTTTTTAGGGGGCTTACGAATCAGCGGTGGACTGTCACTCATTGGAGCCGTGGTGGCGGAATTTGTGGCCGGAACCGGTGGCGCAAAATCAGGAATTGCCTATCAAATTCTGATTGCCAGTTACAATCTGCAAATTCCGAAAATGTTTGCAGCATTGTTGTTGGTGACGGGCTTGGGGATTTTGATTTTTGTGGGTCTTTCGGCCTTGTCCGATGCCCTCCTCAAGGATTGGCATGAAAGTGCTGTCAAGCAGGAAAGTTAGGTGGCTTGAAAGTGCTTGAAAGCGCCTGACTTCCAACCACTTATTTGCAAACAATCTCCTAAGAAAATGTCTGAAAAGCCAAAATTGCTACTCTGTACGCCCCAGGAATCGATGTAGACAAGGGGCTTAAGCCCCTTGCCCCTGCAACTATTGGTGTTTGGCACAGGCCAAAAGATACTTCTCAGACATCCTCTAACGATTAAATCCTGAAATTGAGAGCTTCAAGACAGTAATGCTAAGCGCCAGTTGCGTAGCAGATCAATCGTGCCATTCACCCGAAATTTGGCAAATAATGCCATGGTCAGGTCAACCATATGTACTGATTTAGAGACAACCT